>JAFQRA010000031.1 GCA_017410325.1 Clostridia bacterium | reverse complement strand
GACATTGATATATCGGTCGCGTAACGGGAGGGGACAGAGCCCCTCCCCTACAGCTCACCGTAAAATTGATATTACATTTTACAAAGGGACGTCGAGGACGCCGTCCCCTACGGTTGATAACCAATTTTACATTGATAAAGAGCTCGACAAACTGTTATTTGAGAAAGGACGTTTGTACAATGGCGAAAAAGGTTATTGTTGTTCCGTATGACGGACAATGGAAAAACGATTTTGAGATTATAAAACAGTATCTTTTAACGGCTGTAAAAGATACCGCCGTCGGCATTGAGCACGTCGGAAGCACGTCGGTTGAGGGGCTTTCCGCCAAACCGATTATTGACATAGATATTGTTATCAAGGATTATTCCGTGTTTAGCAAAGTTGTTGAAAGCCTTGCCGCACTCGGCTATATACACGAAGGCGGCCTCGGAATAAAAGACAGGGAAGCCTTTGATTACAAGGGCAAAACGGAATTGCCCGTGCACCATTTATACGTCTGCCCCGAATTTTCGGCAGAGCTTCGCCGACACATTGCGTTCAGAGATTATTTACGCAACCACCCCGAAGCCGTAACAGAATACAGCAGGATAAAGGAAGAAGGGGCAAGAATTTTCCCCGACAGCATTGATGATTATATCAAATATAAAGCCCCTTGCATTGAGGAAATTTACAGAAAAATACGGTTGGAGGAAGACACGAAATGATATTTGAAGAAAAGAAAATCACATTTAAAAACGACGTTAATGCGGTGCTTAAAACGCCCGAAATTGAAGACGCTGAAATGCTGCTCAACAATGCTATTCAGACAAGCGCCGAAACGGATTTCTTTTCACGCTATCCGGAAGAATGGGATTTGAGCATTGACCGGGAAAAAGAATGGGTAAAGCAAATGCGTGACTCTTCCGACTCACTCGTTATAACCTGCTACATTAACGGCATGGCTGTCGGCAGCTGTGACATAAGGTTTAACAGCGAACTCAAAACCGCCCACAGGGCACTTGTCGGCATTGCAATACTGAAAGACTACTGGAACATCGGCATAGGCTCGGCAATGTTCAGCGAGCTTATAAACGAGGCACGCAAGAGAAGCATTGAGTTTATGGAGCTTGAGTTTGTTGAAGGAAACGAGCGTGGAAAAGCGCTGTACGAAAAGTTCGGCTTCGAGGTTGTTTCTGTAAAGCCGAAGGTGTGCAAGCTAAAAGACGGTACATATCAGAATTTGGTTTATATGCAGAAGTATTTGTAAGCAAGGAAATATTAAGATGAAAAAAGTAATCATAATCGGCTGTCCCGGTAGCGGCAAAACAACCTTTGCTGAAAAATTAAACAAAATTACAGGTTTGCCTTTGTATCATCTGGATGCGATATGGCACAAGCCCGACAAGACGCACATTCCAAGAGAAGACTTTGACGAAAGAATAGCAGAGATTTTCGCAACCGATGAATGGATAATTGACGGTAATTATAACCGTACGATTGAAATGAGATTACAGCAATGCGACACGGTTTTTCTTTTCGATTTGCCTTTTGAAATCTGCTTACAGGGTGCAACGCAAAGGCTTAGCGAAAAAAGATATGACCTGCCGTGGATAGAAAAAGAGCTTGACCCCGAATTTGAAGTATTTATAAAGAATTTTTCTCAAACATCGTTGCCGAAAATATACGAACTAATTGACAAATACAAAACAGAGAAACAAGTGATAATATTACACTCACACGAAGAAGCGGACAGCTATTTTAAGTCTTTGGCAAACGCTCCTTTTTAAAGGAGCTGGCACCGAAGGTGACTGAGGATTGTTTGTTAAAATTTAATCATCATATAATTTTGCAATCCTCCGTCACGGCTTACGCCGTGCCACCTCCTTTGAAAAGGAGGTAATGCAGCGCTTTGACAATGCTTAAGCTTATGGGAGAATAACGCTAATGAATGAATTAAACCGGACTTTTGATACTGTTGCAGACAGTTACGAAAAACTGCGACCGAGCTATGTTGACGAATTATACAGGGCAATTTTTGAATACGCACCAATAGATGAAAACAGCCATGTTATTGAAATTGGTATAGGCGGCGGCCAGGCAACGCTGCCGTTTCTTAAAACGGGTTGTGCTTTGCTTGCAATAGATTACGGTGAAAACTTCTGCGAAATATGCCGTGACAAATTCAGAGCATACCCCGGCTTTGCGGCGGTTTCGGAAAGGTTTGAAGATATTGATTTAAGAGGTAAATATGACCTGATTTATTCTGCTTCCGCTTTTCATTGGATACCCGAAGAAATCGGGTACAAAAAGGTTTACGATACGCTCAAGGACGGCGGTGTTTTCGCCCGCTTTGCAAACCACCCGTACCGTGATAAGGACAACCCCGCTTTGTCGGAAGAAATAGACCGAATCTATGAAGAATACTATTACAAGTACCACAACAAAAAGAGTGAGCCGTTGCTTGAATATACCGAAGAGCAGGCACGAAACAGAGCCTTGATTGCAGAAAAGTACGGCTTTACGGATATCCGGTACAGGCTGTTTTACCGCACACGGACATTCTCTGCAAAGGAATACGTTATGCTTCTGGGCACATATTCCGACCACATTGCAATTGAAGGAAAAATCCGAAGCGAATTCTTTTCCGAAATAGAAAAAGCAATTGACCGCCACGGCGGAAAAATAGAAATTTACGATACAATAGATTTGCAGTTGGCGAGAAAAGCAAGGTGATAAAATGACATCTTCAATCGAATTCCAACACGGAAGGCCTTACATAAAAATTGACGGGGAATTGCACGCTCCGCTTGCGTACACCGCTTATTTTGAGGAGTGTGCCGAATATTCCGATTTTATCGCAAGCGGATACAGAATGTTTTTCGTCAATGTTTCCTTTACCGATTTGCCGATTAACAATGTTACGGGCTTCACGCCGTTTTTAACGGGTGTTTTCGAGGGTGACAGCCCCGATTATAATGAATTTGACGGCACGGTTAACCGTATTCTTAATGAATGCCCCGATGCGTTTATTTTTCCGAGAATAAACATAGCAATGCCACGCAAATGGGTTGAGGCCAACCCCGATGAAACCGTTGAAACGCCGACTGGCAGACGCGAATCGCTTTATTCGGATTTATTTAAGCGTTACGGTGCTCTGCTTTTAAAAGAGCTCGTTTCGCACATACGCTCGGCTTCCTATGCCGACAGAATTGCAGGCTACCAGCTTTGCGGCGGCACCACGCAGGAATGGATGCACCACGACCTTTCGGGCTCGTTTTCCGAAAAGGGTCAGCGGAAATTCCGCCTTTGGATGAAGGAAAAATACGGCATAACCGATGCACCGACCCTCACCAAAGAGAATTTAAGCAGGGTCAGCCGCTACGGCGAATTCTGCTGTGAAGAGGCAGCAAAAACGGTTGAGTATTTTGCAAGGGTGCTCAAAAGCCACATTAACGGCGAGCAGGTTGCAGGCGTTTTCTACGGCTACAACGCTTTTGTAAGCAATCCGCTGTGGGGCCTGCACGGGCTGAGGCTTATTATCGGCTCGCCGTACATAGACTTTTTCTCCTCCCCCTGCTGTTACGATGAAAAACGCAGCCTCGGCTTTGACTGGGGCGATATGCTCACCGCAAAGTCCGTAAAGGAGCACGGAAAGCTGTATTTTGTTGAGTGCGATATAAGGACTCACCTTACGCAAAGGCTGCACGACTCCCGCCCCGGCAGATACCGCGACGGTATTTACGAGCTGTACGACGGCAACGGCGGTAAAACCGTCTGGTGCGGCCCCGAAAGCCCTGAGCTTTCACTCTCTGCAATACGCAATGCCTTTGCGCATCAGCTTACCAACGCTTCGGGTATATGGTGGTTTGATATGTGGGGCGGCTGGTATAAAGACAATTTAGTTATGTCCGAAATGGCAGAAATGAGGGAAATTGCCGAAAATGCAAAGGACAAAAGCACAGAGCATTTGCCGAAAGCTCAGACGGTTTTGTTCATTGACGAAAAAGCCTACCTTAACAACCCCGCAGGCAGTGAGCTTTGCCACGCCGTAAACCATACGAGGGTGCGTATGGGCAATTCCGGCATTCCCTTTGATTTGTGTTTGGTTGAGGATGCGGAAAGGGTGCTGAAAAATTACCGTGCGGCAATATTCACCGCACCTATACCGTCCGAAAGCGGTAAGGCGGCGGTTGAGCTTTGCCGAAAAATGAATGTGCCCTATCTTCAGGTGAGCAAAGAAAAGCCGTTTTACGGCGTTGACGAGCTTCGCAATTTCCTCGTTTCGTCGGGCGTTCATTGCTGCAACGCCGACGGTAACGTGATTTACTGCGGCGAGGGATTTTTGGGCATACATTCTGTAAATGACGGCGAGGTAAAAATCACCCTGCCGCAAAAATATAAAATCACACCGCTTCTCGGTGCGGACGTGCCCGAACTTGAAACGGATGAGTTTACAATAAATATGCAAAAACACCAAACCTTTATTTTTGAATTGAGTTAAGGATAACTTTTATGAAAATAATAAACACCTGTGAAAAAATCAAAACGCTTTTTCGGGGCGGCTTTGATGTTGCCGTATGGAAAAAATATGCAGGAGAAATATCGGAAGAATTACCCCGTAAATGCGAAAACGATGCAAAGGAATATGACTTTGAAAAACAGGTTCTGCCCGTGCTTGAAGCTGCACTTAACGCAGAAAAAATTGATTTTGTGAGCCAAAATTTTGAGATTGTGGTTAACACTCTTAATGCAAACCTCAAAAAGCTTTTTGACACCGAGCCCGATATTAACATCATTCTGTACCTCGGGCTTTGCAACGGTGCAGGCTGGGCAACAACGCTTGACGGCAAAAACACCGTTCTTCTCGGAATTGAGAAAATAATTGAGCTTGACTGGGGCAACGAAACGAATATGCGTGCTCTCATGCTGCACGAAGTCGGACACCTGTGGCACGAGCTCAACGGAAGATTATACCTGCCCGACTTTACAAAGCGCAGAAAGGGCATACAGCAGCTTTACTGCGAGGGCGTTGCGATGGTCTGCGAGCATATCCTTTGCGGCGATGATAATTTTTATCACCAGAACAGCGGCGGCTGGCTTGACTGGTGCCGCGAAAACGAAAGCGAAATCAAAAAAGAATATCTGCGCAGACTTGACAAAAGGCAAAGCGTACAGGACTTTTTCGGCGACTGGTGCTCGTATAACGGGCATTCCGACGCAGGCTATTACCTCGGCTGTAAATTCGTTGAGTACCTTATGAAAACATATACGCTCAAAGAAATTGCAAACCTGCCGTATCGGAAGCTGAATAAGGAGTTTACTCGGTTTGCAAAGCAATAAGATAATAATTGCGATTTTTTAAAAGTTGTGTTAATATATTTTAAAACCTTACAAGGAGGAAAAAACCTATGTCCGATACTCCTGCAAAGCGTGCAAAGGAGCTTATGGAAAAGCTCTCACTTGAAGAAAAAATATGCCAGCTTTCCTGTCAGATGCTTTATCCCATCCGTGAGGATTACGAGGAAAGGCGGCTTTACAAATTCGGTAATTTCCGCAACCCCGGTCACTTTCTGCACGAGCAGAGAGGCTGTGCAGTCCCGACCGAAGAGGTTGTCGACGCTATAAACGAGGATATCCGCAAGAGTATGGCTCAAAACTCCCAGTCCATTCCACCCATTGAGCACGCCGAAGCACTTCACGGTGCGCAATGGGGTATGGCAACCTGCTTTCCCCAGCCTATCGGTATGGCTTCGATGTTTGACGTTGACCTTGTTGAACAGATTGCAGACGTTATCGGCAAGGAGTGTGCCGTTGTAGGCGTAAGGCAGGCACTCACCCCCGTTGTAAACGTTGTGCGTGACTGCCGCTGGGGCAGAACAATTGAGTCCTTCGGCGAGGACGTGCTGATTAACTGCGACCTCGGTGCCGCAATCTGCCGCGGCCTACAGAAAAACGGCGTTATCGCCACCCCGAAGCACTATGCGGACAACTATTCCTACGGCGGCAGAGACTCCAACGTTTCAGACACCTGCGAACGCACAATGCGTGAGGTTTATTTAAAGCCCTTTGAAAAGTGCATCAAAGAAGGCGGCGCAATGTCGATTATGTCCGCCTACAACAGCTGGGACGGTGTGCCCTGCACCTGTAACGAAAGGCTGCTCACCGACATTCTGCGTGGTGAGTGGGGCTTTGAGGGCTTCGTTGTTTCGGACTACAACTCCGTTGAGGGTGTGTGGGAAGCGCATCAGCTTTTCGACGCGGAATGGAAGGCACAGGCCGACAGTCTCAAGGCAGGGCTTGACGTTGACCTTCCGCAGAATTCCTACGACGACCTTATGAAGGCGTATAACGAGGGCTGGATAACCGAAAGTGATATTGACCGTGCGCTTTTGCGTGTGCTTACGGCAAAATACGCCGTCGGACTTATGGACAAGCCCTTTGCCGACAGAGACGAGGCAAAGGCACTCGTGCGCTGTGAGGAGCACAAACGCCTTGCGCTCGAAACCGCACGCAGGGCTATGGTACTGCTTAAAAATGAGGGTGTACTTCCGCTTGACAAAAACAAAATAAAGAAGCTCGCCGTATTCGGTATGGGCGCCGACGTTTTCCCCGTAGGCAAAAACTACTCCGGCCCGTTTGAGGTTGACTGGACGGCAGAGGACGCAAAAACGCCGCTCCAATATCTGCGCGAATACCTTGACGGCTGTGCCGAGGTTATTTTTGCAGAGGATGAAGACATTGAAAAGGTTGCCGCCGAGTGCGATGCCGCGGTTTATATGACGGCGCTCGTTGAGGGCGAGGGGCTTGACCGCTCCGACATCCGTCTGCCCGGTGTCACACGCAAGGCACAGAAGGACGAAGGCGCAACCATAGTCGGCAAAATTGAAATGGTTGTAAAGACCGACCAGGAGGACAGCATACGCAGAATGTGTGCCGCAAATCCGAAATCCGCCGTAATTCTGCTCAACGGCTCGCCCGTTGATATGTGCAGTTGGGTTGACGGCTGCGGAGCAATACTTGAAGCGTGGTACCCCGGTGAGCAGGGCGCACAGGCAATCTGTGAAATACTTTTCGGCAAAATCAGCCCCAGCGGAAAGCTGCCCATAACCTTCCCGAAAACCGTCGGTCAGGTGCCGCTTTTCTATTCCTACAAGCCCTCGGGCAGAGGCTACGGCTACGTTGAAAACGACGGCTCACCCCGTTATCCCTTCGGCTACGGTCTTTCCTACACGAGCTTTGCGCTTGATAATTTTGAGTGCATAAACAACGGTGACAGCCTGAATATCACACTCACCGCCGAAAACACGGGCGGCTTTGACGGCGCAGAGGTTGTGCAGATTTATCTTTCCGGTAAGTTTTGCGACGTTGTAATGCCCGTAAAGGAGCTCAAGGCTTATAAGCGTGTTGAACTGAAAAAGCAAGAAAAGGCAGAGCTTAATATTGCCGTGCCCAACGAAGCCTTCCTCTACTACGACCGCAGAATGGTGCTCGGTATGCACGACGGCGATTACTCGGTGCTTGTCGGTACATCCTGCACGGATATACATAAAACGTTTGAAATTAAAGTGAGAAACGGAAAAATTATCAATTCGTAATTCGTAATGCGCAATTAATTACAATTGAACCTTTATAAAAGCTGAGAGGTATGACGTGTGCACGCTCATACCTCTTTTCAATTATTTTGCCGATTTAAAAGCCATTCCTACTGAACAATTTTTAAAAATCCGAAAAATCTTTCAGTAGTACTGAATAAAAATGTTGATAATCGCAAAATTTTGCAGTATAATATAGTCGAGGTGATTGAAATGATCCAAAGAGAACACTATATTGAGCAAGTGCGCCCCTTTTATGAGTCCGATTTAATAAAAATCATCACAGGAATCCGCAGGTGCGGCAAATCGGTCATTATGGAGCAAATCATTAAAGAAATAGCAGAAAACACGGATAACATTATTTATCTTAATTTTGAGGATAAAAAAGTATCCGCCAATATAAACAGTTCCGACAAGCTGATTTCCTATGTAGAAGAAAACAAGAAAGACGGAAAATGCTATCTTTTCTTTGACGAAATTCAAACGCTTGACGGCTGGCAGGATGCTTGTAAAACGTTACGATTATATAATTATTCTTTGTTTATTACCGGCTCAAATTCAAAGCTTCTGTCGGGTGAGTTTACAAAAGAACTGTCTGGCAGATACGTAGCCTTTCGTATCAGACCGTTCATTTATAAGGAGATAGCAGAATACTGCAAAGAGCTTGGAAAAGAAACCTCGGTTACAGATTACCTTGTTTGGGGAGGCTTTCCTAAACGCTTTGAGTTTGATTCACCCGAAGCCCAAAGCAGATACCTGAACGATTTAGACGACACAATCGTTATAAATGACCTGATACGAAGATACAAGATACGCAAAGACAATTTGTTTAAGAGCTTGGTGAATTTTGTCTTGCGCAGTAACAGCCGTATTTTCTCTGCAAATTCCATTCGGGATTACATTAAGCAGGAGCACACCGCTTGTTCGGTAAACACGATAATGAAATATCTTGGCTATCTGGAGGAAGCCTATATTATAGAATCCGTCAAGCAATATTCACCTAAAACAAAAAAAGAGCTTTCATATTATTCCAAAATCTACAACGCCGATGTTTGCTTCAATTCTATCCGCTGTATGAACAACCGTTTCGACCTTACACACAACCTTGAAAACATCGTGTATAACGAGTTGATTTATATGGGGTACGAGGTATATGTGTATAATAACGGCGGCAAAGAAATAGACTTTTTGGCGACAAAAGGTACAAAGCAATACTATGTGCAAGTAGCCTATAGTGTAGCAGAAGATAAGGCATACCAAAGAGAGTTTGGTGCATTTAGAAATATAGACAATCTTTCTCAAAAAATCATTATCACAAACGATGATATCGACTATTCAACAAGTGTTATAAAGCATATTAAACTGAAAGATTTTTTGATGATGGAAAGCTTGTAAAGCATTAACGATTACAGTAAAGACAAACAAAAAACGCACCGCAGATTTTTGGTCTGCGATGCGTTTTTTATGTTTTATTCTGTAGGGGCGACCTTTGGTCGTCCGTTTAATTTAGTTATTAAAGAACTGGGGAAGATAGTCCTTATGTGCTTCCTTCATTTCGTTGAAGCAGTTGAGTGCCTTTTCCCAGTCGCCTACGAGCGGATGAATAAGCAGGGCGTTGAGTGCTGCTTCGTTGGAGCCTGTCTTTGCGGCTTCAACGGTGTAGCGCTCGTACTCCTTGACAACGCTCATAAGGCCGATAATATGGCGGTTGTTGATTTCGCCCAGGTCAACAGGCTCTGCGCCGTTCTTGCCGATTCTTGCAGGCACCTCGATAACATCGTCGGGCTTGAGGAAGGGAAGAGTATTGCCGTTCTTGATGTTGACGACCTGAACGTCGCCGACATCGTTTGCAATTGAGTTGATAAGGGAAACTGCAACGAGGGAATACTTGTGGCCGCCGCGCTGGTCGAGCAGGGCAGGCTTTACGTAAAGGCCCTCATCGGAGTACATTTCAAGAAGCTCTTCTTCAATCTCCATACACTTCTGTGCACGGCTCTTTTCGCCCTTCATAAGGTATTCAAGCTTTGCGTTGCGGCAGTAATAGTACTGGAGGTAAGAGGAGGGCAGAGCGTGGATAGCGGCAAGTGTTTCAAGTGAGAAGCCGTCATCCTTGATGTTTGCCATAACCTTGGGGGAGAAGCCCTTTTCGATAAGCTCGTCAATCATTTCCTTGCCGTCAACCTTAACGGAGGTCATCCAGCTCAGGTGATTGAGGCCGACGTACTTGATTTCAGCGTCCTCGCCGACGATTTCCTTTGTATCGTCGAGCATGTCAATCGGCACGTTGCAAAGGCCGATACACTTGACGTTTGTGTTATTGAGCACGAACTCCGTAACGATACCCGAGGGATTTGTGAAGTTGATAAGCCATGCATCGGGGCAGATTTCTTCAATCTTGTTACAGATGTTCTTCATAACGGGAATTGTGCGAAGAGCCTTGAAGAAGCCGCCGATACCCGTTGTTTCCTGGCCGATAAGGCCGTACTTGAGCGGAATTGTTTCGTCCAAGTGTCTGCAGGGGAGCTTACCGACACGAATCTGTGTGACAACGAAGTCTGCACCCTGAAGGGCAACGTCAAGGTCGTCCGTGAGGACTGTTTCGCAGTCAAGACCGGCAGCCTTGAGCATACGGACACAAAGGTTGCCGACGATATTCCTCTTGCGGTCATCAATATCCATAAAGGAAATTTTCTTGAGCTTTAGAGTATCTCTTGCCTGAAGGAAGCCGTCTACAAGCTCGGGGCAATATGTACTGCCTGAGCCGATAACGCAAACATTAATCTCTTTCATATTTATTTACCTCCTAAATTAAGCATACTGCTGTAAAATCCAGTTGATACAGCCGAATACGGGTGCGGCTGTGAGCTTTTTGAAGTTGAGCTTCTTTGCGGTGAGCTTGCCTGCCTTTTCAATCATAAGGTCAACGTACTTTTCGCTGGGGAGCTTTGTGTGAATTGAGCCTGCGAGGACAACCTCAACCTCATCGTCAAAATCAAGCTGATTTGCGTGGGCGGCAATGAGGTAAGCGCCTCTGTCTGCAAGAGCTTCAACAGCCTTCATAACGGGCTCGTCACCCATATTTGCGGCGGCAAAGAAGAAGTCGATAAGACGCATTACAAAGCGGTCAAACTGTGTCTCGTCCTCATACATTGCAACCGTGCCAAGGAACTCCTCCTTGGTCTTGATTTCAAATTCCTCAAAGAACATATCCGTCATTGCGGTCTTTGCAATATTGAGCATTACGTCATCGTAAATAATTCTGTAAGCGGTAATTGCAATCTGATGGCCGCCGCCGATATCGCCCGAGAATTCGCCGAGGCCTGCAAGCTGGCGCATTTCGCCCTTGCGGTCGATAGCGTTACAGCACATACCCGTGCCCATATTGTAGCCGATGGCGGCACCCGTTTCGCTACCTGCCTTTACGCCGAGGAAGCCGTCGTTATAAATTGCGTAGTTTTTAAAGCCCTTTGCGTTGAGCTTTTCGCACATAATGTCGTGCTGGTAGGGATGGTCGATGCCTGCCAGACCCATAAGTGTGAAGCTGACCTCGTCAAGGCTGATGCCGTGCTTTTCGGCAAGGGCTGTAAGACCGCCCCAGATTATTTCGGAAGCCTCATCAAAAGAGCCCTCCATATTCTCGTGGTTACTGCCGGGGGTCTTAACCTCATCGAGAATATTCTTGTTTTCGTCAAAAAGAGTATAGACGGTTTTTGTTCCGCCGCCGTCAACGCCGATGTAATACATAATCTATCTTTCCTTTCATTATTTTATATCATAAAACTCGGGGCAAACCTCGTCAAGGCAGTATCTGCCGCGCTCGTAGGGCTCGCGGTCAATCCAAAGACCGTCCGTGAAATCGGGGAAGGGAATGCTCGTGCTGCCCGTTGCGATTGACTGCTCAGAAAGATATGTAACAGCCATCCACGTAGCGGCATCGTAAACATCAATCGGGGGCTTTTTGTCGTTGAGTGCAGCCTCACCGAAGGCGGAAAGAACAAGGAAATCCATACCGCCGTGGCCGCCCTCGTGAACACCCTTCTGGTAGTATTCCTTCCACAGGGGATGCTCGTATTCTTCGATATACGGCTCAACCTTTTCAAATTCGTGCTGAGGTGAACGTCCCTCGATATAAATCTGGTTGTCGTCCTCCGTGTACATACCCTTCGTGCCGTCGATACGGTAGCCTCTTGAATAGGGTCTGGGTAAGGTACACTCGTGTGTGAGAAGTATCGTTTCGCCGTGAGCACACTTCATCATAGTGGTTACAACGTCGCCCTGTGTGAAGGGGTAATCGGCAAGGTCATAATCCTCACCCTTGTTGTCCTTAATCCACTGATTGAGGCCTCTTGCCTTTGAAGACATTGAAACGAGGGAAACTATTCTGTTGCCTCTGTTGACGTTGAGAAGCTTGCAAATCGGGCCTAACTGATGGGTGGGGTAAACCTCACCGTCACGGTTCATAAAGTTGAAAAGTCTGCCGTGGCGGTTTTCTCTGCCGAGAGCAATTTCGTCACGAAGGTCGTGCTGATACGCACCCTGTGTATGTACGATTTCGCCGAAAAGGCCCTGACGGGACATATTGTAAAGAGCCATTTCAAAGCGGTCATAACAGCAGTTTTCAAGAAGCATACAGAACTTGCCGGTTTTTTCGCTCGTGCGTACAAGCTGCCAGCACTCCTCTGCGCTTGCGGCACCGCCTACCTCCATAGCAACGTGCTTGCCTGCCTCCATACAGTCAACAGCTATTCTGGAGTGGGTAATCCACGTTGTGGCAACCATAACGGCACAGATATCGTCACGCTTTAACAGCTCTTTATAATCCGTGTAGCCGTCGGGAGTAAAGCCGTGCTCCTCCTGAAACCTCTTCTGCGTGCTTTCAACTCTGTCGGCATACAGGTCGCAGATTGCGGCAACCTCTACGCCTTCAACGTTCTGAAGCTCAAGAGCCATACCTGAGCCACGTCCGCTGACACCGATAACAGCAAATTTTTTGTTGTTCATTTTTCTATCCTCTCGTTTCATTTAATAAATTGTTACTTGAATATTTTCCGGAATTTTTTTCTGAACTTACTCATATAAAGTGTAATTAACTTCGTGAGTAAAATATCATACATTATAAACACAACGTTTGCAAGTACCAAAAGTAAAATTACGCCGTATTTACCCCATTCACCCATATCGTCAAACGGTATGCCCAGCACGTACACTGTGAAAAGATAGCCCGCCACGGCGGATGCGTTGAAAATAACGAGCTTTACCAGCCACTCCGCCACATTCGGCAGATGTTTTTCAAGCGTTGATTTGATAATGGGATAATAGCCGAAAAAGGCAACGTAAAAGGTAGCTGCCTCCTTGTCGGGCACAACGAAAATTGCAAGCAGGCTGACAGCAGCATATACTATCCACGCCCAGCTTTTGCTGATTTCTATTACCATAAGTATCAGCATAGCACCTGCAATAAGCGGCAGAGCATAGGACATAAACGGAATAACCGCTGTCATAAGCATAAGCACAATGCTCAGCGCACTTACTATACCGCCCAGAGCGGTTTTAGAGGATTGCTTCATTTCATACTACCTCTTAACAGCACGGAATACAGTCGCCGCCCATACATTCACAGCAGCAATCCGCACAAAGCAGACCCGAGCAAAGGTCGCAGGCATCACAGCCCGTGCTCTTTTCCGTTTTTCTTTCGGTGCGGTAGCCGCCTGCCCTGTCGGAATTTATATTGTAGCAGGCACGGCGGTATTCGGGGTTGGTCGGGTCAAGCTGTGAGGCACGCTCAAAATTCCTTGCCGCATCCTCAAGCCAGCCCTTGCGGTGGGAAACCGTACCCTTGAGGTAATACCACTCAGCCGTACGCTGATCGGCAGAAATACCGTCAAGCAGAATTTCGGCTTCGTCCGTCCTGCCCGAGTTGATTTTTGCTCTGATATCCCCGAAATCGGGTGAGGTGCCGTCATAACGCGTGTAGGTGTTGTAGCCGCTGTAGTCGGTGCCCGCAGCAGAGTGTCCGTTACCCGTGCGGCTTAAAATAATTGCATCGTACGCGGCATCAAGCTCCGCCATTTTTTTGGCATTGGGGCTTTCGCCGCCTTCGCCGTAGCGGCGTGCAAGATTTCTGTACGCTTCGCGCACCTGCTCGTCACTTGCGCCCGAATGCAGACCAAGTATAAAAAAGGGATCCTTCATTTCTTCTCCTCCTTCTTTCCTATTACTTCATTCATAGAATTGTGCAGGCCGTCGTAAACTATGTTTTCCAGTATTTCGGCAAACCTTGCAGGCCTTATTTCCTCGAACTGCCTTGCAAGCTGACCTGCGGTAAGGTTGATTACACCAACGGCATAATCCCTTGCTTCCTTTTCATTTTTTGCAGAGTCTTTATTTATATTATTAAAAACATTATATGAATTGTTCTTTCTGTCATCCTGAGCATCGTCAAGCGCATCCATAAGGTAAACCCAGCGCCCGACAAGGTAGCCGAAGCGGCTTAATTTTTCCTTGGTCTCGCCCTCAAAGCCAAAGCAAAGTATTTCACCCATTGCTTTTGCGGAAGGGTCTGCGGCCAAATCCACGCTCGTTTCTTTTCTCATTTCCGTTTCGCTCTGCTTTTGCATTGCACAGGAAATTATCCCGTCAAGCGCAGGATATTTTTTCATCGCCTTTTTGCGCTTGAGTGCAAAATACGGCTTTAACATCCGCTTTACAAGTCCCTTTAAAAAAGACGAGTCCGAAATATCGTCGGCAGCTTTATAGTAGCACATTATCATTGCGGCGGCGGCAGAATAGGATAATTCGTTGCTGCCGTTTACACATTGCTTGCACTTTTTAAGCGGATTGTATGCACAGCGGCTGTCGCGAAAGCCGCAGCATTCTTCGGCAAAGGCTAACCGCGTAAGGGCAAGCAGAGTAAAATCGTAGTTGAGCGTAAGCGAAGCCAAAACGCCGTATTCTTTTTTGAGCGTTTTACAAAGCGAGCAGTAAACGCCCTTATAAGCCTCGTAATGCTTTACCTTTAACTCGGGCTTGCAGATTTTTACGTAACCGAACATTACTTAACCTCAATTATACACACGGCGTGTGCGGCTATGCCCTCTTCGCTTCCCGTAAAGCCCAGCCTTTCTTCCGTGGTAGCTTTAACGTTTATCTGCGAGGTATCGCAGGCGCAGGCGAGAGCAATATTCTCTCTCATTTTTTCAATAAAGGGCTTTAGTTTCGGCTTTTGTGCAATTACGGTAGCATCGATATTGCCGACCGAGTACCCGCTTTTTTCAAGCCTTGCAACAACCTGCTTCAGAAGCTCAAGGCTGTCAGCATCCTTGAAGGCGGGGTCGGTATCGGGAAACATTGCGCCGATATCGCCCATAGCCGCGGCACCTAAAAGCGCATCGCTTATTGCATGCAGAAGCACGTCGGCATCCGAATGTCCCAAAAGGCCGAGGCTGTGTTCAATTTCAACTCCGCCGAGAATGAGTTTTCTGCCTTCGACAAGGCGGTGTACATCGTAGCCGTGACCTATTCTGAGCATTGCTCATTCCCCCTTCAGTATACTTTCAGCAAAGGGTATATCCTCCGCCGTGGTGATTTTGATATTCGTGTACGAGCTTGCAACGAGCTTGACCTTTTTGCCGCAAAGCTCTGCAAGACGGCAGTCGTCCGTCATATCCTTTGCCGCTTCGCCCAATTCGTCAATACACTCAAGGTACAGCTTTTTGTCAAAGCACTGCGGAGTATGCACGGCACGAAGCGAAGCCCTTTCGGGCGTGTCGGTAATAAAAGAATTCCCGTCAATTATTTTCACCGTGTCCTTTACCTCCACCGCACAGGCGGCGGCTCCGCACTCGGCAGCGGCGGCAAGGGTATCGTTGATGATTTTTTGTGTAACAAGCGGTCTGGCACCGTCGTGAATTGCAAGGAGAGTACATTCCGCAGCGCACGCCTCAACGGCGGCGGCAACGCTTTTCTGCCTTGTTTGGCCGCCCTCGACAATACATTTGACCTTTTTGTACCGCGAAAGCAGTCCTGTATATTCTTCAATATCCTCTGCCCTTGCGGCGAGAACAATTTCGTTCACGTTTTCATTTTTATCAAAGGCCTCAACCGTTCTTTCAAGCACGGTTTTGCCCAGAAGAGTGAGCAGTAATTTATTGATACCGCCCATACGCCTTGAGCTGCCTGCGGCAACTATTACGGCGCTGACAAAGCGTTCTTCATTCATCTTCATCAATCCTTTTAACTGCGGCTTTGTATTCCTCAAAGCTCATAAAGGTGTTAATCATATCGAGTAAAGCGGATGTGGAAAGCCGCTGCGGCAAGCCGAGAAATTTAAGCAGCTTTTCACGCCTTGCCCTGCTGTTTTCGCCGCCGCTTATACCGTCCTCAAAAAGGTCAGCAACCGCAACCGCTCTCGATTTTCCCTTTGTTTCCTCGCAGAGCACGCCCGCCTTTTCAAGTGCGCTGAGCAAAGCCTCGGTGCGCATACCCTCAACGCCTATCTTGCCCTCTTTTGAAGGCTCGGCCTTGCGTTTTTCCTTGCCCAAAACATCAGGGATGTAAGCGTGGGTAACTTTTTCCTTCGGTATGCTTCCGCCTAAAAAAGAGCGGATTTTGAAGCCTGCCGAATCGCTGTCGGTGAGAATGAGTATACCGTTTTTTTCGGCAAGGCGGCGGATGAGCTTTTGTTTCTCTTTGTCTTTGAAAATTGCAAAGCCGTCCGTCGGAATTATTGTTGCATCGAGCAACGATTCCAGACGGATTTTGTCGTATTTACCTTCAACAATTACAGCCTGCTTTAATCTAATCATTTTATTCAGCTCATTAAAATCAGTTTGAGCATAACCTCTTCAAGTATTCTTCGTTCATCAAGCGCCGTGCTTTTAAGGCGCATATCGGCATCTGCAAGAATATCCAGGCAGCTTCTTATCTGCTCAAGGCTCATATTTGCACTGTTACGGGCAGCATTTTTCAGCCTGAATTCTTTTCTTTTATAGTTGAAAACCGAAGCGGCGGCATCCGCATTCTCACCCGAGGCAAGGGCAACCTGAGCACGGTACATATCAACGTAAGCCGAAACCAGAGTGCCGAGAATTACGACGGGCTTTTCCTTTTGCGCCAACAAATCGCCCAGTATATCGAACGCCTGCTGTGCCGTGCCGCTGACGAGTGCCTTTGACAAATCAAACACGCTTGCATCAAGACTTCGCACGCAGATTTCGTCAATATCACGCCTTGTGATTTCGCCCCCGCCTTTATAAAAGCAGAGCTTGTCGAGCTCGTTGAGCAGTAAATTCAGCTCATCGCCGACCCTTTTTACAAGGTAGGACGACGAATCCCTGCTCATTTCACAGCCCCGTTTTTTTGCGCCGTTTTCAAGGAGCTTGAAAAGTGCCGTACCGCTCATTTTATCAAGCCTGAGCACAACACCGGCCTGATTGACGGCTTCAATAAACTGCTTGGTTTTATCCTTCTTTTCGTCAAGCTGAACGCCGTCCATCCAGAAAACCATAACGCAGGTTTCGGGAGGGTCGCCAAGCAAATCCAGAAGCACGTCAAAATCGTCATTCTTCATTTTGTCAACGGCAAGGTCCTTGACGACAACGCAGCTGTAATCGCTCATAAACGGCATTGACTGCGAAACCTGATAAAGCTCGTCAAAAACAAAATTTTCGCCGTTGATGCGGTGAAGATTGAACTGCGCCATAGCCTCATCCACACTCTTCTTTTCAAGCAGGGAGACGTAGTGCTTTTTCAGATAATCCTCATTGCCGAAAACAAGGCAAAGCGGCGGCAATTCGCCCGAGGATATCTGCTTTTTAAAATCCTGCTCGTTTAAAAATGCCACAGCTTACACCTCCTTTTCATCCGTTCAAAAAAATCATTAAAACAATATTAACCACCACGGCAAATGATACCGTTAAAACGGCTGACCTTAAAAATTTGCTGTTGTCCTTTAACACAAACCGTTCAAGCGCAATTACCGCCGCAACGGCCGTAAAGCTCAGTTTTACAAGCGTATAATCCGTGCTTATGTACGCAAATTCAAAGCAGGCCAGCCAATGAGTAATTTTTAAAATAAATCCGCAAACTGCCGAGCACAGCTCTGCCGCAAGCTCTGAAAGCACTCCCCAGGACGGAAGAGCAGAAATTGCCGAAACGAGTGCAAGGGGCACGGCGTACAGGGTAAGCAGGTTTGCAGGAAGAAACACAAGTGAAACACCGCCGATAAAAAACAGCGTTACGGGCAGGCAGAACACCGTTGCCGCCAGAGATATCAAAGCCGTAGCAACAACTGTACGGACAAGATATCTCAACGCTCTCAATTTTATTCTTTCCGATACCCTGCATGATATCAGATTGATATGTTTCGAGCACAGTATAATTCCGAGCGTTGCGGAAAACGAGAGCATAAACGACCAGTCGAGCACCGCCAAGGGATTGACAAGCGTTATTATCAGCGCCGCCAGACCCAGTGAATTGAGTGAATCCGACCGCCTGAAAAACGCTGAGCCCAAAAGCATAACCGTTATCATAAGGCACGAACGCACTGCCGACATTGAAAAGCCCGCTACACCTGCATAGACGAAGCTGACCAGGGTACACACGATACCCGGCAGCCACCTGATACGGCGGCAGAAAAGCATAAGTAGTTTATAAAGCCCCATTACTATTATGCTCATATGAAGGCCCGAAACCGCCATCGCGTGTGAAAGCCCTGCCCGTGCAAAAGCCGCAACGGTTTCATCGGAAAGCCCGCTTTTGTCACCCGTAAGCATAGCTGCGGCAAGGTCTGCTTCTTTTCCGCCCATAACTGTGCCGAGGCGTTTGACTGCGTATTCCTTGGCTTTGAGCAGATAATAGCCTATCGGCCTGTCCGCGGCTTTTGTAATCACGCTTTTACTGTGCCAGAAGGACTGTAAGTATATGCCCTTGGGCTTGTAGTAGGATTGGGTCTCCGAAGCATCAATGCTGTATAGCTCTGCTCTGAAGCTGATTTCGTCATAGGGCTCGGCATCGAGCAGCTCTTTTGAAAAAAAGCTTATTTTATATTCAGCCTTTTCACCGCCGATTTCACTTGACTTAAGCGTATAGAACCAGCCCTTTTCGCTTCTTTCGGGCAAGCTTATTATTCTTGCAGTCACCTGAGTGTTACTGCCTGCATAGCTTACGGCAGTCTTATAAACAAAGCTGTCGTGAAGAGAAAACCACAGGCAGGCACAGATTACGCACAAAAGAAAAATCTCTGCTGTCCATCTGCCCTTAAGCCGTTTTGCAAAAAAGCAGATAATCAGGCAGGCGGCTGCACTGACAGAAATAACAAGAGCCGAGTCTTCGAAAAGGCTGAGCGCCAGAAAGGTAAGCGTAAAGCTGAAACCTATCAGCGCAAGGGGACGTAAAATCATTTAAAAAGCAGAGGCAGCTTTTCGAGGAAAATTATATCCGTTCTGTCCGCGGCATCGCCCTCCGCAAGCACTGCGGCCTTTGCGACAACCTCAACGTCAAATTTTTCCATAAGTGCATCCATAGCCTTAAGCGATTCACCCGTGCTGATAACGTCGTCCAGCACGACAACACGCTTGCCTCTTATCTGTTCTCCGTCCGAACCGTCAAGAATAAGCGTCTGTACGGCATCGGTTGTGATTGAGCGGACGTTGACCTCAACGGGATTTTGCATATAGAGCTTTTTGCGCTTTCTTGCAACAAAATATTTCTTGCCGCTCTGACGGGACATTTCGTATGCAAGCGGAATACTCTTTGCCTCGGGTGTGACTATGTAATCAAACTCGGGGCACCTTTTAAGCAGCTCCTCGCTCGCCTTTACCGTCAGTTCAACATCGCCGAAAATGATGAAGCCTGCAATATCTATATTTTCGTTGAGCGGACAAATGGGCAGCTGCCTTTCAAGTCCTGCAATATTCATTGTGTAAAATCCGGACATTGTAATCGTTCCTTTCAATTAATCTAATCAACCCGGAGGCCAGGTGAAGTCTCTCCCGCCGAGAAGGTGGAAGTGGATGTGGTGCACGCTCTGGCCGGCACTTTCGCCGCAATTGGTAACTACGCGGAAGCCGTTGTCAAGCGAAAGCTCTTTTGCCAGCTTTGCGGCAACCTCGAAAATGTGAGCAACAAGTGCGGAGTTGCTCTCGTCAATTTCTGCGGCCGATTTTATGTGCTCCTTGGGAATAACAAGTATATGAGTGGGTGCCTGAGGGTCAAGGTCGTAAAAAGCCAGAACCTTATCGTCCTCGTAAGCCTTTTTGCTCGGAATTTCTCCTGCAGCTATTTTACAGAAAATACAATCGGACATTTTATAATCTCCTTTCGTTTTTATATTCTTTATTTGAGCATTCCTGCAACAATACCGTTTGCCGCCTTCACAGCTTCGTCAAGCTTTGAAAGGTCTTTTGCGCCTGCCATTGCAAAATCGGGCTTGCCGCCGCCGTTACCGCCTGCAAGCTGTGCAACCGCACGGACAATGGCACCTGCATTTGCACCTGCCGCAACTGCCGATTTACCGCAGGCAACCGCAATATTTGCACTGCCCTTTTCATTGTTGACACAGGCAATGACGGCAACAATATTGTCACCCTGTTCCTTTGCCTTGTCACCGAGTGAACGGATATCGTCCGCAGACATATCCTCAACCCTTGCAGTGATGAGCTTAACTGCGCCGACTGCCTCGGGTGCAGAGAAGATATCGGCAGACTTAAGGTCTGTAAGCTGTGCGGAAAGTGCGGCAATTTCTCTTTCCTTGTCCTTGATTTCCGCAACAACGGCTGCTGCCTTGCGCTCAAGCTCGTTTATGTTTGTGAGCTTCATTGCCTTTGCCGTATTTACAACAAGGCTGTTGAGCGATGCGATATATTCAAGCACGCCCTTGCCCGTAACGGCTTCGATTCTTCTTACGCCTGCCGCAACGGAGGACTCGGAAACAATCTTGAACAGACCGAGCTTGCCCGTATTGTCAACGTGTGTGCCGCCGCAAAGCTCAGTTGAAAATTCGCCTGCCTTTACAACGCGTACAACGTCGCCGTACTTCTCGCCGAAAAGTGCCATTGCGCCCATTTTCTTTGCTTCTTCAATGGGCATTTCCGTTGAAGTAACGTCGAGTGCCGAAAGAACGATTTCGTTAACCTTGCTTTCAACCGTTGCAATTTCCTCGGAAGTAAGTGCGGAGAAGTGAGTAAAGTCAAATCTCATAGCAGTATCGCTTACAAGCTGACCTGCCTGCTCAACGTGTGAACCGAGAGTTTCACGCAGTGCCGCCTGGAGAAGGTGGGCAGCCGTATGATTTCTCATTGTGGCCTTTCTTGCATCCTCGTTGTAAACGGTAACAGCCTTGTCGCCGACCTTTATACCGTCACCGACAAGCGTGCCCTGGTGGAGATATGCGCCGTCGGGATCTTTTGTTGTTTTGGCAACCTCAAAAACGCTGTCGCCTATTCTGATTACGCCGCTGTCGCCGACCTGGCCGCCGCTTTCGGCGTAGAAGGAGGTTTTATCAAGAACGATAACTGCGTTGTCGCCGTCGTTGATGAAATCCTTTCTTTCACCGTCGGCAACAAGGGCAAGTACCGTGGCCTGAGTATTGTTTTCGGTGTAGCCCGTAAACTGAGTTTTTTCGATATCCTTGAATGAAACGCCGTTGCTTCTCCAATCGGAATCGGCAGCGTTTCTCTTTACGCTCTTTGCCTTGAGTCTTGCCTCCTCGACAAGCTGACGGAACTTTTCCTCGTCAACCGTCATATTCTTTTCGCTTACGATTTCCTTCGTAAGGTCAATCGGGAAGCCGTAGGTATCCTGAAGCTTGAAAGCATCCTCGCCCGAAAGAACACCGTTTTCAGCCTTTTCCATCATCTCGTTAAGCAGAACGAGGCCCGAATCAATGGTCTTGTAGAAGCTTTCCTCCTCCATTGCAATAACCTTTTTAATGTAGTCCTGCTTTTCAACAAGGTTGGGGTAGGCGTTTGCATTTTCGGCAACTACGGTGTCGCAGACCTCTGCAAGGAAGGGTCTGTCTATACCGATGAGTCTGCCGTGTCTTGCCGCACGGCGGAGAAGTCTTCTTAAAACATAGCCTCTGCCGCTGTTGGAGGGGATTACACCGTCGCCTACCATAAAGGTGGTGCTTCTGATGTGGTCGGTGATAACGCGAAGGGAAACATCCTTCTTTTCGTCCGTGTGGTATTCAACACCGGAAATATCGATAATATGCTTCATAATGTTGCGGACAGTGTCAACCTCAAAAAGGTTTTCAACGTCCTGCATAATGCAGGCAAGTCTTTCAAGGCCCATACCCGTGTCGATATTGGGGTTTGCAAGGCGTGTGTAATTGTTCTTGCCGTCGTTTTCAAACTGGGTGAAAACAAGGTTCCAGACCTCGATAAATCTGTCACACTCACAGCCCACCTTACAGTCGGGGCTGCCGCAGCCCTTTGAAGGGCCTCTGTCAAAATAGATTTCGGAACAGGGGCCGCAGGGGCCTGCACCGTGCTCCCAGAAGTTGTCCTCTTTGCCGAAGCGCACCATGTGTGACGGGTCAACGCCGACCTCTTTTGTCCAGATATCGTAGGCTTCATCGTCCTCAAGATAAACGCTGACGTAGAGAAGCTCTGCGGGAATTTCAAGCACCTTTGTGAAGAACTCCCAAGCCCATGCCGTAGCCTCGCGCTTGAAGTAATCGCCGAAGGAGAAGTTGCCGAGCATTTCAAAATAAGTGCCGTGGCGTGCCGTCTTGCCGACGTTTTCGATATCGGGTGTACGGATACACTTCTGGCAGGTTGTAACTCTCTTGCTGGGAGGGGTTACTTCGCCCGTGAAGTATTTTTTCATAGGAGTCATACCTGCGTTGATGAGCAGTATGCTCTTGTCGCCCTGAGGCACGAGTGAGAAGCTCGGCATTCTCAGGTGACCCTTCGACTCAAAAAAAGCGAGATATTTTTCTCTTAACTGGTTAAGACCTGTCCATTCCATTGTATTCAAAAATCCTTTCGATTCAGTTTCTTAATATGTGAGTATTACGGCAACTACAACGAGCGTTTTGTCGCCTCTGTTTGCTATAGAGTGTGTCTGGCCGCCAAGGCAAAGGCAGCTGTCACCCTTACGGAGAGTTACCCATTCGCCGTTGTCGAGGTACTGTGCCTCACCCTCAATAACGTAGAAAATTTCTTCCTCGTTTTCATGCATGTGTTCGCCGATTGAACAGCCCGGTTCGAGAGTAAGCGTTGCAACCAGCCTTGACTTGCCTTTATATTCGCCGCTTTCAAGAATGTTGGTAACTACGACCTGACCGTCGCCGTCACGCATATTAACCTTGACCGCGCTTTTCATTTCTTCTGCTCTCTTAATCATAAATCTTTTCCCTCCTCAGACGGGTTACCCGGAATTTTCCTTGCATCTATCTGTGCGGTGCTGACGTTCATTATAGTTTCAACGTCACTGCCCTTGTATCCTTTTTTTATAAAAATGCTCACAAGCCTTACCGCCCAGAAAAGCGGAAGCAGGAGCACGCATTTATCCACCGCGGGATAATTGATTGCCATAAACCTTCTGTCGGGGAACAGGCGCCCCAGCAAAAACCTGAGCTTGCTGCGGTTTTTCACCTGCTCTGCGCAGTGGTTTTCCGCTGTGCCGTAGGTGCCGCTGCCGAGAATATAGCTGATAACCGATTTCTGCGTTTCATCGGGAGCTTTCCCGTCAAACAAAACCCCGTTCACACCGATAATAACTTTTATAAATTCATCGAGCCTTATTTTTTTCAGCTCTGCGAAAATATAATCCATATCGAGCCCGGGCTTTTTTCTTAAAAACAGCCATATATCCGCCAGCGACCTCAAGCCTGTGCCGCCGAGGAAATAGTGCTTTGCAAGGTGTGCCGCCATAAAGACGAAAAAGTCTTCATCGGTGTATTTTACCCTGCAGCCCGAGTCGGGCACGGTACGCTCAAAATCCGTACCGAAGTAGCGGTTGTACAGCGGAATATCGGTGTCCATCAGCACGCCGTGAAACTCAATGTACATAAACGGATTTTTGGTATATGCGATGTTTACGCCATCGGTACACGAAACCTCCGCCACCGAGTAGCCCATGGGGAGCATAATTTCATCAAGCTCTTTTTTGCGTGACTTGTCGTACTGTATGTCAAGGTCACACATTGAGCGCAGGTCGGGCCGGGGATAAAGGTGCTTCATCACACTGCCCTTGAGCGGCATATATTTTATTCCCCTGCTTTCAAGCTGAGCCGAAATTTCCTCAAGCTCAAGCTCCTGCACCGCCTCTCTCGCCCTGCCTATCTTAAGCTCACGGCGGAAGGGGCCGGCATATTCTTCAGGAAGCATATTCAGTTTTTCAAGTGCGTAGCAAACGGTGTTTACAATACTGTGAGCCTTTGAAAACTTATACAGTGCCGGATAATCAATCTGCTCGTTTTTCAGCGCCTCACAAGGCACTCCGTCAGCCGCAAAGGCAAAAAGCCTTGAAGCGATAAGCCCCGTATCCATTATGTTTCTCCGTTAATGTTGATTTATAAAACAAACTCCGTGTCAGCTTCAACTGCAAAGTCCGTGCGTACAGCTTCACCGTTTACCTCAACGGTGTAAGTACCGCTTTCAAGCAGGCAGGACGTAACGCCCGAAGCATCGGTTTCAAAAACAAATTCCCGTAAATCCTCATTGATAAATTTAATCTGCGCCGTACCGCCGAGGTTTATGCTTACGGTATTCATTTCGTACTTATTCTTCAGAGCCGCTTCAACGGCAAGCTTTGCGTTAACCATGGGGTAAGCTTTTGTGTTGAGCGAATCAAAATAATATTCGGGCGCAGGAGCAACCGTGTCGCAGGTGTTGGAGCAGACGATTTTCTTGACGTCAGCACCGCTCAAATCGCCGTCAACCGACCAGACGAGAGAAGCAATACCCGTCACAACGGGTGCCGCCATTGACGTGCCCGAAAGGCTCATATAGCCTTCCGTTGAGCAGCTGTAGATATCCACACCCGGTGCACATATATCGACGATATCGCCTACGTTGGAGGAGTCTGCCTGAATGTATGCGCCGTTTTCAACCCTAGCGCTGCCGACGATGATAATTCTGTCAAGCAGGTCTCTCGGCTTGATTCCCGAATAAGGAATAAAAGTATTATTCTCTGTTATTGCACAGAAGCAGCCGTTTGCGCTTGCATCAACCGCGTTGCCCCCGGAGTTACCGTTACCCGAGGACTGCACAACGACAAAATCGTAGCCGCTGTTGAGTAAAGCGGACATATAGCAGGAATAGAGCATTGCATCAAGATTCTGCACGAAGCTACCCCAAGACCTCTGGTTTGCACCGAGTGAGCCCGAAGCGCCGAGTGAGAAATTGAGCACCTTGGCGCCCGCCTTGACAACCTTGCCGAAGCCGAAGAAAATTGCAACGTCGCCAATCCACATCTGTGACCCCGAAGGGCTCCAGTCAACACATATCAGCTCGGAATTCTGGCAGATACCGCTGATGCCTACACCGTTATCCGCCTTTGCGGCAATGATGCCCGCAACGTGCGTACCGTGGTAGCTGCGGTTGTTGCGCTTTGCCTCGCTTGCAGAGGGGAAGGAAATCTTACCTTCCAGCTCCTCGTGAAGCTCGTTGAAGCCGCCGTCAACAACACCGATATCTATATCTTCGAAATAGCTGTTATAGCCCCACGCGGCTCTTGTTTCCGTAGCCTCAAGCCACCAGTTGTTGCCCGCGGGCTCAGCCTCGTTCCAGTATTCGGTGTACCAGTCGTAATCGGTGAACGGGTCGTTGGGTGTATACTGCTCGGATATTCTTGAAGCGGGGCATACGCTTGCAAGCGCAACCGCCCCATCAAGCATCAGCTCTTCGCAGAGTGCGGTGAGCTTTTCGTAATTGAGGCCGTTTGTTCTTACGACGCAAAGCTCTGCCTCAGGCATACTGCCGACAACCGCTCCGCCCGTTTTGCGAAGCGCCGAAAGCTTGTCAAAAAAGGAAGCATCCTCCTCAAAGAACACGAGCAGCATATCTTTAATAAAGCCGCTGTTTTCATCGAACTGAGAAACGTCCTTATCCGTTATATCTTCAAGGAAAGCCGAACGCTCCGTAACCAGCGACAGCGCCGAAGAAAATACGCCGTCCGCACCCGCAGCAAAAGCGGAGCTTCCCATACCGACAAGCGAGGTTATGACCGCCATAACAAACGAAATAATTTTCGTGAACATTTCATACTCCCCTTTTTATATAATTAATATATATAATAATACTATTTAAACGATTTGTCACTATCTTAAAAGAAATTTTTTGCAAATTATCTCCACTTTTTTCTCTTTTTATTGATACTCAATTACATCTGTGCTATAATCTGGACAATGCTGTCGGGGAAACAGGTGAAATTCCTGTACGAGCCCGTCGCCGTGAGGCGCACATAAAAGTTTTTCTCTTACCTGAAGCCGCAATTCAGGGACAAACCATTGGATTTTTTCCGAGAAGGTGAGAAAAATGCGCCGAGTCGAAATACCCGTAGCACCAATTGCCCTTTATAACAATTGCGAGTGCCTTTTGAAAGGGAAAAAACAAAAAAATTCAAGGAGATGCATACTATGCAAAAGACACGTTTTACAAAACAGGTGTCGTTGTTGGTTTGCACGGTGCTTATTGCGGCGATAGCACTTTTTGCAAGCGGATGCAACACCGCTACACCCCCCGCGGAAGAAAAATCAACCGTCGAAGCGCCCGAAATTCAGGCAACCGTGCTTGGTGAGGGCGAAACCTCCTTCCTCTTTACCGTAACAGACGGTGAAGGCAACGTAAGCTCTTTTATCATCCAAACCGACAAAACCGTTGTCGGCGAAGCCCTGCAGGAATTAGGGCTTATTGAGGGCGAAGAAAGCCAGTACGGCTTGTACGTCAAAAAGGTCAACGGCATCACCGCCGATTACGACACGACGGGCACCTACTGGGCATTTTACATAAACGGCGAAATGGCACCGACGGGCGTTGACACAACTCAAATCACACCCGACACGGAATATTCCTTTGTGGTAAGCAAATGAAGCTGAACGTTAAAGAAATCGCCGTATTTTCAATGCTCGGCGCAATGATGTACGCCTCCAGGGTTTTGATGGAGCTTCTTCCAAACATGCATCTGATAGGCGTTTTCATCGTGGCAATGACCGTGGTTTACCGCAAAAAAGCCCTTTATCCACTGTATGTTTTCGTCTTTGTAACGGGGCTTTTAAACGGCTTTGCAACCTGGTGGATACCGTATCTTTATATCTGGGCGGTGCTGTGGGGTGCAGTAATGCTGCTGCCCCAAAATATGCCGACGAAAATAAAGCCCGTGGTTTATATGATTGTCTGCGGTCTGCACGGACTGCTTTACGGCGTGCTTTATGCGCCTGCACAGGCAATACTTTTCGGGCTGGATTTCAAGGGTATGCTCACGTGGATTGCCGCAGGTCTGCCGTTTGATGTAACACACGGTGTCAGCAACCTGCTGTGCGGCGTGCTGATTATGCCGCTTGCCTCGGTGTTGAAAAAATCAGAAAAAGTAACAGCGTGACAAACTGCAATTTGAAACGGAGAAAAATTTATGATTAAGCTTCTTTTCGTCTGCCACGGCAATATCTGCACTAATCTCTGAAATCGTTGATATACTTAGGGTTTGGACTGGACTTATCACCGATTTACACCAAATTTACACCAATTGATGCAAAAACAACCTTGATATAACACGGAGGTGTTGAGTTTTTCTCAGCACCTCCTTTATTGTTCGCTTTGTTACAGTTGGGCAGATAAATATGGTTAATTATATTGTAAACTGCTTTTTTCAAATGTCAACGATGGTTTGGTAATCTGTTTTATTAATTTCTGTAACACACATCAAATGCCGGGCGCATTTCTTCGACCTGTTCACGGTTAATTCCGTATTTTGTAGCGAGTTGCTCCCAGTTATTTCTTACTACGCTCAGAATTTCCTCTGCGATACTTTTGGCATTATTACTTTTTATATCAAAATACTCTGCCGCTTCAACAGCCAACTCTATTGAAATGCTGTTGTCAAAGCTATCTACGTTTAAGGACAGTGCATCGCCGTAAGGTACAGGATTTACATCGTAAAGAGGGGAGAGTTTCCAGCCTTTTTCGGCTAAAATGAATCCGTGATTTCTCAGATGGTCATCCGTATTTGATACCGCCATATTAAATACTATGCGTTTGAAAAGCTCAAGCAAATCTTCTTTGGGATATGCGCCGTGTGATTTTATGAACTCGACAATATCTAAATAGCTTGAACCATCATCGCCTGATGCTCCGTCACTCTTGCCAAGCATAGTCATTGCCGACGCAAAGTGTATCCTTCGTTTTCCATACCTGTCAAACCGTTTAACAAGAAAGGTACTTCCGTCCTTTGAAAATTTCTCTAATTTGGATTCGGGAACATTCAGCCCGCACAGCTTTGCTAAATCGTGTACTACCTTTTCCCATGCACCGACATTGTAATCGTCATTTTTGGAAGGAAACTTTGCAATCCACAAATTGCCGCTTTCATCTTCAACAGTTGCTTTCGGTCTTGCACCACCAAGCGATGAGCCGGGCTTCAATAATTGCTTGAGCCACTTTTCGTTAAGGATGTTTTCATCCTTTTCAAACTGACGGGATGCTTCTTCTAAAGAACGCAGAGTTGCCCAAGGAGGCGCTGCGGTTTCTTTGTCATCGGATAAGAACGGTCCGTCCTCTGTATCTTTAAATCTGATAGCACCGACACGGGTCTCATCGTATACACCAAGCAAAAAATCACTGTCATAGAGCTTATTCGGCTTTCTGTCTTCTTTTCTTGCCTGAATTGCTTCACGGCGCTTCATAAGCACCCTGCCCCATCTGTCGGGTGAAGCATCGGCGAAAAGTCCGAAAATCTGCTTTGTTGTATATTGGCGACCGCCATACATTGAAAGATCAGGGTCCAGATGATAACGGAAGTTAGTTTTCTTTAACCATTCATTATCATATTCAAACGAATAATGCTCAGTGCCACGAAGAGAATCAATATACAGAACACCTAATTTCTGAGGTGCTTCGGAGCTGAAATGTTCATATACAAAGATCTTCTTTTCCATTATTTATCTCCCTTCGGTGCTCTCTTTTTAACCTGCATATTTAAGTCCTGCATCTTTTTGCCGAATTCGTCATCCTTGGCAACGAGCAGTAAATCTTTATCCATATTATTAAGTGCGTGCAAAACAGCAGCATAGATTCCTATAGCAACCGAAGGGCTACCTTTTTCAACATTCCAAAGCGTCGCACGGCTGATTCCTGCTCTCTCGGCAACAAGCTCTGCGGAAAGCTGCCTGCGAAGTCGGGCTAAACGTATCTGCTCACCCATAGTTGCTAATATTTTTTCTGTACTCGGTAATACTGTTACAGCTTTCTTTCCCATATCCATCACCTCTTATAATGTTTATAATTATAAACAGAACTTAATGATTTGTCAATATTTACAAACATTATTAATCTATGCCGATTCAATATCTTTTATTCAGAAAATTTCAAACCAATCAAAGAAACACACCGCTAAGCCGTCGTGTTATCACAGCAAAGCGGTGTATAATAATTAGGTTGCTTTTTAAAACCTGCTATTTCGGTTATTTGATAATTATATTCGGAATCTTTACTAAACCTTGATACAGCGTGTCTTTTGCAAACAGCATCTATATCAAAACTCTAAAGCTACAGCTCGCCGAAGCGAGCCGTTTTTGCTTTATTGATTTCCTTCTTTGATTTTTATGATTTCTTCTACAGAAACACCTGTGTGCCCTGATACTTCTTCAACAGATAGATTTGTCTCAAGCAATCTCGCAGCGATTTCTTTGGCTTTTAAATCAGATGCCTCTTCACGAATTTCGTCCATTATTTTACTCATTTGATTGTTCCCCACCCTTGATTTTCTGAACTTCTTCAACCGAAAGAGCGCAAATTTCTGCTATTTGTTCAACAGAAAAGGTAGTATTCAGTAAACTCCTTGCAATCTTTATCGCTCTTGCGTCGGCAGCCTCTTTTCGTGCATCATCAAACATTTTAAAAATCTCCGCTTGTCCTTCCGGTGTCTCTTTGAAATATCTGACCCTGTCAGCGAGTACAGAAAAATACATTTCGTCGGGGTCTGTGCAGTTGAAATCATGAATCAGTTTAACGATATCCGGTATATCTTGGTTGGACATAAGCTCTCATCCTCTTGATATGATTAATTATCCTCTGTGTTAAATGTATCGGCGGCAAATGCTGCACCGTGTCTGAAGCCGGTCTTAAAACTATCAAAAGTCATATCGCCGAGTATTAAACCCCACAAATCAACATATTCCTTGAACAGCTCCTTCTGCTTACCGGCAAGGCTGTTTCTGAGCATCGCTTCAATCTCACACATTCTGTTGAAGTCCCGTTGAAAATCCGCATTTTGTTTCAGGTTGCTTTTTTGAGGCTCATGATTGCCAAAATAAAACTCTTCAATAAAACTCATATGCTTACTCTTCTATAAATGGTCTGTATTCGGTTTCATCAGCTTTTCTCCAAGCACAAATCTCACCGAGCACCTTAACCTTGTCCTTGTAAACTGTGAAATCCCAGTAGGCACCGTTTGTATATACACAGTATTTTTCGGGATCCTCTTCGTCTTCATTCAGATCCGCCGGGAATATACAGCCGTCAATTTCGACAGCAGAGAAGTATACGGTTTCGTCTGTCCTTTCAGGATTGTAGAGGCAAACATCTCCGGGTTTTATTCCGTAATCCTTTAAGCTGTAGTCACGGATAACAAATTCGTTTTCTCCGATTTCAATTTCATCTGCCTCATCTTCATACAAATATTTATCGATCATCTGCATAGGCAGAAACTCTCCGATTGAAGAAAATTTCGTTTGTCTGCGTGTCATTTCCAACACAGCATACGGCACCGGAGCAGGGGCGATAAATTTGAACATAGCCCTTTGAATGTTTTCTTTGTCAATCTCGTATTCTTCGTTTAACTTGTTGATAGTTTCATTTACCATCTTATCTGTCCTTTCGTGTTGTTTTGTCTTCCGACAAAGAACAGAATACTGAATAAATACGTACAGACTACGTATAAACTGCGCATTTTTTGTAACATAATAAATCTTTTTCAAAGTGTATCACAATCATTTTACTATAGATATTCGGAATACCACTTCCGGCACGTTCACCGATATCTATAAGGGTAAACATTTTCATAAGTACAGTATTTCTCGGGTCGGATATTCCGCCGGATTTGGCAGCTTCAAGCTCTATTCTGAAACCGCCCAGATTTAAAATTGTGATTTCGTCGGGTTTATTTATGATAACAATTCCTCTTGTTCCTAATAATCCAGAAAATATGACGGGAATACTTTTCTGAATAAATCAACACTATTTATTTTCAAACCGAACTTGTGTTTTTCTTAAATATTGACAAAATATTTACAAATAGTATACTGATATTGCAATGCAATTCAATTCAATATTAGTCATATGTGTGAGTTCCCTTTTAAAAAGGGTGTATAAAGCACAAGACTGCTTGTTAAAGCAAGAATAGGGAGGAAAAAATGCGAAGAATTATTTCTGTATTTCTTTCATTTTGTTTGTTATTGAGTTTTCCGCCGACATCTTTGGCCGCTTCTGCTACCGATACAAAAGCTATACTCAGAGAACAGTTTGAATACGGATGCGGTCCACGAACCGGACTGTATTCTGTGGATTACAGATACTATTCGCCTGAAAGCAACAACGATTCCGGTAAATATCCGTTGGTGATATGGGTGCACGGGCACTCGCACGGCCAGTATGAAGGCTATCAGATTAAATCAAACGATATTGTCAACTGGTCAAGTGAAGAGTTTCAGTCACGCACAGAAAAGGGCTTTTACATAATGGCTGTAAGAGCACCCGAAAACTTCGGAATTTCTTGGGGCGATGATATGTTGGCTCCGTTGAAGGCTTCGATCGACGATTTTATCATCAAAAACAAAGATTTTGTTGATACAACCAAAATTTATATTGGCGGCTTCTCACTTGGCGGAATGATGAGCTTTAAAATGGCAATTACTTTTCCTGATATGTTTGCGGCAATATTCCCGATTTGCCCTTATATAACAATAACCAATGAGGAAGCGAAAATGCTTTCAGATGTTCCGGTATGGCTTGTTGCAGGCGAAAACGATCCGCTTGTAAGCTACAAGAACAGAGTTCTGAAAGACTGGAATGCGGTAATTTCAACGACCAATGTTTCTTCAGAGTGCAGATTTACCACTTTGCATAAGGTTTGTATGCCCGACGGTAAATCGGCACCGACAGAGCACTATTCGTGGGAGGCTGTTACCTACGATATGTTTACAACAGAAAACGGACAGTACCCTTATATGTCAACTATTGACGGAAATGGTGAAGATGTTACACTGTCCTTTCCTGACGGAATGATATCGTGGCTTATGCGTCACACATCGGATTATAATCCGGATACCGATAACAGCGAAATAAAAGCATCAATTAACATTTTCAATATAATAAAAGCTCCATTTATGGCAATCTATATTCTATTGAGAAATTTGTTCAGACCCTTATTCGGTTAATAAAAGCAAACTATTTTAATTTATTCTTGAAAACTATTCCAACAAATCATATTCGTTATATAGATATATTTTTATCACAAGAAAAACCTCTCAGATGGATTCAAATCACATCCGAGAGGTTTTGTTAATTTAAATTAATACCAGAAAATACCGAGAAGGATAATGCGGATTATCCACTGCCACCAAGCGTATGAAACACCGACCTGGAATTTGACTGTTGCACCTTCATACTCGACTGTAACTGTCTGGTTGCCGACCTTTTTGCTGTCAAATCCGCTGACAGTCATTTTTGAAGTATCGGTTACGGTTTCGCTGTAACCGTCCTCGTAGGTAATCTTCAGCTCGATTCCGCTTAAATCAATATTTCCTGACTTATATGTATAAGCTGTTTTTGTCGGAGCGGTGATAATCTCTATCTCCGCCACCGGTGCAGCTTCAAATACTGCTGTGAAGGTAAGATTTTTCGCAGGCATCTTATCAGGAATTGCAGGTGACCAGCCTTTGAATATATATCCGGCCTTTTCCGGAGCTTCGGCAGGTGCAGTTAAGGGTGACTGCTCTGTTATTTCCTGCTCTGTTACAACACCGTCAACAACCCACTTGACAGTAAATGTTCTGAACGGAACGTTTACAGTACACTTTGCGCTGACACCCGTACCGTTAACTGTAGCTGTAATTGTTGCTGTACCCGGACCGACTGCGGTAACAACACCGTTTGTATTGACCGTTGCAACATTTTCATCCGACGAAGTGTAAGTTACAGTCTCACCCTCGCCTACAGTAACGTTAAGCTGAGCCGTTTTGCCGTTTTCAATTTCAAGCTCGGCCTGCTCAATTTCAAGCATATCCGTACACACGGCATATTCGCTGAAGTGATTAGTCTGCAAAACAATGTAGCCGTTTTTTACACTGAGCATATCGTGGGTAAAGCTTTCGTGGTCAGTCGGTAACACTGCATCGGATTTCCAGTGAATAACCTTGAAGGATTTGAGGAACTTTTCTGCCGCAGGGACAGTTACAGTTTCGCCGTCGACCTCAAATACAAAGCTGTCATTGACAAAATCAATCTTATCTGCTGCAATATCATATTCGCTGACTGAAGACAAAGCTGTTTTAAGCATAGCCTTAAATTCATCGGAAGCCTTGATTTTTACTGTTATCTTTTCATCAGAAAGCGGCTGTATAGGTTTGTCATCGCCGTCAACAAGCTTTATGTCAAGCACCTGTATCGGGTTAGTAAGCAGACGGTTGTAAAATCCGTTTTGCTCGTAAGAGGTTGTGACATTTGTTAAATCTTCAACCTTGAGGTGAACATTGCCTGCTTCCCAAGTGAAGTTTTTATCCGTGTGCTGAATGATAACGCTTTCATCATCACTCTTAAGCGTGTAGTGAACAGTTATGCCGTCGAAGCTCTCACCGCCCGTTGCACGCTTCCATTGAGCCTTGTTATCACCGTAATAAATATCGGTGATGCCGCTGCCACTGAAAGCAGTCGGGTCTATTGAGGTAACTGTGGCGGGGATTTCGAGTTGGGTCAATTCAGGTGCATTATAGAATACCTTTTCTCCTATTGACATAAGACTGTCACTAAGGACAACATTACTCAGTATATCGGAACCGTTGAATAATGAATTAGGCAGTTCAGAAATACCGTCCGGAATTTCTATGCTTGTTAATTTATCGCAGTCATAGAATGCACCTACGCCGATGGCTACAAGATTACTCGATAAATTAACCGACTCAAGACGGTCACAGTCAGAGAAAGCATAAGTGTTTATGTATTTTACACTGTCAGGCATATTAAGACTTGTAATGATGCTTTTTTCAAAAACTCTTGATGCTACAAGTGTTGTTTTGGAATACAGTTTGCATTCGTCCGCAACCTTATCGTTGTTGACTGCAACGAGATTAGTGCCGATGTACAAAAATCCGTTGTCCCAATTTGCGGGATCGTTGTAATATTCTGTGTTGAAGAATGCGTTTGTGCCAATATATTCAGTATTTTTTAGCGGTGTTATGCTTTCAAGTGAGGTGCAACCATAGAAAGCTGAGGCACCGATACTTGTTATGCTGTCAGGAATTTCAACGCCTGTGATAAGTGTGCGATTTTTAAATGCCCCACTGCCAATGCTTGTCACACCTTCAGGGATTACAAGAACGCCTTCGACAAGCTTATCGTCTATATATAAGTTCTCTGCAAAATCTAATGGATTTGTACTAAAGCTGATCTCGCACCATCCGGCAATGTTTCCTGTATAGTAAACATTTGTGAGGCTGTCACAATTATAAAAGGCGTATCTATCGACCGTTTTTACACTGTTACCAACGGTCAGGTTTTTTAGATTGTTACAATTATAAAACGCATATTCGCTTATATCCGTAACACCGTCATCTATTATTACCGTACTGCTTTTACCGATGTACCACGGTGCAGATCGATGAGAAGCATCTGAATAGTCGTACATTTTGCCGGAACCCTTGGTTAGTGTTACTTTATCAATATTGATGCATCCTTTAAACGCCGAACCGTCAAAATAGGAAGATGCCGGCATTGTTAGTTCTGTGATACCGCTGCATCCGGAAAATGCATTAGTTGTAATACTACCGACACTATTGCCGATAACTACATTTGAGAGTCCCGTGCAACCACAAAAAATGTAGCTGTCCAAGCGGGTTATACTGTCGGAAACAACTACACTTTTGAGTCCTGTGCAGTTGTAAAACGCATAGGGTTTTATTGTTGTTACAGAATTTGGGATAGTTATATTGATAAATTCTTTGCAGTTTTTAAATGTGCCGTACGGAATGGTTGTTACGGTTTCGGGAATAACGATGTTACCTGAAGGGCGAGTACCTTGTATATATAAATACGAAGCATAATACATTGGATTGCAAGTGTTGGATCCATAGCTTTCGCTGAAATCAATGGCACACCAATCTGCAAGATCGCCGGTATAATAAACATTTGTTAACTTTGTACAATTTTCAAATGCAGACCAGCCAATATCGGTTATGCCACTGCCTATTGTTATGTTTTTGAGCGAAGTGCAACCCATAAATGCTCTTTCACCAATAGTTTTTACACTGTCAGGAACAGAGATTTCTTCAAGAGCAATACATTTATAAAAAGCAGAACCATAGATGGTTTTTACACTATTCGGTAAGGTTACTTGTTTTAGATTGCTGTATCCGCTAAAGGCATTGCCGCCAATACTCGTCACACCGTCAGTTATTGTTGCCGATATAATTTGTGAGCGGTAAGTATACCATGGGAATCCGTCGGTAGAATAGTTCGGCATAGCGCCTGAACCGGAAATGACTAATTCGCCATCACTGTAAAATGTCCAATTTATATTTCCTGTTGCTCCACTGGCGGTTATTTCATTTTCTGCCGCAAGGGCTGTAAAGTTACCGAAAAGCATAATTACTGCAAGTATTACAGAAAACGTTTTGATGCCTTTTATTCTCATATATAATTCCTCCGTTTATTCGTATGCTGTGGCGGTGTAGCTTCCACCTGACTCAGCAGTTATATTTATAGCATCAACTATGGCTTCGATTCCATATTCGTCCGATAGTCTGTTTTCAATTACGTCAGCCGTAATTGTTTCACCGGGCTCAAAAGAAAGTGTGTGGGTTGTGCTTCCCGTTGAATCCCATACGGTTACGGTAACCATTGCCGGTTTGGCTGCTGTGGTAGTCGGAGTAGCAGTTGTCGGCTGTGTTGTGGTTATGGGCATCGTTGTAGTTGCTGCTGTTGTATCGGCGGTCGTAGTCGGCTTTGCCGTAGTGGTAGGTTTGTCGGTGGTTATTGGTTTAGCTGTTGTCGTAGGCTTTGTTGTAGCTGCGGATGTTGTTGATACCCGGCTTGTTGTGACCGCTTGTGTGGTACCGTTTGCCACTGTTGTCTTTGTGTTTGTATCGGTTGTTAAGATTACGGTTGTTGTCCCGTTTAATGTCGAAACCGTTATAGTTGCGTTTTCTAACGTTATTTGAGTTTCACTTTCAGGCTCGGTAGCGGCAACGGCTATGTTTTCGCTTGCAAGTTCGGTTGATTTTTCGAATATTGCAGTGGTTGTTTCTGCGGCTCGCTTGTCGTGAACCACTTTTGCGCCTACCGCACCTCCGCCTACTGCGACTGCACCTGCCGCCGCTATTGCGATAACCTTTACGGATATGCCCGTTGCTGCTGCGGTTGCTGCCGTGCCTGTCGCCGCCGTTGCCGCTGTTGCTGTTGCAGCCGAAGCGGTTGCGGTTGCCGTGCCCGTGGCTGTTGCAGCAGTTGCGGTTGAAGCCGCCGCAGTAACAGCCGCTGTGTTTGCCGTTGCAGTAACAGCCGCAAAAGCTGTTGTCTGTGCAGCACTTCCTGCAAACGAAGCAGTTGCAGCTTCGGATGATTTGCGCAGGGCAAAGAGTATGAGCGGCAAGGGTGCAACACCGAACAACGGCATCCCCTTTTTGTTGCGCTTTTCTACCTCTTCTTTTATGTCTTCTCTTGCTCTGTAAAGTCGCGTTTTGACAGCGCTTTCGGAAATACCGAGTTCTTCGGAAATTTCGGCTATGCTCATTTCGTGCTGATAGAAAAGCAAGAGACAAAGCCGCTTGTCCTCCGATACAGAGTTGACAATTTCTCTTATTTCCTCGCTTCGCTCGTCAAGCTCTGTGCTCGCTTCGGGTAAAAGTGAGGAATCGTCCTCTTCCTTTATTTCAAATATGTATTCGTGCTCTGCGCCGAGCAAAGCTGGTTTTTTCTTTTTCAGATAATCTCTACCGTGGTTGGCGGCAATTGCTGTCAGCCACTTTTTTGCTTTTTCAGGCTCTTTTAGTGTGTGTATGCTTTGCAAAGCAGAAACAAAACAGTCCTGCGTTAAGTTTTCCGCTTCGTATGTGTCGTGCGTAATTTCAAACAGTATTGAATACACGAGCGGTGAAAACTCGGTATAAAGCTGTTCAAACGCCTGCATATCGCCTTGCTTTGCTTTTTCGGCAAGCGAGGCAATAACGCCCTCATTCATCCGCAGACCGTCCCCTTCTGTAGAATAATTAATGTATTAATTATATCAAAATATATTCTTATTTCAATATAAAAGAGCGAATTGGCGATTTATTAATTTTCTATAAATTATTTCGTTTTCGTGTAACCTTTTGATTTTTCATTCGTCTATGATCAGCAGACGGGCAAAAAAGATTTTCAGAATTTTTTTAATTTTTTTGCAAATTTATGAAACCTTTCCGTTTTTCGCTCGTCTTAAGCCTATGAGAGGACAAAACGGTGGTGAAAATATGGAAATTGATTTCAAAAGAATAACCAAGTTAGTTGTTCAAATACAAACTGGTGACGACTCCGCTTTCGAGGAGCTTTATCACCTTACAAGCAAGAGAGCCTTCTTTCTTGCAAAGGAATTTGTCAAGAACGATGACGATGCGGAGGATATACTACAGGACAGCTACATAAAGGCACTTTCAAAAATCAATGAACTGGAAAATCCCGAAACCTTTGTGAGTTGGTTCAACAGAATAGTTGCCAACAAAAGCAAGGATTATATAAAGAAGAAAAAGCCCTCGCTTTTTGAATGTGACGAGGACGAAGCGTATGAGGTTATAGCGGACGAGAATACAAATTTCTCACCCGAAGAAAACGTTGACAAGGAAGACCTCAGAATAACCGTTATGCAGGCGCTCGATGAGCTTAGCGAAGATAAAAAGTCATGCATCATTATGATGTATTACGAGGAAAACAGCATTGGCGAAATTGCCAAATGTCTCGAAATTCCCGAAGGAACGGTCAAAACAAGGCTGTACCACGGGCGTAACGAGCTCAAGCGGTGCTTTGAACGTGCGGGCGTGACCTCGCTATACAGTGCAGCGCCGATTGGCATTATAATTTGGGCACTCAGAAGCTCTGCCCAAACTGCTCAGGCATCGTTTGCTGCGAGCCCTGCTTATACGAGCGTACTTGCAGGTGTCAAAGCTGCTGCAGTAAGCTCTGCGGCAGCGGCGACAGCTGCAGGCACAACCACCATCGGTACGGCAGTTTCCGCAACAACTGTTTCTACTGCAGTAGCAACAGGCGGTACAGTCGCAACAGGCTTTACGGCAAAGGTAGTGGCAATTGTTGCCGCAGGCGCCGTTGTAATCGGCGGAGGTGCAACAGCGGCAAAGGTTGTACACGACAAGCGTGCAGAAGAAACAACTACTGCTGTAACCGAGCAATCAACCGAATTTTCAAGTGAAAACATAGCGGTAATCGCAACCGAAGAAAGCTCTGAAGCAACAATTGAATACGAAAACTCAATCATAGCTGTTTCAAATGAAAACGGTACAACGCATATAACCGTAACCCTGAACAAAAAGGACAACGCAACAAAACCCGATGCGTTGCAACCTACCGGACCACCTGACACAGTTAAAACAACTACCCAGAATAAAAACACCGCACAGACAACAACGGATAAACAAACAACATCTCAAACCACAACTACAGAAAAGAAAACAACCGCTGCACCAAGCACAACCAAGAAACAGACAGCAAACAGCAGTCTGAGCGGCTCAGGCACAACAACCATAATAGCTACCACCACAAAGCCGACAACCGCTAAACCTACTACAACAGAAAAACCAACCACTACTCAAGCCCCGACTACGACACAAGCAACTACAGTCGGTACAGCGACGATAAATATAAAAATTATTAATACAGATAATTCCGTCGCTGAAACTCTCACGTTTTCTGTAGAAGCCGGTACAGCAATGACCGAAAGCTATATATGGACTTTAACAGAATCAAAGGGCTATTCGGTATACGGTGTGTTTGGAAATGACCTTGAAAAAACAGCTGTATCGGGAAGCAGTTACACCTTTGAAGCTGAGATTTAAAAAAATCAAAAAATTTTTAAAAAACTTTGAACCGATTGAAACACTCCGTCGTCTTACAGACAGAACGACAAAAAAGACGACAAAAAACAAAGGAGAGTTTCATTATGGTAAGCATTTATTTCGACGCAAAAATTCAGCGCTGGTGCGCAGATTATGGTACACACAAAAGGTACTTCACGTGTCAGGATGCGGCACGCAAATTTGCATACGATCGCTGATACTGAAAATATTTACAAGTTGTAAAACGGAGACCTAAATCCGAAAACAATAAAAACAAAGGAGAAAACTTCTATGTCAAAGCAAACCAAATTCAAACGAATGATGTCCATCGCTCTTGTGGCGGCACTCGCACTTGGCTCAGCGCCTATTTCAGCACTGAGCGGATTTTCTCTTCCGTCTTTTGGCTCATTCTTCGCCAGTGCAGCAGACGAAGAAATTGTCTGGACCGTAGCAACGGAAGATATGCTTGTTATTGAAGGCAACACAATCAAGGGCTACACAGACAAACTTTCCGGTAACATTGAAATCCCCACACATATCAACGGCACAGCGATAACAGCAATTGAAGATAATGCATTTAAGGGTTGCTTGACTCTTACAGCAGTCAAGATTAATGACAATATATCTGAAATCGGATGGTATGCATTCCAGAAATGCGACAACCTTAAAAAGGTTTATTTCAACTCCAACTCTTGTACTATGACCAATGCCTCATATGCACCTTTTGCTAATAATGTAAACTTCACTGAAATTGTCTTCGGCGAGAATGTAACAGCAATTTCTGCAAATGTCTGTTACAATGCAACAAACCTTCAGACAGTTATTTTTGAAGGCGAGGTAACTTCAATCGGTAACGGTGCATTTGCAAACTGCTCATCACTCAAGTCGGTTGATCTTTCAAAGGTTAAATCAATCGGTAACAGAGCTTTTGAAAATTGCTCATCCGTTCCTTCATTTGACTTTTCAGAAGACCTTGAAACAATCGGTGATAATGCATTCATCGGCTGCAAGATTACAGAGATCACCATACCTGCAAAGGTGAAATCTATCGGATGGTATGCATTCCAACAGTGTGACAACCTTAAAAAGGTTTATTTCAACTCCAACTCTTGTACTATGACCAATGCCTCATATGCACCTTTTGCTAACAACGTAAACTTCACAGAAATTGTCTTCGGCGAGAATGTAACAGCAATTTCTGCAAATGTCTGTTACAATGCAACGCATCTCCAGACTGTTACATTTGAAGGCAAGGTAACCACTATCAACAAAAACGCATTTACAAACTGCACTTCACTTTCCGATGTTTATTACAATGCCGGTTCTCAGGCTGACTGGGACAAGGTGACAATAGCAACGGGTAACGATATTCTCACTTCCGATGATGTTACTGTTCACTACGGTGTTTATCCGGTAAGCAAAGACAATGCTGAATTCGGCGTTGAAGTTACATATACAAACAAGTGCTTTGATGAAGAAGTCAATCTTAAGGTTGAAGAAACAGACGGCGAGCGCACACCCGGTGCAGTTTATCTTTCAGATGGCGAAATCAAAACTCAGGTAGGCTGCTTTGAAATTAAAATGGTATCCGCTGACGGAACAACTGCTCAGCCCAAAGACGGTTACAAGGTAACTGTAAAGATGGCCATTCCTGCTGAATATGTAGGCAAGAAGAACTTCAGAATTGTTCACCGTCTTGCAAACGGTGGCAGAGAAAACTTTTCAACATCACCCAAGGGCAACGAACTCAAGCTCACAGTAAAAGGCAATTATCTTGAATTTGAAGTTTCTTCCTTCAGCGAATTTGAGGTAAGCACATTTGAGAAAATTGATGCTACAGTAAAAATCAAAAACAACAGCAGAAACAGAACTATCAACTACGGCGAAACTCTTAAGTTGACAGCACTTGCAGAAAAAACAGATAATCTTCCCGAAGATGTAAAAATCTGCTGGTATGTTGACGGTGTACTTAAGGGCGAAGGCGAAACATATGAGTTCCGCAAGGAAAGCGGCAATGCTGAAATTACAGTTAAGCTTGTTGACGGCGAAGATAATGTACTTGTCAATGCAAAGGGTGAAGAAATCTCCGACAGCCAGAATGTAACAGTCAAGGCAGGCTTCTTCCAAAAGCTTATTTCGTTCTTCAAGAATCTTTTCGGAATAAATCGAATTATTGAACAGGCTTTCGGATTTAAGCTTATTGTAGAATAAAAACCAACAAACGGAGGTAACAAAAATGAAACTCAGTAAAAAAATCACAGCACTTATCCTCGCAACAGTCCTTATGTTCACCGCAGGCATTACCGCATTCGCTGAAGATGCTGGCACGCAGCCCGAGCCTAAGAAAGAAAACGTTCTTGCCGACGGTGGAATTCAGGCAACCAACCTTTATCAGAAAGACACTGCCGCACAAGAGAAGAAATGGGATGCTCCCGGAAACTCTTACACCGACGAAAACGGCGTAAATTGGGTTTACCTGAACAAGAAGAATTATATTGTTGCAAAAGACAATTCAAATTATCTTTACAGGGTCAACGAGGACGGCACCGTAACAATTGCCTATAACTATTACGGCGAAAAAGCCTATGATGAAATCGTAATTCCTGAAACGCTTGACGGCTACACCGTAAGCAAAATTGATGCTTATGCGTTTTATATGTGCAGCCGCATCAGCGGAATCAGAATACCTGATACAGTAAAAGAGGTCGGTCATTATGCCTTTGGATATTGCTCAAGGCTTGAGCGAATCGTTGTCGGATGCGGTGTTACAACATTCAGCGCCGATGCAGTTACGGGAGTAAAGAATGACGTAAAATTCTGCTTTGCATATTCCGAAGCAAAGGCTGATGAAATTGCTGTATGGAGCTACAAGGGTCTGTACACCAAAAAATCCTGCGACTGGACAAAGCTCACCTCAAACGCAAGCGCAGAATTCGATGTAAACACGGACGAGCTTCCCGATACAACCCGTACCTCTGCACTTTCACTTCTGGAAATAATCTGGCAGTACATAAAAGAATCCTTTGAATCGACAAAAAATCTTTTTCTGTCCCTGTTTCCGAGCAAGTGATTTAAACCCCGACATTTCTTTTGTTTTGTCTGCATAAAGGTGAAGCCGTCAAGGATGACTATTGAACGTTACCTTTGGCGGCTTCGCTACAGATAATTTAAATAAAACAGTAGCTCTACAACAGAAAAACAGTAGTTTAACAATATAATTATCCCGGAGGAATAAGCTATGAAAAAACAGATGTTAAAAGTTTTATCAGCTATGCTTTGCATAGTACTTTTATTCAGCACCCTGCCCTTTACATCTTTTGCAGTTACAGCAAACGGTACCTGCGGAGAAAATGTTTCGTGGAGTTTTGATGAAAGCACAGGTAAACTTACTATATCCGGCACCGGAGCTATGACGGACTTTTCTTATTACAGAGATATCCCGTGGCGTGAGCAGTACAACGATAAAATAAAAACCATATTGGTTGAAGACGGTGTAACAAATATAGGAAATAATGCATTCAGCGACTGCATTAACCTTACGGAAGCATTGATAGGTAGCAGCGTAACTGAAATAGGTTATGATGCTTTTGACGGATGTGAAAGTCTTGAAGAAATCACTGTACCCGACAGCGTACTGACCATTGGCAGTTATGCCTTCTCTGATTGTACTTCGCTTGAAAAAGTATCATTGGGTAATGGAGTAACCCAAATTGATTACGGTGCATTTTACGGTTGCACTGACCTGAAAGAATTTTCAATGCCCGCTAATGCGAATGCAAGAAGCTTGTTCGATCCTTCTGAAACGCCTGCAGCAACTGAGATTATAGCTGAAAATTCAAGAATCAATATAGTTTGGAACGACAGCAGCACAACTGCTACCAAGCTGAAAATCGGCGCCGATTTTGATGACACGAGTTTTATGGAGGCTGTAGCTGATGCTTTTGGATTTGTTGAAAGCATTGAACTTCATTCCGATAACAAGAGCTTCTCTCTTATTGACGGCGTTCTTTATGACAGTGAAGTAAAGACGCTTTTGGTTTATCCCACAGCCTCCGACAAGGCTATATATGTAATGCCTGATACGGTAGAAAATGACCTTACCAAAGCGTATTCCAACTACAATATGGCCACTCTTCCGGCTGCCAAAAATCTGAAAAAAATCACATTCGGAGAAAACTATCTGGTCGCCCAGATTGAAGAATATCTTACTGACGATTTTATTGCAGAGTATTCCGCTGCCTCAAAAGCAGAAAAGCGTTATTTGCTTAGTTCACAGTTTTTAGATTTGGGCAACATGGTCTATTTCTGGTTTCTTCTTACCGATATAGAACAAGTCTGTGTTTCCGATAAAAACAAATATCTCTCTGCGGACAATGGTATGCTTCTGTTAAATTATGATGAATTCAGCATAATTCTTCGTCAGATTCAAAAATATGTCGATACATACACGCTTAGCGAAAACATTATAACACCAGAAACGTATCCTTTTATGCTTTCTCACATAAACGCACTTACTGTTTCAGACGGTTATGCTGAAAATGCTTATGAGACTGCAAAATATAAATACAAAATCCACGACGAAAACTACAACAGAAAGTTTACAGAGGAAGAAATTGACAGATTGGCATTCGGTGATATTGTGCTGCCTTTCACTTCGGGTATGATAGCCAAAGAATACTCTGTATCTGATACAAACAAATACCTTTCCGTTAAAGATGGCGTTCTTTTCAGTAAAGATAAAAGCATGCTGCTGGCTTATCCTGTCGGTTCTGACAGAATGGTTTACGAATTGCCGGATATAGATTATCTCAACGGCTATGCCTTTTCTTGGTTAGGCGAAGGCGGTATTATCAAGAATCATAATCTAACTATCCATCTTCCAAAAGAGTCTTTTGAAAAGACCAAAACCTTCCATCCCAGTTCATTCAATATGTCGGCGGATCCCGGCAGAGATGGCTGTATACCGTTATTTATATACGTAGCAAATTCAGTCAATAAAATCTGTACAGAAAGCCCGGATTATTTTGTTTCTCAACCTTACGGAATAGCCTCAATGGACGATTACAATAAAATGGCAGAAATGGTTAACGAAAACTCAGCCGTTGAATTTGAACCTGTTGCAAACAAGGCATATGAAGAATTGTTGAATAAAATTAACGGTTTATTTGCTGGCAGCCTTGCTTATGCAGAAATATGCAATGGACATGAATTGACGTTTGTTGAACGAATCAAAGAATTTTTCACAAATATTTTTAACGCAATTATCAGTTTCTTTAATAATATTTTAGCTTGGTTTGCTTTTTAATTACCCGGTCAGGTATTTAATGCTTTTTCGGGCTAATTTTTAAAAGCTGACTCATCAACTGCATTGTTGATGCTTAGTTCAAGCATTACAAAAGCAAGAGCTGAATGATTAAGCTTGATTCACGTTACCATTACTTGTGCCTTTTCGTATGTTTACAGGTGGAATGTTTTTACCTGCGGGTGCTATTGAATTTTTCGGACGCAGTAATACACCAGCGACAAAAGAAAGATTAATATAATTTCGAGGAGCTGATTAAAGAGCACAAAACAGCCTTTTCGTAATTTATTACTAAAAGCTTTTTTCGTATACGGAAACTGTGAATTTTCCACTTGATTTTTTAGGGCTAAAAATGACTTTCTGTAACTTGTTACTGAATCCGACTTTCCGTATACGGAATTGAGGCAAATTCCATTGTTGAGCCAATGTGAGAATTGCATTCAGAATCAGATTTGGGAACCGGTTTGCACAGGACAAAACCACCCCAAGGATTGAGTGGTCTGTTGAAGAATATTCTGCAAGTGTGCATAAACAAAACTGAATAAAAACCTCACGTAAAAGAATGGTTGAGGGAATGAAAAAAGCATTCGGAGAAACAACGCTCCGGATGCTTTTGGTTTATATGAGCTTCTGAACAAGACTATTCCGACGAGCGAAAAACCGCTGCGCAGAAAACAACTCTTTCATAAACTCTTGCGCAGAAAAAGGGTGTAAAAAACTATTGTTCAGAAAACAGTAATAATAACTATTCTTACATACTTTCCTTGCAATGAAAAATTGCAACAAAAAATTTTGAAAGGGGTTTCATATTTATGAATCCAAACAGAATGAAATTCAAATCAAAGACCAAGAACTTCTACGCAGAGCCTATCCCGGATAACTCGGGAATCAGATTCATGCAGTACGACAACAACGGCGAGGAATGTATCGCGATGATTGTGGATAACGGAAATGAGTTTTTGCTGACATCAAAGAATCGTGACGGAATGCTTGTACGACCGTTTATGCCCACCGTTCAACTTCTACTTAAGGACGGTACAGAACCGCCCCTTCACGAGAAATCCCAGATCGAAATCAAGACTTCGTACAACAAGAAGATGATCGTTCGCACCCTCTCAAAGGAAAACAAAGACAGTGGTGTAGTTGTTGCTTATGAAGAAGACAATACTCTTTGGTCTATCTGTTTATGCGGAGCCCCACTCGACGGACTTGTCATCAGCATTGCGAGATAAACACAACATATTGTTGCTCAAATGGAGGTGGTTATCAAAATACGCGTTTTAAACATCGATTAAGAACAAAGGCACCTGCGGGGCATCCCTTCTCCCCTCAGGTGCCGAAAATCGGTCTGCGCTACCAAATTTCGCGTTTTATGACGTTTTAGGTTTAATAATCAGGTTTTATTTTTCGCACCTCGTCAATATATCCTTGAATTTGCGTTCTGATTGTGAATGGAGATTGGGCTTTTTTGATTTTTGAACTGCAAAGATCATTCAATGCTATCGTAATCGCGTTCCAATCACAAATCAATTGATCAAATTCTTTTTCGGCATCTGATAGCTTTTTTATCAGGCTACTTCTAATTGCACTTTTATGTTTATCAGATTGTATAAAAGCTTTGCTCTCCACTATTAATTCCGCATATTTATTTAGCAGCCTTGGATATTCCCTGCGATATTCTTCAATTGCCACTACAACAGTCCTGACCTCATCCGTCGATAAGTGCTCATTATAAAAATTAAAGGTGGTTAATATCTTGTCACGAGCACTTTTTTCAATTTTAGTATCCAAAGAATCTATCTTTTGTTTGTGAAGGAATTCAACCAGCTCGTTTGTAAAACCGATATAGTCACTTACCTCGTGACTACCAACAGAAGTTTTATCTTCCGAGAGTCCGAGAATATAGTCACTTGTAACACCGAATTGATTACAGATAATTATTATTTTCATCATATCAGGTGTTTTCTTGCCTCTTTCATAATCGCTTACTGTCTGGCGTGATACGCCTAACAATTCGCCCATAGCTTTTTGGGTATAACCCTTTTCCTTGCGAAGCTGCAAAAGCCGTTTTGATGTAATGAAGCTTGCTTCCATACGGCAACTCTCCCTATCAGTTTAATTCGACTGAAAATCTCACTTTTATTCTAATTTTTGCCGATTTTCCTGTCAAGCAAACTGCTGATTTTTTACAAAAAGTTAACTATTTTATGCATTTTTATAAAATAGTTTGAAAATGTTAATATATCAAGACATAATTTGCGGATTCTTGCGTTTTTTGCGTTCATTTTCAACCCTTTGCGATTACATATTTTCGGTGATTAGAAAAAACGAAGGAAAAGTGAGCGAAAATTGAGCAAATTAAAACCTATAGCAAATAATCATAATGAGATTTTTTGTGATGTTATCAAATGCTGTTGTTTATGCGAGGTAAATACTAAAAAGGGATGGGACAAAACCAACCGCTATATGTATTTCAAAAAAGATACTATAGGTGCATGTTCTTTCAAAATGAATTTTAAACCTATTCAGCATATAAGAGGGTCAAGTTACTGTTTCGGAAGGCTATTTATAGAATTTTCAGCACCAAAACTGCTTTACGATTATAACATTACAGGCATAAGCAAGGAGGATAAATATATACTGTTCTGCAAAATTATTAATCATTTTGCTGATGTAGACATTAACTTATGTGAACCGGTAGAAAATATAGACTTAAGTATTTTTTCGATAACAAAAATCGAGCGAAGCGTATCTTTTGAAGTTCAAGATAAAGAAGTCGGCAAGGAACTGTTTAACTTGTTTACTCGGATGTATTTTTCGAATCACGAACCCGGAAAAATGAGGAAAACCCCATATAAATACGAAACGAGCTTTTGTCATTATTCTGCGTCAGAAGATATTGTTTTATATGACAAAACAGCCGAAATGCTTGAAAAAAGCAAAATTTTAATAAAGCCTAACATATGGAGACTTGAATTAAGATGGAAAGATATGAGCAAATCTCTTGAAGAGGATATTGGCAGAGATAATTTCGGAACTCTTGAGGATTTGACAAACAATCCATTTGTCAAAAGGCTAAAAAGGCACAATCTTCATCTGAGTTTTATGCCCAAAGATCAGTATTATAAACTGATTAAATCATATTTAAACAAGAAAGAATACTCCGACACTGTATATAAAAACATAATGAACTTCTTTGCTTATATCAATGAAGTCGGAGCTTTTGAAGCTAAGAAAACATCTTCAAAGAACTATAACAGATGTCTTGAAATAACAAACAATATTGGTATTTCAATTCTATATACAAAATTGAACAGACCTGTAAGCTTTTTTGAAAATATCTGTTTCCTTAAGGACCTTAAACATATTCTTTATGAGGATGTTGTTCTTAAGGATGTAAAGATAAAGAAGAAGAGTTTCAGAAACAAATCTTTAGTTTGTAATTCATTAAAACACCCTACTGAAAGATATATCTTCCTTATATGGTTGAAGCCTTTACACTATAAGAGAGAATAGATTTTTTCTAAAATATCCGAGTGTTACTAAAAATCTAATACTTAATAATATAGAAAGACAAGCCCCAAATCAAATAAAGAATCCCGTACAACATTCAACATTTTGCCGGAAAGGATGAACACTCATATAACTACGAATGTACCTGATGAATTTATCAGTTTACATAATAAAAAAATTTCAAGAAAGGAGAAGCGCACCTATGTCAAAGTCTAAAGGAAAATACGGTGCTTCAATGACGACGCATCGTATGAAAAAACCTGCGAAGATTAAGTGTGACTGTAAAAAATGCAGACACTATCGCAAAAATCATTTAATGGGTTATTGCGAATATTTCGATATATTCGACCCAAACAAAACGGAGTGCTATAGGTTTTGGGATCCGTCATCGGACCTGAATGCAAGACCTACGCACTACAAAAAGGAAAAAAGAAGCAAGAAAAAGTATAAATAATAACCTTGCTTCTGATTGAGGAAACGGAACCCAAAGGTCAGCCGTATTTTTAAATGAGATTTTCTCTGAGAATGATTACACAGCCTCCCAAACAGGGTGGCAGGAATGCAGCTCCTCGCCAAAATAAAATGAAGGAGAACTCCAAAAATGGAAAAAAACAATATATATGATGTTGCAGAAGAAATCTCAGTTTCATCAAACGATTGTGTTCCGATCTGGCACAAGGCCTTGCTTACTCTTGAAGAAGCAGCTAAGTATTCAGGTATAGGTATATGTGCCCTCAGAATCCTTTCGAATAAAGAAGACTGCAGCTTCGTTTTCTGGAACAAGAGCAAGCGCCTTATAAAACGTCGTGAGCTCGATGAATTTATTTCAAAAACATATTCAATTTAACAGCAGATAGAAATTAAAAATGAGCCTTGATATAATACGAAGTGTCATGGTATAATACACAATCATATCAAGGCTCTTTTACAAAAAAGGAGCTTTTTAAAGATGAAAAACAAAAACAAACGAACCGATTCCAACAGAACCGTACTGAGAAAAGGCGAAGGTCAGAGAAGTGATAACGGTCTGTATTACTATCGTTATAGCGAAAACGGAACTCGCAAAACTATATACGCTGCAACTCTTGATGAACTCAGAGAGGAAGAAAAAAAGATTCAGCAGTGTATGTTTCAGGGTATCAGCTATTCGGCAGGCAATATGACCGTCATGGAGCTCGTTCTCAAGTATCTGCCTTTAACCGGAGACGCCGTTTATTCCACAAAGGTAAATTACAATTTTGTTGTTAATGTGCTTAAAACCGAACCTTTTGCAAACCGCAAAATCTGCACAGTGAAAATATCCGAAGCAAAAGCGTGGCTTATTTCTCTTCACGACAGAGGCTATAAGCGCAACACCATATGTACTATACGTGGTGTCGTCAAGCCTGCTTTTCAAATGGCAGTTGAAGACAGAATTATTTCCGCAAATCCCTTTGATTTTAAGCTCAAATCCATAAATATAAAAGATGATGCAGAAAAAATTCCTGCTCTAAAGGCTCATGAACAGGAAACGTTTATGAATTTTTTGAAGGGGGATAAAATAGGCTCCAAGTATTATGATGCTTGTCTTATACTTCTTGAAACCGGCCTTCGTATCAGCGAATTTTGCGGTTTGACCTTTAAGGACATTGATTTTGAAAACGGCGTCATTAATGTTGATCACAAGCTTTACAAGAAGAAGGGCGGGGTCTATGCGGTAGATGAGCCTAAAACCGAAAACGCTGTGCGTCAGATTCCGATGACTGTTGAAGCATATAACGCTTTTAAACGCGTTATTGCCGATCGCAATAACCCTAAAATCGAAACGATTGTAGACGGATACTCAGGCTTTCTTTTTCTTAATTACTACGGTCAGCCACATACTGCTGTTGATTATCAGCACGCGATAAAAAGACTCAGAGAAAAATTCGCAGAAACCCATTCTGTTGTTCTGCCTAGAATCACACCGCATGTTTTTCGCCACACGTTTTGTACCAATATGGCATACGCAAAAATGAATATAAAAAGTCTGCAGTATGTTATGGGTCATGCCGATATCGCAACTACACTCGCTTATTACGTTGACGTAGATCTTGATTATGCGGTAAAAGATATGGGTGAAGTGGTTAAGCTTGCTGTAAATAAATAACCTGTTTGCACCTTAAATCATTACACCAAATTTACACCATACTACACCATTTTTACACCAATTTCCGCACTTTGAACAGAGGCCTGTATAGAGAGAAATCGCATATATTGTGTTAATTTCACCCAAAAACACTACATATAGCAGAAAATAAAGAGGTATATAGAATGATAAAAGTAATGTTTGTCTGCCACGGCAATATCTGCCGCAGTCCCATGGCGGAATTTATACTTAAAAATATGGTCAGAGAACGGGGAATTGCGCAAAATTTCCTTATAGCTTCGTGTGCCACGAGCGATGAGGAAATCTTTAACGGTATAGGCAACCCCGTTTATCCGCCTGCAAAAAAGGAGCTTGCAAAGCACGGCATTTCCTGCGAGGGCAAGAGAGCCGTACAACTGACAAAGAGAGATTATGAAAATTACGATTATCTCATTTGTATGGACGAAAACAATCTGCGAAATATGCTGAGAATGCTCGGCGGCGACCCTAAGTGCAAAATCAGCAAACTGATGAATCACACAAGCCGTCCCGGCGATGTTGCCGACCCGTGGTACACGGGAAATTTTGAGGTAACTTACGCTGATATTGTTGAGGGTTGTGAAGCCCTGCTGAAAGAACTGACATAACCGAACAACAGCCGATTTTATGACGGATCGGCTGTTGATTTTTTTGAAAAAGAGGCTATAATATTTTTGAATTTGTCGAAAAGAGGTGGCGGCGTGGAGCTGATTACGCTTTCATTATTCTGTATAGCCCTGCTCGTGTGCATAATATTCGGTTTTTCCGTACTCCCCGCCCTCATAGCAGGTCTTGTAATTTTTATGCTCTACGGAATAAAAAAAGGCTACGGTCTGTCAGAGCTTTTAAGGATGCTGATTTCGGGCGCAGGCAAGGCCAAAACCGTGCTTGTTTCCTTTCTTTTTATCGGAATTATGACCGCAGTGTGGCGTGAGGCAGGCACAATTGCAACAATCGTCTGCTACGCTTCAAGGCTGATAAATCCTCACGTTTTTCTGCTTGCGGCCTTTCTGCTCAACGCTTTGGTTTCGTGCCTTACGGGCACGGCTTTCGGCACCTCGGCAACGATGGGCGTGATATGCGCAACAATAGCCGCCGCAATCGGAATAAACCCCGTTTTTATGGGCGGTGCGGTGCTTTCGGGCGCATATTTCGGCGACCGCTGCTCACCCGTTTCCGCAAGCGCAATGCTCGTTTCGCAACTGACGCACACCAATATCTTTTTGAACGTTAAAAATATGCTCCGCACGGCCGCCGTTCCGTTTGCGCTGACCTGTGCGGCGTATATACTGCTCGGCTTTTTCACGGAAGGTGTCGGCGAAACCCCCGATTTATACGGGCTTTTCGGCAAAGAATTTGCGCTTCACCCCGTAACGCTTCTGCCTGCCGCAGTAATCGTTGTACTTTCGCTTTTCAAGGTGAACGTGCGCATTACAATGTCGGCAAGCATTCTCGTTTCAATTCCGATTTGTCTGTTCGTTCAGCACACTTCGCCGGCCGAACTGCCGCAGCTGATGTTCAGCGGCTTTGTCGGAGAAAACGCCGAGGTTGCAGCTATTCTCAACGGCGGCGGAATCGTATCAATGCTCAAGGCGGGTGCCATAGTCTGCCTTTCCTCTTCATATTCGGGAATATTCCTTAAAACGGGCTTGCTTGACGGGATAAAGGAAAGTATCTCCAAGCTGTCACAGCGCACCTCGCCGTATATTGCAACGCTTTGCACATCGGTGCTCGGCAGTGTAATCGCCTGCAATCAGACACTCACCGTAATACTCACCCATCAGCTTTGCGCAGAGCTTGAAAAGCGCGGTGAAAAGTCTGCAATTCACCTTGAGGATACAGCGGTGCTTATACCTGCACTTATCCCGTGGTCAACTGCGGCGGCTGTGCCGATAGCCTCGGTAGGCTGCTCACCGATTTGTATTGCTTTCGCCTTCTTCCCGTACATATTGCCGCTGTGGCAATTGGCGGTTGAAACGATAAAAAACAAAAGAGCACATAACAAAACTGCCTGATTTTCTTTTGATGAAAACCGGGCAGTTTTAATTTAATCTGTTATTCTTTATTGAGGTCTTCGCCGAGCTCGTTTGCCTTGTCTATGATGCTCTGGCGGCGTTCCATAAGCTCACGGTACATACGCTCCCTCTTTTCACCCGAAAGGTCGTAGAAGAATTTGGGAATAAGGCCGAATACGCTTGTAACCGTGGGAAGAAGCGTACACATTGCAAAGAGCATATACTCCGTTCTTGCGGACTGGTTGCCGTAGCCTGCGCCCTCGACGTAGCCGATTTTGCTGAGCAGGAAGGCTTTTATCGAAGCGCCTACCGTACCGACAAGCTTTCTTGCCAAATCCTTGGCAACGCCCGTCATACCCTCGGTTCTGTAGCCGTTTTTCCATTCGCCGTAGTCGATGGTTTCGTTGCGCATTTCCTCAGGAATAACGTTCATCAGACCCCAGCAGGTCATCCACAGCGTTTCTCTTATCATAAAGGCGGGAATCATAACGGCAAGCTTCTTGTAGTTCTTGTTGATTGCGCCGATGATGTAAACAAAAATCATAAGGAAATCGCCGATATGGGAGCTGAAAATCCACAGGGTTCTGGTGGAAAACCGCTCACGCGCCTTGGTAACGAAGGCATAGCTTGTGGGCGAAACGAAGGCACCCGGGATACCGACAACGGTTGTCATTGAAGCAAAGCCGAGAACGTTTATGTAGTAATAGTTCGTGCCGGAATTCATACCAAAGGCGGTCATAAACTCCGTGATTGTCAGAATGAGCAGGGGCTTGTTGTTGATAACGGATTTTATTCCCTGGAAAATACTGGGCTTTTCGGTGTTCTGAACAACTCTTTCCTTTGCCGTAAACACGAAGAACAGACCCAGTGCGGCGGAAACCGTTGCGGTGAAAACACCTGCGGTAACGTAAAGCGAGCGCATCGGTATTTTCAGCTTGCCGTGGTTGATAAGGTCGATAAGCAGACCCATAAATATTTCGGGCCACTTTTCGACAAAGCCCGAAAACAGGCTTGCCTGGGTAATCAGCCTTGTACGTTCAATAACGTTGGGGGTGATTGTGGAAAGCATACCCGTTCTTGAAATATTGGCAAGCGAACCGTTGAGGTTATTTACAAGCTGGAATATCATATAAAACGCCAGCTTGCCTGCGTGTTCGGGGCTTGTGCCTGCAAAGAGTATGGGCAAAAGCCAGTATATAAGGGTCAGCAGGAAGCCGGGACCTGAGCACACGAGAAGCCACGGCCTGAATTTGCCGAAGCGTGTTCGGGTTTTGTCAACAATTGCAGCAAGGAAAATATCGTTTATAACGTCCCATATACCGATAACAAAGGTAACAAGAGTCTGGAAGCTGAGAGCTATCTGGACAATATCAGTTATGAAAATATCGGCATATTTATTGATGTTGAAGCTTTGTGCAACGTCGTAGGCAACGTAGGCAACGGTTTCCCTTGTGCCGACGTAGCGGCGGTTGCCGGATAATGCCTTCTGTTCCTGAACAGCAGCTTCTGCCATAAAAACGACCTCCTGAAAAGCATCTAATATAAATTTATGATATCATATTCAGGTTGTAAAATCAATTAGTTTTATAGATGATTTAAAGGTAGTTACAACAGAAGAAATACATTATTTTCTTGAATAAGAATGCAACCTCGGAAATTCTTTATTGTTTGCAAATTTATAATACCATCTCAAAGCGTTCTGCAAATTTCCATTATGTTCATCCGGCAGCTCTTTTAGAACGATTAAAGCGTCATACATCTTCTTATCATCATTTACTATACAATCCAAATCTTCACATAAAATCTCTTCAACTAAATACGCTCTGCTTATCCGGGATTTAATTGCTTTTTCTTTGCTTGTTATTTGCTCAACATTTTCCAAAAAGCATCTAAACTCATTTTCTTTCATTTTTAAAACCTCCTTATTAAAAACTATATCACAAAATTTTGCAGCCGGCATATGATTTTGAAAAATCATATGCCGGCTGCACATTGCTGATATTTATGCCGCTGCAAAGAGTTTATTTATCGGGCACTTTCCGCCCTGCTCGTACTTGGGTGTTTGAATTGAAGCATCCTTTACGATAGCGAAGGAATCGATGCACTCAGTGCCCTCGTCCGTTACGCCGTAGGAATCGAAGTAGAGTGAGTTGCCCTCAATGCGGATAGCCGCAAATACGGGATAGGTTGCATCAACAATAGCCTGAGCTCTGGGGAAGAGCTCGTCTGTATCTGCCGCATCCTTGGTCTGGTAGTACTTGACACCGGAGCAGGCATCAATTACGTAAACCGTACCGTCGGGGTTAACCTTTGCGGTGTAGGTCTTGCCGTTATTGTCAACGCTCATTTCGTAAACCTCGACAACCTCGTTGTTGTTCATGGCATCCGTTCTGAGATATACGTGGTCGTGGCCCTGGAATACCATATCGACACCGAGCTCTGGCATAAGTGTTGAAAGCTGTGCTCTGATTTCGATTACATCGCTGTCATCGTAGTGCGAGCCGTTGGAGTAGGTTGCCTTATGAAGCGCAACGAACTTCCAATCCGCATCGCTTGCTGAGGCGGTAGCCTTCAGCCACTCAATCTGGTCATCGCTCAGGCCGTCATCCTCGTTGAGGCTGTTTGCGTTGAGCACCATAAAGAGGGCATTGTTGTACTCGAAGGAATAGTATGTGCCTGTTTCCTCATCCTGCTCGGGGTGTGAGGGAAGGAGGAAGTTGGTCTGAATTGCAAATGTACCGTGCTCCTCGTGGTTACCTGCCGTAGGCATATAGGCAGTATTCATAAGGTTGGGTGCGGCAGTATTGAACAGCCACTTCCAGTGGTGGAAGTTGTCGCCGTGGTCAACGTGGTCGCCCGTATGAAGAATAAACGCACTCTCGGGATACATTGTGAAGGCGGTATCGACAACATTTGCCCATACCTTGTACTGGCGCTCCATACCCGACTGTGAGTCACTCATATGGAAGAAGGTGAAGGAATCGGAATTGTCGGCGGTGGTGATTGTGCCGACGGGGCTCCAGTAGCCCTTTGCGGCATCGCCTATGCGGTAGTAGTAGGTTGTATCGGGCTCAAGTCCTTCAATCTTTGCGGTATGACGGTTGACATCGAAGAAATACTTGAGAATACCTGCGATACCGATATCGATACCGTAGTTCATACGCTGTACGGTTTCGCTTGTTGTTGTAACCTTAACACCCTCGGGAAGCTCATCGGTAAGAGCAGCCGCATCAAGAGAAATCTGAACGTCCGAGCCCGTTACGCTCTTCTTTGTAATCCAGCTGATGTTGCGCGTTGAAGCGGTATCGTCGCCGAAGGAAACGGCAACATTTGAGGGCAGACGGAGATTGTCCGCCGTCTTCTCAACGTCGTAGCTACCGCTGAGACTTGCAGTGAGGAGAATATTACTGTCCTCGGAATTATCGTCAATGCAAAGGTCGTTTACAAAATTCTTGAGCTCACCGTCAATGGTTTCAAACTGACTGTCGGTGAGATACTCTTCTATGTAGTGGTCAAGAAGGCTGTTTACATCGTGGCCCTCAAGCACACCGAATGTGCCGAGAAGACCGATAACGGTATTTGCAATATTCGTGAAGGACTTGTCGCCCCAGAGAACGACTGTGAGAACAGTGTCAATTGCGGTGACAAGAACGTGACCCAACGTACCGAAGGGGAAGGCGGAAGCAAGGTTGAGGTCAAGCGTGCTGAGAAGCCCGTCAAGCAGGAAGCCGTTGACAAGGTGCTCAAGAAGTGCATCAAATACCTTTTTGGAAATCTCACCTGTGTCGAGCTTTTCCATAACGTCCATAACGAATGCATCATCGGACATATCCGCACCGGGAAGATACATATAGACAAGCACGCTTGAAATCATATCGCCGAAGGTGCCGCCCTTGGAGGCATCGCCGAAGCCGTATGAATCAAGGAATTTCGTGCAGGGAATATCGCTTACCTGAATGTTGATAAGACCGTCAAGCAGGTCGGAAACCATGCCCATAAGCTCTTCGGGGTGTTTGACGTAAGCCTCGTCAATCTGTGCGCACAGGTCCTTGATAAGGCCCATTGCGTTCTTTGTGCCGAGAATTGTGATGCCTGCAAAGCCGATACCGCCGCCCAGAAGGTCATCAAACAGGCCGTCAATCAGGGCTTCAAGGCCGAGCATATCGTTGAGGAAGTTGTAAAGACCGCCCGCGGCCTCAATCTGCGGAACAAAGCTGTCCACATAGTAGCCTGCAAGCTCCATTACCATATTCTTTGCGCTGTCGCCGACAAAGTTGATACCGAAAGCATAATCCGAGAACGGCTGCTCAAAGGTCTTGCCGTTCCACTCAAGGGGCTTGAGCTCGTCAAAATTGTGGCTCTTTATATCCGCCTTGACAACGCCGTCAGCCGTGTTGTCAAATTCAACGGTTCTGATAAGGTTGGGGAAGTTGATGAGGGAAGAGGTTGCAATATCGTAGATAATATTTCCGCTGTCGGAAACGAGCTGTGAAATATCGTGGATATGCATATGGCCCGTGAAGGCATACTTCATACCTGCATCGGCAAGAAGCTCTGCAACGTACTGGCTGTCCTCGATAAGGAAGGCCGTAAAGGTTGAGTGCTCCTTATAGCCGAGGTGGGAAACGAGATTCCAGTGGGTCATACCGATTACGCTGTAGCCGCTTGCAACGGATTCTTCAACCATTTCAAGTGCCCATTCGAGCGTAGCATCGGAAAATCGGCCTGCCGTTTCGTGCTCGTCAACACCGTCTAGTGTTGCATCCGCCGAATAGATACCGCCGTCAATTACCACCAGACGGTAGCCGTTTTCAAGCTGTGCAACGTAGGAAAGCATACCTGCCTTTTCGCCCGAGGGAGGTGTGAATTCTTCAACAGCAAGGTCGAAGCCGAGGTTTTTGTAAAGCTCACGGAACTGCTCGGGTGTCGTAATCTGAGCACCGTCCTTGGTCATAGCACCGTTTTTGAACACCTTGGCATTGGAGTTGTTGATATCGTGGTTGCCGTTGGTGACGAGAACGGGAATGCCCGTTTCCTCTTCCCAGTTTTCAAGGATGCCTGCAAGCTCCGTATGGCTTACAAGGTCGCCGTCCTTTGTCAGGTCACCGGGAATAAACAGGTAGTCAAGCTCGCCGTTTTCTGCCTTGACCTTATAAAAGTCAAGCGCGGTGAGCAGAATGTTGTGTGAAAGGTGGCTTGCGGATATCGTCTTTTCGCTGACCTCGCCGAAAACGGTCATATCGTCAACGTTTTTGGGCGAATAATAATGCAGGTCGGTCATAACGCCGATGTCCAGCACACCGCTGTCCGTGTTCTGTGCAAATACCGTTGAGGGTACAGCCGCCGCAAGAAGCGCAACGGTAAGCACAACGGAAATAATTTTAATTAACCTTTTCTTCATTGGTTTTCCCCTTTTCTCTTTATTTTCAGCCTTCTGTTCTCTTGATTATATCTTCAAATTCCTTTGCTACAAGGTGCGTAATCTCAACGCTCAGGCCGTTTGTTTCGTGGTAGTGGTTGCGGTCGAGATTGTCTCTGTAGCTGGAAAGATAAGCCTGTGTCGGGTGAAGCACGGCGTTGTTTGCGGGCACCATATAGCCTGTCATATCGTTTGTAACGCCGAAGATAATGAGCTTATCGTCGTTTGCAATTTCACGCAGGGGCTTTGCATTGACCTCGGGGCCTATGCCCGTGCCCGAATTTGCGGCATCAAAATACTTACCGTCAACGTTTTCGGCAAAGGTTTCGCCGCCGAGGGTGAGAATTTTCTGCGTGCCGATTTTTATGTAGTTCATTTCGGTAAGGAGAGCCAGACCGAGTGAGCTGTCCTTGTTGGGATATGCTCTTGCGGAGCAAAGACCGAGAATAAACATAAAGCCGAGAACGTAGTTTTCAATGGGGGCATAGTACGGCTGGTGAACAACCGTAATTTCGGCAGGCATAAGCTCATCGTTATCAATGCCGAGAGCCGCCTTTGCAAGCATCTCGCCGCCGAGTCTTGTTCTTTCAACCCTGTCCTCTGCAAGTTCGCCGTTGATGTTGATTGAAGCAATCGGGCCGACACTGAAAAGAACGTTTACTGCCTTTTCTCTGTTGATGGCCTCACGCATATAGTAGGGGTAGTCGGCACTGACCTTGGTGCAGTCGCCGCCCATTGTGTTGGGGTGAGCACCGAAGTTGAGGAACCAGGTTTCAGCGTCGCCGTCCTCGGGAACAAAGCGGAAGCGGGTCAGCCTGTCGTCAACGGAGGCTCTGCCCGTGTCAACCGCATCGGGCACGCGGACACTGCCGACGTACATCTTGCCCTCCTTGCGGTTTTCGTAGGCTTCGATACAAACCTTTTTGATTGCGGCAAGCAGCTGCTCAAGGTATTCCTTGTCGACACCGCTCTGCGGAGGCATAAGCCTGCCCCAATAGCCTACGGTATCAATGCTTGCGTGGGAGTGGGTGCAGGAAATGTTGATGAGCTTGCAGTCCGTCTTCTTTGTGAAATCGCTGAGGGACTCACGCACACGGTTTACTTCAAATCCGGTAAGACCGATAACGTCTGCACTGACGAGCACGATACCGCCGCCGTCCTTACAGTCAAGCCACATTGCACGCACGGTAAGCGGGTCGTTTACGCCTGTTACGGGGTGGTCCATTTTATAGCCTGCTATGTAATACTTCTTTGCGGTTACGTCCTTGGGCATAACCTCGGTGCAGGCAAAGCCTGCGTTGAAAAGGCCGTCCGTTTTGTTTTTCATAACAATCGGCTGTGCCTTTTCGATTACGGGTGCATCCATCTTTTTAGCAAGGGACTTGCCCTTTTTAATCGCAATTGCCCTTAGGGCTTTGGTTGCAAGATCGCCTAAATCCATTTTTATATCCTCCTTAAATACTGAAAAATGTTTATAATTCATCGTTAACTTATAGAGTACACCATATTTTTCTTTATGTCAAATTTTCTTAATACTAGTTATAAATATAAATTACTTTTCGTCCTTCCACAAATCGGGGTCGTAGAAATAAAGCGGCTTCCAGCTGCGTTGGGGGTCGGTTGCAACACGGGCATAGCCGAAGGCGGCATCATTGTTGCCGAGCAAAACGGCGTTGTCAATCTTCGCCCAGCCTTTTTCCGCCTCGCCTCTTTCAATACCGACATGATAGTTGCCCGATTCGGGTACGGAAAATTCAAACCACACGTCCTCCCACTCGGTATTGCTCAAATCCTTTGAAGCAACAAGAGCCTGCGTTTCAAGGTCGCGCACAAACATACGGCAGCCATCGCCGCTTGTCTGCACCTTCGCCCAAAAACAGCAGGGTGCGTGTGCACTTATGTAAAGCCCCTGATAAAGCGAAGCGTCACCCTTTTCAAGCGAGGAAATACAGCCGAAGTGATTGCCCTCTCCGTCACAGCTTAAGGATACGCTGTTTTCGTCCTCATTCTTACGGTAAGCCCAGAAAACGAGACCGCCCGATTCAAAATCGCCGTTGTGGAATTCACGGCTTGAGTGGTAATAGTTCATATCGCTGACCTGAGTTTCAAAGAAATTCGGCTCAATTCCGTCAACAACGTTGTTTTCAAAGCGCACTGTGGTTACGGGCGGACAGCCGGGCCTGGTTGTGTAGGGATTGTAATTCCAATTGCCCATAGTCTGGAAATGATTGTCGTGCACGTAAACGTTTCTGACCTCGACCTTTGACTGGTCGGGGCAGTCTATTCCCCACAGTATCATACCGAAGGCCTTACAATGGTCGGATTTGAGGTCGTTGTGGTCAATTTCGATATTCACGCTCGGCTCAGGCTCATCGGACGACCACCACTCGCTTTTCCTCGGGTCTTTGTAGGAAGAAAAGATATAAACCGAGTCGTCACCCGTTGACATACGGCAGCCCGTAATGCGGATATCACGGCTGTTCATAAGGCAGATTCCGTCGCCGTTGCCGTGGCTTGAATTTTCTATGGTTACATTTTTAATGAGTCCGTTTCTGCTTGTAAACGGCATCATAGCGTAAGAGTGGTAATCCGTAATCGTAATATCGGATATTTCAAAATCGCTGACACGGTAGAAGCCTATCGGGCAGAGCTTGAAAAGCTTTTCGGGGTCATCAACGGGCATCATGCGGATTGTGCCCTTACCCGTAATTTTGAAATCGTGTGCACCCTTCTCGGCAAAAACGAAGGGATAGTTATAGTACCAGAGGTGGCTCCACTTGATTTCGGCGCAGATATTGTGGCCGCATTGCGGTCTGTACGGCCGATAGCCGCCGTCGACGGGCTTTACAAAACCGTCGGGGTCGGAGCTTTGAAAAAGCGTTGCGCCGTCGCCGAAATGCAACTCCACGTTGCTTCTGAGTATTATGTTACCGCTCAGAAACGTTCTGCCCCCGTCGAGCACAACCGTTCCGCCGCCTGCGGCAAAGGCATCATCAATTGCCTGCTGAATAGCCGCACGGTCGTTGGTAACCGAGTCACCCTTTGCATTGTACGGTGAAGACATTACGTTGACAATAAACATATCCTTAACCCTCCGTTTACAATATAAAAACAGTTTATCACAAATTACACCGCGTTACAATAAGCACACTTGAATACTAAAAGAAAATGTTATATAATATCAAAAAAGAAAGCGAAACGGAGTAATAATATGTCTGCAATATTTCTGACGTTTAAAAACATTTTTCACGGCTTTGCCGCCGTAATTATGCTCATTCCGATAATTGCCACAATGGGCAACGAGGGCAGCCCCGACACAAAGGTAGAAATCAACGCCGAAGCCACCAACCCTTACATAACCGAATATCTTGACCCCGTTGTTGCCGCACACCGCTCGGGTGCAGGTCTTGCGCCGCAGAACACGATGATGGCGTTTGAAAACATAATAGAAAATGCCGATTCGCTCGGCGTGGATATGCTTGAATTTGACGTTCAGATTACAAAAGACGGCGAGCTTGTACTTATGCACGACCTGACATACGACAATATTACAAACGCCGTTGAGGTTTTCGGCAAGAAGAACAACTACGTTTCCTCAATCACGCTTGAAGAAGCAAAAGCACTGAATATGGGCGAAAACTTCAAGGGTGACGGCAGCTACCCCTACAGAGGTCTTCGCGGCGAGGAAATTCCCGACAACCTGCGTGTAACAACCTGCGACGAGGTTATCGACTACGCAGAGGCCAACAGCGGCGAAAAGAAATATATGTACTGCATTGAAATCAAGAGCATACTTTCAAACGGCAAAAGAGCCGTTGACAGGCTGTACGAAATCATCACCGAAAGGGGCCTGCAGGACAGAGTAATCTGGTCAACCTTTGCGCCCGACGTTTCGGGATATATGGTGAAAAATTACCCTGAAATCAGCCGCACGGCAGACGCAATTGAAGCAATTCAGTTCTATTTTTACCAGCGTATGGGCTGGGATTTGCAGGACGTAAGCCCCTCGTACGTTGCGCTTCAGATTCCCTACGGCGAAAACGCACTTGACAACCTCATAAATCTGGGCACGAGAGAGCTGCTCAACTACGCACACAAGAACAACATCGCCGTGCAGTACTGGACAATCAACAATGAAGATGACATAAAGCACCTCACGCTTAACGGCGCCGACTGCATTATGACCGACTACCCGCAAAGAGCGACCCAAGCGATACAAAGCGTAAAATAAAGAACAAGGGCTGTATCATTCAAACGAGTGATACAGCCCGATTTTTAACTTTTGTCTTTAAGCAACGGTTTTATTTTCTTGTAAAGCTCGGTTACCTTTTTGTTGTCGTGCAGCTCTTTCATAAGGAAATTATGTATGCCTTCCTTGCTTTTTCTTTGAGAAGGATTTGCCGGAAAACAAAAGCGGTACGGCGGGTCATATCTCAATTTCCTTGAGCGATATATCCTCGCTTTTCAAGTGCGCTTTGAATTCTGTCTAAAACATCTTCAGAATCTGCCCGTACGGTATGGTAATGATAACCGCCTGTTATATTCATAAGCTCGCTTGATTTACCGCTTCTCACGCCTTCAATGAACTGTTTTATATGAAGGCTTGAAAAGATATTCAACGGTGCTGTCATTTTACCGTATACCTTGTGCCAGACAAACACATCAACAACGGTACCGCCGAGATTCACGATGGTATTCAACTCGTCTTCGGTTTGTTCGGTTGTATGGTACACTTTAAAAACCCGCTCTTTTAAAGGGGATTTTTGAATAATATATCCGTTATGCGTTGAGAGAATTTCGTAGCCCAAGCCCTTCAGAACTGTTATATCCTGAACAATAATTTGTCTCGACACACCAAATTCTTCGGAAAGCTTTCCGCCGGATATGGCCTCGGTTGATGACAACAGCAAATTAACGATTGCCTTTCTTCTGTCAGCGGCTTTCATTGATTCACCCCTTTATACAGCGTGCAAATTTTTAAGCGAGAGATCTAAAATAGGAGAAGAATGTGTAAGAGCTCCGCTTGATATATAGTTTACACCAATATCGGTGAGCTTTGCAACATTTTCTTTTGTTACGTTTCCGCTGCACTCTGTTTCAGCCTTGCCTTTGCAGAGTTCAACGGCTTTTTTCATATCTTCGATGCTCATATTATCCAGCATTATGATATCCGCACCTGCTTCAAGTGCTTCCTTGAGCATTTCAAGATTCTCAACTTCAATTTCGATTTTGCGTACAAAAGGTGCATATTCCTTTGCCATCGCAACAGCCTGCTTTACACCGCCTGCGGCACCGATGTGGTTATCTTTAAGCAGAATTCCGTCGCTGAGATTAAAGCGGTGATTATAACCGCCGCCAACCTTAACTGCATATTTTTCAAACACACGCATACCGGGCGTTGTTTTCCTTGTGTCCAGAAGTTTCGTGTTTGTGCCTTCAAGCAAATCGGCAATTTTACGGGTATACGTTGCGATACCACTCATACGTTGCAAGTAATTCAAAGCTGTTCTTTCGCCGGAAAGAAGCACACGGATATCACCGCGTACAACACCTATTTTTTGTCCGTTCTTTACTGCGTCACCGTCCTGAACAAAAAAGGTAAGCTCTGTTTTATTGTCAAGCAGCTCAAACACTCTCTTGAAAACATCAAGGCCCGCAATAACACCGTCTTCTTTACAAATCAGGTCAACCTCGCCGAGCTGATAGTGCCGCATAACGGAGTTAGTGGAAATATCCTCACTCGTTATATCTTCTTTAAGGGCATTTAAAATAATGTCATCTGCGTTCAATTTCATTGTAATATTATTCATGTCTTTTCTTCTCCTTTTCGATAGCGGCTAAAACTGCTTCCTTATACTTTTCTGCATATCCCTCATATATAACGGGATCAATTATAGCCTCGTTTGTTTGTTCTGCCTGTGTATAGTTGTTTTTGATGTGTTCAGCCGCTCTTTTTGCAAACACAAGACTTTCAAGCAGCGAATTGCTCGCCAATCTGTTTCTGCCGTGAACACCGTTGCAGGCAGTTTCACCAACCGCATACAAACGCTCCATAGAGGTTTTGCTGTATCGGTCAACATCTATTCCGCCCATAAAATAATGCTGTGAAGGAACAACCGGTATGGGCTCTTTGGTGATGTCGTATCCCTCATCCAAACAATGCTTATAAATGTTAGGAAAATGGGCTTTGATTTCTTCCTCGGGTATCGGTGCCAATGAAAGCCAGACGTGTTCGCTGTTTTCTTTTTTCATTTCATCAAATATGGCGTTTGCAACCACGTCACGCGGAAGAAGCTCATTAACAAACCTTTCACCCTTGGAATTCAGAAGTATTGCACCCTCGCCTCTGACTGATTCCGAAATCAGGAATTCACGGCCGTGCTTTTTGGTATAAAGTGTTGTGGGGTGAATCTGTATATAGTCAATGTGCTGCAAATTTATATTGTGTTTAAGCGCCAACGCAATTGCATCGCCTGTAAGGTGCCTGTAATTGGTTGAATGCTTGAACAGTCCGCCTATACCGCCCGTAGCAAGAACGGTATAATCGGCGATGATTGAAACATAGTTTCCGTCTGCATCGTGGCCGATAATTCCTTTGCAGTCGTTATCATAACAGATAAGGTCAACCATCGTAAAGTTTTCAATCAGGCTTATGTTTTGGCGTTTTCGGGCGGTTTCAAGCAGATGTGAGGTGATTTCTTTGCCGGTTTCATCCTCGTGAAACAGAATTCTCGGCTTGGAATGTGCACCTTCACGGGTATATGTAAAGCTCTTGCCGTCCTTTTCAAAACGAACCCCGAAGGAAACCAAATCCTTGATTACATCTTGTGAAGAGCGAATCATAATCTCAACCGATTCGGGATTGTTCTCATAATGACCGGCTTCCATTGTGTCGTTAAAAAACGATTTATAATCGTTCTCATCACGCAGCACACAAATTCCGCCTTGTGCCAGAAACGAGTCGCTTTTACTGGCAATGTTTTTTGTAACAACAGTTATTTTCTTATCCCCGGGCAGATTAAGCGCGCAGTATAAACCCGCTACGCCGCAGCCTACAATTATTATATCAGTAATCATTATCCTTTACCTGCAATATATAACATTTTTTCAAGCGGCAAAAGCGCTCCGGAACGAAGCGTATCTTCTGCAAAAACTTCTTTGTCTTCATTCTGAAGAACCGATAAAACAGCTTCAAGTGTGTTGAGCTTCATATCGGCACAGCACGGAAGGGGAACGGGATAATAAAAGTGTTTATCGGGGTTATCTGTTATAAGCTTATAATCAACGCCTTTTTCTGTGCAGACAATAAACTCGCGGCAGTTGCTTTTTCTTGCGAAATCAATAATTTCTGCCGTGCTGCCGACAAAATCAGACATTGCAACAACATCAGCTTCACATTCTGGGTGAGTCAGCACAAGTGCATTGGGGTGACTGTTGCGTTCAAATTGCACCTGCTCCGCCGAAATCTTTGCGTGAATGGGACAGCAGCCGTCATTGATTATTATATTTTTTTCAGGAACCTGTTGCGCAACAAAATTGCCGAGATTTTTATCGGGAATAAAGAAAATGTTTTTATTCGGAAGCGACTTTACAATTTTTACTGCGTTGGATGAAGTGACACAAACATCGCTTTTGCATTTAAGCTCGGCGGTTGAATTGATATAGCACACAACCGCAAGGTCATCATAGCGGCTTCTCATTTCATCGATAATTCCGTCGGCAACCATGTGTGCCATTGCACAATCAGCGGTAAGGTCGGGCATAAGAACTTTTTTGTCGGGATTGAGGATTTTAGCACTTTCCCCCATAAAGTACACACCGCAGAACACGATAATATCAGCCTTGCTTTGCTTTGCAATTTTCGCAAGATAGAACGAATCACCGACATAATCAGCCACTTCTTGAATTTCTGCAGGCGCATAGTAATGAGCAAGAATTACAGCATTCTTTTCTTTTTTTAATTGTTCAATCCGATTTTTCATCCGTGTTTCCTCTTTGTAAAAAGATATTACCTTTACAGATTTTAGCACTAACATTTACAACTGTCAACTTATCTGTAAACATGCGACTGTAGATTTTCACCAACATATTGATGGCCGCTTTGTTAAAAACTCACAATTACATTGTTGCTCAGACCGATACCGTATTTTGCTCTCCCGGTTTTAAAAAGCCATTTTGTTGTCTGAAAAAATTTCACGGCACAACAAAAAAGAGCAGACCCCAACCTGCTCGATACATAACAAATCATATTAAATTCAACTATGAGGAAATGCAAAAAAGAAAAGTGAGTGTTCACTTGTGTTATGAACACTCACTATGGTGCGGGTAACAGGACTTGAACCTGCACAGCCTTGCAACTATTAGAACCTGAATCTAACGCGTCTGCCAATTCCGCCATACCCGCAAATATTAAGTTTGTGCCGATTAACAGCAAAAGTTATTTTAATTCAAAACGAAGCATTTGTCAAGAGGATATTAAAATAAATACATAAAGATATTTCTTGTTAAATAGCTAACATTAATTTTGCAAAAGAAAAAGGACATTCTCATTACAAGAAGGTCCTTTTCAACTGTAAAGCGAAGCCATTATTCATTAAAGTTCAACTAATTTGTAAGTTAAATACCATGCATTGCTTGCACAACATTTTTTATACATATAAGTCATATTTGTCGGGGGAATATACTTAATCTTTACTGTGTATTTTGTACCCCAACCTGAAGGTAAATTAAATGTACTACCGAGCTTAACAGTATAACTTTTAACCAATTTGCTGCTCTTGTATATTTTAACACTAAATTTAGCAACGTCGTAAACATCATTTTCGCAATCCTTTACTTTGAGGCGGCTACCGGCAGTAGAATTCTTAATTCTTACTTTTTTCTGTCCTAACTCTCCGTAAATTGTGAATGTGTTTGTGCCGTAGGCAGTACCTTTTTCCGTTACATACATATAGTTGGTGTTCCATTTACAACTACTGAGATTTGCTGCATTTGCGGAAATACTAAAGCCGGATACAAGAGTAATAATTACCATTAAAATTGAAATTATCTTTTTCATCTTATCACCTTTCTCGTTTTTTAACCGTTTGCACTTAACTTCAACTTTACAGTTTTTCTCTATGCAATTCAGTATAGTGTTGCATATTTGCTTATTCAATCATATAAACACTTGCAAACACTAATATTTCGCAACAATATATGAAAAACCGTATTTGCATTATACAAAATACGGTTTTTAGTTATTTTAAGTTTTTTAAAGAAAAAGTTATGCTGAAAAAATGGGTTTGGATGTGCCGTTTCTTTGCTCCGAAGGCGTACAAAGGTACGTCGAGTGGGCAAAAAACGGTGCAGACGAGCCCATTTTTCACAGCATAAAAAAAATAACCACCCTATTGGGTGGCTACCTTATTGTGTTGGCAACGACCTATTTTCCCGGGCGGCTTCCCACCAAGTATTTTCGGCACGATTGAGCTTAACTACCGTGTTCGGAATGGGAACGGGTGGACCCTCAATGTCATAATTACCAACTAAGGGTGTTGGCGTCGACCTATTTTCCCGGGCGGCTTCCCACCAAGTATTTTCGGCACGATTGAGCTTAACTACCGTGTTCGGAATGGGAACGGGTGGACCCTCAATGTCATAAACACCAACTATGTCTGCAAGTTCCGTCTCGCAGAACGCTTGTACATAATATCAAATGATTTCGCCCTTGTCAAGCGTTTTTTAAAAATTTTTTAAAAATTCGCAAACACCTGCCGAAACGGTGTCGTACAGAGCCTTTTCGCAGGTGGGTAAAACCGCCTCAAAAGGCAGGTGCTTCGGATTGGTTTCAAACACGGCAGTTATTTCTTCGGGCACTTTTTCGAGTGTGCTTAAGCCGCACACAACGGCAACGGGCTTGTCCCCTGCCCTCTTTGTAACCTCGCTTATAACCTTGCCCATAAGACTCTGGCTGTCCAGTCTGCCCTCACCCGTAATTATTACATCCGCTTTTTTTGCTCTTTCATCAAAGCCGCAAAGGTCAAGCACGGTTTTGGCACCGCTTCGGAGCTTTGCGCCGAGGAAGACGCGCAAACCGTAGCCCATACCGCCTGCGGCACCTGAGCCTTTTTCATTTGCAAAATCCAGCCCGAGGTCGGATTTTACCGCTCTTTCCAGATTCCTCAATGCCTCGTCAAGAAACAGTACCTTCTCGCTGTCGGCACCCTTTTGCGGGGCATAGACGTAAGCTGCACCGTTTTCGCCGTAAAGCGGGTTTTCAACGTCGCAAAGCACGGTGATTTCCGTATTCCTGACACGGCTGTCAAGCCCTGAAACATCAATATTCTTTATCGCCGCCATACCGTATCCGTCGGGCGAAACGGTATTTCCGCTTTCATCGGTAAACCTGACACCGAGTGCGCTTGCGCAGCCGATACCGCCATCGTTCGTAGCACTTCCGCCGATACCTATTGCGATTTTACGGCACCCCGTATCAAGCGCCGCTTTTATAATTTCGCCTACTCCGTACGTTGTGGCACGGGCAGGGTCATTATCCGTTCCCGCAAGCGGCAGACCGCAGGCCTTTGCGGATTCTATAACGGCTGTATCACCAACCACAGCAAAGCACGCTGTAACCCTGTCGCCCTTCGGGTCGGTTACAACGCAGGATTTAAGCTGAGCACAAGCGGCATAGGCAAAGCTGTCAACCGTACCCTCGCCGCCGTCTGCAACGGGAATACAGTCAACCTCACAATGCGGCAGGGCCGACCCGATTATTTCGCACACCCGTGTTGCGGAAAGCGAGCCCTTGAACGAATCGGGCGCAACGAGCACTCTCACAGCTCAAAATCCTCCGCAGAAAACTCGCCGAAGGCCACGGGACGGGCAGGAGTCCTGTTGAGCGGGTCATATTCAAATTTACGGCAAGTGGAATTCGGCAGCATTACGCCCTTTTTTATACACAGAACGCTCTCGCCGCCGGGAGAGTGCTTCCCGTGAACGCAGTTAAGGCACACCTTATTTACCGTTTTCATATTAAGAAGTTTATTTTTCTTTTTCATCTCAAACACCTCGGATGAATAGAGTTTAACATACTTTTCTGTTTCTATCAAGGTCTATTATAAAAACGGTGCAAAGGCAAATCAACGCCGCGGTTGCAGGCAACGAATATGAAAACTGCCGTGCCGAAACGGCGGCAACGTTTGAAAACACACTTGCTTCAAGCGGAAACAGCCTTGTAATCACGCCGCAGATTACAGCAGAAAGTCCTGCATTGACGGCACGGAAAGCGAAAAACACTGCCGGCCTTGTGCCGACACTTTTCACGTTGCCCAGCACCTGAAGCCCCACGCAAAGGCCTCCCCAGCCCAGAGCGGCGGCGAGAGTGCAGAGATTTGCGTTTTCTGAAGCCAACGTACAGCCTGCCGTAACCTCTAAAACACAGTTGAGTGCCGTGAGCACATCCGCACCTAAATTCCAATGAGAAAGCATACCCGAAACGCAGGAAAACACAACCGTCCACGCGCAGATTTTCATCATAGCCACCGCGCCGTTTTCCACCGATTCAACAAGAGCCTGCGAATTGGTGAGCGAGGTCGCTTCATTTTCCGTTTGCTTTTGCGGCTTGGGCGCAGTCAGCCCGAGTGCAAAGCCCAGAAATATTCCCGAAATTAAAACGGAAAGGAACAGAATCACACCGGCGCGAATGTTGCCGAGCATAACCGTGCCGACTGCCGTTATTACGAAGGCGGGCCCGGCGTTGACACAAAAGCAGGTTATGCGCTGTGCCTGCTCGGCATCAATCAAGCCGCACCGAAAGAATTGCGCCGCAACGGAACAGCCCACCGGATAGCCGCCGAAGAAGCCGAAAATTACGGCAGGTGCGGCACAGGCGGGCAAGCGGAAAATATGACGCATTACCGGCGAAAAAACGCGCATTGCTCTGCCGCACGAGGGTGACAAGGCAACAAAGCTGCTGACAATAAGAAACGGGAAAAGCGACGGTATGACAACCGAGGCGCAGGTGATAAGCCCCGACACAGCGCCCTTCACACAGCATTCGGGGCAGGCAACAAGCATACAGGCTGTACCGACTGCAGCAACGGGCACGGCAAAGCCCGATATTTTGAATTTTTTCATATCATACCAACTCTCTTTCAATGTAATTTTATTGTTTTTCAAACGTATATATTACCAATGGAGAGTGATAGATGAATTATGGAAAGAGAAAGAAAAATCAAAGATAAATTTCTGGCAGGCCTTGAAATGCCGCCGCTTGCGGTCGGCGACTGTGCTTCAATCGAGCTTTCGGGCAACACCTGCGCATCAATTGAGGGGTGCAGAGGCATTGTTGAATACTGTACGGAAAAAATCGTACTGAGCCTTGGCAGTATGAGCGTTTCTTTCTGCGGTCTCGGGCTTGAAATAACGTCTTTTGACGGTGAAAACGCTCTTGTAAGCGGTATGTTTTCCTGTATTGAATTCAACTGAACGGAGGCTGAAGAATGATATTCTCCGTTCTTTTACACCTGCTTTGCGGCTATGTCCGCTTTTCGGCTTCGGGCGGATTTACGGAAAGGTTTATTAACCTCTGCTCGCTTGCGGGCATTCCGCTGTGGAACCTTAGACCCGGCAATGAAGGAATCACGGCGTGCACAAGCATTAACGGTTACCTTAACATAAAAAAGTGCGCCGTGCGTTCGGGAATGAGGCTGAAAGTACAGCAAAGGCGCGGTATGCCGTTTTTTCTCGACAAGTACCGCCGCCGTTCGGGTCTGCTGATCGGGTTCGTGCTTTTCATTGCAATAATTTTTGTTATGTCATCTATGGTGTGGACAATCAACATTAGCGGAAACACCGTTACAACCGATGAGGAAATACTTGCCGTTCTGGCTGAAAGCGGGCTTGAGCCGGGCGTTTTCGGCGACTCAATAAACGCCGCCGAAATCCGCTTTTTTGCGCTGTCACGGCTTGAAAACGTCACGTATATCGCCATAAACCGTATGGGCTCCGCCGTAAACGTTGAGGTTACGGAGCGCACGCCCGTACCGCCGCTTATTTCGGACGAGGCACCGTGTGACGTTGTAAGCGCGGTTGACGGACAGATAGCCGTGCTTGAGGTTTACGAGGGCACAAAAATGTACAGCCCCGGCGAAGCCGTAAGAGCAGGCGACGTGCTCGCAGGCGGTTTTGTTGAGCTGGCTGACGGGTCGGTGAGATTCCGCCACGCGGAAGCGTACGCCGTTATAACCGCGCAGACAGAAATTCGTGCCGAGCCGCGAAAAACGGCAGAAACCGCAGTGCTCACGGAACAGAAAACGCACACGACCTTACACGTATTCGGGCTTGACATACCGCTGTTTATCGACAGCGAAGCCGTACCCTCGGCAACAAGAAAATCCGCCCTTTGCATAGGCGGAATTTATTTGCCCGTGGGCTGTACAAAGCAGATTTTCAATACCTACACCGCGCAGGAAACGGAAATTGACAGCAGCCGGCTTAAGCTGTGTACCGCAGAGGAATATTTATTGAACAAAATTAATACTCTCGGCGGTGCTGAAATACTTGAAGAAAAGGTTTTCGTTAACGGAAAAATCACGGGAGAGTTTTTATACCAGACAAGCGCAGGCGTTGCGAAGGAAATGTTGATAGAGTAAACTGCAATCTGAAATAAAAGAATAAATAATAAAGGCGGGTGAGCTTCGCCCACACCCGCATACAAAAGATGAAACAAAAAGCGGTGTCATTCTGAGCGAAAGCGAAGAATCTTAAAGATGTAAAAGATCCTTCGGCTTCGCCTCAGGATGACGCTCTGCAAGGTTGCTTTTTAAAAATCGGAGCAAAGCGACCCTTAATTTTGCATTTTGAGTTTTGCATTTTGCATTAATTACGGTTTGTCGATGAAATCGACAAACCGTAATTTGAAAAATGAGACTTACGAACAAGCCGTAAGCCTCCTGACTTTATTATTTCTTATTTATTCTCACCGCATAGCTGACGGCTTCGTAGATGCCGACTGCGGAGATTGCGGCAACTGCAAGTATGATTGACCAGCGAAGCTCAAGCTGACCTCTTTTCTGCATATCGAAAAGAATTTCGATACCAAGGCACAGCAGGGCACCCTGAACGATAATTGCAGAAGCGATGTGTCCGGGAGGGATGACCTTGTACGCCATAAGTATACTCATTATCGCCGAGGAAACCGTAAGCATAAGGCAGACGGGAAGAACGTAATCCACATACCAGCCTGCGCTGTGATTTATGTAGGCGAGGAAGAGCAGATAGAGCGAGAGAACAGCCATACACACGCCGACGGTTACCGCAGGGCGTTTGGGCTTGATTGCGGGCAGGACTATCATCATCCACAGGCACATTACGATGCCGAGAAGATAGGCTGACCAAGTGATAATACCGGGCTCTGCCCATTCTCTGCCGGGGAAAAAGCTTCTTATCCATTCGGGCGGGCCGAGATAATCGGCAACGAGGCAGATGAGTGTCGGGAAAGCCATAAGCGCCGAAACAACGGCGGCGTAGCCCTTACCCTTGGGATTTTCGGTTTTGCCCTTTGCAGCGGGCTGAGGCTCAGGCTGCGCAGCGGGCTCGGTAGCGGGAGCCGGAGCCGGAGAAGGTCCGTTTCCCATACTGGGTGAAAGCTGGGTATTGCAGGCGGGACAGATGACGGTTCCGTCAGCTATCTGTGTACCGCAATTCTGACAAAACATAATTACACCTCTCTCTTTTTATTCTGAAACTTCAGCCTTATACTGTGCTTTTACAGCCGAGATAAAGGCATCTTTATCCTGCGCCTGGCGGAGCATGGCGACAAGAATTCTTTCCTGTGACGAGCATTTGCTCAGTGAATCCAGGTCAGCGCAAAGCTGTGAATCGTATTCATCGGCAGGCTCGCTGTTAAGAGCGAGTGCGCTTACATATTCGCTGTTACCGACAAGCACGTCAATATCGACCTTGAACATTCTTGCAATTTTGATAAGGTTTTTTACACTCGGCTCGGTTTTACCGCTCTCGTAATAAGAGTAGGCCGAACGGTCAACTCCCAGAACCTTCGCTACTTCCTCCTGCCTGAAGCCGCAAGACTTACGGAGTCTTTTGAGATTTTCGTGAAGCATAGTTTTTCATTCCTTTCGGGTTGAATCAAAGATATTCGCCGAGCTGTCTGAGGTCTTCGGCAACAACGCTTGCCCTTATCGGGCTTTGTGCGTATTCTTCGGCGCTTGTAACTCCGCTGAGCACGAGTGCGCTGGGAATGCCGTGGTTGAAGCCGATTGCTATATCCGTTGCCAGTCTGTCACCGACAAAGGCTATTTCCTCCCTCTCGCAACCGAGAAGGTTTGTAACATAGTTGACCGTTTCCTCCATAGGCTTGCCCATAACTAAGGGACGCTTACCGGTTGAGGCGGCAAACATTTCAATCATCGAGCCTGTGTCGGGCATAAAGCCCTCTGCCATCGGGCAGTTGAGGTCGGGATGAGTGGCGATATAGGTAACTCCCTGCGCCATCCAGTTGGCAGCCTTGCTGATTCTCTCATAAGTCAGGGTGGTGTCAAAGCCGAGAACGATTACGTCGGGCTTTTCTTCGGTCAGAATGATGCCTGCACTTATAAAGTCGTTTGTCAGCCTTTCATTGCCGAGAAGGTAAACCTTTTCGCCCGGATGATTCCGCTTGAGATAATCAATGGTAACGTGGGAAGAAATTATAATTTTCTCTTCTGACACGGGGAAGCCCATCTTTTCAAGCTTTTTACGGCAGACCTCAACATTGTTTGAGGAGTTGTTTGTGAAAAAGCGGAAATCCCGTCCCGTTTCCTTCAGCTTTTCAATGAAGGTTTCGGCACCCGGAATGATTGAATTGCCCAGATAGAACGTGCCGTCCATATCAATGATAAAGTATTTTGTCTTTCCAAAAACCGACTTGTCGTACATTAAAATTTTTACCCCTTTTTATTACTACCCTTGGGATATTTTATTTGAAAAAATACCCCTTAATCAGAAGCCGAAGTCGAAGCCGAAATCATAGCCGCCGTAGCCATAGCTGTCGTTGCCGTAAACGCCTGCGGTTGTGGTTTCTTCAACCTTCGTATTGTTTTCCTCAATAAGCTTTGCCTTGACGGTAAGCTCCTCAGTGTGGTATCTGCCGCCCGTGGTGGTGATTCGGAAAAGTTCGAGAGTCAGCACGTCGCCCACGGAGGAGTCCTCTATGATTTCAAGAAGAACATCCGGCTTGTCAAGGTCCTTGCCGTTGACGGAAATAATCATATCGCCGGGCTGTGCCTCGGTGCCTGTAAGAGCACTATTGCTGTCAATTGAATAAATAACAAGTGAGCCGCTGGGAAGGTCCATCATCTGGACAGCCATACCGTAAATGCCGCTGATTGCGGAAGAATCGTTAGCAACGTAAGAAATACCGAGCTTTGCTCTGCCGGGCACGTAGCCGTAGGCTATAACCTTATCGATTATATCCTTTGCCTGTGTTATCGGAATTGCAAAGGAAATTCCCTCGTATTCGGTTGCGGCAATTTTTGCCGAGTTGATGCCGATTACCTGGCCGTATTCGTTGACAAGCGCACCGCCGGAGTTACCGGGGCTGATAGCGGCATTGTGCTGAATACAAACCATATCGTAACCTATACTGCTTGTAATATTTCTGCCGATTGCGGAAACTCTGCCGTCCGTAAACGTGCCGAAAAGCGCCGAGCCGCCGGGATTGCCTATTGCATAAACGGTACTGCCTACCTTCAGCGAATCGGAATCGCCGAATTCTGCCGCCTTGAGACCCTTTGCCTCAATTTTAAGCACACCGATATCCGTTCTTGCATCATAGCCGGAAATTACGGCGTCGTAGCGTGTGCCGTCCTCAAGCTGAATGACGGCTTCGATACCGGGGTCGGAAATAACGTGGGCGCAGGTGATGATGTAGGTATACTTGCCCGACTTGTCCTGGCCCATAACGATGCCCGTACCTTCCGTATAAAGGCTGTCGCTTTTGTAAATCATAACGGCAACGTTTATATCTGCAATTTTTTCGTAAACTTCCTCGGGAGAAAGCACGCTGCCGCTATGGCCGCCTGTAGCTGCAGGCGTTTTTTCGATTTCAAGCTGAGGCGCATTTTCGTCAACTGCATTTGACTGCCCCGCATTATTGTCCTGATAGCTGCCGACTCCGCCGTTTAAATCCTCATCATCCCTGAGAAGGGAAACGGGAATTGCAACCGCCGAAATTATAAGGGCAAGGGCAAGAATTATGCAGAAAGCCTTTCTGCCCTTCTTCTTTTTCTTTTGCGGCTCGTTATCGCCGCTCTGAGGCGGCTGATAGGAATACTCAGGCTGCCACTGCTGATAGGACTGCTGCGGCGGTGTATAAGCGCCGTAAACAGGCGGTGTCTGCGGCTGTTCTTCAACGGGAACGGACTGAGCCTCAACAACAGGCTCGCCGATATATTTTTCCGCTATGCTTTCCGCAGACTCCTCCTCGGGCTCAAGCACCTCGGGAGGTGTCGGCTGTGTGTTTTCCTCGGGCTCTTCCGCGCCGAAAATATCTTCTCTGTCGTTCATTAATAATTTACTCCTTGTGTAGAAAGATTGCGATTAAAGTCTATACACTGTGTATTATACTCACTTTTCATATATGTGAACATTTTTTTAAATTAATGTGTTTTTATTTTGGCAGACAGAACACAAAACGCGTGTATCTGCCCTCTTCGCTTTCGGCGGAAACAGTACCGCCGTGAAGATCCAGTATGCTTTTTACAATATACAAGCCCAGACCCGTGCTCTTGGCATCGTAGCTTCTGGATTTATCGACCTTGTAAAAACGCTCAAAAATCATACTGAGCTCTTCGGGGGCAACGCCCGTACCGCTGTTGGTAACGGCAGTTTCGATAAAGCCGTCGTTTTCGGTAATGCTTACGCTGATATAGCCGTGCTCGGGAGTGAATTTTACGGCGTTGTCGACAAGATTATAGATAACCTGGCTGAGCATATCACTGTCCGCACGGACATAGTGCGCACCCAGCAAATCAAGACCTCTTATTTCGATTTTGCCGTCGTCAATTTTCTTTTCAAAGTTGAGGAAGGTGCCCAGCACCATATCGGAAAGATTGACTTTGGTGAAATTAAGCTCAAGCTGACCCGCTTCAATCTTCGAAAGATTGAGCATTGAAACAACAATTCTCGAAAGGCGCTTGACTTCCTTTGAAACAACACGCAGATAATGGTCCTGTTCCATAGGCGGAATGGTGCCGTCGAGCATACCGTCAATAAAGCCGCCGATAGTGGTCATAGGAGTTTTCAGCTCGTGCGAAACATTGGCAACAAAGCTGCGCCTTGAGCTTTCAAGCTGTGCAAGGCTGCCCGCCATTGTGTTGAACGCCGTGGCAAGCTCACCTATTTCGTCGCTTCGTTCTATATTTATTCTCGGGGTAAAATCGCCCGAAGCATAGCTTCTTGTTGCATCCGCCATAAGCTCAAGCGGCTTTGTGAAGCTGCGTGAGGTGCGGTAAACGGCAATAATTCCGAAAACGAGAGCAACTGCAACCGCAAAGCAGAAAAGCTCTATAATCGGCAGAACAAACGATATGACCGAATTCGATACGGGCGCAACGGCAAAAACGGTTGCAACCGTAACACCGGCAACCTTTACGGGCTCACCGACAATATACTGCAGACCGCTGAACTGACCGCCGAGCGTGCTCACCGTTGAATATGAGCCCGCCGAAGCGCCGTCAACAGCCTCCTTGGTCATAACGAGATTATCGTGAATTTCACAGTAGTTTCCGACAAGAACGCCGTTTACAAAGTAGTCACGGCAAACGATTATATGACCCGTGGTGTCGCATATAAAAACGTCCGCATTGATTGCATCGGAAATAACGCCGAGTGACGAGCAGAGCATTGCAATTGAGGTATCGCCGTCGCCGAACATTGAAATATAGCCGCCGGAAAGCAGACTTGAAGAGGTTTCCGCTATGCTCTTTGCGTTTTCGCTGAGCAGGGCTTCGTTCTGCGAATACCAGTAGCTGCCCGCAAACGCCGCAAGAGAAAAACCCAGCAGGCTGAAGCAGGCGAGAATTATAAGCGAAAGCATTGCCGTATATCTCGCACGGATTGATACGCCACCGTGCCTTCGTTTGCTTTTGTTCGTTTTCTTTGACATAGATTTATAAAAATTATTCCTTGGTTTCGAACTTGTAGCCTACACCCCATACGGTGCGAAGCTCCCACTTGTCCGAAACGCCTTCAAGCTTTTCCCTTAAGCGCTTGACGTGAACGTCAACGGTTCTGGAGTCGCCATAGTAATCGAAGCCCCATACCTCGTCAAGAAGCTGGTCGCGGGTATAGACTCTGTTCGGGTTGCTGGCAAGGTGGAAGATAAGCTCCATCTCTTTGGGCGGAGTATCAACGGCAACACCGTTTACCTTAAGCTCGTAATTTGTGAGGTTAATGGCAAGCTTGTCGTAGTGAACCTCCTGAACGGCAACAGCCGCGGAAGCCCCGCCCGAACGGCGCAGAACAGCCTTGATTCTTGCAACAACCTCTTTCGTGTCAAAGGGCTTTACGACATAGTCGTCGGCGCCAAGCTCCAGGCCGAGAACCTTGTCGAAGGTTTCTCCCTTTGCGGTGAGCATAATTATAGGCTTTTCGGAGAACTTGCGCACCTCACGGCAGACCTGCCAGCCGTCAAGCTTGGGCAGCATAACGTCCAGCAGCATAAGGTCGGGCTGCTGTTCACGGAACATACGCACTGCGGTTGCACCGTCGTTTGCCATCATAACGGTAAAGCCCTCTTTTTCGATATAAAGTCTCAACAGCTCGCAGATGTTGGTATCGTCATCTACAATTAAAATCTTTTCCAAAGCCATTTTTATTCCTCCCTGTAATCGTGAAAGCTCACAATTAATTGCATTATAGCACAGTTTGTGAAAAAATCAAACATTATTTTCTTCTTTTTTCGACAAATAAAAAAATTTTTGTGAATAATAAAATCCCATTGACTGATAATAATTTTTTTGTTATTATAATTAATAATTATTTATTAGTCGCAGTATGTCCGTGTTTACTTTTCACACCGTACTGCAACACGAAAGGCGGACAAAGCAATGAGCAAAAGCAGCAAGCTCACGGGCAACCTCTGGCTGAATATAGTCCTTTTCGGCTTTATGGGTCAGGTAGCCTGGGCAGTAGAAAACAACTTCTTCAACCTCTTCCTCTTCAACGAAATCGGCGGTACGCCCGAGGATATTTCCCGTATGGTTACCGCAAGCTCCGTTGTGGCGGTACTGACAACGCTGTTTATGGGCAGCCTTAGCGACAAAATCAACAAGCGCAAGATTTTCATCTGCGGCGGTTATATTGTCTGGGGCTTCACGGTTATGGCGTTTGCCCTTATCTCGCCCGAAAACGTTGCCAAGGTTATGGGCACAACACCCGTAGCCGCTGTTTCGGCAACGGTAATGCTCGTTATCGTTATGGACTGCATTATGACCTTTATGGGTTCAACCAGCAACGATGCAGCCTTCAACGCATGGATTACGGATATCACCTCAACCTCCAACAGAGCGAAAACCGAATCCGTTCTCGCCATTCTTCCCGTTGTTGCGCTTGTCGGCGTTACCGCGGCCTTCGGCAGCCTTTCCGTAAAGTTCGGCTACCCTGCCTGCTTTATCGGACTCGGCCTTATCGTTACAATCTGCGGCGTAATCGGTATCTTCTCCATAAAGGAGTCCAGAACGGGTGTCAAAACAACCGCAGGCTTTGTCGAAACGATGACCTACGGCTTCAGACCCGCCGTTATTAAAGAGAACAAAAACCTTTACCTTTCTCTGGTATGTATGGGTATTTTCGCAATCGCCAGCCAGGTGTTCTTCCCCTATCTGTTTATTTATGTTGAACACTACATTGATATGAGCACGCTTCAGCTTACCGTACCGGTTATTATTCTTGCCGTTGCTGTTTTTGCCGCCTGCATTGCAACACTTGTTTCGTTCATTATTCTCAGCGACAAAAAGGGCAAGGCCCCCTTCCTTTTCCCCTCTGCCGCTTTCTTTGCAATCGGTCTTGTGCTCGTATATTTTGCAGACAGAAACATCATCTACTTTGCGCTTTCCGCACTTGTGGCGCTCGTAGGCTACGGTCTGCTTATGATTATGCTCAACGCCGCAATCCGTGACTTCACGCCCGAGGACAAAGCGGGACAGCTTCAGGGCATCAGAATGATATTCTCGGTGCTTCTGCCTATGACAATCGGCCCCGCTGTTGCAGTTAAGGTCACGAACGCTTTTGCAACTGCACAGTACACCAACGAGTACGGCGCAGCGGTAAACATTCCCGCACCGCACATCTATCTTGCGGCAGCGGCAATCGGTCTTACAATTTTTGTACCGCTTGTTTTCCTTGCAAAAAACCTCAAAAAGAGTAGCAACTGAACTGCTGATTGAATTAAAGAAAGGATGTCACAGATTATGAAAAAACTCGTAAGCATTATCCTTTGCGCCGCCCTGCTTTTCGGTACGGTTGCAATCGGCACACAGGCAAGTGAAGACGAAATCAAATGGGACGGAGACCCCGTAGTTTTCCTTCAGGGCTTCACGGGCTCACCCTTTGTTCTTGACAGAGGTCTTGAAACCGAAACCGGCATCTGGGGTGCAGGCGCTGAATTCGACACAGGACGAATTGTAGCCGCCGTACCGCCTATTCTCATCGGCCTTGTTTCGTATATTCTCGGCGGCGAGAGCGACCTGCTTATCAGCGGTATCGATTACCTTGTAAGCGTAAAGCTCGGCCAGATGGCCTGCAACCCCGACGGCACATCAAAATACAACGTAACCCCCTACCCCTACTACGCAGAGGAAGCCTCCATTGCCACGCTCAAGGCAAACGGCAAGGCTGACTTTGTGCCCGAGCAGGAAATCAACGGCTACATTGCCGAATACGTACCCGAAGAATCCATTTATATTTTTAACACGGACTGGCGTCTGGGCCAGATTGACAATTCCGAACGCCTTGCAGAGTTTATTGACGACGTTCTTGAAATCACGGGCAAGGACAAGGTAGATATCTACGCACTCAGCCACGGCGGCCAGACCGCCGCCGCCTACCTTTACTACCACGGTGAAGAGGGCAAGGTTGACAACGCTCTGCTTGACGTACCCGCAATCGGCGGCACGTCAATAGTAAAGGGTCTGCTCGGCCTCGGCGCGGCAAACTTTGATATGGATGAAATCAGCCGTTTTGCAAACGTCCTTCTCCGCACGGAGGCTGACCTTCGCTGGCTCGGCAAAATTCTGCCCGGCGAATTTCTCAACGAGCTGCTTAAGATCGCTTTCGTAGAGTGCTTCCAGCCCTATGCAATGACCTTCGGCAGTGTTTGGGATTTTATGGATATTGAGTCCTACACCCAGCTTAAGGAGATGTATCTCAATCCTCTTACCAACGCAAAGATGATTGAAAAGCACGACAAGATGCACTACGACTGTATGGTCAATATGAGCGAGGGTCTCAAGGCGGCCGAAGCAGCAGGCGCAAACATCTATATTCTCTCCAACTGCGGCACACGCCTCGGTTCGGGCGAAGCAATCGATGCAGACTTCGTTATTGACACGACCTGCTCCTCGGGTGCATACACGGCTGAATTCGGCACGCAGTTCCCCGCAGACTACAAGCAGAAGAACACCACCTGCACAGACCCGACACACAACCACATTTCGCCCGGCCGCACGATTGACGCATCCTGCGCATTTCTGCCCGAAAAAACGTGGTTCATAAAGGGTCAGTACCACGGTATGATTTACTGGGACAGCTACACCCGTCCCCTTATTGTAAAAATGCTTCTCACGGACGATATCGTTGACGTTCGTTCCGACCCCGACTACCCGCAGTTCGAGCTCGGCCAGAACCCCGTAGACGCAGTATACGCAAAGTTCACAAACGAAACCTCAGGCTTCTATAACAGCGAGAGCAACGCCCTTCTCGTACGCAACCTTTCCGAAAAGTACAGCATAACCGTAAAGAGCGTTGAGGCAGAGGGCTGTGAGTTCACCGTTGACAAGAGTGCGGTAATCGCACCCGGCGAAGAGCTCGAAATCCCCTGCACAAAGCTTTCGGGCGGCAACATCAAGGTTGATATCACCTACGTACGCAAGGGTGAATTCCTCACCTCACCGTTCACAAAGACAGTTTACTTCTGCGCAAAATAAATTTTTGGCAATCACCAATTTAGCAATCACCAAAAGGAAAATGTATTGAAAATGAAAATGAAAATGAAAAGAGTAATCAGCGTAATTCTTTGCGCTGTAATGATATTCAGCTGTACGGCAAGCGCCGCAACAGCCGCAAAAGAAGAAAACCTTCCGTCCTTTGAATGGGACGGCCACCCTGTGATATTCATTCAGGGCTATTCGGGACCGATACTTATAAGAGACAGAGGGCTTGAGACCGAAGAACAGGTCTGGGGCATAAAGCCCGGAGACCTTTTCAAAAAGCTCATACCCAACCTGTACGGTATCCTTTCCAGCATTTCAAAATATGCCGACGGTGACACTGCGCCGTTTGTCGAGCAGTTCAGAGAAGTATCCGCCGAGCTTATCGACGATATTTCAATGCTGCCCGACGGTTCATCAAAATACAATATAGTCTCCTTCCCTTCCACGGTTGAAGAGGCAAGCATAACCTATATTAAAGATGAGCTCAACGGCGACGGTATGCCCTTCTTCCAGGATGATTTCATAGATACAATGGCAAAGACCGTACCGGAGGAATATATTTACGTATTCAACACCGACTGGCGCCGAAGCCAGATTGACAACAGTGCACACCTTGCCGAGTTTATTGACAGCGTGCTTGCCAAGACAGGCGCAGACAAGGTTGACATTTTCTCAATGAGCCACGGCGGTCAGCTTACCGCAACCTACCTTTATTACTACGGCACCGAAGGCAAGGTAGACAACGCCGTGCTCAATTCTCCTGCTACGGGCGGCACAACGCTCGTAACGGAGCTGCTCGGCGCAGACCCCATAAACTTCAATCTGGAAGAGCTGCTCCGCTTTGCCTGCGTTATGCTCAACATTGAGCTTGACCTGCGCTGGCTCGGCAGACTGCTTCCGCAGGAATTCCTCAACAGCCTTGTAAAAACGGCTTTCAACGAGGTACTTCTGCCCCACGCAATATATTTCGGCTCGGTTTGGGATTTTATGGACATTGAAACCTACACCGCACTGCGTGACGTATACCTTGACCCCGTAGAAAATGCCGAAATAATCGAAAAGGCAGACAAAATGCACTACGAATGTATGGCAAATATGGGCGAAGGCTTAAGACGGGCACAGCAGGCAGGAGTGAGCATCAACATAATCTCCAACTACGGCACACAGCTCGGCACGGGCAAAAAGATTGATTCCGACTTTATTATCAACACCACCCACACCTGCGGTGCAAACGCAAGCGTTTACGGCGAAACGCTCGGCAAGGACTACGTTCAGAAAAATACGGTCTGCAAAGACGCTTCACACGACCACATTGCACCGACGGGCACGGTTGACGCATCCTGCTGCTATCTGCCCGAAAACACCTGGTTTGTTTACGAGCAATACCACACGCAGACCTGGTTTGACCCCTACACGAGATGTCTTATTCTCGAACTGCTTTTAACCGACAATATAACCGACGTTCATTCCGACGGCAGGTATCCGCAGTTTGAGCTTTCCCAGAATCCGCTTGACGGAGTTTACGTACGCTTTACCGACAGCAAAACGGGCGAATACAGCCAGCAGAGCAGTGAAATGCTCATAAAGAGCCTCACCGATAGCTATTCGCTCAACATCCTTTCCGTAAAAATAAACGGTGTTGAGCAGAACATCGGCGAAAACCTTACGGTATGCCGTGCCGGTGAAATCACCGTACCCTGCGTAATTCCGGAAGGCACGGACCGCCTGAAGGTTGAAATCCGTTACGAGCGTAAAAACGACCTGCTTTCCGACCCGTTCACACGCACAATCTATTTTGAATATAAGGACTGACAGCTTTGTATCTTATACTGAACAAAAAATTCAAAAAGGGTCTTATTGCCGCCGCCATTGCCGTTCCGATTATAATAATTGCGGTTGTAATTGCCTGCGTAATAAACGGCAACAGCGTATGCAAGCTTTCCCGTGCAGGTATTGAAGACAACGGTGCAGTTACGCTCATATCCCACAGAGGTCTTAACAAGCTTGCCCCCGAAAACACGCTTGAAGCCGCCGCAAAAAGCGCCGAGTACGGCTACGGATATGTTGAATTTGACATCCGCCGCACCAAGGACGGTATGTGGGTGCTTATGCACGATGAGGATATTGACCGTATGACAGACGGCGAAGGCAAGGTCGGCGACCTTACTTATAAGCAGATTATTTCCTGCCGCATTGACGAGGGTAAAAACTTAAAGGATGCTCTTTCCTACGTAATCACCGTACCCACTCTTGAGCAGATGCTCGCTGTGTGTTCGGAAAAGAGCTTAAAGCCCGTTATTGAAATCAAAGACGGCGGCACGGAGCATATACCCGAGCTTCTCAATTTCATTGCCGCACGCAGAAACACCGATATGATGATAATCAGCTTTGACCGTGAGCAGATTGAGTACATCAGCACGCTTATCAGCACCGGCAAAACCACCTTTATACAGGAAACGGTTGAGCTTTACTGGCTGACAAACAATCTTGACGGCGAAACGCTTGAAACTGCCGCGAAGACACCCGAAATCGGTGTTTCCTTCAACGGCAACAAGGCAGGCACGCAAAAGGAGATTGATGCCTTTACCGAAAAGGGTATAAAACTCGCCTGCTGGACGATAGATTCCCCCTCAAAGCTCGAAAAGCTTTACGAGAGAGGAATAACAACATTTACAACCAACCGAATTGTATACAACACGGCAGAGGAATGATTGACCTATGTCAGATTTAAACACAAAAATAATCCCCTTTGAATTTACGGCACAGCAGGCATCTCACAGCTTTGCACGCTATATTTCCCGCAACAAGCTCAACCCTACCGAGATTTTTGAAGCGGCAAGGCAGGGAAGGGTAAAGCCCGTTTATTTTCCCGCTTTTGAATTCGGCTGTGAAATAACAACAAAGCTCAAAAGTGAATGCACGCAGCGTGAGGCAGAGGAATTTTCCGCCGTAACTGTACAGCGTGAACTGAAATCACGCTTCAGCGGCTTGTTGGCTCTTTCGGGAGACAAGGTGGACGAAACCCTGTTCAGCCTTCTTGAGCCTTACGATTTGCAAGGACTTAAAGCTTTTGATTCTGCCCTTGCTGTAAAAGCCGATATTCATCAAGCCGTGCTTTCCGCAGAGGAAGCTTTTGAAAAAATCAGGCCCGAGATTGAACAAGCGGCAGTAAACGAAATCAAAAAAACACTCCGTGACTACACAAGCGAAAAAACGCTTGAGCTTTCGCACGAACTCGACAGCCTGGACACAACAAATATACTGCTCCCGATGTGGGTGCTCGACTGCGAATACAAGGGTCAGCCCTGCCGTTTATTTATGAACGGACAGACGGGCAAAATTGCAGGCGTGCCGCCAAGGAGCACAAACAAAACCGTTGCCCTGCTCGGCGCAGGTGCAGCAATCGGCGCCGTAATCGGCCAGCTTATATGGATGGCGGTGAAAACACTATGGTAAAAAAATTTATTTTTTCCGTTTCGGCTGTGTTTTTCGCTTTGCCGTTAATATTCTGTGCCGCCGCACAGGCTGAAATCCAAGACGGAAACGAAGATTACTACTATGAGGAATACGATAATTACAACGAAATGGAGCAGGACTATATTGACAGCGAGGTCGTAGATAAAGCTTCTCCGAAACAGTCCGCTGTATTTATTCCCGCAATAATCCTCGGCGCAGCCGCAGGACTCGGAGTAACACACATTGTTCTCAAAGCTGTTTTTTCTCCGCCTGCGCCCGACCCGTATTTCCGCAAAGCGGAAGCAAAACACGAAATCGTAAATAAAGCAGATACTAAAATCGGCTGAAAATAAATGAGGTAAAAAGCAAATGACTAACAACGAAAAACTTGCACAGCTTCTCTTTCCGCACATTACAAAAACACCGGAGGATTATGAGAAGATTTATCCGCCCCGCAATCTCCCCGAGGGCGCAAGAGTTGCCCGTTTCGCACCCAGCCCCACGGGCTATCTGCACATCGGCGGCTTTTTCAGCGCACTTGTTGATATTCTCACGGCGCAGTCCACGGGCGGTGTATCCTTCCTGAGAATTGAGGACACCGACAAAAAGCGTGAGATTGACGACGGCGTTTCCGCTATCGTAAGCGGCTTTGACTATTTCGGCGTAGGCTTTACCGAGGGTGTTACCGGCTACGGCACCGAAAAGGGTGACTACGGCCCCTACACGCAGAGCAAGCGTGTTGAGCTTTATCAGACGGTTGCAAAGAGCCTTGTTGAAAAGGGCCTTGCATACCCCTGCTTCTGCACGGCGGACGAGCTTACCGCACTTCGTGAAAAGCAGGAAAGCGAGGGCGCACTTATCAAGGGCTACTTCGGCAAATACGCCAAGTGCCGCGACCTCAGCTTTGAGGAGCAGGAGGCAAGAATCAAGGCAGGCGAAAGCTACGTGCTCCGCCTTCGCTCACAGGGTGACGAAAACAAGAGAATTGCATTTGATGACGTTATCAGGGGCAGAATTGAAATGCCCGAAAACACGATTGACGAGGTGCTTCTCAAGTCCGACGGCATACCTACCTACCACTTTGCCCACGCCTGTGACGACCACTTTATGAGAACGACCCACGTTATCCGCGGCGAGGAATGGATTTCCTCCGTGCCCAAGCACATCGAGCTTTTCCGCGTCTGCGGCTATAAATGCCCCAAGTACGCACACACACCGCAGGTGCTTAAAATTGACGAGGAAACGGGCGACAAGCGCAAGCTTTCCAAGCGCAAGGACCCCGAGGCGGCAGTAAGCTACTTTGTCGACGAGGGCTTCCCGAAGGAAAGCGTGCTCGAATACCTGCTCACGCTTATCAACTCCAACTTTGAGGACTGGCGCAGGGCAAACCCGAGAGAGGACATTGCAAAATTCCCGTTCAACCTCAAGAAGATGAGCTCCAGCGGCTGTCTTTTCGACCTTGTAAAGCTCAACGACGTAAGCAAGAACGTTATTTCCGTTATGAGTGCCGCACAGGTTTACGAAAACGTTGCAAAGTGGGCTGAGGCTGCCGACAGGGATTTCTGTGAAATCTTTACCGCAGACCCCGAATACTCGACAGCCGTACTCAACATAGACCGTGAGTGCCCCAAGCCCCGTAAAGACATAGCTAAGTGGAATGAAGTAAAGGACTATGTAAGCTATCTTTACAACGCTCTTTACACCCCCTGCTTCAGGTTTGACGAAAAGCTTGACAAGGCAGACGTAAAGGCTATCCTCACAAAATATCTTGAGGTTTACGACCCTGCCGACGGCAAGGACGAATGGTTTGCAAAAATCAAGGATATGTGTGAGCCTCTCGGCTTCACACCCAACGTAAAGGAATACAAGAAGACTCCCGAAGCCTTCAAGGGTCACGTCGGCGACGTTTCCGGCGTAATCCGTATGGCTGTAACCTCACGCTCCAACACACCCGACCTTTGCGCAATTATGCAGCTGCTCGGCAAGGACGAGGTAACGGCAAGAATCAACAACGCAATCTCAACTCTTTAATATACACGGAGGTTTAACAACAATGGAAGAAGAGAAAGTAATATCAAACTTTATTCACGATTTTATCGATGAAGATTTAGCCGCAGGTGTCAACACGAGAGTGCAGACCCGTTTCCCACCCGAGCCCAACGGCTATCTCCACATAGGCCACGCCAAGGCCATCTGCATTGACTTTACAACGGCAGAAAAGTACGGCGGTATATGCAACCTCCGTCTTGACGACACCAACCCCTCCAAGGAGGACGTTGAGTACGTTGACGCCATTAAAGAAGACATTGAGTGGCTCGGCTTCAAGTGGAACGAGTGCTACTATGCCTCCAGCTATTTTGATTTTATATACGAATGTGCTATAAAGCTCATCAAGGACGGCAAGGCTTACGTCTGCGACCTCACTGCGGACGAAATCAGAGAATACCGCGGCACGCTTACCGAGCCCGGCAAAAACAGCCCCTACCGTGACAGAAGCATTGAGGAAAACCTTGACCTTTTCGAGAGAATGACAAAGGGCGAATTTGCAAACGGCGAACGCGTGCTTCGTGCAAAGATTGATATGGCTTCCCCCAACATCAATATGCGTGACCCCGTTATCTACCGTATTGCTCACGTCACCCACCACCAGACGGGTGACAAGTGGTGCGTATACCCGATGTACGACTTTGCACATCCCCTTTCCGATGCAAAGGAAAACGTAACCTATTCCCTTTGCTCACTTGAATTTGAAAACCACAGACCGCTCTACAACTGGTTCATTGAGCAGATAGGCTTTGACGAGCCGCCCAGACAGATTGAGTTTGCCCGTCTTAACGTCAACTACTGCCAGACCAGCAAAAGAAAGTGCCTTGAGCTTGTTGAAAAGGGCATAGTCAGCGGCTGGGACGACCCGAGAATGGTTACTCTTTGCGGTATGCGCCGCAGAGGCTATCCCGCAGCGGCCGTGCGCGATTTCATAGACAGAGTCGGCGTTTCCAAGGCACACAGCGTTGTGGACTACGGCCTGCTTGAGGCCTGCGTGCGCGACAACCTCAACGCCAACGCACCCCGTGCAATGGCAGTCCTTCGTCCTCTTAAGGTTGTTATCGACAACTACCCCGAGGGTCAGACAGAAACAATCGAGGTTGACGTTCACCCCGACAAGCCCGAGCTCGGCAAGAGAACAATCACCTTCTCACGCAACCTCTACGTTGAGCAGGACGACTTTATGGCTGAGCCCGTAAAGAAATATTTCCGCCTTTACCCCGGCAACGAGGTAAGACTCAAGGCCGCGTACTTTGTAACCTGCACGGGCTATGAAACCGATGAAAACGGCGAAGTAACCTGCCTGCACTGCACTTACGACCCCGAAACCAAGGGCGGCGATTCACCCGACGGCAGAAAGGTCAAGGGCACGCTTCACTGGGTAAGTGCCGATGACTGCGTTGATGCAACGGTCAAGATGTACGACAGGCTTTACAACGTTGAAACACCCGAAAGCCTTGATGACCTTAACCCCGATTCACTTACCGTTCTTGAAGGCTGTAAGATTGAAGGCGGCCTTAAGGATATCAAGCCGGGCGACACCTTCCAGTTTATGCGCCAGGGCTATTACTGCGTTGACAAGGATTCAACCGCAGACGCACTCGTTATCAACAGAACGGTTGCGCTCAACTCCTCCTGGAAATGAGGTAAACACAAATGAAAGCTCTCTACAGAATAGTGGCGGCTTTGGCGGCTTTGCTCGCCTTTCCGGCCCTGTACTTTCTCAAGCTTATAAGAATCGTTATGGAGCTCGGCTTTGCCGAGGGATACTTTGACGATGCCTTTTCGGTTGAGGACGTTGTGAACTTTATCAGAGATTACAGCATTGAGCTCAACTCCGAAAGCATAGGCCTTTCCGAAAACGTAATCAAGATACTTGAGCCGCTCAAGGCCCCGGGTATTACGGCTCTCGTCTTCCTTTGTCTTGCTATCGTTATGGTGCTTGCGGTATTTTTCTGCTCGGCATTTACAAACGCAAAAAAGATTAACCTGATTTTCAGTGCCCTTGGCGGTATTGCTGTTATCGGTGCAATCGCCTCGTTCAACAGTATGACGGACATCGTAATTTCGGGCGAGCTTCCGCTGAGCACGATTATTGATGAAATTCTCAAGGGCTCGGGCAACACAATTGCAAGCATAGCAGGTCTGCTCGGTGCAGGCTCGCTGACCAGCGTTATAGGCGAGCTGAAAATACTTCAGCTTTCCTCCGCTGTCGTAACCGTCCTTCTCATCTTCATTTTCGAGATTATCTGGACACTTTCCTTTATTCTCATCAACCTTGACGAGGTAAAGACACCCAAAGCCCCTAAAGCAAAGAAACAGAAATAACATCCGGATGCCTCTGAAAATTCAAAGACATTCTTTATATGAGGTGAAATTTTGTCAGTACCCAAGGAAAATATAAGAAACTTTTCAATTATCGCTCACATTGACCACGGCAAATCCACCCTTGCGGACAGACTGCTTGAGCTGACGGATTCCGTTGCAAAGCGTGATATGCAGTCGCAGCTGCTTGACAATATGGACCTTGAGCGTGAGCGCGGAATTACAATAAAGGCGCACGCCGTTAAGCTCAACTACAATGCCAAGGACGGTCAAGAGTATGAGCTTAACCTTATTGACACACCCGGCCACGTTGACTTCAACTACGAGGTTTCGCGTTCGCTTGCCGCGTGTGACGGTGCGGTATTGATTATCGATGCATCGCAAGGTGTGGAAGCGCAGACTCTTGCCAACACCTACCTTGCGCTTGACCACGACCTTGAGCTTGTGCCCGTTATCAACAAAATCGACCTGCCTGCCGCCGACCCCGACAGAGTTGCCGCAGAGGTTGAGGACATAATCGGCCTTGACTGCTCAAACGCACCCCGTGTTTCCGCAAAGACGGGTGAAAACATAGAGCAGGTGCTTGAACGCATTGTTCAGGATATCCCCGCACCAACGGCAGACGAAAACCTGCCGCTTCGTGCACTTATTTTCGATTCCGTCTATGACAGCTACAGAGGCGTTATCGTCTACGTAAGAGTTATGGACGGCAAAATCAAGGCAGGCGACACAATGAGAATGATGGCAACGGGCGCACAGTTTACCGTTGTCGAGGTCGGCTATATGAGAGCCACCTCTCTTGAGTCGGCCGACGAGCTTACCGCGGGCGAAGTAGGCTACATCACCGCATCTATCAAGACCGTCGGCGATGCCCGTGTCGGTGACACGGTAACTACCGCCGAAAATCCCGCCTCCGAGCCTCTGCCCGGCTACCGCAAGGTCAACCCGATGGTTTTCTGCGGCATCTACCCTGCCGACGGCGCAGACTACGAGTCACTTCGTGATGCGCTCGAAAAACTACAGCTCAACGATGCCGCCCTTTCCTACGAGCCCGAAACCTCGGGCGCACTCGGCTTCGGCTTCCGCTGCGGCTTCCTCGGTCTTCTCCACCTTGAAATCATACAGGAAAGGCTTGAAAGAGAATATAACCTTGACCTTGTCACAACCGTGCCGAGCGTTATTTACAAAATCCACCTTTCCGACGGCTCGATTGTCGAAATCGACAACCCGACAAACTACCCCGACCCCGGTCTGATTACCGCCTGCGAGGAGCCTATGACTAACGCTCATATTTACGCACCGAGCGATTACGTCGGCGCGGTTATGGACCTTTGCCAGGACAGACGAGGCGTATTCAAGGATATGTCCTACATCACCAACGGCAGAGTTGACATTCACTACGAGCTGCCGCTCAATGAAATTATCTACGATTTCTTCGACACGCTCAAATCCCGTACAAGGGGCTACGCCTCGTTTGACTACGAGATTTCCGATTACCAGCCGTCAAAGCTCGTCAAGCTCGACGTGCTTCTCAACGGCGATATAATCGATGCCCTTTCCTTCATAATCCACTCCGACAAGGCTTACGGCAGAGCAAGAAAGATTGCCGAAAAGCTCAAGGACAATATTCCGCGCCAGATGTTTGAAATTCCGATTCAGATTGCAATCGGCGGCAAGGTTATTGCCCGTGAAACCGTCAAGGCTATGAGGAAGGACGTTCTTGCCAAGTGCTACGGCGGTGACATCACGCGAAAGAAAAAGCTGCTTGAAAAGCAGAAGGAAGGCAAGAAGCGTATGCGCCAGTTCGGTACTGTTGAAGTGCCGCAGGAGGCGTTTATGGCCGTGCTCAAGCTCGATGATGAGGGCTGATGCACCGGGGCTGTATATTCACGTTCCGTTCTGCCGTTCAAAGTGCCCGTACTGCGATTTTTACTCCTTTACGGCAGACGAAAAAACGAAGGACGAATACACCGCCTCTATTATTAAAAACATTATAATATGGCAGGAAAGCGTGAAAAACGGCTTTTCTACCGTTTATTTCGGCGGCGGCACACCCTCACAGCTTGGCAGCAGCCGCCTTGCCGAAATCGTAAAAACAATAAAAAAGCAGCCCGTCTGCGAGGTCACGGTTGAATGCAACCCGTTTGACCTGAGCGAGGGCTGGAGTTACAGCGACATTGCCTTGCTGAAAAGCGCAGGCGTAAACCGCATTTCAATGGGTATGCAGTCTGCCATAGATAAGGAGCGCAAAACCTTAGGCAGGCGTGCAGGCAGGGCAGAAATTGAAAAGGCCGTCCGTATGATTAAGGACGGCGGAATTGACAATTTTTCGCTTGATTTAATGCTCGGAATACCTTTCCAGACTACAGACAGCATAAAAGAAAGCATTGCTTTCTGCGCCGAAAGCGGTGCAAAGCACGTTAGCAGCTACCTGCTCAAGATCGAGCAGGGCACACCCTTTGAAAAGGTGGAAAAACTGCTCGATTTGCCCGACGAGGACGGTTGCTGTGAAATGTATCTGACCGCCTGCGAGGAGCTTGAAAAACGCGGCTACAGGCAGTACGAAATATCGAATTTTGCCAGAGAAGGCTTTGAAAGCCGCCACAATCTCATTTATTGGGACTGCCGTGAATACCTCGGTATCGGTGCGGCGGCACACTCCTTTTTCGGCGGAAAACGCTTTTATTTCCCGAGCGATGCCACAGCTTTTATCAACGGCGCACAGCCAGTTGAGGACGGCGAAGGCGGCAACTTTGAGGAATACACAATGCTTCGTTTAAGGCTCACCGAGGGCTTGACAAACGAGGGCTGTAAAAGCCGCTTCGGCTTTGAAATTCCGACGAAAATGGTTGATAAATCAACGGTTTTCGAGAAAAACGGCCTGCTCGTTTCCGACAAAAAAGGCATCCGCCTCACACCTCAGGGCTTCCTCGTTTCAAACACAATTATAGCTGAATTATTGGATTAAAAAAGCACCCTTTCGGGTGCTTTTTGCTGTTTAGATTACGGTTTAACGCAACAATAAATTGTTCACCACTCCAACTGTGCCGCATACGGATCGCTTTCGCTTCTTGATATGAAATAGCGCAGAGTCTGTGTTTTATCATTATAAGCAAAAAGCATATAGTCATCTCTCCAATAGCCGTTCAGGTTGTCTCCTTCAAAGAAATAGCACACCCAGTCACCTTTGTTTACGGGATGAATCTTGTTTATCTCATATTTTAGCTCTGCAGCTGAAAACTCTCTGTTTTCATCATCAACATCGAAATCGGTATATGTACGTATGCTCAAGGTTGTTTCAATAACTCTTGCCTTTGCTCTTTCGTACTCCATATTTTTCACTTCATAAAAATTCTGTTCTTTCATATCCTCAAAAAGCCCGTAATAATCATCCCCGTGTATTTCTTCCAGAAACTCTTTCATATCTTTTTCGGAAGTTGTATATTCGGGCACTCTCCACTCGGCAAAAAGTTCATACAGCTCGCCGTCCAGACGGTAATAATATTTTACGTTTTCAGCGTACTCCGGTATTTCAGGCGGGAATATTTCAATTGCCCGGCTGTATATCCAATTAGCTTCTTCATAAAAGTCCAGATAGTGTTCAGGCCTGTCGGTTTCACAGTAGATATCTCCGCCGAAAATCCAAGCACAAAACGCAAACCAAACAACTGCCAACGGCATAGCACCCGCTAACAAAGCCGAAACTGCAACATTTGATTTAATTCTCATCTTCTTTTTTCTGCGGAAGAAGCGGTTTTCCGTGTTGCCCCGATACAGGATGAGCCATAAAAAGAAAAGCACGGCAAAGCATATATTGGTAACAGCTGCCCAGAAAATCATTCCCGCATCGAATTTCAAATGCTTATAGCTGAGCCAGTTCCACATAAACCAGCCCACGGGAATCAGACTTAAAACCGCACCGATAACGCCGATAATGCTGAAAGCCTGCCGCACTATTCTTTCACCCGGCGGTGTTTCCATATCCTCTTTGGGCACGGATTTTTCGGCCGATGAGTTCATAAGCACGGCGCAAAGATTTTCAAGCGTTATTCCCTGCTCAAAATCAGCGTTTTCAAGTATTGCCACCGTGTCGCTCTGCTGACCGATTTGTATTTTAGTTTTTTCAACAAATGCTTTAACCGTTTTTTCTGCTTCTTCGCCGCCGCAGATTATCTGCTTTATTTCGCTGATTGAAAAGCCTGCTTTTCGAAGAACGGCAATATTTTTCAGTCGGTCGGCATCAGCCTGCGAAAAGTCTATTTTTCTTCTACCGTTGTAATCTTCCGATATGCCGGGCGAAACCAGACCGTTTTCAATATACAGCCTGATTGCCTTGTCGGTTAAACCTGTAAGCTGTGTTATCTCTTTGATTTTCAAGAAGATAACCCCCTTTCGGCATTATTCTATTACTCTGCCTTGGGTAAAAGTCAAGAAAAATTTTTTAATCATTACTTTTTCTTGGGTACGGCACCTTTTCATCTGTCAATCCCGCAAGGTAATCCATACTTGTGTCAAGCGCAACAGCTATTCTTTTACACTGTTCAAAAGTATAATATCTCTTTCCATTCTCAATTTTAGAATAGTCGCTTTGGTCAATTCCCGTTAAAAACTGCATTTGTATTTGAGTTAAACCTTTTTCTTTTCTCAATTCTTTCAAACGGTTCATATACATCACCCGTTTATAATTATGTCAAATTGACCTATTGACTTTAGGGTGAAATTGACCTATAATATTTTTCAAACAATAATAAAGGAGTTTGAAAGATGTTTTGTATTAATTGCGGAACAAATATCCCCGACAACGCACAGTTTTGCTCAAGTTGCGGATATCATATCTCTAACCAAAACTTATCACCAGCCTCAACAACTTCTAACTTTATCTCTCAGCCATCCTACAACGAAGTAAAAGAATACTTGTCCTACGCTAAAAAATTAGAAACAAACCGTCTTGCGCTTATCACAACAAAAAATCAACTTCAAAACCGAATAAATCAACTTGGTTTTCGTAAAGAGTTCCGTGCACCGAAATCCGATTCTTTTGAGTCATTCAAAATCTTTTTTATAATAGCCTTTGTAATAGTTCTGCTCATCGGGTTTGTCGTTGCAGCCGCTGTCAGCAACGATGGAGATATTTTTGCAAATTTATTGAGCATCATCACCATTGTATTAATCTTTTTCAACACTGAATTGCTTATTAACGCCGGAATAGCATTAGGCTGTGCCGTTGCTGCCGGTCTGGTAGTAGGCATATTTGCGGCTTGTATCAGCAGGTCAACATACAAGCAACAATGTCAGAAATATAAGCAAGCTGTTGATGCTGACAACAAAAGAGTAATAAACGAACAACGACAAATTGGATTTCTCCAAACCCAGCAGGCAGAAATAGACCGAAAGATAGCAGAAATAGAATCCGTAATGAGTGATTTCTATTCGTTGAACATAATCTATCCAAAATACAGAAATCTCATTCCCATTGTAACCTTGTACGAATACTTTGAATCGGGCAGACACACTACGCTTTCTGATGCCTATAATAAATATGAAGATGAATTGTTGCATAAAACAATAATTGAAAAACTCGATGTGGTAATTTCAAGACTTGAACAAATCAGACAAAACCAAAATGCTCTTTATGAAGCTATTTTGGAGAGCAACAGCATTGCTGAACGAATCTGTCAACAGTCAGACACGCTTATTGCTTCAAATAAAATGATTGAAAAGAATACCGCACTTGCCGCTTATCATTCCAAAATTGCCGCCGATAACTCCGCAATAAACGCATATATCAACATTTCTCGGATGTAAAAATGCAATTGATAAAAACCTGCCTCATATTATGTGAGCCAGGTTTTTATTATCTGTATAAAGTAGGGGCGATTTTTAATCGACCGCCGTAAAAGGGATATGACGTTAAACCACGGGCAATTCGTGAATTGCCCCTGCTACATTGTAACATCTTAAAGTTGACTTTTGTAGGGGCGGATATTATCCGCCCGTGCTGATATTGCTCGGTTTGCTGGCGGCTGATAGCCGCCCCTACAGTGAAGTTTTAGTTGTTACAATGTACTACAGGTTTAATAATCCAATAAAATGTAATTATCGCTTCTTTATCCTACACACAAATAACGTTGTCAAAACAGAAAGCATAGCTAAAATTATAGTTGTTACTATGATTTTTAAAATCGTAACAGAGGCTTTTTCTGCTGTTTTTTCGCACAGAAAATTCTCGCCGTATTGCGAAACGTAAATAAACTCTTCCCCGTTTTCGTCTTTTATCAGCCAAAAGATTTTCATCACACCTGCCCGAATTTTTTCCTTTCTTGCATATTCGGAAAAATCGGTGTGTATATCAATACACCTGTAAGTATCGCCTTTATACTCAACCTAGTATTCGCTGACCAAACCGCCGCTATGACTTTCGTGCGGAATATTATAAATAATAAACGGTACAGCAATTGTAATCAGCCAAAGGACAATAACTGCCGTTATTCTGAATTTGTTGTTTTTCATTTTTTGCCTTCTTCGTGACTGTAGTTATTTCACAAATCCTTAAGGATTTATTTCACTGCCGTTTGACAGGCAAACGGCAAAAAACAAGGCTACGCCAAGCATACTGTAAAAGTATACTTTACGCAGCCGTTTTTATTATATTATGTAGAAAAACGCTGAAGCTTATGAGTAACGCTTGCCGAGAATCTTGAGGATTTCCTGAGCCTCTTCCTCTGTGAGAGTTACGCCCTTGCCCATCTTCTCGTGCTCGGGTGCCCACTCACGGATGTCGAGCTTGGGCTCTCTGCCGTTCCAGCTGATGAGATTGAGTTCCTTTGTCCAGCCCTTTGCTGTTTCGGAAAGTGTGCCGAGAGTTTCAACGATTTCGTAGGTGAATTCAGGCATTGGTATTTCTCCTTTAAACTAATAGTCGCTTCGTTAAGCGTATACGGTTGTATTATATAATTATAATTATTATTAATCAATGTTATTTTAAATATTTAATAAAAAGTTTACAATTATCAAGCATATTTTACGCACTTTAAACATATTGAATAAATTTTGGCTGTATAAAAATGCTAAAATTTAACTATTAGGCATTGCATTAAACGCAAAAAAAGGGTAAAATAACGATGTATAAAATTTTTTAAAATGGGAAGATTTTTGCGTTAAGTTTTAATCTTCCGAAAGGAAAAGATATGGCAAAGAAGACAGTACAATTCACAGAAACCGTTCTGCGCGATGCCAACCAGTCTCTTATCGCCACAAGAATGCCCATTGAAGATTTCAAGGGTATCCTCGGCGAGCTCGACAAAGCGGGCTACTACTCGCTTGAGTGCTGGGGCGGCGCAACCTTCGACTCCTGCCTTCGTTATCTCAACGAAGACCCGTGGGTCAGACTCCGCACAATCAAAGAGGCTTGTCCCAACACCAAGCTCCAGATGCTTCTCAGAGGCCAGAACCTTCTCGGCTACAAGCACTACCCCGACGACGTAGTTCGCAAGTTCGTTTCCAAGAGCGTTGAAAACGGCATTGACGTAATCCGTATTTTCGATGCGCTCAACGACCTTCGCAACGTTGAGGTAGCGGTTGACCAGACTCTCAAAAGCGGCGCTATAGCTTCGGGTACAATCTGCTACACCACAAGCCCCATTCACAACATCGAAAGCTACGTAAAGGTTGCAGAGGGCTTTGAGAAGATGGGCGTACAGACCATCTGCATCAAGGATATGGCAGGTATTCTCGCTCCGCAGGAGGCTTACGACCTTGTCAAGGCACTCAAGAGCGCAGTCAAGCTCCCCGTTGTCGTTCACACACACTCCACAACGGGCCTGGGCATGATTACGCTGCAGAAGGCTGTTGAGGCAGGCGCAGACATTATCGACACCGCCATTTCCAGCCTTTCCGGCGGTACAAGCCAGCCCCCGACGGAAACACTCGTTTACGCACTTAAGAATCAGGGCTACAAGGTTGACCTTGACCCGAAGGTTCTTTCAAAAATCAACGGCTACTTCAAGCCGCTTCGCGCAAAGTACCTTGAAGAAGGCGTTCTCAACCCCGTTGTTATGGCAACGGAAACAGACGCTCTCGACTATCAGATTCCCGGCGGTATGCTTTCCAACCTTGTTGCTCAGCTCACCGCACAGGGCAAGCTCGACAAGCTCGACGAAGTTCTTGCCGAAACGCCCAGAGTGCGTGAGGACCTCGGTTATCCGCCCCTCGTTACTCCCATGAGTCAGATGGTCGGCGTTCAGGCAACGTTCAACGTTCTTCTGGGCGAGAGATACAAGAACATCTCCAAGGAAGTAAAGGCATATATCAAGGGCGAATACGGCAAGGCACCCGGCAAGGTAAGCAAGGAGCTTCAGAAGCTCGTTCTCGGCGACGAGAAGCCCTTCACAGGCCGCTTTGCAGACACTCTTGAGCCCGGCTTTGAGGCCGCTAAGGAAGAACTCGGCAAGGACGCACGCTGTGACGAGGACGTTCTTTCCTATATCGCCTTCCCCCAGCAGGCACAGGCCTTCTTTGAGGCAAGAAAAGAGAGAGAAAAGAACACGTTCAAATATGCAATAAAGGAAATCAAGGAGTGATCAGTCAATGTTAGCAGGAAAAGCACTTGGTCTGACTGATGCGTTACTCGTTTCCGGTGTCGGCATTCTTGTCGTTATGGCAGAGCTTGCACTGCTTGCAGTGCTCGTATATCTGCTCTCCCGTATAATCCGCACGCTCACAAACAAAGGCGAAGAAGACGGCGCACAGTCCGTTGCCGAAATCGGCGGAAACGGCGTTGTGAAAAAGGCCGCTTCTTCTCCGTCCGCTTCCGGACAGAGCCGTGTTGAGCTTTACGGAGTTGATGAGGCTACGGCCGCCGCAGTTATGGCTTCGCTCAGCCACGGTATCGGCAAGCCGCTCGAACACCTCGATTTCAAATCAATAAAGCTGCTCGACCAGCCGCTGCAGCTCATCGGCGTAGATGAGCCGACAGCCGCAGTCGTAATGGCAACGCTCAGTTATCAGACGGGTATTCCGCTTGAAAAGCTCGATTTCAAATCAATCAGAGCGCTTGAGTGGAACGGTATAGACGAACCCACAGCCGCAGTTATTATGGCACTTGTCAGCCACCGGACGGGTATTCCGCTCGAAAGGCTCGATTTCAAATCAATAAAGCTTATTGAAGAATAATTAATATTTAGAGAAAGGTACAGGTAAAAAACAATGAAATACATCGTAACACTTAACGGTAAGAACTATGAGGTAGAGGTCAACGAGACCGATGCAGTTATCACAAACGTAACAACAGCTCAAGGTGCCGCTCCCGCTCCCGTTGCTGTTGCCGCTCCGGCTCCCGTTGCAGCCCCCGTTGCAGCTCCTGCTCCCGCAGCCGCTCCCGCTGAGGAAGCTGCTCCCGCTCCCGTTGCCGCCCCCAGCGCAGACGGTCAGAAGTGCATCAGCCCCATGCCCGGCACAATTCTCAAGGTACTCGTAAGCCAGGGTCAGGCTGTCAAGGCAGGCGACGTTCTCTTCATCCTTGAGGCTATGAAGATGGAAAACGAAATCACCGCAGAGTTTGACGGCACAGTCAAGCAGATTCTCGTTTCAAACGGCACGGTTGTCAACACAGACGACGTTCTTGCAGTATATTAATCGGAGGCATACGGTTCTATGGACTTTTTAGGTGTTTTACAGGGCATCTGGGAAAGCTCCGGTCTTGCGGTTATGACGTGGCAGCAGGGCGTTATGCTCCTTGTTTCGTTCGTGCTTCTGTTTATGGCAATCGTCAAGAAGTACGAGCCGATGCTGCTTCTGCCCATCGCCTTCGGTATGCTGCTTGCTAACCTCCCTGCGGCAGGTCTTATGGCAGACCCGACGGGACTTATGGACACCTCCAACATCGTTGAGGGTGCACATTGGTACGACACGGGCGTTTTAAGGCTTATATACGCCGGTGTCAAGAGCAGTATTTTCCCCTGCCTTATCTTTATGGGTGTCGGCGCAATGACGGACTTTGCTCCCCTGCTTGCCAACCCTTCGAGCCTTCTGCTCGGTGCAGCTGCACAGCTCGGTATTTACATTGCGTTTATTCTTGCCATTCTGCTCGGCTTTGAGCCTGCAGAAGCCGCCGCAATCGCCATCATCGGCGGTGCAGACGGCCCCACGGCAATCCTTACCGCTTCCAAGCTGGCAGACCATCTGCTTGCCCCCATTTCGGTTGCGGCATATTCCTATATGGCTCTCATTCCGCTTATCCAGCCACCCATTATGCGTGCGCTCACAACCAAGAAAGAGCGCGAGGTCAAGATGGGTCAGCTGCGTAAGGTCAGCAGAACAGAGCTCGTTATTTTCCCGATTATCGTTACCGTTCTCTGCGTTCTTATTCTTCCGAGCGTTGCTCCCCTTATCGGTATGCTTATGCTCGGCAACCTGTTCCGAGTAAGCGGCGTTGTTGAAAGACTCAGCGACGTTGCACAGAACGCACTTTGCAACATCGTTACCATTCTTCTGGGCGTAACGGTCGGTGCAACCGCAAACGGCGAGCAGTTCTTAAAACTTGATACGCTCATGATTATCGGTATCGGTCTGCTTGCGTTCTCCTTCTCCACCGCAGGCGGTGTTCTCCTTGGCAAGCTGATGTATATCATCACCAAGGGCAAGGTCAATCCCCTTATCGGTGCGGCAGGCGTTTCCGCCGTTCCCATGGCGGCCCGCGTTGCTCAGGTTGAAGGCAAAAAGGCAAACCCGACGAACTTCCTGCTTATGCACGCTATGGGCCCCAACGTTGCAGGCGTTATCGGCTCAGCAGTTGCCGCAGGCTTTATGATGCTTCTTTTCCAGGCTAAGTAATTCCACGGCGTTTTCTTCAGCAATACACTCCCAATGCTCATCGGTGAATTCGGTGAGCAGGGAGTTTTCTCCGATGACCTTACAGAATTCGGGCAGGCAGAGCCTTATGCGCCCTGCCCCCGAGTGAGGTCTGAGCAACAAACGGTACTTATTTTCAAGGCGGTAAAGCCTGCTGTCGCACGAATAGCCCGTAAAGCTTATTCTTTTTGCGCAGTCACACAGCGTCTGTGCGCTTTCAAATTCACAGGTTATGTATTCCCCTCTTTTTATCAGATAACGTTTTGTACGGCGCGATGTTTTTTCGTCCTGTTCAACAGAAAAGAACAGCACGCAGCCGCCGGCCTCATGGCGCATTGCTTCAACGAAAAGCCTGCCCGAGGTATCCAGCTCCCTGCCGAGAGTTCTTCGGGCACGGGAGAGTATAGTCCAGATAACGCGCTTTGTTTCTACCTTTGAATAATCCATCTCCTCATAGGTGATATTGAGATTTTTCATATCCTCTTCGGAGAGTTCAACTATAATCGTTTCGTCTGTAAGAGATTCTATTTTCATATCCTTACCCCCAGCTTAAATCTTACATATAAATCGTAACCTTTAAAGCCCTGCAAAATCAAGGCACAAATAATGGTATTAAAGAAAGGAGATTTGCACTATGCCGGAAAAATTTTCGACCAAGACTACCCGTTCATTACAGCTTGATATGCTCGCAATTCTCCTGCTTCCGTGCGTAAGTGCGTGGTACTTCTACGGCGCAAAGGCTCTTCGGCTGATTGCCGTGAGCGTTATTACCGCCGTGCTGTGCGAATTTTTCGGCAGAAAGCTTCTGCGCCAGCACGCAACAATCAGCGACCTGAGCGCAGTTACGACAGGCATTATTTTAGCCCTTATGCTGCCCGCAAATGCACCCGTATGGATGCCTGCAGTCGGCAGCAGCTTTGCCGTAATTGCCGCAAAGCTCCCCTTCGGCAGAAACGAAACTCTGCCCTTTTCGCCGGCCGCGGCAGGTATGGCCTTTTTAACTATATGCTTCTCCGACCTGATTTTTGACTATCCCCGAATTGCCGCAAACACCGCCCTCACGGGCTCAAGCGGCTCTTCGCTTGCATATCTGCTCTCGCAGAACACGTCTATCAGCTTAAGCTCTGTCAAAGCAATTGACATTTTTACAGGCAATTACCCCGGCCCTATGGGAGCAGGCTGTATCATCGTTCTTTTCGGCAGTGCCTTCTATTTACTCATACGCCGCACAAAGCTTTTCATAAGCGTTGCAGGCTTCATCGGCGGTGCGGCATTAACGGCGCTGTGCTTCCCGAGGGTTACGAGCCTTCTTTCATCGGTTGTGCTTGAGCTTGTTGCGGGCTATATGATTTTTGCCGCCCTATTCCTTTTAACCGAGCAGGGCACACAGCCCAAGCTTCCCCTGAGCCGTCTGCTTTACGGCATCAGCGCAGGTATTGTCTGTATGCTTATGCGCCGTTTCGGTGCGTTTGAAGAATGTGCGTGCTTCGGTATACTTATTATCAACGCCGTCTGGAACGCCGTTGACAGACAGCTCGTAAACGCACTCGCCAAGAAAAAGGGAGGCACGAAAAATGCGTAAATCCCGTTCGTTTGCCGCAATTGTTATTACTTTTATTTTATGTCTGGGGCTTGCCTGCTGTTCTGCAAACGAGGTTAAAACCAAGGACGAAATATTCGGCTTTGAGCACAACGACATAATCCGTGAAGAAACCACAACAACTCAGATCTATACCGAAGAGTTTTTCTGGGAATTCACGGAAGAATACAGCTCTGCTGCCGCTGACGAAAGCGGAAACAGCGAGCCTTCCTCAAGCACAACCGCACCGAAAACCACAAGGCCCCGCCGCACAACCACTACCAAACCCGTTTCCACCACTTCAGCGCCCACAACCCAGGCAACCACGATACCCACCACACGCAAGCCCGTAGTTACCGAGCCGCCCGAAATTGAATACCCGACGGTTACAACCACAATACTTACGGTTGAGGATGAGGAAGACAAGGCTTTTGAAACCGAGCTTCTGCGCCTTGTAAACGCCGAGCGCAGCGAAAAAGACCTGCCCACCCTGAAATATTCCAAGGAACTTGCAAAGGCGGCAGATGTACGCGCCCGTGAGCTGACGGTAGCCTTTTCCCACACAAGGCCGGACGGTACAACCTGCTTTACGGTAAGCGAATACGTTTACGGCGAAAACATTGCCTCGGGCCAGACTGCCCCTGCATCCGTTATAAACTCCTGGATGAACAGCCAGGGACACAAGGACAACATTTTAAACGAAACCTACAAATCAGCCGCCATAGGCTGTTATAACGACGGCGAGACCTATTACTGGGTACTGTTGTTCGGATATTAATTCTCAGTTCAAATTTTATTTAAAGGAGGCTTAACGATGGCTAACAGCAAAAACCCCGGCTTACTGCTTCGTAACGCAGGTATATTCAACCCTGTGCTTGTTCAGGCCGTCGGACTTTGCCCCGTTGTTGCTATGGCTACGACAATCAAGGGTGCCGCCCTGCTTGCCGTTGTTGCCGCAATTGCAATAACCGTCAGCGAGGTTATTGCCTCCGCCTTCCTCAAAGTAATTCCCCGTTGGGTAAGAACGGGTATTTATATCATAATCGGCTGTGCACTCGTTGTGCCGATTATGTACCTTATCGAAAAAGTAAACCCTGAGCTTTTCGGCACACTCGGCATTTATCTGCCCGTAATGGCGGTTAACTCATTGCTTGTACTGCGTTGCGAGCGTTTTGCGGTAAGAATCAAGCCGCTTGCCGCCCTTGCAGACGGTGTCACTGCCTCCGCAGGCTACGCCGCCGTGCTTCTGCTTGTCGGCGCAATACGCGAAATTATCGGCAGCGGTGCAATTGCAGGCTTTAAATTTTGGGAAGGCAGGACTCTCACGGGTCTTCTTCTCCCCTTTGGCGGCTTTCTTATGATAGGCTTTGCGGGTGCAGCCCTCAGAAGCTTTATTTCCGCCTACTGGCCGAAATTTCTTGACAAGAAGCAGCCCAAGCCCAAACACGGCAAAAAAGCTCACGCGCCAAAGCCGGAGGCAAAAGCCGGCATCGCGGCAATACTGCCAGACCTGACGCCCGAGGAAACGGACATAAACTTTGACGAATTGCCTGCCGAAAATCAGGCTGAAGATAAACCGCAGGCAGAAGAAGCTGCCGTTGCCGAAGAAGCATCCGTTACCGCTGAGCAAGAAGCAGGTCAGACTGCCGAAACAGAAATCAGGACAGACGAAACAGAAAACGGACCCGAGGAAATTCCCGAGCCCGAAGAGCATACACAATATGAAGAGCTTAAAATTGAAGATGTTACCGTTGAAGAGGCTGAGCCCGAAGCAAAGGAAGAAAAGCACTACGGCTTCGACGACGTTGCAGACGATGAGCTTGAAAAGCTTATGAGCCGTTCGATGGATGACGTTTTCGGGCACAAGGAGGGTAAGGAATGATTTACGCATTTTTGAACGCCTCTATGTTTGCCCTGCTGCTGCAGAACCTTGTTTTCAACGGCGGCTTCGGTATGAGCGAGGCAATAAGAATTGCCACAAAGCCCAGGGATTTCTTCCCCATTGCCCTGCTTGTTGCCTTTTTCACAAGCGCAACCGCGGCGGCCTGCTCCGCACTCGATTCAATCCCCGCAATCAACGCCTTGAGCACCTCGCTTCACCTTGCGGTTTACTGCGGTGTGCTTGCGGTAATATACCTGAGCTTTACGGCAATAATCAAACTCGGCCTCAAGCGCAACACAAGCGATATTCACCGCATAGGTATGGCTGCGGTAAACACACTCGTGCTTGCCGTGCCGATGATTAACCGCCGTGCCGCCTTTGACGTTATTGAGTCAATCGGCCTTGGCATCGGCGCAGGCATTGCGTTCATCATTGCCGTTGTTCTTATAGGCGAGGGCGAAAGCCGACTGAGAAATAACGACAGCATCAGCCCGTTTTTCAAGGGCAAGCCCGTGACGTTTATTTATATTGCACTCATCTCGCTCGGCTTTGCAGGCCTCTCGGGCACGTCGCTGTTTGTATGAGGTGAAAGCTATGGAAGAACACAAAACGCCCAACGAACAGCTCCCCGAGGATTTCAGACCCGTAATTCCCGAGCCCGAACAGCACAGAAGAGCGATACTGCCGTTCAACAAAAACTACCCCGTTGAGGAATCGCCTACCTCCACCCACACGCTCAGTTTTGCGCAAGAGGAGGCTCGCCGCAAGGCGTATTCGGCGGCGGCATATATTCTGCTTCTGATATTTGTGTTTATAGTCACCTTTGTGATTACGGACACCTGTATCAAGATTTCAAAGCAGCCCATTCCCGAAACGACCGCAGCGATATCACAGGCTGTTGATGAAACACCGACACAGCAATAAAAGAACGGCATCTGCTTTTTCTTTGCAGATGCCGCATTTTTTATTCAACGATTTCAGCCTTTGTAATTATAATATCCGTCAGCGGTTTGTCGTTGTAATCACGCTCAACCTCAAGGAAGGAATCGACAACCTCCATACCCTCGATAACCCTGCCGAAGGCGGCGTACTGGCCATTGAGAGATGCTCCGTAGTTATCGTTATAGCAGATGAAGAACTGGCTGCTTGCGGAGTTGTAATCGTTTGTTCTTGCCATTGATACAACGCCACGGACGTGGCTGTCGGCAAGCGGATTGTCAACGCCGTTTGCGGCAAATTCGCCCTTGATTTTCTCCTGGCCGGGGTCGCTGATACCGTCACCGTCGGGGTCGCCGCCCTGGGCAACAAACGGGCCGTATCTGCCCTCGGCTATGCGGTGGAAGGTTACGCCGTCGTAGAAGCCCTCCTGAACAAGACCGACGAAGTTTTCAACCGTAATCGGTGCGTATTCGGGGTAAAGCATCATTGTGAAGCTGCCTATATCCTTGCCGCCGCACTCCATATCGAAGCGCACCTTTACGGTGTCCGTGCTTTCGCCGACGATGATTTTAGTCGGGCCGTCCGCACCGCCGATAATTGCAACATCCTTATCGCCGCAGGCGGCAAAGGCAAAGCAAAGAGTCAGCGCAGAAAGCGCAACACACAAAATTTTAAAAATAATACTTTTTTTCATCTTTTGTCACCTTTTCACAACAATTTTATAATTTAATTGATTATAGCATAATGTAATTCTTTTTTCAATCGCCGTTTTTTGCTTGACTGAAAAAAGCAACGGGTATAAAATAAAAACAGCAACTGATTTTAAGGAGTAAATTATGTCACACCTTATTGATGTCAAAGACGTATATAAAATTTACAACCCCGGCGAAAACGAGGTGCACGCTCTTGACGGCGTGAGCCTCACTATCGACAGGGGTGAGTTCGTTGCGATTATAGGTCAGTCCGGCTCCGGCAAAAGCACGCTGATGAATATGCTCGGCCTGCTTGACGTTTGCACCTCGGGCAGATATGAGCTCGACGGCGTTGACGTTTCCACAATGACAGACGACCAGCTTTCCGAAATCCGCAACAAGGAAATCGGCTTTATTTTCCAGGGCTTCAACCTTATCCCCAGCCTTACCGCACAGGCAAACGTTGAACTTCCGCTCGTTTACAGAGGCGTAAAGGCAGAGCAGAGGCACGAGCTTAGTGAGAGCGCACTCAAAAGAGTAGGCCTTGAAAAGCGTATGCACCACCTGCCCAACCAGATGTCGGGCGGTCAGCAGCAGCGTGTTGCAATTGCAAGAGCAGTTGCGGCAAAGCCCCCCGTAATCCTCGCCGACGAGCCCACGGGCAACCTCGACAGCCGCTCGGGCAAGGAGGTTATGCAAATCCTGCACGAGCTTCACAAAGAAGGCAGAACGGTAATCCTTATCACCCACGACAACGGCATTGCCAACGAGGCCGAGCGCGTAATCCGCATCCAGGACGGAAAGATTGTAGAGGATTATAAAAACGAAAAGAAGGAATAAAAATGAAAAGACTAACCGTACTGACGCTTGTATTCACCCTCACAGCTTGTGTTTTATCGGGCTGCGGAACAAAAGCGCCTGAACTGGAACCCTATGAGGGAACACAGATTGTGCTTGCCGACAGCAAAATTACCGTTGACGGTGCGGAAATATCCGCCGATACGGCGCAGGCAGTATACACGGCAAACGATATTGTTTATTATGAAGAGGGGCACGACTTCACCTACGGCGAAGGAACAGACGCAGACGCCCACAGCAAGGAAGAGGCTGATGCGCACACGGTTGTTCGCATAACCCAGCCCGGTCAGTATGTTCTCAGCGGTAAACTGTCAAAGGGGCAGATTGCCGTTGACCTTGGTGACGAGGCTGAAGAAAATCCCGAAGCCGTTGTTACGCTTGTTCTGAATAGTGTTGACATTACCTGTGAGGTTGCTCCTGCTGTTATTTTCTACAGCGTTTACGAATGCGGCGACACGGACACCGAAACCGCAACAAAGGATGTTGACACAAGCAAGGCAGGTGCAAATGTCATTATAGCAGACGGCAGTGAAAACACCGTGAACGGCGCCTATGTTGCCCGCATATATAAGCCCGACAGCGTTGTTCTCAACGAGGACGGCACCGAGGTAGAGGATGCAAAGAAGCTGCATAAATACGACGCCGCTTTCTATTCAAAAGTGTCGATGAATGTTAGCAGCGGCACAAAAGGCGACGGCATACTCAATATAAACGCCGAAAACGAGGGACTTGATTCCGAGCTTCACCTGACTGTAAACGGCGGTAATATAAACATTGTTTCCGGCAACGACGGCATCAACACAAACGAGGACTATGTTTCCGTTACAACAATCAACGGCGGCAGTCTTAATATCCTTGTCAACGGCGAAACAGGCGAGGGTGACGGCATTGACTCCAATGGCTGGCTTGTAATAAACGGCGGCAGCGTTGTTGCACAGGCTTGCGCTTTCAGTGGTGATGCGGGTATTGACTCCGATATGGGCATACACATCAACGGCGGTTATGTGTTCGCAACAGGTAATATGCTTGACAGAATTTCCGAAAGCGAAATCAACTACGCTGTATTCTCCTTTACAGAAAAGCAGAAGGGTGAAAACATATATTCCCTGCGAAACGAAAAGGAAGAGGTTCTTTTCTCAGGTGAACCTCAAAACGATTTTACGTATCTTATCGTTGCAAGTGAGAGCCTTTCTGCGGGCGACTACACCTTATGGTGCGAAGATACCCGGCTTGAGGGTGTTAGCGCACAGGGTATGGGCGGTCACGCAGGCTTCAGACCTGACTATGAAATGCCCGAAGATTTTTCAATGCCCGAAGCATTGACTCCACCCGAAGGCTTTGAAGATATGTCACGTCCCGAAAAGCCTTATAATATGCCCGAGAATATGACACCACCCGAAGGCTTTGAGGATTTCTCCCGCCCCGAGATGCCCGAAGGTATGACTCCTCCCGAAGGCTTTGAAGATATGCCGAGACCCGAAGGCGAAAGGCCCGGCGGTATGCAACGCCCCGATGGCGACGTTAACGGCGATTTCGGCGAAGCATCCGTTACATTCACAATCAAGAACGGAGAAAATTATTTTTCCTCTGTTAAACCTGTTGAATAAAGTAAGAGGTTGTATCACGAGTTGATACAACCTCTTGTTTTTTAATCTACTGCTGTTAATTTCGGCTGATAAATTTTTACGTAGTCAACGATAAATTCTGTTTTATAGATTTCCTTATCAAGGGCGGCGAGCTGGGTTTCGTCGGGAATTTCGAGGGAAACGATAACGTCCTCGAGCACCTCGGAAACGCCGTTGCCAAACGAGCTGCGGCAGGTTTCAACGCCGTTGACGTAGAAAATATACTCATCATCCGTCCACATAAGGCCGTAGGTGTTGTACTCCTGGTGAATGTTGTTGCCCTTGTAATAACCGAGACGCTCGGACTGATAGCCCTCCGTTGCGCCGTTTACACCTGCGCAGTGAATAGTCTGTGCGATGGATTCGTAACGCTTGTGGTTTTCGTCGTTATAGCTTTCCATTATGTCAATTTCTGCACCGCCGATACCGCCCTTGGAAATTGAAGCGGTATAGGGAGCGTCTGCCTGAAGCCAGAAGGCCGACCAGAAGCCGGAGCCTTCGTTGAGGATAGCGCGGATTTCAAAATAGCCCTTGCAGTAACGCTCCTTGAGCTTTATCATACCGGTGTACCAGCCCTCGCCGTAGGTGCCGTCGGTCTGGTAATCGCCCGTCATAATCATATTGCCGTTTTCGATTCTGACCTGGCTTTCTGCGTTGAAGCCGCCTCTGCGGGGGCCGCTGTACCTGTAGTCCCAAACATCCGTGTTGAGTGCGTTACCCTCAAACTCATCCTCGAAAACGAGAGTGTAGCCGGTAAGGTCAAGCTCATCGCCGAGAGGTCGTACAGGCATATCAAAAACCGTAAGCCCTATCAGCTCAAAAACAACAAGAAGTGCGGCAATTGCCTTCTTTGCGGAGCCGGCGGTGAATGCTTTTTTCAGGTATTTTCTCTGAAGGTCAACGCCGTGCATCTGCCACGGAGCAAGCTTAAGAACTTCTGTAAGAAATTTATCAAACATTTTTTATTACTCCTTTAATTAATCAACTGATGTAAGTGTAGGCTGATAGATTTTAACGTAATCTACGATATACTCCGTGCTGTAGCTTGCCTTGTCAAGAGGTTCAAGCTTATCCTCTGTGGGAGTTTCGAGCGAAACAATAACCTCTTCGGGTACCTCGGAAACACCGTTGCCGAATGAAGTACGTCTTGTTTCAACACCGTTTACGTAGAAAATATACTCTTCGTCCGTCCACTTAAGACCGTATGTGTTGTATTCCTCGTGAATATTGTTGCCGTAGAAGCTGCCGAGCATATAAGACTGGAAGCCCTCCTGCACACCGTCAACGCCTGCGCAGTGAACAGTCTGCGTGATAGAATCTCTTTCCAGCGGGCTATCCCAGCCCATTGCTTCAAAAATATCAATTTCACAGCCGCCGACACCGCCCTTGGAATATGCGGCTTCGTACGGATGGTCTGCCTGAATCCAGAACGCTGACCAGAAGCCCGAGCCTGCATTCACCTTACAGCGGATTTCAAAATAGCCCTTGCAGTAGTATTCCTTCAGGCTGACTCTGCCTGAGTACCAGCCCTCGCCAAACTGACCGTTGTCAAGGTATTCTGCCTTTATGATAAGGTTGCCGTCCTTGACCGTAACCTGGCTTTCGGCGCTGTAGCCGCCACGCCATTTGCCGCTGCCTCTGTACCTCCAGACGGAGGTGTCAAGCTCGTTTCCGTCAAACTCATCCTCAAAAACGAGAGTGTAGCCCGTAAGGTCAAGTTCGTCGCCTCTCGGAGTTGTGGGCAGGTCGAGAATTGCAAGACCTATGCATTCTGCAATTGCAACAACGCAGGCGATAACCGCCTTTGCGCCCTTTGCAGAAAAGAGCTTTTTAAAGTAAACTCCTATCTGCTCAACACCCCACACCTGACGGGGAGCCATTTTAAGGGTTTCTCTTAAAAATTTTTCAAACATATCTGCTTCTCCTTTTATGATTATTCAGCCGCCGTAAGAGTGGGCTGATAAATCCTTACGTAGTCAATTACAAAGCTGTTGTTGTAGGTTTCCTTGTCAAGCATTTCAAGCTTTTCCGCTGTGGGAATACAAAGCGAAACTCTTACCTGCTCCTCAACCTGTGAAACACCGTCGCCAAAGGTTGAACGTACTGTTTCAACGCCGTTTATGTAGAAGATATACTCGTCCTCCGTCCACTTGAGACCGTAGGTGTTGTACTCCTCGTAAATGTTGTTACCGTTGAAGCAGCCGAGCATACGGGACTGGAAGCCCTCCTGCACACCGCCGACACCTGCACAGTGGATTGTCTGTGCTACGGCGTTCTCACAGCCGAATTCGCCGTAATCCATAGCTTCAAAAATATCGAGCTCTGCGCCGCCGACACCGCCCTGAGAATACTGCGCCTCGTACGGGTGCCTTGCCTGAATCCAGAAGGCTGACCAGAAGCCGCCGCCGGGATTACAAATACATCTTATTTCAAAATAACCCTGCTTGTACCACTCGTTGAGTGCTATATCTGCGCCGTACCAACCTGCACCGTAGGTGCCATCTTCGTTGTACTCGGCGGTCATAATAAGGTTACCGTCTTTAACGCTGACCTGACTGGGAGAATTGAAGCCGCCTCTGTCACGACCGCTCGCAACGTATCTCCAATCATCAAGGTTGAGCGAATCGCCCTCAAACTCATCCTCAAAAACGAGAGTGTAGCCCGAAAGGTCAAGCGCCTCACCGCGGGGTGTGGTTGCAAAGTCAAAAACTATAAGGCCGATACATTCGGCAATTGCGACAATGCAGGCAATTACAGCCTTTGCACCTTTTGCGGAAAACAGCTTTTTGAAATATACGCCAAGCTGTTCAACGCCCCACATCTGTCTGGGAGCAAGCTTAAGAGTTTCAACTAAAAACTTTTCAAACATTTTTATCTCTCCTAATATCAAAGTTTAACTTTGAACACGATTTTTGTTGCGGGTGCAGCGTTTTCGCAGGGCTTGACACAGGGCTTGTGTGCATCCTCGGGGAACATAACCATAAAGCCGCCCTCGTAAAGCGTTACCTCGCTTACAAACTCGGGATCCTCGTAAAAGGCAATGTCGCCGCCCTTTGAATATTCCTCGCTTACAACTGCGCCGCAGGTGTCAAGGTCTGCCCAGTCGATACGCTCCATACCCTTTACGATAACCTGAATATCTGCATAAGCACGGTGTGCCTCAAAATTTTTGGTGTCTGCACCCTCAAGCTCATTTGTTGCAACAATAGCCTTGAGCTTATCGGGGATAATTACATATTCGCCGCTTTCCTTCGGCTCGGCAACAAATTCGTTATAAAACTTGTGTGCCGCTTCAAAAGAAGGGTCAACAGAATAGTAACGGTTGAAATCTGTCATTTTGCCTGTAATCATCGGTGTTATCCGCCTTTCATTGTTTTTCTTCTAAAATGATTATAAAATGAAAAGTAAACTTATACAAGGGATTTTTTGGCTTTGGGCACTTGGCAATATGTAGAAAAATCGAAAAAAAAAGTAGGCAAGTTGCACAAACTCGGTTTAAACAAAAATACAAGGTTTGGAAGCCTCGCCGATTTTTTGAAAACGGGTCAAGAACTGCCGAAAATTCATTGACGAGGGCGGTTTTTGTGGTATAATATGTAATACGAAATGGCGTAATTATGTGTTAATCATATTAGTTAGAGGGAGATTTTATTATGTACGTTAAAGATGTAACAGTCCAGAATCAGGTTGGCCTTCACGCTCGTCCCGCAACATTCTTCATTCAGAAGGCAAATGAGTTCAAGTCCTCCATCTGGGTAGAAAAGGAAGACCGCCGCGTTAACGCAAAGAGCCTTCTCGGTGTCCTTTCTCTCGGTATCATGGGCGGCACAGACATCCGCATCATCGCAGGCGGTGCAGACGAAACACAGGCTGTTGAAGAGCTTGTCCGTCTCGTAGAGTCCGGCTTCTCCGAATAATTTAAAAACTTAAAAGCATTCGATGAAATCTTACCGCAACAGGTGCGGTAAGATTTTTTCTTTATTTGCGCTTGACATTGCCGTGTGAAAGTATAAAATAAAAATAAGAGCGAAATACACGGTATTTCGGTTTATAAAAACAACGGAGGTAAAAAAATGGCTAAAAAAGAAAAAGTCGCAGTAGGCAACGAGCCTATTTACGACGCAAAACAGCTCGGTGTCCCCAAGATGCTCATCCTCGGTTTCCAGCACACCTTTGCAATGTTCGGCGCAACGGTACTTGTTCCGCTGCTCACGGGTCTTGACATTGCAACCACCCTGCTTATGGCAGGCCTGGGTACACTGTTCTTCCACCTCGTAACAAAGGGTAAGGTTCCTGCCTTCCTCGGCTCGTCCTTCGCTTTCCTCGGCGGCTATGCGGCGGTTACGAACTACACAAACGAAGCAGGCGAAACACTTATCGACAAGGCTATGCTTCCCTATGCCTGCCTTGGTGTTGCCGTAGCAGGTCTCGTTTACCTCGTACTTGCGGTTCTTTTTGCAATCTTTGATTCTGTAAAGATTATGAAATACTTCCCGCCTGTTGTTACAGGCCCGATTATTATTGCCATCGGCCTCGGTCTTGCAGGCAGCGCAGTTTCCAACTGCGAAACGAACTGGTTCCTCGCCTTTATTGCTCTTGCAACCGTTATTATCTTCAACATCTGGGGCAAGGGTATGAGCAAAATCGTTCCTATCCTTCTCGGTATCATCGTTTCCTGCGTCGTTGCTGTTATTATTCACAACGTCGGCGATACTCCCGTATTTGATGCCGGCAAAATCCAGGCTCTCAAGGATGCTGCATGGATAGGCTTCCCGATTCAGAAGAGCGGCATTGTTTTCGGCAACGTTCCCGACAAGTCCAAGATTATCAGCGCAATTATTGCCATCGTACCGATTTCCCTTGCAACTATGATGGAGCACATCGGCGACATCAGCGCAATCAGCGCAACAACGGGCAAAAACTTCCTTGCTGACCCCGGCCTCAAGAAGACGCTCATCGGTGACGGCCTTGCGACCAGCTTCTCCGCACTCTTCGGCGGTCCTGCAAACACAACCTACGGCGAAAACACAGGCGTTCTCGCTCTTACAAAGGTTTACGACCCCAAGGTAGTCCGCATTGCAGCTATCGTAGCAATTCTCCTCTCCTTCTCACCCAAGGTAGCAGCACTCATCAACCTCATTCCCACAGCGGTTATCGGCGGTATCTCCTTCGTGCTTTACGGTATGATTTCCGCTATCGGTGTACGCAACGTTGTTGAAAACAAGGTTGACTTCACAAAGAGCCGCAACCTCATCGTTGCAGCCGTTATCCTTGTTGCAGCCCTCGGTATGTCCGGCGGCATCAGCTTCAACGTAGGCTCAGCCGCAATCACCCTTTCCGGTCTTGCAGTTGCCTCTATCGCAGGTATCGTGCTCAACGCCATCCTTCCCGGCAAGGATTACGTTTTCAAGGCAGACGAATACGACAACGCAAAGAAATCCAAAGGCGACAAGTAAACAAAAAGCGGTCCTGCTCAAATGAGCAGGACCTTTTTGTTAGTGAAGAATGCAAAGTGCAAAGTGCAAAATTGCGGCTGGGCTTCGCCCTCACCACCAAATTATTCATTTTTCATTATTCATCATTCATTATTCATTTATTATATTCCGCACCCAAACACCCTTTTTAACCAATATAAAGCCGACTATGCCTTTTATGATTTCCATTGACTGCACGGCAAAGTAAAGCGGAATTATCGGCACGGAGGTGAAATTCGCCAGCACGAAGGCAAACGGCACGACTATGCCCCAGGTAAAGCCGCTGTCAAATGCAAAAACGATGCCCGTTTTACCGCCTGAGCGCATGGTGAAATAACAGTCGTGAGTGAAGGAAAGAACAGGCATCATAAACGCGCCGATAATCAGCAGCTGTCTTGCCGTTTCGCGCACGGAATCCTCGGTGTTGTAAATTCTCGGAATAAACGGTGCACTGAACGCCATTATTGTACCCATTACAACACTCGCCGCAACTGTTGCGGTAATAATTCTCCACGCAGTCTGCTTAGCTTTTTCTATTTCGTTTGCGCCCAGGTACTGACCGACCATAATCGCAACGGCGTTGCCCATTGAAATGAAAACAACGTTGAAAAGGTTGGCAACTGTGGTTGAAATATTCACCGCCGCAACAACCTCAAGCCCTCTTACGGAGTAACACTGCGAAAGAGTTGCCATACCTGCCGACCAGAGAAACTCGTTGACAAGCAAAGGCATACCGCGCTTCATAATATCACGCATAAGACCGCCGGGCACTCTGATGCTGCCGTAGCTGCCCTTGATAAACGGGAAACGGCGTGAATTTCTGTGCGTAAAGGAAACAATTATTACCGCCTCCACAAAGCGGGAGAGTACGGTTGCTATTGCCGCGCCTGCCACACCGAGCTTCGGGAAGCCGAGCTTTCCGAAAATGAGCAGGTAGTTAAAAACAAGGTTAACCGCAATTGCAATTACGCTTGAAATCATCGGCACACGTGTTTCGCCGACCTCGCGCAGGGTGCTTGCATAAGCCTGCGAAACCGTAAAGGGCACAAGCCCCACAAGCATCAGGCGCAGATAATCAAAGGCAAAGCTGAGCGTTGCGGCAGCATCCGCAGGGTCAGTATCCTCGGCAAGGTAGAGTGAAATCAGCTTATCCGGCAACGCAAGAAAAAGCGTGAATGCGGCGGCAAGCATAAGCAAGCCTACCATCAGCTTTACCCTGAAGCAGTTGCGCACACCCGTGTGGTCGTTTGCGCCCGCATACTGCGTTGCAAAAATACCGGCACCTGCCATACCGCCGAAAATGCACAGCGAAAAAACGAACAACAGCTGGTTGTCAATTGCAACAGCGGACATTTCAAGCGTGCCGACCCTGCCGACCATAATGTTGTCAAGCAGGCTTACAACGTTCGTAATTGTATTCTGAATAATTATGGGAACAACTATAGCTAAAACCTGCGAATAAAACACCTTGTCGCCTATCAGGTTGCTACGCAATGAGGAAGCTTTGCTTTTCACCGTTTTTCCTCCGTAGAAATTGTAAAAATTTTCTTATCTGAAATACATTTGTAAATATAGCATATACAATATTTTTTGTAAACATTAAAATAAGATAAACAAAAATTGAATTGCTATATTTTGTCTGCTGTCAGGCTATGCTATTTACAAGATAAAAACGAACAAATATAATTCTTCTGTAAGGTGTTGTCATAACACGGTACAGCGGAGTCCGAACAGGAATGGGAAGACATACTCAAGGAAAATGAAGAAGCCTTCGTCCGCAACGGCAAAGAGGTATTCAGGTATTCGCATATAAACGAAAGCGTTGTTGAAATTCACTGGGGCGACAGCGAAAACGGTATGCCCGTAACCACGTACACAAGCGATGACCTTCGGTATCACGCAGAAGGTGTTAAAGGCCTCGTCATCCACGGCGGATTTATGCTGATTTATCTTGCGGAAATCATCATAGGAGTGGTGGTGTACAGGAAGAAGCGGTAAATTACAGTTTGTCGAGATGTCGTAAGCGTTAAATTGTATATCAAAATTGTAGGGGAGGGCTTCCATGCCCTCCCGACATTGATGTATCAGTTACGTAACGGGAGGGGACAGAGCCCCTCCCCTACAGCTCGCCATAAAAATGATATAACATTTTGCAATGGGACGTCGAGGACGCCGTCCCCTACG
>JAFQRA010000030.1 GCA_017410325.1 Clostridia bacterium | reverse complement strand
GTGAGAAGTGTCAGCTCAAACAAAGCACCGGTACAGGCAATGTTTTCGCTGTCATTCTCACTGCTGATCCGAGCACCTTGCATATACACAAAGCTGTTCGGATCACATCGGGTACGCACTTTTCCGCAAACGAACGCAGCACATCTTTTGCTGCACACCTCAACGATACTGTGTCCTTTATGAGGTTATTTGGTTTCGTCTGATATCTTCGGCCTGAAAGTGCATACCGCTTTATTCTCCTTCTTGATTTATTTCATTCAACCGCATTCGCAATTTCTATCCCTGACGGTTGAATTAAAACGGGATTTTTCAATCACTTGCGCTGTGATTTTTACTCCAAACGTGATTCATTAATCATTAAAAATATATAAGACTGACCGGCACTACAAATCGCAACTTCAACTTTCCTGCTAAAAACAGGCTGATTTTCAGCAAAAATCGTGTTTTCGTGCATTTTCAGGCATAAATTAACCCCCGAAATGAGTGTGATCTCCCTTCGGGGGTTGTTTGTTATACTGTTTTACAGTCTTTTTTCGTCTTCTTTGCGTTGCTTGCTTGAGTTGATTGCGTGTGGTATTCCGAAGCCAAGTCCGCCGCCGACAGCAAGACCGATAAGCAAAAACAGCCTCCAGAGGTTATTCTGCTTCTCTTCCTCTTCGGTGATTATATCGCTCGGCTCAACCTTTTCTTCGATAACAGTTTGGACATCAACTGTTTTTGTGTACTTCTCACCGTAATCGTCCTCATAGATAATTGTAAGTGTTCCGCTAACCTTGCCGAGAATTTCTTCGCTCACTCTTAAGTTGGCGTTGCCTGTGCCTGATTCGCCTGCGTTGATTGTGCCGATAAAGGTGCTTCCACCACCGTTCAGACCCTCAACATTAAACTCGAACATACAGTTATATAGCGTGCTTTTGCCCGTGTTCATAAATGTGAGAGTGACGGTTGTAACATTGCCCTGTATAACCTTTACCGGCAGCTGTGCTCCGCTGTAATCAAGTGAAGCAGCCTGTCTCACCTGAACGAGCAAGGTATCGGTTGCTGAATACGGGCTGTGGTTTTCGTCCTCATATTCCATTGAAAGATTCAGCTTGTGCTCATTTGCGGCGGCTGTGTTTGCGGCTGTGAGCTTTACAGTCCACACATATTCGCCGCCTGCGGCAATAGCAGAAACATATTTTGTGCCCATACCGTCGGGCTTGATTTCGCCGCTTTCATCGCCCAGCGACAGCTTAATATTGCTGACCGCCTTATTCGGATTTGTGTTCTTGATAGTTACTTTTAAAGTTGCGCTGCTGTCGGGAGAGATAAAACCGTTTTCAACTTCATAGCCAGTTACCATAAGCCGTGGGCTTGAATTGTTTTTTGGGGTTTCTTCTTCCGTTTTACCTTTTACATTTATATTGAGCGTATCACTTGAATTGCCGCTGCCTCCGCTTTCGGTTTCATATTCAGCCGAAACCGTGACTGCGTGGTTGCCGTCGGATGCCTTTGCGGTTGCTTTGACTGTCAGTTCCCAATTGTAGGTTCTGCTTGAATATATCTTGCTGACATAAGCTGTTCCCGTGCCGTCGGGGATTATCTCACCCGACGGGTCGGAAAAGGTGAGCTTGATATTTTTAATATCAATGCTGCGGTGGGTGTTTGTCAGCTTTACAGTCAGTTTTGCCGAGTTGCCTGCGCTGATCGTACCGCCGTCAACGGTGTATTCCGTTACCATCAGCTTTGGCGTTGACGGTGCTTCTTCGGCAAAAGCGGAGAAAGAAAATATGAATATTAAACATAGAATCAAAGATAGTTTTTTCATAAAATCACCAAGAATTAAAGTTCACGGATATTTTCAACAATGCTGTTCTTCATTTCCTTTTTGATTTTTGCGTAAAGGTTTATACTGCAAATTAGGAAAAGGACGGCGATAATCAGCATAGCCTGCCATATTTCAAAGGTAAGGCTCTGGTCTTTGAAATACGTAACAATTGCGATATGACCGATTATATAACCGACAAAACCTGCCGAGCAGCCCCACACAAACATTGAAATAAGCTGGCGGATATAAGACTGCGTGATTTCTTTTGCGGATGCACCGACTGCTCTCAATGTGCCTATTTCTCGTTTGCTCTCTCTTATCTTTGCTGTAAGTGAATTGTTCACAATGCTTGCGCAAATTGAGAAGAAGAGAACAACAATTGAAAGCAGACAGATAAACAGCGTCTGCAAGCCTTCACGTGCATCTTGGTTTTGCTCAAACCCTGAATAATAGCGGAAATTAGTTCCCGAAACGAGACCGTTAAGGAAGGTGCTTGCAAGCTCATCCGTCTCTTCTGTGACTTCGCTTTTGGAGTCGATCAGCAATTCCTCATACGGCAGGTTAATCCCTGTTATTGCATCCAGACCTTGAGTGGTGGTAACTATGTTGAGTTCATCGTGACAGCTCATATAATCGCCGAAAGAAAATGGGGAAACAATCGCTCCGATTTTGACTTCTTTTTCATTTATTGTAACATTACCAAACTCTTCTTTGCCTTCACTGGAATAACTGAAGCTTGTTGCTTCTGAATTAAGCATTTTCAGATTAAGTTTATCTCCTGCCTTGTAATCAAGGGTTGTCAGAGCAAAAATTTCTCTTTTATCTCTGTAAAAGCTGTCGGGTAAATTATCGACATCATTTACGCCGTACATAGACAAAGAGCCGTCTTTATTCAGTATGAAATCAAAACCTATTCTTCTGGGTGCTACAAGAATTATTTCTTCGCCCGAATTGAGCTTATCAATATTGATTTTGCCGTCGATTATTTCAAACCGCTTAAGATTTTTATCAAACAATATTTCATCAAAAGCCTTAATCTCGGAACGGAACAGTTCGTTTTCTGTATTGGCAATAGATTTGAGTTCTTTATACTGTTCGTTTTCGCCTTCGGCAAACCAATATTTTTTAAGCGTTTCAACATCCCTTTTCTCTTCTTCTAACAGTGCCGACAGACCGTTATCGTGATTTATGGTATATCGAATTCCCTGCCATGAAAGAGAGAGTAACTCCATATAATCGGAATATTCCTCAGTTTCTATAAATGAGAGGTAGCTTTTACTTCCGTACATTGAGCCAAAAAGCGGAAACGAGGCAAGCTCATTAAGTTCAGCAGAGGATATACCGCCTGTGAGATTGGGCATGTTTACAAAATTTGACGACATAGGATAACCGCCACGGGTTATCTTGTAATCTCCGACATTATATTCAGCCCAACCCGAGTTGAGAAACTCTGTTTCCAATATAGAAAAGCCAAAGCAGGTGAGCAGAATTGTGAGCGCAAGAATAATGCTGACACCGATTTGCTTTGCCTTATAGAACTTTATACTGCGATTTGCAAGTAGTTTGGGTGCATTAAACTGCTTTTCCTGCTTTATTTTTTTGCGCTTCATTTTTCTACTTAATTCTACGTTACGTATTGCCTGCATCGGCGAAACACGTGCGGCAAAAACAAGGGGAATGAGAGCAGAAAGCATAACACAGGCAACGCTAACCACCGTTGTGCCGATAAGTACAAACAGATTTGGCAAGAAGATAAAGCTGCCGCCCATTAATTTTGCAAACAGCCACACTCCGAAATAGGAGATAGCAACGCTTATCGGTGCACAGATGAGTGTGATAATAAAAGCTTCTCTGCCGAAGATATTTATAATTTGCCTTTTCGTTGTACCCACGGCACGAAGCAAACCTATCTGACGGCGGCGTTCCTGCAGATTGGTTGTGAATGCGTTTATGATTCCCATACAAGAGGCTAACAACAGCACAACTGCAAGCACGGCAACAACCGAAACATTAGTGAAAACCGCAAGCGTTGATCCGTACCACTCGGCAACGTGAGTCATACTTCTTGATACGGTTTTGTCAGTGTCAAATCCCTCATAAATGTTGAAAAGAAAATATTCGTTGAAGGGAGTTTGCTTATAAATATTTCCGTGAGGATCTTTCTTTTCTATAGTTTCTTTTATAGCATCCTCTGTGGGATTGTAGTAAAGTGCAATGTTTTCTTTTCCGCCTGCACCCAGTGGCTCTTTTTCGCTTACAAATGCTGCAGCCATCGGAGCATTTTCGGGTCCCATACCGTTAAAATTTTCAATATGAGCACGTTTGTCCTCAAGAATGCCTACAAGCTTGTATGTCTTTTTGCTTGCCTGCGGTAAATATGCTTCACCGTCTGCCGTAAGAACGGAGAGTGTAATATCCTTGCCGACCTTCGGCTCAATTCCGAGCCTTATCGCAGCGTCAGCTTCAAGGGCAATTTCACCCTCGTTTTCGGGGTATCTTCCTTCAAGTACGGTTACATAGTAAAGCTGTTTTGCATCTTCATCCAGCCAAGCAATCGGTGTGCCTTTGTCCTGCTTTTCTTCGTCGGTATAGCCGTAGCCGATAATATGACCGTAACCGTATTGTTCTATATAGCCGTCCTTTTTACCCTGCTCAATGTCTATGTAGTCCTTGGGTTGATAAAAATATCCCCAAAAATTTCCGGATTCACGGCGTGCCTGCTCTTCTCTTGAGCTTTGAAAGCACGATATAAAGAACAGTGTTCCGCTTGAAAAAATCATTGCAAGCAGTATACCGATTATCATTAAGGTGTACTGCTTTTTTCTTGTTTTGAGATTACCTACCGCCAGCCGGTTGACGGTTAAGGTTTTATGTTTTTTCATTGTTTCTTCCTCACTTTTAAGATTCTCTTTCTGGAACTTACAGATTCTTTGAATCTCTTACAATCCTGCCGTCTTCAATGGTTATAATTCTTTCCGCCTGCTCGGCAACGTGCAAATCGTGAGTTACGAGAATTAGTGTAATGCCGAATTCCTTGCCGACATATTTGAGAAGCGAAAGCACTTCTCTGCCGCTCTTACCGTCAAGATTACCCGTAGGCTCATCGGCAAAGAGTATTGACGGCTTATTTGCAAGCGCACGGGCAATTGCAATTCTCTGCTGCTGACCGCCTGAAAGTGCGGACGGCAGGTGCTCAAGTCTGTCCTCAATGCCGAGCATATCAATTACACGCTTGATGTATTTTTCATCAACCTTTTTGCGGTCAAGCATAACGGGCAGAACAATGTTTTCGTAGCCTGTCAGCTCCTGAACAAGGTTATATGCCTGAAAGACAAAGCCGAAGCGTCTGCGGCGAAGGATTGAAAGCTGATTATCGTTGTAGTTTGACATTACCTCGCCGTTGTAGGTAACAGTGCCACTTGTGGGGTTTTCAAGGCTGCTGAGCACGTGCAGCAGAGTCGATTTACCCGAGCCGCTGGGACCCGTTACGGCGCAGAATTCACCCTGCTCAAAGCCGACAGTTACATTGTCAACCGCTTTGACAACGTTTTCACCGCTTAAATATTCCTTTGTCAAATCCTTGCATTCGATAATGTTCATATATTTACACTCCTTTACTTTGACTGTATTGTAAAATATCAATCTTACTTTTAACTTACATTAACCTTAAGATTTCGTAAGATTAGAAAAAACACAGGTGGATTTTTGGTAAATTCATCTGTGTTTTTTCTGTTTCGTAGGGGAGGGGCTCTGTCCCCCTCCCGAATTTCCTTGCTAAATTAAATAACGGGAGGGCATGGAAGCCCTCCCCTACTACATTGTAACATCTTAAAGTTGACTTTTGTAGGGGCGGATATTATCCGCCCGTGCTGATATTGCTCGGTTTGCTGGCGGCTGATAGCCGCCCCTACAGTGAAGTTTTAGTTGTTACAGCGTACTACAAATATTATATTTTTAACCCGCCGTCATAGCGTGGCAGGCAGATCGTAACCTTCAGTCCCTCTTTGCCGTTTTCGGCAAAGATAGTTCCGTGGTGCTTTTCAACAATAGCCTTTGAAATAGACATTCCTATTCCTGCGCTGTCTGCTGCGGCATTGCTTGTGCGGTAAAATCTGCCAAAGATTTTTTGCAGCTCTTCGCTCGGAATACCGCCGCCGTTATCCTCAACGGTTATGACGGTTGAAGCATCGGTCTGCTCAATTTTAATATCTACTTTTCCGTTTTCGGCTGTGTGTTCGCCTGCGTTTTTGATGATGTTACCTACTGCTTCGCTGAGCCATTGTTTATCGCAGCGCATTGTGGCTTCACCCGAAACGCTTATGCTTTTATTCGGGAAAAGGTGTCTGAACTCGCTGACCAGTTCGCCGATTATGTTTTCTGCTCTCTGCTCGGCAAACTCCATTGTGTAAGCATCGCTGCGGAGCTTTTCGAGCTTCAACAGGCTTTTTACAAGGCTTTCCATTTTAACGACGAGCTGCAGCTGCTTTTGTGCGTAGCTGTTTTCGTCCTGCGTCTGCTGCATTTCGCAATATAATTTCAAGCCTGCAAGCGGAGTTTTAAGCTGATGCGAAACATCGGCTATGAAATCCGCATTGCGTTTTGATTGTGAAACGGTGTTGTCACGCTCAAGGATAAGCCTGTTCTCAAGGTCAGCAATGCTGTTTTGCAGCTGAGCCAAGCTGTTATCCTGAGTGCTGATTCCTATTTTTTCTCCGTTGTTCAGAAAAGCATCTGTCTTTTGTGAGAGCTTTTCAATGCCTTTCTTGTTTCTTATATAAAGAACAGAAACAATTATTAATGCCGCAAATAAAACAGCAGAAATAATAACCAAACCGATTTCAAGGGAAGTCACTTTGAATCCTCCCATCTATAGCCTATACCTCGCACGGTTGAAATCTGATTTGCACTGAGCTTTTCACGCAAACGGCTGACGTGAACGGAAAGCGTATTATCGTCAACAAAGTTGCCGTCACAGTCCCAGATTTTTTCAAGCAATACCGTACGGGTAACAATCACACCGCTGTTTTGCACAAGGGTTGAAAGAATCATAAATTCAGTCGGTGTTAAGCTGAGTGCAGCACCGTCTTTATATGCAGTCATTGTTTTAAGGTCAATGGAAACATTGCCGCTTGTATATACAGCACTTGCACTTCTGCGTAGCAGTGCACGCACACGGGAAAGAAGCTCAAGCAGTCTGAACGGCTTTGTAACATAATCGTCAGCGCCTGCATCAAGTCCGCAAACAATCTGAATCTCATCGTCGCACGCTGTCAGAAAAAGAATCGGCACCGTGCTGCCCATACTGCGCACCTTACGGCAAAGGTCAAGTCCGCTGCCGTCAGGGAGCATTATATCAAATATCATCAGGTCAAAATGACCGTTTATCTGTTCGTTTGCCTTGGCAAAGGTTTCCGCTACAGTAACGTTGTAGCCCTGACCGCTGAGCATTTCGCAAAGCCCCTCACGCAAAAAAACATCGTCCTCAACAAGTAATATTCTGCTGCTCAAATTCTCACCACCATAAATCAAGTGAAAACAGTATAGCACTTATTGAAAAAGAATTCAACTTTGTATGTTTTGTGCGCTTTAGACGGCCGTTATAAAAAATACAGTCAAAAACTTTGTGCGCTATAGCACGTAGACTTAAGTTTATGCTGGAGTTACAATATAATAGGAAAGCTGAGGTAACAGCAAAATTCTATTCAAAAAGGGGGTAAGCCTTATGAAAGCTGTTATTTATGCCCGATATTCCTGCAGCGGTCAGCGAGAAGAATCTATCGAGGGACAGATTCGTGAATGTACAGAGTATGCAAAAAGAAATGATATACAAATAGTAGGTACATATGCAGATAAAGCAAAAACCGGAAAGAACGATAACAGGTTTAATTTCCAGCGTCTGATATCGGACAGCTCAAAAAATCTGTTTGATATTATTCTTGTGTGGAAGTTGGATCGCTTTGCGAGAAACAAATATGATTCCGCACACTATAAACATCTGCTCAGTAAGAACAAAATCCGTGTTGTTTCAGCCACAGAGATGATTTCGGACTCTCCCGAAGGAGCACTTATGGAAAGTCTGCTTGAAGGAATGGCAGAATACTACAGCCTTGAACTTGCGGTTAAGGTAGAAAGAGGTCAGATTGAAAATGCATTGAAAGGCTGCTTCAACGGAGGAACGGTACCGCTTGGGTATAGAATAAATAAGGAACGTCGTTTTGAAATTGATCATATGACAGCTCCGTTTGTTCTGAAGGCTTTTGAGCTTTACGATTCGGGGTCAACTATGAAGGAAATTACCGAGTATTTGAAGTCCAAAGGCGTTAAAAACAATCGCGGTACTCCGATGACTCTGAACACGGTGTCAAATATGCTGACAAACCGCAGATATATAGGTGAGTATTCATACAAGCATGTTTTTCTTCCGGATGGTATACCTGCAATTATATCAAAAGAACTGTTTGAGCGTGTGCAAAGAAAAATTGCAATCAACAGAAAATCTCCTGCAAAACATAAAGCACAGGAAGACTATATCCTTTCAACCAAGCTTTACTGCGGAACATGTATGACTTATATGGTTGGTGAAAGCGGCACTTCGCAGAATCAGACAATTTACCGCTACTATAAATGTCTGTCTTCAAAACGCAAACGCGGTTGTGACAGAAAGGCTGTAAAAAAGGATTGGATCGAGGATATTGTTATTGAAATGATTATGAAGCTTATCTGGGATGATGCGCTTATTGAAAGATTGACCGACTTGGTTATGAAAGAACAGGCAAACGAGTGCACAGCTGTTCCTTTGCTAAAAAACAGCTTAAGGAAGTTGAGAAAGCAATCGCAAATGTAATGAAGGCTATTGAGCAGGGAGTTATCACACCCTCAACAAAAAGCCGCCTTGAAGAACTTGAAAACGAAAAGGAAGAAATTGAAAAGCAAATTATAACCGAAAGCCTTGAACATCCGCTTCTTACCCGCGAACAGGTTATGTATTGGTTTTATAACCTCAGAACAATCAACGGAAAAGATCTGAGAAGCCGCAAGATGCTCGTTGACTGCTTTGTTAATTCGGTAATTCTTCACGATGACAGAATTGATTTTTATTTTAACTACAAAGAGGGTGCAAAAACGCTCTCTTTAAAAAAACTCAAAAAAAGTTCGGATATGTTAACTGACTTTCCACCAAACAAAAAGAGACTTGCTACGGCAAGTCTCTTTTTGTTTGTTTTTGTGTCTGCAGGACACAACTCCGTTTGACCGCTTGCAGTCAACCTCATTTTGTGCGTAGCGCAAACATCATTCCGCTTTTGCGGACACAAAACGATGTTGCGCTTTGCGCAAACTTATGCTATATTTCAGCTGAGGTAATAGAAATGAAGGCAGATAAACTCTCTGATTTATCAATGCAATTATCGGTAGATGTTTTGAATTTAGTAAAAGAACTTCGACCAAAAAAGAAACTATCATTTCAAATCAAATCGGCAGAAGTGCCACAAGCGTTTGCGCCAATATTGCCGAAAGCAAATATGGTCATAGCCGGGCCGATTTTATTGCAAAACTTGAAATTGCCTTAAAGGAAGCAAGCGAAACAGCCAAATTAAGAATCACACTTTTGTGTGGTTCTTAATTTTTTTGTAAAATGGGGTGGATTCGAAAGCCCGTTTTGATGATATATACGGCTATGCCGTGATTAAATTTGAATCCGTTATTGTCATTCTTCCCGAAACAAAAAATCCGAAGCTTGTCATTTCAGGTGACGCGTTCGGATTTTTTGTTTTTATATAGTTTTGGTTTTATGTTTGCTTTTCACCGAATTTTAAGAATGCCTTTTTGAAAGCGCCGATTTTGCGCATAGATGTGTAAACCGAATACTCGTCCTCGCCGTATTTCAGCTTCACGAAATCCTTCGTAACCTCCTCAACATAATTGAGATTAACGATAAAGCTATGGTGCGGTTGGGCAAAGACATTCAGGTCGAGAATACTTTTCCAATAGTTAAACTGACAGTTTGTTTCAATTTTTCTGTCGGTCAGATAGAGCACGGATTTTCTGTCTTCAATTGCTATGTAAAGAATCTCGTGCGGATAAAATCTGCAAACGTCTTTACCGCTTGTTTGCACGATAATTTCCGAATTGCAGCAGTGATTTTTACAGGCGTTTTCTTCGCCGTTGAGGTCTATGCAAATTCTGTCACAGCCGCAACATTCCAGCAGATTATACTGAATGCCATTCTGCTCCATAAATTCAATCAGCTTGGCTTTAACCGCTTCTTTTTGGCTTGCATTGCACATTAAAGCATCCATAAAAAATACCGTCCTTATCCAAAATACAAAATTAGCCTTTTAATATAAATGACAAAAACGGTTAAAAAGTTACGCTTTTTTCGGATGTTCGAAGTTTCTCTGTTTTTGACAAATTTTGACAAGTGCATTTGTTCAGAACTCACATATAAAAAGCACGCCCGACCTGAGTTTTTACTCAAATCGGGCGGTTTTATGTTAATCAATATATTTCAACAAACATCTGTGTCTGCATATCTCTGTACTTAACTGTGACGTAGGTTTCGCCCACGCCCTGCGGAATTGCCAGAGTTCCGACGAATTTGACAACGCTTTCGTCGTAGTCCTCAAAGGTGACACCGCTGAGAAGTCTTACGGTATCCATACAGTCTTCTATGAGCAGAATTTCGGGCAGAAATGCGCCGCCATCAACGCTCTTTGTGTAGTGTGCAGGCTTACAGACAATGCCGATATAATCAGCAAATATATCTTCTTTGGCATAGATTACGGGAACGGTGAGGTTTTCGTTTTTGATATCGGACAAGTCGGGGCTTGCGATAAGCGAAAGCTCAACCTTGCTGAATCTTGTGGGCCAGTTTGCCCACACGTCGCCGTAGGCGTAAGCAAAATACACGCCGTCGGAAAGTCTGATATGACCGTTGGGTCTGCCCGAAATGCCGCAGTTGTGGCAGCAGATAGCGGTATTGGTTTTCGTTGCGTATGAGCGCTCAAAGCTGATACCGTCATCAGAAACAAAAACATCAACAAAGCTGTCGGTGGTAAATCTCTGATTCGTCGCTACAGCGATAAATTTGCCGTAATCATCGACGTATTTGACGTCTGCCGAGTCGCAGCTTGCGTCGGGCGAAGTAATTGCAACGCCCTTGTATTCAAGGGTTGCGGGCCAGTTTTCGTCCGTTGCGTCGGCAATGCTGACACGGGTTTCTCTTCCGCTGTCATCCAGCCAGGTGTAATAGAAATAAAGCGTTTCGCCGAGAACTACGAAGCTTGGCTCACCTGCGCCGAATCTGTCGGGATTACCGGTAAAGTCAACTATCGCCTCGGGTCTTCCGCCCCAGCCGTTGCCGTTCCACTTTTCATACGGGCCGTCAATGTTCTTGCTTCTTGCAACAAAAACATTGTTATCCGTTCCGCGTTCATCAACAGTTGAAGTGTAGCCGATATAGTAGTATTCGCCGAACTTTACCACACCCGGATCGCAGCACGAATAAAAATCGGGCGAGTCGGGAGTGGGCTGAAGAACGGCTTTTTCATCGGTCCAGGTTTTGCCGCCGTCGGGTGAATGCCTGTAGCTTATCCAGTCCCACTGACCGCCTCTGCCGGGACAGGCAAGAAACGCATCAATACTGCCGTCGGCATTGACGAAAAGAGTAGGTCCGTAGCGGTAGCCGCCTTTTTCGGCATCCGGACTAAAGATATCATAACCGACATCCGTAAGTTCCATTTTAATATACTCGTTGTCGCTGTCAATTACATTGATTTCGCCGTCGGTAAATTCTCTGTCTTCAAGCGGTGTGTAGTGTGCCCCGGGCGAGGCAAGAACACCCAAAGAAATAAGGAATGAAACAAGAAATCTGATAATTGTCATATTACCGCCCCTTTTACCATAAATGCTTTTCTTCAATTATATTCGTTTTTGACAGAATGTCAATTGAAAAGGTGCTTTACAACAGTAAAAAAGAGCAGCTCACCGTTTGGTAAACTGCTCTGAATTTTATTTGATATAGTTTATCGGGTTTACGGTATTGCCGTTTACGATAACCTCGAAGTGCAGGTGGGCACCCGAGCTGTTACCCGTATTGCCGACACGGCCTATGGGCTGTCCTCGTGAAACGCGCTGGCCGACGGAAACGGAGATTGAACCGTCGAGCATATGGGCGTAACGTGTTTTTACGCCGTTGCCGTGGTTGATTACAACCTGGTTGCCGTAGCTGCGGTTACTGAATTTTACGAGCTCAACCGTTCCGCTTTCGGCTGCAAGCACGAGCTTGCCCGAAGCGCTCGGTCCTGAAATATCCAGACCCGTGTGGAAGCCGCTTCTGCGGTTGCCGTAGTAGGAAGTAATTGTATAAAGACCCGAAACAGGCCAGACGAATTTGCCCTTAACCACAACGTCGTAGCTACCGCCGGAATAGCCCGTTTTCTTCGTACCGACCTGAATTTTTTCGGTTATCGGGTCAATGAGCGTAATGCGGTCAATTTCCTCGGCAGAAACCTGAACGCCGTCAATATAGGTTGTGAGATAGGTTACCTTGTCCGTACCCTTTACACCCTTGCGGATTGTGCGTGTATCGCCGCGGAAGAGCTTTGAGGATTCAATTTTTTCCGTCTTGAAGGGTGTGGATTCGTTGCGCTCGATAATCTTGATAATTTTAACTCTTACAAAGTTGACTTCCTGTGAAACAAGGAGCTTTGTACCCACTTTGAAAACTCCGAAATTTACGTTCGGATTGAGTGCACGCAGCTCGGAATAAGAAATTCCGTAAGCCGCGGCAACCTCGGAGGGTGTGTCGCCGTTTTGGATTGTATAATAAAGAGCCTCGCTCTTTTTCTGATTGGTAAGTACGTCCAGAAGCCTTGAAGCTTCCCACATTTTGTCCGCATCGTCGGAATAAAGGCCCTGCACAAATTCAACGTCCTCAACGAAGTCGGCAAAGGAATTCGGATCCTCCGCACTGATGTTGTATTTCTCTTCGGCCTCGCTGAGAAGGTTGTTGAAAACGCTTCGTGCATCGGTTTCGTTTTTGACCGAGCAGATAAAATCACCGTCGATATAAACTCCGCAGGCGTTTGTAAGCTTCGAGTCGGAATTTTCGATAAGCCTGTCGCTGATTGCGTGAGCATCGCTCAGCTCGTTGAGCTTTACGCGGGTAATTTTATAGGTCGGGTTTGCAATAAGCGCCTTGTCTTCGTCAGCCGCACCGGAGTCAATTCTCTCTTTGACGATTGAACGCGCCTGAATGAAAACAGACTCGTCGCTGATATAGCCCAGTGAGCACGGCTCGCCGTTATTATCCACAACAACCTCAAGCGCATAGGTTGAGCTTGTCCAGTAGCCGACCGTTACCAGAAGCACGGCAAAGGCGGCAATCGGGGCGGCAAGGTTGCCTATGGTTTTAACCGCATTGGGGTGGCGCTTGAAAACGCCCTTGCGGTTTTGCTTGTCCTTGGTTGCGAAGAGCAATTTAATCTCCGCACGGAGCTTGCGGATATCGTTGGTTGCGGTTCGGGCAGAGTCAAGCACTATTCTGTCGAGAAGCAAAAACAGTATGCTTGCAAAAACAGCAACCGCATGAACGGGCTTTCGCAAAATACGCTTGATGAGCTGAACAGCACGGCGCACACGGCGTATTATCTGCAAACCGAAATAATATATCCAGTCGTAAACCGCTCCCGTATCTCTCGGTACAACGTCAGGTATTGTGCAATCCACAACCTGTGCCTTTTTTTCGGGCTCTTTTTTCTTTACGGGGGCAGACATCTGCTTTTCTATAGCGAAAATCGGCAAATCCGCAAGGAAGGAGAATATGCCGTAATCGTCTGCGGCTTCAACCGCTTCTTCGGCTGTTTCTTCTTCAGCTATTGCTTGCTGAGCCTTCTTTTCAAGCTCTTTTTCCTCAGACAACGGTCAGTCCTCCTTTCATCCGTTTGATTTTCGGTCATAATATTATAACACAATTATTCGGGATAGACAAGTGTTTCAACGCTGACTCTTTCCATAACCTCAGCCATCATTGCGCCCTCACGCTTTGCGCCTTCAAGGTCGTGCTCGCGGTAATTGCCGCATTCCTTTGCGCTGACACCGGGCACCTCACCCTCGTAAGAGGCAATAAAATCAAAGGCCTGCTTTGTCAGCTCAATTGCCTGAGCGTGGCTGATTACGCCGCTTCGCACGAGGAAATAAAAGCCCGTGCGGCAGCCCATGGGGCCGAAATAAATTACGCCGTCACTCAGCGGTGAGTTTCTGACAAAGGTTGCAAAAAGATGCTCAACCGTGTGTATGGGTGAATTTTCGATAACGGGCTCAACGTTGGGCCTGCGGCAGCGGATGTCGTAGGTTACAACGTCGCCGTCTACGCGGGAAATATACATACCCTTGGGGAGTATGGTGTGGTCTATTGTAAAGCTTGCGATTTTTTCCATTTTCTTTTTCTCCGTTATATCTTAAAAAGTTTCTTTAATCCGGGCGTTTTTTCAATTATTATCCTCAGCGGTATTCCGAGCACGCAGCACACTGCCAGCTCGCCTGCGCCGACCTGCAGTGCAGAAATTGCAAAGCCTGCCCAGGTCAGACCCTCGGGAAGGAAAACGGCAATTTCAAGACCGATGATGACGGCGTTGAAAAGCGTTGAAAAAACAGGTGCAAGAAGATAGCCGAATTTGCCGCCGACCTTACGGGTGACATAGGTAAAATACGCGGCAAGGAAGGTTGCCAGCGTGCCCAGAACGATATCCATAATACCGAAGGGACTGCCGAGGTTGCCGATAAAACAGCCGACCGTCAGCCCCGGAATTGCCGCGGGCGTAAACAAGGCAAGCACCGTAAGCGCCTCTGAAAAGCGGAACTGAACGTTGCCGTAAGCTATACCGAAAACGGAGGCAAAATATGTAAGTGCGGCATAAAGTGCGGCAATTACAGCCGCCTGCGTGATGTAAACAGATGCTTTTTTCCTCTGCTTGGGCAACGTTTTTTTTCCTCTTTTCTTTTCTGCATATTTATGTTATTATATAAAAAATTTATATGTTTTGTCAACCTCTGTATTCTTGACCACAAAAATCAAACCGTAAGGAGTAATAAAAATGAAAGTTATTTCAACACAAAACGCACCTGCCGCCATCGGCCCGTACTCACAGGCAATCGTAACGGGCAACCTGCTTTTCACCTCGGGTCAGATTGCAATTGACCCCGCAACGGGAAGCGTTGTGCAAGGCGGTATAACCGAGCAGACGGAGCAGATTATGAAAAACCTCGGCGAAATTTTAAAGGCCGCGGGAGCAGGCTTTGACAACGCAGTCAAAACGACCTGCTTCCTTGCCGAAATGGCCGATTTTGCCGCCTTTAACGAGGTTTACGGCAGATACTTCACATCCAAGCCTGCAAGAAGCTGTGTGGCAGTAAAGGACCTGCCAAAGGGCGTGCTTGCAGAAGTTGAAGTAATCGCAACAATAAATTGTTGCGAATGAAAAATGAATAATGAAGAATGAAAAATGATTGGCGGGACACCCGCACCCGAATTGTAATTATTCATTATTCAATATTCATCATTCATTATTCATTAGTTAAATCACTCTAATTTAAAGCCCAATATACAATTCCGTAAATCGCCGCGGCGGCCGTGCCGTAGACGATTACTGGGCCCGAAATAGAAAACATATTTGCCGCCGTGCCGAGAATTCTGCCCTGCGGCGAAAACTCCATTGCGGGAGAAACGACCGAGTTTGCAAAGCCCGTTATGGGCACAATTGTGCCTGCACCTGCGTGGCGTGCAATTTTGTCAAACACGCCAAGACCCGTGAGAATTGCCGAAAGCGTAATAAGGGTTATCGCAACATAAATTCCTGCGTCATCCTTGCTTGCACCAAGATTGGTATAAAGCAGGTTGAGTGCCTGACCGATTGTGCAAATTCCGCCGCCGAACAGGTACGCTTTAACTGTATTTTTTATTTTCGGTGACGGAGGCATAACCGCCGAAACCTTTTTCTGATACTCTTTTTTATCCATAAAAAATCGCCACCCTTGCCGTTAGTTTAGGCAGGAATGGCGGTTTTATTCTTTATTGCTTTATTATTCGGCTGCTTCCTGAATCACGCGGATTATTGCAGTAAAAATCTGGTCAAGGTGGGTAATCGCATTGACAAAATCCTTCCACAGCCATTTAAGCGTTTTTTCGGCGGTATCCGTGCTTTCCGTTACAACCTCAAGCTTCTGCGTGTTTTCTTCAAACGCATCGGTCTTGATGAATTCGAACTCACACTCTGCGGCGGAATGGTCGGAAGCAGGCTTGCCGTTTGCGTTGAGCACCTCAATAAAATTGAAATCCTTTGCAATAACACCTACGCCGTCACAGCCCTTGTAGAAGAATCTTTCAACGGAGTCCCAGTTGCCCCACGCAGGCAGACCGCTGACATGCCACTTATGCATATTGTAATAATCGCTGTCGTTTTTAACCTCAACCCACGCATCCTTGAAGCCGCAGTCCTCGATAAAATACTCGTACATATTGCTGTTTGCCTCGTGGGTATGCATATAGATGTTGAAGTCGCCCGTTACGATTACGGGACGGTCGTTTTCGGCAGACCTTTCTTTGATAAAATCACAAATCTGCCTGAACTGATATTCTCTTGCCTGCATTGAGCCCTCGTCACCGTAGGCATCAGCGTGCAGGTTGTAGAAATCAATGTAAATTCCGTTGCCGATATCAATAACGGTATAGACGAAGCCCTTGGGTGTCATTTCGTCCGCACCGTGGTCGATAACACCGTAGGAAACATACCACTCTCCTCGGGTTTCGTTGTATATCGGCATATTCTTTGTGAAGACATTCAGTCCGTCACCGCCGGGGACACCGCCCGTGTGGTTGGTTGCGTAGTTGTAGCCCGTCAGACCGCCTGCAAACGTGCTGTGCAGGTTGAAATCCTCCTGCACGGCAACGATATCGTAGCCGTTTTCCACTATAAATTCAGCGTTTCTCTCCTGCTTTGCGGCAGTGGTAAGCCACGGAAGACCGGCAATGTTATAGTTGAGCAGCTTAAGAGTAAACTTGTCGGGATTTTCGTAATCGACAAGAGGAAGGCTGAAATAATCCGTATATTCTTCCTCGTTGCAAATATACTGAATACGCCAGTAAACTCTGTTAAAGTCCTTGAAGCCGCCCAGACCCTTTTCAAAAAGCTCGTTTCTGTAAAGCAGACCGTATTCGTCCTGCGCAGCGGTTATTTCGGGGCGATTGAAGGTTACTCTTTCAGACCAGTCGATATTACCGTCTTCATCCTTTGTCCAGTAATTTGAGTGTTCCTCGTAATTGATTTCTACGCCGTACCAATCGTTTTCTCCCGTGAGAGAAACCATACACGAAATTTCGGTTGTACCTGCAGGAAAAATACACTTATAGCTCAGGTCATTGATTTCGCAGGGGATGACACAATCACCGGGTGTACTGCTTATCTTCGTTGCATAATCGCCCTGCTTGGGGAAAAGCATTGTGTATTTGTCGGATTTATAGAGCACGTCCTCAATAAAAACCTCTACACCCGATTCGGTCATAAAGCTCTTTGCCGGTGCGGCAGAAGCGGTAACGGCAAAACAGCCGAGCGTAATTACAACGGCAAAGATAACGGAAAATACTTTTTTCATTCTGAATTTCCCCTTTTCATCACTTTATTTTTTTCTGCGCTGTGCGCGAAGCTTTGCAGCGTGTTCCTTTTCGGCTGCTTCCTTGAGCAGTTCTTCCTGTGCGGCAAGGCGCTCAGCCTCCTCGTAACGAAGCTTTGCCTCGTCGTACATTGCATCGATTTCTTCGTAGTGTGTGTAATTTTCAGCCATTGTGATGAGCTTCTTTGCATCAAGGTAGGGCTTTGCGGCACGGTTGTAAACCGAAGAGTCGTCCGTTGCCTTCTTGACAGCCTTGTCAATCTCCTTTGCCTGTGCCTTGAGCGCTTTTATGAGTGACATTGCTTCCTGAGCGGCGGCCTTGTCCTTGTCGTCTCTTGCTTTGTAGAAGGTCTTGTAAGCCGCGTCGATTTTTTCTTCAACTGCATCCTGTTCAACAAAGAGCTTGTCAAACTCTCTTGAGTCGAATTCCTCGATGCCGTTCGGGAAGTGCTTGCGTGCAACCTTCTGTGCGTAAAGGCTCTCTTTTATTCTTGAAATTTCGGCCTTGCGGAAAGCCTTTTCCTCCTGCGTTGAGGTGGGAAGCACCTTCGCCGCACCGAGGTCTGCCTTGGAAACGGTGTTGATATAATCAAAGCCTGTGGCAACAATCTGCATTGCGTTTTCAAGCTGAGCCTTACCCTGAACGGTGTTGAAGCGGTTAAGCTCATCAACAACAAACTGTGAAACAATAATTCTTTCGTTGTGCTCAAGCGCAGCCTTTCTTGCCTTTTTGGCTGCCTTTTTCTCTTCCTTGGTTGTTGCTGCTTTTATTGCGCTCTTGTCTGCAGGAAGCTTTTCCTTGCCGACAAACTCCTTTGCCTCACGGACAAGCTCGATAGCCTTTACAAGGTCCTTGTCGCTGAGAACGTTTCTGCCGTAATCCTCAAACAGTGCTCGTACCTGAAGAACCTTAACCATACCCTTCTGCTTGATTTCGGAAAGGTCGTAGAAGAAATAGGGAACAACGTTCATTGCCGCACCGAGCACGGCAGTCATAATCAGAACGCCGAAAATACTGATAAAGGTCGGCCTGTGGTAGAGCACGTTGTAAACGTTGTCAGGGTCGTCAAGCACTACGCCCGAAGCTAAAATTTCAGGTAGGAGCGCGGCATATTTTTTCTCGTTGAAGCCGATAACCTCGTATATTGCCGACTGAACGCTCGTCGTTGCCATTGTGACAACGCTGCCGATAAGGCCTACTGCGGCAAACATTCCGTCAATTCTCTCGCCCGTAACGTACTGCTGGTAGTCACGGATATCGGCATTGAGGCTGGGTGTGAGAATGTGGGCAAACGAGCCGACGAGGGCGTTCATCCACAGGCACATCATCGCAAGCCAGATCATAATGGAAGCATCCGCATACTTTACGACGGGGAAAAGCGCCGCAATGAAAACAATGTTCAGTGCATTTGTGAAAATAAGGGTGTTCTTCTTGCCGAATTTTTTAATTGAGAACGGCGCAAGCAGCATACCCCAGAAGGAGGCGTTACCGTAAACCGTTGTCAGAATTGCGTATTCGGCTGAGCTGCAGGCATTCTGATAGGTGTAAAGCCAACCGAGAATGCTGTTTGCCATGCTTTCAAGGAAGCCCATCCAGCCTGCAAGCGAAATAATCCAGAAATATTTGTTTTTAAGGACTGCTCTGAATGCATCGACAAACTTAACACGTACGACGTGTGTTTTGGCCTGAATGATTTTTTCCTTGGTGTTTTTATAAAGAATAAAGCTGATAAGGAAGCCGATAATGAGAATCGGTGTCCATACATAGCGGTAAATACGGATATCGTAAAGGTCTCTTTTGCCCGTAATCAGCTCACCTATAATCGGAACAACCGCGTTGGTAATCGTCGGTGCGAGCGAGTCCGTAACCGCGCGTATTGCAAGAACGTTGGAGCGCTCCTGCGTGTTGGACGAAAGAACGGAAACGTAGTTGTCGTATGCATCGTAAAGGAAGTTGTAGAAGAACTGGAAGCCGATGTTGAAGAAGACAACCGTGGCAATTTTGCCTATGTCACCCATAATCTCATACGGTGCCCAGATATAGCCGATTGACAGAATAACCGTCGGCAGGCCCATACTGATTATGTACGGGCGGTACTTACCCTTACGGCTGCGTGAATTGTCTATAATTCTGGCACGCAGCATCGTCAGCGGGAAGCCCACCAGAACGCTCGCCACGTAAATTGCGTACATCTGCATAGGCTTGATGCCTATTGTGTTACCGACAAAGGCGTTGTTTGCGGAAATAATTGCCGCCTGAACAAAGGTAATTATCGCCTTAACGCCGAAGCCGCCTGCGGACAGCGAAAAGATTTCCTTATAGTTCATATAGTTGCCAAGCGGCGGAGTGCGCCAATAGGTTCTTACCTTTCCGACAATATTCTTTGCTTTGCTTACTAATTGCATATTCTCACCCACCCGGCTAAAGCCGTTTTATTTTTATTATAGCAATTCCGGAATAAATAGTCCATATCTGTTTTGTAAAAATAAGGTTAATCCTCGTAATCACCGTCAAAATAACCGTCCTCTAACGGCTCCTGGCCCCATAGCGACCGCTCGTAGTCGAAATCCCGCTCGGGCTCGGGTATTTCTTTTTGCGCCTCCAGCTTTCTGCCGCTCATCCATACAGATGGTGTTATACTGAGCGTATAACCGCAACCGCTTGGGGTTATCCATTCGTGCGGCTGTGCCTCGGGCAGAGCGTATCGGGACATCAGCGCAGAAATTACACCGCCGTGTGTAACTATTGCGGCGCTTTCAACACCCGACTTCAGCATACCGTCAACTATTTTTTCGAAGCCGGTGCAGATGCGCCTTGCAAAAACATCCTGACTCTCGCCGAAGGGAGGGTCGATGCCCGGCTCACCTGCAAGCCAGCGCGGAAACAGCGGATGCGTTTCCAGCTCTTCTGCCGTTCTGCCGTCAAACTCGCCGAAATCGTACTCGATAAGGTCGGGCATTGGCACGGGCTCCTTGTCCGGCCAGAGCATTTTAGCAGTGTCCGTGCAGCGGCGAAGCGGACTGCAGAAAACAACCTGAGCAGACGGGTATGTATATTCCTCAATAAGCTGTTCGAGCTGGTCTATGCCCTGCGCACACAGCGGTACATCGGTGTGGCCGAGGTACTTGCCGTCGATATTTTCCTGCGTGAGGGCATTGCGTATGAAGTGAATTTTGTAGCTTTTCATTGGTTTCTCCGAGAATAAAAGTATAATTTATATTTCTATGTTGACAATTGTCGAAGCTGCTGTTATACTATTTGTATATTTACAGATAACAGAGGTTTTAAATATGTCAACAGCATTTGCAAACCGGATTACCTCCCTGCGCAAGGAAAAGGGACTCAGCCAGAAGGAGGTCGCAATAAGCCTTGGTGTTTCACAGGCCTTGCTTTCGCACTACGAAAAAGGCGTGCGTGAGTGCGGACTTGATTTTGTTGTTAGCTGTGCCGACTTTTTCGGCGTAACGACCGACTACCTTCTGGGCAGGCAGGACAGTAAATACGGCCTTATCAACGAGGACGAAAAATACCGTCTGCTTGACGCATCCGACGAAAAAATCGATATGCAGCTGGTTATGCTGTGCGTAAGCTTCTTTGCCGAAAAGGTCAAGCGACCCATTGACGAGATTTACGGCGACAAGCTGATGTGGAGCGCCGCAATTGCGCTTTACAAGCTGATTGTTCACGGCGTTAACAGAGGCCACCTGCAAAAAGACTGGTTCAGTGTTGAAATGAGGAACGAAGATTTCGTTTTCCAGAAGTTTGTCGATATAATCTGGAGCGGTCTTTTTGTAAACGACACGCAGGTTGTCGGCGAAATTGACGAGCAGTACGGAAAGCAGTTCCCCGAGGTTTTCGGTTCGCTGATTCAGTCGGTTGAAACCTATGTTGAAAAAATTACGGGAAGATATCTCAATGTCGCAAACAAAAAATACGCCGAAATTCAAAAAAACAAATAACAATCAAGCATTACCTACGGGCAGCCTTTCGGCTGCCCGTTATTTATTCGGGTTTTATTTCAGAACATTCTTATACATTCTGATGTATTCGTTTGCGGAGCGGTTCCAGGAATTGTTGCTCTCCATTGCACGCTTGACAAGGATTGCCCAGCCCTCCTTGTTCTGATAGCCCTCAACCGCTCTGCGGATTGTGTAGAGCATGTCGTGGGCGTTGTAACGGGCAAAGGTGAAGCCGTTGCCTTCGTTGTCGCCCGAGTCGGAAATACTGTCCTTAAGTCCGCCCGTTTCACGGACAATCGGAACTGAGCCGTAGCGGAGTGCAACCATCTGCGAAAGGCCGCAGGGCTCGCTCTTTGAGGGCATAAGGAACATATCGCTGCCGGCGTAAATCTTTCTTGCAAGGTCGGGCACAAAGCCGAGGCGCAGACCGAGCTGTTCGGGGTATCTGCCTGCCATTTCCTTGAAGAATTCCTCGTACTGCCAGTCACCCGAGCCGAGAACGACAACCTGAACGTCTGTTGTGGCAAGCAGCTCGTCAAGTATAGCCTTGACAAGGTCAAGCCCCTTGTGGGAAACAAGGCGTGTGACGATACCGATAACGGGGGTATCTGCCTTTTCGGGCAGGTTGAACATTTTCTGAAGCTCTGCCTTGTTGACAGCCTTTGCGGAAAAGTCCTCCGAGCTGTAGTTGGCAAAAATATTCTTGTCCGTTTCGGGGTTGTAATTCTCAACGTCAATACCGTTGAGTATGCCCATAAGCTTGAAGCGGCGCTGAGCAAGAATACTGTCCAGGCCGTGGCTGAACCACGGGTCAAGAATTTCGTTTGCGTAGGACGGGCTTACGGTCGTTACCATATTTGCGGTTTCGATTGCGCCCTTCATCAGGTTTACACAGCCGTTGTACTCAACAAGGTGCTCCGTGCCGGGCTGCATACCCAGAACGTCGCCTATAAGCTCCATACCGTAGACACCCTGGTACTGAATGTTATGAATAGTGAAAACCGTCTTGATGTTTTCCCAGCCGGGCTGGTCTGCATACATCGTGGAGTAGTAAACGGGAGTCATCGCCGTCTGCCAGTCGTTACAGTGAATTATGTCGGGCTTGAAGCCGATGTGGGGGATTATTTCAAGAATAGCACGGGAGAAGAAGGCAAACCTCTCCGCATCGTCATAGTGGCCGTAGATACGGTCGCGCTTGAAATAATACTGATTATCCAGAAGATAGTAAATAACTCCGCCTGCACGCGCCTCAAAAATGCCGCAGTACTGTCTGCGCCAGGCAACGGGCACGGAAATATGTGTAATGAACTTCATCGAGTCCTTGAGCTCCTGGCTTATTGTGTCGTAAAGCGGCATAACCACACGGGCGCCGATAAGCCTTTTGCGAAGAGCCTGCGGAAGCGAGCCTGCAACATCGGCAAGTCCGCCGCTGGCAATAAAGGGCAGAGCCTCACTGGCTGCATATAAAACTTTCATAGTATTCTCCTTTTTACGGACGGCCAAAGGCCGCCGTTTGCGGTTTGTTTATTCTACGGACGGCCAAAGGTCGCCCCTACGGTTAAATTACAATTCTCTTGCCGACAAATACGGGGAAGTTTTCTGCACCGACAAGGGTTTTACCGGGCTTGATTACAACGTTCTTGTCGAGAATTACGTTTTCAACGTGGGCACCCGAGCCGATGAAGGTATCCTGCATAATTACGCAGTTTTTGACCGTTGCGCCCTTTTCGACCTTGACACCTCTGCCAAGCACTGAGTTGATAACCTCACCCTTGATTTCACAGCCGTCGGAAACAAGGCTGCCCTTGACCGAGCTGTCGATAGCGTAGAGTGCAGGCATATCGTCACGCACCTTTGTGTAAACGGGACGTGCCTTGTTAAACAGGCAGGCTCTGTTTGTGCTGTCGAGAAGCATCATATTTGCCTTGTAGTAGCTGTCGAGCGAGTCGATTGAAACGGCAAAGTTTTCAGTCTTCATAGCGCAGATTTTAAGCGTGTCGACGTTTGCCTGGAAAATATCCGTTGCAAAGCTCTTCTTGTGCATTGCGTAGGCATCGTTTACGAGCCTTTCAAGCAGAGCCTTCTTCATAAAGAAGATGTTGAGCGAATAATCGCTCTCGTCGGGCTGTGCGCCGACGCTGACCTTGCTGACACGGTTATCTTCGCCGATGTCGAAGGTCATAAGGTTTGAAAGTGCAGGCGTTTTGCCGTGCTTGCAGACAACGCTGATATCTGCGCCGTTGTCCTCGTGAAATTTCATAAGCTCGTCTACGCTCAGGTTTGTAACAACGTTACAGTCCATAATAATTACGTATTCCTCGCTTGCGCGGCCGATAAAGTGCATATTGCCCTTGAGGGATTCAATGCGGTTGTCAAACGTGCCAGTATCGCCGAGAAGGAAGGGCGGAAGCAGGAAAAGACCGCTTCTCTTACGGGAAAGGTCCCACGGCTTGCCTGTGCCGAGGTGGTCCATAAGCGACTGATAGTTGCTCTTTGTAATAACGCCGACCTTGCTTATGCCTGCATTAACAAGGTTGGAAAGAGCAAAGTCGATAAGGCGGTATCTGCCGCCGAAGGGCACGGAGCCCATAGTACGCATATTGGTAAGCTCGGGAAGAGCCTCGTCATAAGCGTTTGAATATATAACTGCAAGAACTTCTTTAGCTCTGATCATTTTTCTTACCTCCTCACTTTGCTGCAGGCACGTCTTCGCCTGCCATAGCCTTGGGAGCAACCTTTGCACCTGCGCCGACTGTTACGCCTGCGCCGACAACGGCAACACCCCAGTCATCACGGTTGGCAACGTTTTCGGGCTTCTCGCCGACAACTGCGCCGGATTCGATAACTGCGTTTTCCGCAACGATTGCGTACTGAACAACTGCGCCCTTCCTGACAACCGTACCGGGCATAATGATGGAGGAATCAACGACTGCGCCCTCTTCAACGGTTACGTCTGCAAACAGAACGGAGTAATCGATTTTACCGTCGATTGTGCAGCCCTCGGAAATCATTGAATTCTCAACGCTTGCCTTGTCGGAAACGAAGTGGGGCGGCGAAACGGGTGACTTGGAGTAAATTCTCCAGGAATTGTCGGACAAATCAAGGTCAACGGAGGGACGCAGAAGGTCAAGGTTAGCCTCCCACAGGCTGTCGATAGTACCGACGTCCTTCCAGTAGCCGTCAAACTGATAAGCGAAAAGTCTTTCGCCGGCGTTATGCATTGCGGGAATGAGGTTTTTGCCGAAGTCGTTGCTTGAGTTCGGGTCTGCCTCGTCTGCAAGCAGGTATTCGCGAAGCTTCTTCCAGGTGAAGATGTAAACACCCATTGAAGCCTTGTTGCTGCTGGGCACTGCGGGCTTTTCCTCGAAGGCTGTGATTTCGCCCTCATCGTTTACAAGCATCAGACCGAAGCGTGAAGCCTCTTCCCACGGAACTTCGAGCATAGCAATCGTACAGTCGGCGTTCTTCTGCTTGTGGTATGCAAGCATTTTTGCATAATCCATCTTGTAAATATGGTCACCCGAAAGAATACATACGTATTCGGGGTCATATCTGTCGATAAAGTTTATATTCTGGTAAATGGCGTTTGCGGTACCCTTGTACCACTCGCTGCCCTTAATCTGCTGGTAAGGGGAAAGAATGTGCACACCGCCGTTGGCTCTGTCCAGATCCCACGCTGCGCCGTTGCCGATATAGTCGTTGAGCTCAAGTGGCTGATACTGCGTGAGCACACCGACGGTATAAATACCGGAGTTTACACAGTTGGAAAGAGGGAAATCAATAATTCTGTACTTGCCGCCGTAGGGTACGGCAGGTTTTGCGATGTTCTTGGTAAGGATGCCGAGCCTGCTGCCCTGACCGCCTGCAAGAAGCATCGCTATACATTCAGCTTTTTTTGACATTATGTTTACCTCCTTAATTTTAGAGAAAGATTACTGTAATTTATATGATTATTATACCTTGAGTATCTCTGTTATACTATTTGCCGTTCTTTTTTCGGACGGGTGCTTTTCTGATTAACTTCAGATAGATTGTGCTCATTCCCGCAAGTTCGAGCGAAATGCTCTGCTCGTGGCCGTGCATGGGACGGGGATTGGATTTTATCTGACCGCTCGTGCCCTTGCCGGTACCGCCGAAGCGTTCTTCATCGGAATTGAAAACGACCTCGTAAGTGCCCGCGGCGGGAACACCGATTTCATAGCCGCTTCTGTGCACGGTGGTGAGGTTGGAAACCGCTATGATTTCCTTGCCCTTTTTATCCATACGGCGGAAGGCTATGACTGAGTTTGTGTTGTCATCGCTCGATATCCACGAAAAGCCCTCCCAGCTATAGTCAATCTGCCACAGCGGAGCATTCTTCTTGTAGAAGGTGTTGAGCTCCTTCGTGTAGTCCTTGAGCTTGCGGTGCGCCTCATAATCGAGCAGCAGCCAGTCAAGCCCCGAATCGTATTTCCATTCGATGAACTGGCCGAATTCGCTGCCCATAAACAGCAGCTTCTTGCCCGGGTGAGCGTACATATAACCGAGGAAGGAACGCACGCCTGCAAACTTTTCTTCGTAAGTACCGGGCATCTTATTTATAAGTGAGCACTTGCCGTGAACAACCTCGTCGTGCGAAATCGGCAGAACAAAGTTCTCCGAAAAAGCGTAGAAGAACGAGAAGGTCAGGCAGTTGTGGTTGAACTTGCGGTGAATACCGTCAAGCGAGAAGTAACGCATACAGTCGTTCATCCAGCCCATATTCCACTTGAAGTTAAAGCCGAGTCCGCCCATAAAGGTGGGCTTTGAAACCATCGGGAAGGCGGTGGATTCTTCGGCAATCATCATACAGTCCCAGAAATCACGGAAAACGGATTCGTTGAGCTTCTGCAAAAATTCAATCGCTTCAAGGTGCTCGTTGCCGCCGTTTTTGTTTGCTATCCACTCGCCGTCCTTACGGTCGTAGTCAAGATAGAGCATTGACGCAACGGCATCGATACGCAGGCCGTCAAAATGGTATTTATCCATCCATATTGCGGCGCTTGAAAGCAGGAAGCTTTGCACCTGCGTTTTGCCGTAATCAAAAATCTTCGTACCCCATGAATAGTGCTCGCCCTTGCGTGGGTCAGCGTATTCGTAGCAGGGCTCACCGTCAAACTCATAAAGGCCGTGTGCATCCTTCGGGAAGTGGGCAGGCACCCAGTCAAGGATAACGCCTATTCCTGCCTGATGGCACTTGTCAACAAGGTACATCAGGTCTTTCGGCTCACCGTAGCGTGAGGTCGGGGCAAAATAGCCCGTAACCTGATAGCCCCACGAGCCGTCAAAAGGATACTCGCTGAGCGGCATAAACTCAATGTGAGTGTAGCCCATTTCTTTCACATAGGGCACAAGCTCGTCCGCAAGTGCTCTGTAAGAAAGGAAGTTGCCGTCCTCATACTGCTTCCACGAGCCTGCGTGCACCTCGTAAATATTTACGGGAGTGTCGTAGACGGGCTCTTTCTTGCGCTTTTCCATCCACTTTGCATCGTGCCACTTATAGCCCTCTATGTCGTAGAGCTTGGAGGCGTTTGCAGGGCGAGTTTCGCTGTGGAAGGCGTAAGGGTCGCACTTCATAAGCTCTCTGCCGTCTTTGGTTTTTATACAGTATTTATAAGTGTCAAAAACCTTTAAATCGGGGATAACGGCTTCCCACACGTCGCTTGAGTCAACACGGTACATCGGGTTGGCGTTATTGTCCCAGCCGTTGAAATCGCCCGCAACGCTCACGCCGGCTGCGTGAGGCGCCCACACTCGGAAAACAACGCTTTTATCAGCGTTGAAATGCGCACCGAGGTATTCGTAAGCCCGAGCGTTTTCGCCCTTGTTGAACAAATAAAGCGGAACATTGTCCACAGGAAACCTCTCCTTTCACACCTATAATGGCACTGTACATAATGATACAAAGATATCATATCAAACTTTTTCAAATAATTCAAGTATTTGTTTGCACTTTGTTACAAGAAAATCGACAAAAATCAAATTTATTTGTATAGTTTGTTACAAAATTTGTTATTTGAGAAAATAAGAAAACAGCAGAGAAATTCGTTTGAACTTCTCTGCTGTTTTGTTTTTATTTCACTTCATCGTAGAATACTTCGAGTATCATTTCGTATGCGGCGGTGGTATCCATATAGAATTCGGCGTATTTATCGCCCATTTTCATTTCGCCGGGCACTGAATAGGTGTTGATTTCGCTGACACCCTTTGACATAAGAACGGTTGCAAGGTAGGTCACGTTATCGAGGCCTACATTTGTACAGCTATAGCGGTTTGCCGTTTTGTAAAGCCTTGAAATAACGGAGAAATCCTTGACCGCAGTCTTGATTGCCTTGGAAGCAAAGGCCTTGATATAGGTAACCTGTCTTTCCATTCTGCGAAGGCTGGCATTTGTGTCAAAGCTTCTTTCCTGAACGAAGTTGACCGCTCTTTCGCCGTAAAGCGTTACCGCCTGACCCGCAACAAAGCCCTCCAGCGTTTCGTTGGGCACCACGGTTACGCCGCCGATAGCATCGTTAAGCGGGCCGACACCGGCTATATCAAGCGAAATGTAGGAGTTTACGGGGATACCGAAGAGAACACGCTGAATTGAAGCAACTGCGTTCTTACAGCTTGTGTGCTTGCCGTCGCCGTAAGCGTAGGCAAGGCAAAGCTGCTCTCTGCCGCTGCCGACGTATTCGCCGTCCACCGTGTAAAGGTCAATATCAACCATAATGTCACGGGGGATTGCAATAACGGAAACCTCGCCCTTTGCGGTATCAATTGCAAGCACCATATTCGTGTCGGACTGGCCGCCCGTGCCGATAATGTCGCCTCTTGTGCCGAGGTCCTCCTTATCTATGCCGAGGCAGGCAATTGAGGTAATGTTCTCGTTGAGGCGGTATTTTTTGCCGTTATAATAAACCGTTTTACCGTCGTTTTCAACCTCTGCCTGTTCAACCGCCTGAATGGTTGCGTCCTCATAGGAAACCATCTGCTTACCTTTAAGCTGAAGCACAAAGAAGGCACCTGCCGTAACGGCTATCAGAAGAAAGAATATGAGCAGAAGAATGAGCAGGACTTTGAGGCCCTTCTTCTTTTTCTTCGGCTTTTCAGCCGGCACATATTCCTTGAAGGCATCGTCAAGGCTGTAGTTTTCCACCTTTTCCATATTGAGGTTTATTTCCTTGTCAGAATCGTATTTGTTCTTTTTACTGTTCAATCGGGACATCGCTTATCAACACTCCGTTTACCAAAAATCTTGAGCTCTTGTCGTTAGACATACAGGTGCTCAGCACTACGAGCTTGCTGTTTTCGTCAAGCGTAACACCCTTGCGAACGTTGCGCAGGGTTGAAACAGGATTGAGCACATACTCCTGATAATCCGCCAGCACCTCAGGGTCAGAAAAATCAAAGGCGTTCATTATGTGGCGGTTGTCATACTTATATGCCGAAACAATGTGGTAGGTCAGCACCCTGTCCGCGGTGTAGATGTAGAAAACATCGTGCGTGTCAAAGAACTCAGGGTCTTCAAAGTAGTGAAGAGACGTAAACATTGTCGTGCTTCGCATATTGTGGCCGTAAACAACGGTTACCGGGTCGCTGAAATCCAGCGCGTTGCACGACTGCGTATAAATCATACCTGCAAAGAGGTATTTTTTGTAGATTGAGCGGTGGAGATAGTAGTTGTCGTCAACCTTGCTCTGTGCCACGGGATAATCAACGTACGTGCCGGGAATACGAATCCACGCATAAACGTCGCTGTTGATTTCCTGCAGGGCAGGCAGGTCAATCGGGCTTTTGCCAACGGCAGTGTCTCCGGAGTCAACCTTCGTTGCCTGCTCGTTTGACTGGGGGGTAATCATTGCAATATCCTCAATTTCGCCGTAGCTTTGCTGAGCGGTGAAATGCTGAAAAACAAGCACACCGATATAGCCGAGACAGCATAGTATTGCCGCAACAAGCAGCAGCACGGCGACAAGTGACGACTTGCTCTTTTTCTTCTTTTCGGGCTGATTTTCTTCGATTACGCCGTAGCCCTTGTTGGAACTGTTTTCCATTATAACGCCTTCCTTGTGTAACGCTTTTTCAGATTGATGAACCTCACCAACTGCAATAAGGGGAGTCGACGAAATTCATCGGCTGCCCTAAAAATAAGAGCCCCGTTTGAACAGAACAACGGGGCTTTGTTTGCTATTAAAGCTACAGAATTATTCTGTTACCTTTTTCTTGCTTGTGTAAACACCTGCAGCGGAAAGAACAAGAACTACAGCAGCTGCTGCGCTTGCCTTGCCGAGAGTCTGAGCAACACCCGTGTCGGGAGAGGAGGGGTTAGTGTCGGACTCAACGGGCTTTGTTGTTGTGTCGGCAACCTTAGTTGTTGTCTCGTCAACCTCACCCTTCTGCGTTGTTGTGGGAGCAGCGGTTGTGGTTTTGTCAGCAGGAGCCTGCTGAGTTGTTGTGGGAGCAACGGTTGTGGGAGCCTTTGTGGTTGTTTCAATATGCTCGATTGTGGGAGCAACCGGGCTGACTGCTGCGAGAGCAACGGATGCAGTTGCAAAAACAAATGCAAGTGCAAGAAGAACTACGCATATTTTTTTCATAAGTAATACACCGAACCTTTCATATTTTGCGAAATAGGACATTTTCCTATAGTATAGATAGATTATAGCACAAGTGTTTTTTTATGTCAACAATTAATATTTTTATCTCGTTACCTTTTTAATCCATTTATAGCGGTTTACCTTTACCGCCGCAACGGCGCACTTGAGCACCTGGTCCGCTTTGAGGCAGGCAAAGGTGACGGCAGACGGAAAATGAAAAACAAATGCCGAAAGAAGGGACGCGGGAAGCACTATGCCCCACATAAATATGAGGTCGTTTTTGAAAACGAAATCCGTTTCGCCGCCGCTTGCAACAATACCGCCGAGCACGGGGGCTTCATAAGCCGTACCCACAAGTGTTACGCAGAGGATTGTAATAAAGGTTGAAGCAAGCTCACGGGTGTCGCTGCTTACGTCGTAAAGCGAGATAAAGGCATTTTTGAAAACAAACAGCAGCAAGCCCGAGCAGACACCTATAATCAGGAAAAGCGCCTGCAGGGTTTTTGAGTATTTTTTGACTTGCTCGATTTTGTTTTCGCCTACGGTTTTGCCGATGATAACGCCGGCAACGCTGCTGCCTGCGTAGGCAACAACGCTCATAATTCCGAAAACCGCACTTGAAATACTGTTTGCGCTGAGCACGGTTTCAGACCCGAGGTGGCCTAAAATTGCACCCTGCACGGTCATCGCTATTCCCCAGCTGCCTGCCGAAAGCACGAGGGGGCAACCGTATTTTATATAGTCCCTTATGTAATTCTTTTCGAGCTTTACAAGGTCGGAAATTTTAAGCTTTACGTTTTTGTCGGCAGCGAAAACATAGACCGCAACAACCGCAAGCTCAACCAGCCTTGAAACAAGCGTGGCAATCGCCGCACCCCTGATACCGAGCACCGGAAAACCGAATTTGCCGTAGATAAGCACATAATTGAGAATAACGTTTACAAAAAGCGCAACAACGGAAACGCCGAAGCCGATTTTAACCTTTTCAACGCTTCGCATAAGAGCAAGCATAAGCTGCGAAAAGACAAAGGGCAGGTAAGAAAAGCTGACTATAAACAGATACGGCTTTGCTTCCTCGACTACTGCCGCCTGGTCGGTCAGCAGAGTGAGCACGCCGTGAGGCGCAAGCTGTACGGCGAGAAAAACAGACGCGCTGAGCAAAGCACCCACGCAAAGCGCAACCGTGAACACACGCCTTATCGGCTGAGTACGTTTCGTGCCCCAGTACTGTGCGGAAAGCACGGTCAGACCGTTTGAGGTGCCCAGAGCAATCATCTGCAGCATAAACTGAATCTGGTTGACAACGGCAACCGCACTCAGCGAAAGCTCACTGTAGCCGCCTATCATAACGTTGTCGGCAAGGTTTACCGCATAGACGATTATATTCTGCATTGCAATGGTAAAAACCATTGAAAAGAAGGTTTTGTAAAACGCCTTTTCCCTTACAAAAACAGCCATAACGCTACCTCTTGCTTAATTACTTTCTTTCGTTACGGGCATCAACAACACCGTCCGCTATGCGGTCAATTCTTGAATTCTCGCGTTCAACACCGTAATCCTTGGCCGTCTGAACAAGGCGGTCTGTGAGCATTGTGCCGCGCAGTGCTTCAATGTAGCTTGTTCTGTAGCTGCTGTAGCTGCTGTTTTCGCCTTTCTTGGCGTCAGTCCTTACAACAAGGAAGATGTATTCCGTTGTTTCGATAACGGTGGGGTCATCGTATTCAAGCTCGGCCAACTTCGCCAGGAAATCCTCGGGGTATGCCGTGCTTGAAATTGCAACAAAGTTTGACTCAACGGCATTGCCGCCGTTAACCTCGGAAAGCTCCGCACCGTTTTCTACCTTCTGCCGCTTCGCTTCAAACTCGGCTCTCAGGTCTGCCTTTGCCTGCTCGGTAAGGTCAACCGTGTTGCCCTCTTCGTCAACGGTTGTAAAATAGCCGTTGACAGCGTAGAATTCCACGTAGGTAAGGTCAAAATAGTATTCGATTTCTTCCTCGCTGACCTCGTATTCACTGCCCTCTCCGAAATAGTGGAGCAGCAACGCCTTGCGCATATACTCGGCCTGCTTTATTTTGTGCACCGTCTGCTTGCTGATGCCTGCCGCGGTGTAATACTCGGAATAAAGCGTCCATATATCCTCGGTGTCGTCCGCTATTGCCTTTTTATCGTCAACCGAAAGCCTCAGGTTGAGCTGGGCAAACAGCGTAACCGCGCCGACATACTCACAGCACTTGTCAACCGCCGCATCAACAATTTTCCCGGTATCAAGAAGGTCTCCGCCCTCGCCTTCGGTTGCGGCATAGACCCCGTCAAAATAATATGCAAAAATTTCGCTGTCGACCTTTGCCCGGCCTACGGTGAGAACGGTTTTTCCCGCGGCAGAACAGCCCGTAAAGGCTGTTGCGGCAAGCACAAGGCATAACACAATGCATAAAAGCTTTTTCATATAAAAGATTTTCCTTAAATTAAAATACTTGTGTTCCTGTTACTGACCGAGTTTCTCCTGCTCCTTTTTGCCCAGCTCGTTTGTGTTTATATTGTTCCTGTAAACAACGAAGCGGCAGAAAAGGAATTCCGTGGACAGATTAAGAAGCATCGTCAGCGCAAGGACTATATACTCGTTCCACGCCGCGGTAGAAGCAAAGGTCAGGTCAAGCCAGGCCTTGAGCACATCGCCGCCCCAGGTTGAAAGGGGAGTGAAAACGCAGTAATAGCCTGCAACCTTGAGCATTGCAACGGGAACGTTGGCTGCCGATTTAAAAGTGAATTTGCGGTTTACCGTGAAATTGAAAAGCACGGAAAGAACGAGAGCAGGCAAATAAGCCTTCCAGTAATCGAGCTTAAAAACCTCGTTGAGAACAGTGAATGAAACCGTCTGAATAATACCTGCGCCCATTGAAAAAAGGGCAAATTTAACCGTCTGGACTATGTTCTGCTTTTTGGTGAGCTTCTGTGCCAAAACAAATCATCCTTTTTGTTCAGCAGGAGAGGGAAAACCCTCTCCTGCAATTTAGAAATTATTATAAATCAATCATTTTCTTCCTGTGCAGCCTTGATTACTTCGTCGGGCAGGGCTTCGCCGTGCTTGACAACGAGGATACAGAGAAGGCTGAGAACGAACATAATGGGGCTGTAGTAGAAAAGGGACATATATGTGCCCGAAAGCATACGGACAATACCGTAAACGATGGGGGAAGCAATCTGTGCGGAGAAGGTAGCGGTGTAATAGTAGCCTGTGAATGTACCGACCTTATCGTTACCGCCGATTTCAAGAACAAGGGGAAGGGTGTTGACGGTGATGAACATATTTGCAAAACCGCCAAGTATAAGAACCGCCCAGACGATTGCATCCGTGCGTGTCAGCAGGTAAAGAACGAAAGCCGCCATAAATGTAGCCAGACCGATGAGAATGGTCTTCTTTCTGCCGATTTTCTTGCCAAGCCAGCCTGCGGGAATTGCGGCTATAGCGGAGCAAACGGCAAATACGGTTGTCATAATCGTAGCCTGAGCCGTTGTCTTGCCGAGAATTTCAGCGGCAAACAGAGCAAAGAAGGTTGTGATTGCGTTCGTACCGCAGAAGAGGAAGAACAGACCGCCGAGCATAAAGATAAGGCTTCTTCTCTCTGCGCCGGTAAGCTTCTGTGCCTTTCTTGCGGCCTTTTCAGCCTTCTTGGCTTCCTTTTCCGCCTTTGCACGTGCGGCGGCATCAGCGGCTTTATTCTGCGCAGCCTTGACCTCAAGCTTGCTTGAAGGCTCCTTGACGAAGAAGAGAATAACGAGCATACCGATAACCATAACGATTGAGCCGGTAAGGAAAACATAGGGGAAGGCAATCTGCTCGTTTTCGGCAGTAATTGCAACGCCTGTAAAGAGCTTATAGATAACGCCTACGATAGTACCGGCAAACATACCGATAGCTGAGCCGACACCGCCCATAAGGTTGATGATGGCGTTGCCTTCGCTTCGCATTGCAGGCGGAGTGAGGGCGGGCATAAGTGCGACGACGGGTGCTCTCCAGAGGGACATTGTGAAAACGAAGAGGATGATGAAGAGCATTGTAAGCGGAAGAGAATTGCTAAGCGCAACCCACGGAATAACTGCAAAGAGGAAGGCTGAAACGGGAGCGCCGAAAACGATGAAGGGACGGCGCTTGCCGAGCTTGGAATGGCAGTTATCGGAAAGCTTGCCGAAGGTGGGCTGGAAGATAACGCCGAAGATGTTGTCAAAGGTCATAATAATACCGATGAACAGCGGAACAAGTGTGATACCGCCGCCGGCAAGGTTAACGTCCTGACCCTGTGTTTCTGCAAACTTTGCAAGCACGGGGAACGCCTCGTTGAGCTTTCTGCTCCACTCGGTAATCGTTGCGGATTCGGTGAGGAGTCGGTTGAGAATTTTTGTGATGTAGGGGTCGTAGATTGCCCAGGCTATTGAGCTTGCCATGAAGCCGAAGCCTGTGAGGATAGTACGCTTACGGCTGAATTTACCGCCGGGCGCACAAAAGAATTCGTTTGCCATGGTGTGTTCTCCTTTTTAATTTATTTTGAAAATAAATCGCTTAATTCAGGAAGCCCTCAATTATTACTTCTTCGGCTTCATCGGGGCTCAGGCCCAGAGTACAGAGCTTTGTGAGCTGGTCGGAATTGATTTTGCCTATAGCCGCCTCGTGAACAATCTGTGCATCGGGGTGGTTTGCGGCAATTTCGGGAATGGAGCGGATTTTTGCGCTGTCCATAATTATGGAATCGCACTGCACGTGGGCACGGCAGCGGTTGTTGCCGACCGCTCTCGGGTAGAATATCTGCTCGGAGGTATCCTTTGCAACGGAGCGTGAGATAATCTGCGCCGAAGCGTCCTCGCCGTCAAGCTCGATAACCATATCGCTTCGTGCGTACTGTGCGCCGTGGGTCATAAGCCTTTCGGTGATTACAAGCTTTGCGTTTTTACCGAGGTGTGCCGTGCTTGTGCGTGCCGTGGAATCGACACCCTTAATCTGCACGGTTTCCATTTCGCACTCGGCACCCTCTTCCATATAGACCTCGGTTACGGGGTTGAGCACTCGGGCACCCGTGCCCTCACCGTCGCCGTAGTGCTTTTCAACGTAAGTCACCTTGGCGTTTTTGCCGATAAAGAAGCGGTGTATGCCCTCGTGTCTGCTGTCGCAGTCGCCGTCGTTATGAATACCGCAGCCTGCAACAATCCTGACCTCGGCACCCTCGCCGATATAAAAATCATTATAAACCTTGTCGCTCACGCCCGATTCGGTAACGATAACGGGAATGTGAACGTTATCCGCCTTTGAGAAGGGCTTGACCTTTATATCTATGCCCTGCTTGTCGGTTTTGGACTCAATCGTAACGGTTTCGGTTGACGAGCGTGCCGCACCGCCGCCGTTTATACGGATATTGAAAGCACCCGTTTCGGGAATACCGCTCATATCGGCAATTGCGGAAAGAAGGTTTTTTTCTATATAATCAAACATTACGCCTTACCTCCTCTGAAGCCGCAGTCCGCACTGAGCTCTTTCATCAGATTCGGGAAAATCTCATCCTTCGGGCCGAGATTTTTCAGCTTGCCGTTTGCGATAACGGCAATATTGTCCGCAAGCTGCATTATTCTTTCCTGGTGAGAGATTATAATTACGCTGTCGTGCCTGCGGCGGCTGAGGGTTTTGAAGGTATCGACAAGCATTGCAAAGCTCCACAGGTCAATACCTGCCTCGGGCTCATCGAAAATAGCGAGCTTCAGTTCTCTTGCCATAAGCGATGCAATTTCAATTCGCTTTACCTCGCCGCCCGAAAGGGAAGCGTCAATTTCACGGTTGAGATAGTCTTTTGAGCAAAGACCGACGTTTGTAAGGTAAGAGCAGCACTCGTCCTCGGGAAGCGTGCTGCCTGCGGCAAGCTCAAGAAGTCTGCGAACGGTGAGACCCTTGAAGCGCGGCGGCTGCTGGAAGGCGTAGCCCACACCGAGATTTGCTCTTTCCGTTACGGACAGACCCGTTATGTCCTGTCCGTTGAGAAGTATCTGACCGCCCGTAGGCTGCTCGATACCCATAATCAGCCTTGCCAGCGTGGATTTGCCACCGCCGTTGGGGCCTGTTACTACAAGAAATTCGCCGTCGTTAACTGTCAGTGAAACATCGTCGATAATATCGAGCCCGTCATTGCCTCCGACGGTGAAGGAAACATTTTTGAGTTCTAACATTTACTTTGCCTTTCTGTGAGATTTCAGAGATATCCTCTTTAGTTTGCGTAGTGTCTTACGTAAGCCGAAATGAAAATCGGGCTCATATCCATTGCGTGAATAAACGCGCCGTCCTCGGTTTTGAGAACGGTCAGGCCCTCGCCCTCACTGCCTTCAAAAAGGTTGCGGTCAAAAAGCTTGTCTGCGTTGCCGCTTGCAAGGTCAACGGTGAAAACAGCCTGTGTTGAATCGTTTGTTGCAAGGTAGAGCACACCGCCGCTGACCTCGCCGCCCTGAATTTTATGAATATTGAAATCGGGGTCGGAGTTGACAAGCGCAATCGGCTCAAGGTATTTTTGCGCCGCCGTGTCGTAGCACATAATTTCGGTGGAATAATCCCTCGACGCACAGTATATTATACCCGTTTCGGGGTTAACACATATCCACGGCAAGCCTTTTGTGTGCTTTTGGGCATCAAGGTGGTAAAATTCGCCCGTATATTCGAGCGTTTCGGCATCGTAAACCACAATCAGCGGGTGCAGAAAAACCTTGCTGTCCTCAACGGCACAGTAGAGCTTTCCGTTATAGCAGCTGATACCGCCTATGTGTGCCGAGCCGTATTCGGTCTTGAAGCTGTCGGGAATAGCGTCAGCATTGCGTATGATAACCGTTTTGCAGTCAAGCTCGGTTTTGATTATACCGTATTTGCAGGTAAAGTAGTAGCTTTCGCCGTCAGTCGTAACGTCCTGCGAATGCTCCCACGAATCCGCACCGAGCACCACGGTTTTTGAAACCTCTTCGGGTCTTGCCCCAACGGTTGCAAGCTCAAACACGCCTGACAGCACGAGTGTCAGCGCCAGCAGCGGCGTGAGCACGGGAGTATATTTCTGCAAAAAGCGAAGTATGTCCATAAGCGTTTTAACTGCCTTGATGCTGTCCATAAGCTTTCTCCTTTTTGAATGAATACAGGTACAACCTAATCCATTGTGTATTTTAGCAAAATTATCAAAATTAGTCAACGCTTAACATATTAATATCCTCGGTTAAAAAACAAATACAGTAAAATTAACCAATATTTGCGCATTAAATTCTACACGGAGATAATTGTTTTATATATATTAATATGTTATTATAATAATTGTCCAAAAAGCGGTAATAAACCGCTCTTTTAAATTTTTCTACGGAGGAAACAAAATGAAAGCTCTCAAAAAGGTTATCGCCGTTCTTCTGAGCCTTTGCATGGTATTCGGCTGCGTAGCGGCCGCTTCAAGTGCATCTGCCGAGACAGCGGACACCGAAACAGTTGACAAATCATTCATCACCAGCTCAATCACAAGCAACCGCGGTCTTCTCGACCCCGTTTACGTCAGAATCGACGGCAACCAGTACAACCTGCTCAACCCCATTGATGCGGTTATGGCTATGATCGGCGCTGACACAGAGCAGGAAAAGGAAACGATCGGCTTTACATACCTTGAGCTTGTCTTTATGACAATTCTCAACTGCCTTGCCGTTCCGGCTCCCGTTGCAAATACAACCTTTGTTGATGCAGACGAGTACGACAGCCCCGACTTTATGGCGGGCCACACAACATTTATCGACTCTAACGCAGGCGGCGTATGGAGCCTCGGCTACGACCAGACCAGCCTCGTTCCCGACGATATTCTCGACAGACCCTACTACCTTGCCGGCTATCTTCTTCAGAACTTCCCCTCCAACACGGTTGAAGAAGTTCTCGACGATATGAACGTTTACACAGTCGTTATGGATGACGGCTCAGGCAGAGGCAAGGTTGCATTCTGCACAATCGAATGTATCGGTATTTCCAACAAGGATATCCGCGACATCCGTAACCTCCTCAAGGATTTCGCAGAGGAAAACAACATCGTTTCAATCAACGTTACGGCAACACACTGCCACAGCGAAATTGATACGCTCGGCCTCTGGAATCCCTTCTTCCTCAAGATGGCAAACAACACTCTTGCCGCTCTTACAAATCAGCTTATTTTCAAAACTCAGCCCGGCCCCGATGAGGAGTTTATGAACCTTCTCAAGGAGCGCACCGCACAGTCTGTCAAGAACGCCACCAAGTCTATGGAAGAAGGCAAGCTCTACTTCAGCCAGAAGGACTGCGAGGAGTATTTCTCCGACGACCGTGACCCCACAGGCTACGACGGCAATCTGTATGTTTTCCGCTTTGACCCCGCAAAGGACGGCGTTGACGAAACACTCATCATCAACGAGCCTGCTCACCCCTACATCACCGGTCTTAAGACTGACGAAAGCTCGGGCAAGCAGCTTTCCGGCGACTACACGGCTGCTATGAATCAGGTGCTTTCCGAGTACAACTACAACTTTATGCCCATTATCGGCGCTACTCTCGGTATCTACTCCGACAGAGGCCCGACTAACGACAACGTTGAAATGCACGAGCGCTGGATGCAGGCTGACCGTTACGGCAAGGAGCTTGCATACATTGCAATGAGCATGACCAAGACGGAGGAAGAAATCAAGGCAAGCCCCTACGTCAAGGATAACGAAAAGCTTCAGAACGAAATCGCCAACGCAGGCGAGGGCTACACACTCTGGTATGAGGATTGGGAGCCCGTTGAGGAAACAGAGGTTGAGCCCATTCTCAACGTAGCCGCTAAGGAAATTATCATCACGGTTGAAAACCCCGTGCTTATGCTTGTCGGCAAGATGGGCCTTGTTAACCACAGAATTCTCGACAACGGCGACGGCACATACAGCACACCCACAGAGGTTGGCTACGCTGAATTCGGCACCAACATCAAGGTTGCCATGATGCCCGGCGAAATCAGCCCGGAGCTCATCTATGGCGGCGTTACAATGGACGCTGAAAACTCCTTCTCCGGCTGTGACTTCCCCGGCAAATCCTGCGCAGAAGCCCTCGGCACAACAGAGGACGACGTTCTCCTTTGCTTCGGCCTTTGCAACGACGAAATCGGCTACATCCTCAACGACAATGACTACTGCATGATTTTCTTTGACGATATGGAGCCCTTCGGCGACCACTACCAGGAAACAATCGCTTTCAGCCGCAGCTCAGGCACAAGCCTTATGGCTGCATTTGAAGAGCTTGTAAAGATTTCCAAGTAATCCACACATAAAAATCCCCGGCATTCGTCGGGGATTTTTTGCTTTATAAAACAGAGTTTGTCGAGGACAAACAATTCGTAATGCGTAATTTCATGATTATGTGCTATAATAATTAAAACACAACAGGGGGAATAATATGGATTTTGCAACAGTAACAGCTTACCTTAAAGACCTTTTTGCAACGTTTACGGTGCTTTTTGCTATGCTGTCGCCGTTTTCGGGCGGCAACGGCACGGTTTACGAAGCGGCAAAGCCCGACGAGCTTATAACAAGCTTTGTTGTGGTTTCCGATATTCACGTTGAAACCAATCAGCCCCAAGCGTACAATTACCTTCATCAGACCCTTGAAGGCATAAAGGCGGGCAAAAACGTAGATGCTGTAATTTACACCGGCGACAACGTTATGAACGGACAAACACTTGAAAACTTCTTTTTCTACTCGGCAGTCAGGGCGGTGAAGCCCGCCGAAAACAACCTTGTGCTTGCCGGCAACCACGACCTTGGCAATACCGAGGGCGATTTTGAGACACTTCTCAATAATTACATCCGCAACAACAGGCTTTACCTTGGCGAGGATGTCGGAAAGGGCTATTTCTGCAGGGTTATCAACGGCTGTTATTTTATATCACTCATTTCCGAGGACCTTTCAACGTGGGATTTTACAATGGGCGAGGAACAGTTTAACTGGCTTGAAGGCGTGCTCAAAGAAGCTAAGGCCGCCGACGCGCCGATTTTCGTGTTCAACCATTATCCGCTTCACTACAACAGTGATACGGGCAGCAGGCTTGCCGCACTTCTCAGCGAATACGGCGCAGACCTGTTTGTGCACGGCCACTATCACGACCACTCCATCAAAGCAGGTAATTTCTACTCCTGGGGCGGTATAAACTCAGTCAACCTTACCCGTCCCACAGAGATGACTCTTTTTGAGCCGGGCGAGGGCATTGTTGTTGAGGTTTACGAAAACGAGTTTACCGTTAGAGTAAGAAATTTCATCACGGGCGAATGGGTAGAAGGGCTTGCGTATACCTACAGCTTCTGATTTAATTTACAGAGCTTTTTTTCTTAATAAACGACAAAAACGGCAACCCGAAACGGTTGCCGTTTTTGTGTTCCCATTCGCAAATATGTTTCAAAAAACAAAAACTAATAATCACTTTGCAAAATGGATTATACCACAACAGATTGTGTCCGTCAATACTTTTGACACAATAAGTTTGTATATTTGCAGTTAAATTACATATATATTTCTCTAAAAGAAGCAAGGCTTTCCTCAGGCGGACAGGTGGGCCCGTATTCCAGACCGCAGCAGCCGGTATAGCCCGTTTTATCAACAGCGGCAAAAATGTTTTTGTAGTCACATTCGCCGTACTGAAGCTCGTGTCTGCCCGGTGTACCTGCGGCGTGAATATGCGCAACAAGGTCGATATTCGCCGTTAAATTGGCGATTATATTGCCCTCTGTGACCTGCTGATGATAGATATCGAAAATCACCTTTACATACTCACTGCCGACCTCGCGCACGATATCAAAAGCTTCGGCTGACGAGTAAAGATAGGTGTCCTTGTGGTCAACGAGGGTGTTGAGCGGTTCGAGCATAATTGTAACGCCGTGTTTTTCGAGTATCGGCACGGCGGCTTTCAGCGTGCCGACAATATTTGCGTGCTGAATTTCTCTCGGCCTGCCCGTATCGGGGCCCGACTGTGTAATCAGCTTATCTGCGCCGAGTTTTTTTGCGGCAATACAGCTTTCCTCAAGACCGTCCAGCCATTCCTGCCGACATTCAGCCTTTGTCAAATCAAAGCAGGTTGTGCAAAGGCTGACTATTTTTACGCCCGTTTCCTCGCAGACTGCTTTTATCTTTTCAAAATCCAGCTCTTTCCAGCCGTAGGTTTCAACTGCATCAAAGCCGAGCGCCTTTGTTTTTCTTATCGCCTCGCAGAAATCCTCGCCGCCGAAAAAACAGGGAATTGCAACGTCAAATTTCAATACCAACACTCCTTTTGAAAAAGACCGGCGCCTTTTGAGCGCCGGTCGATTTAGTTAATGCGGATAATTAATATACGATTGTGAAGCTTACTGCGGAGTCAGCGTCTGCAATCCATGTTTCGCCGTAGAGAGCCTCTGCGGTGTAGCTGCGGTCGCCGATTGAGCTGTAAACGCACTCGTAAGTCCAAGTTGCTACATCGCCTTCAACGGAAGCGGGAGCCTTGATTGTTGTGAGTGTGTTGCCGTTTGCATCCTTGATGCGGACAGCCTTACAAGCCTTATCTGTTGTGTAGGTGAAGGTCTGTGTTGCACCTCTGAGAAGACGTGTCTTTGCAACCTGTGCAGAGAAGATAGCGTCTTCAACCTTATCGGTTGAGGGAAGCTGGGATTCAAGCTCTTCAACAACAGTAAGCTCGAAATCGAAGCCGGAATCATAGTAGCCTGCGGAGGCTGCTACATAAATGTCAAGGTCATAATCCTTAACCTGATAGTACTGCTTAACGATTACCCAGACCTTTGTGCCGTCTTCGTTGACGGAAGCGGGTGTCTTATAGGTAAGTGTACCGCCTGTTACGGGGTCGATAAGGCGGACTCTGACAGCTGCGGGACCTGTAACGATTGTGAGAGTGGGAACGTCTGTGCGGAGAACTGTGTCAACAACCTCATCGTTGAGTGTAACAGTAACGCTCTTAACGTCTGCATCCTCACCTGTGCACTTAAGGTCGTAAGAAACAACGCCTGTATCCCAGTTTCTGCCCATCTTAGCCTTTGCGTACTCGGTGTATTCATCCTCGAAAATGGGTCGAGTGATAATCCAGGTTTCTGTGCCGTCGCCGTTGTCTGTAATGCTTACAACAAGGCTGTCATCTCTTGTGTAGGTAGAGGTTACGCCGCTTTCCTTGATAAGCTGAACCTTAACTGCACTGCCTTCAACAAGAACTGCGAAGTTGATCTTATCGCCGATGTCGTATGTCTGCTGGAGAGGAGTTACGCTGATAACGTGGCAAACGGCTGCTTCGAGCTCGTTGTAAGCCTTTTCGAGTGCGTCTGCGTATGCATCAACTGCAGCCTGGTTGTTGTCGTTTGCTGCGGGGAGAGGCTCGGGTCTGTTTTCGTTTGCATCCTTAGCGGCTGCAAGAGCTTCTTCGTAAGCTGCCCATGAATCGGGTGTGTAGTAGAACTCTGTTTCGGGAGCTTCGCCGTAGTCTGCGACAGCCTTTTCAAGCTTTTCGTAGCTTACGAATGCGGGCTCAAGAGCTGCATAAGCATTACGGACAGCCTGTGCTGCATCAGCAACTGTTGTGCGGTTTGCTTCTGTGTCGGGAGCTGCGCCGCCGCCCATTTGAGCAACAATAGCTGTACCTGCTTCTACTGCTGCTGTGAAGTCTGCGTATGCTGCTGCATCGTAGTATTCTGCGCCGTATGCAGGAACAGATTCTGCAAGAGCTGCTTCAAGGTCAGAAACATCAACTGAACGAGGATCAAGCTCTCTGTAAGCTGCTCTGAGGTCTTCTGCAAGCTTTGCAACTGCTGCACGGTTTTCTTCTGTGTCAGGCTTGCCTTCGTAGGTTGTTGAGCCTTCGGCAACTGCGTCACGAGCTGCTTTCCATGCTGCATATTCGTTTGCATCAAACCACTCGGCCTCAAGCCCGGGATCCTTGCAAGCAAGGAAAGCTTCTTCAAGCACATCAATGTTTACAAAGCGTGCGTCAAGTGCCTCGTAGGCAACCTTGAGGTCGTCAGCAATCTTTGCAACTGCTGCTCTGTTAGCCTCTGTGTCAGCCTTACCTGCGAAATCTGCATCGTTAGCTGCTGCAAGAGCTGCTTCCCATGCTGCATATTCTGCTGCATCGTAGTACTCTGCTGCGTATTCTGCTGCACCATAAGCTGTGATAGCCTCTGCGATAGCGGAAGCGTCAACAAAGCGTGCGTCGAGTGCTGCGAATGCATCTGTAAGAGCCTGTGCAAGAGCTGCAACCGCCTCACGGTTAGCGGCTGTATCAGCTGCACCTGTGTAGGTTGTTACACCTGCCTGTGCATCTGCAAGAGCCTGTTGCCAAGCTGCGTATTCAGCTGCATCGTAGTACTCTGCTGCGTATTCTGTTTCATCGGAAGCCTCAATAGCGTTATTGAGAGCTGTGAGATCGAGGATAGAGGGATTGAGAGCTGTGAATGCTGCCTGAAGGTCATCAGCAAACTTGTCTGCTTCTGCCTGCTTTGTAGCGGGAGCACCGTCATATGTCTTCTGTGCTGCTGTTGCGTCTGCAAGAGCCTGTTCCCATGCTGCGTAGAGGTCAGCATCGTAGTAGTCCTTGCCGTAAGCAAGCTCATCGTAAGCATCAACAGCGTTGTTGAGCTTTGTGAGGTCAACAAATGCGGGCTCAAGAGCTGCAAATGTTGTTTCGATAAGCTGAGCAGCTGCATCAATCTTATCCTGGTTGTCGTCTTTATCGTAGAGCTTTTCAGCATCAAGGAGAGCCTGGCCTGCTGCCTTAGCGTCTGCCCATGCCTTGTAAGCTTCTGCGTCGTAGTATTCTTCTGCCTTTTCGGGTGTCTTTGCAACTGCTGCTTCAAGAGCATCATAATCGCAGTAGCCGATACCTGTAACTGTGAAAGCTGTAGCGGGTGTTACGCCAGCCTCGCCGTAATCGGCTGTAACTGTGCAAGCGTTTTCACCTTCTACATTTACGGGAACCTCAATGACCCACTCCTCACCGGTCGCAGTAGTATTGATATCAGCATCGTTACGAGTGTAGTCGTATGTGCCGTCGGGTGTGGTAACGCTAAGCTTCTCGGGAGCACCGGTTACGTTAACAGCGACAACTGCTGTGTCATTAACGTAAGTCTCGGAACCTTGAACATCAGTAATCTCACCAAGAACAGCAGCGGAAGCAACCTTGATTGTTACGCTTGCTGCGGAAAGGTCAACTGATTCAGAGTAAGCAATTGATGTTGCTGCATTATCGACAGCTTTTGCCATTGCCTGATAGATAGTACCCTTACGGCCTGTCTGTGCGGCAGACTTGAGAGAGCCTTCAGGCATTTCAAATGTAATTGTTTTGCCGATAAGGCTTTCATCATCAACTACTTTGAGAGTAATTGTGTAGATAAGCTGAAAATCGGAAATGATTTCGGGAACTGTACCTGCGTTTGCGTTACGGGAGGAGAGATAGCCATCCCATTCGGCATAAGCATGTGATGAGGGATACATACCAGAAGCAGGTGCGTAGTTGGGAGTAACGTTGTAGGTTTTTGCAACGATACCGTCAAAAGCTATATCGCTTTCAGTAATAGCTTCAAAAGCACCCTTTGTCCAAAGGAAGAATTCACCACCGGAAGCACCGATGTAGTAGTTATTCTTCATATAAACGCTGAATGTAACTGTTTCGCCGGGCTTAACTTCTGTTTTATCGGCTTCAATCTTATATGCGAGCTCTGAGCCCTCATAGGTAAGACCGTCATAATCTGCTGCGTTAGCGGCAACAGCTATGCTGCCAAGAACAAGAGCAACGGCGAGGACAAGACTGAGAATCTTTTTTGTGAGTTTCATTAATTAGTCCTCCTGTTTAGTATATTCTTAAACCCGATTTGTAAAAGCACCTTCGCGGCCGCTTCCGCATTTTGTTGTAGGGGAGGGGTTTCCCCTCCCGTTATGCGGAGCCCACGGCAACGTCGGGAGGGGAAAACCCTCCCCTACGGATTGCCTATCCGACAGGGTTTTTACCAACGGGTAATAAGACGAATTAAAGGTAAACGTTTTTTGTTTTGGTTTGCGAAACGAATCGCAGAGGCGGATAATATTCGTCCTCATCAGACGCATTATCCGTTTGCCGTTTTCGGGCGGATAATATCCGCCCCTACGATGAAAAAAGTTTTTGTGTCCCTGCCTCCCCTTTTGGGGAGGCAGGTTATTGGGGTTTAGACTAAATGTTTAGTTCTGACCTGTGTAGGTCTGCTTGATTTCGTCGATGTTCCATGCGCCGTATTCAAGTACATAGTAAGCATCGTCGAGGTTTGCTTCACCGTTAGCATCAATATCCATTGCGAATACCTGCGGCAGATTCATCTGTGACTCATAATCGTAGTCTGTATCATTCCATGCAGCATACTGAGTAAGGTCATAGATATCATCGTTTGTGATGAAACCGTTACCGTCGAGGTCGCCGAAGATTACGATGTAGTATGTCTTGACAACTTCATTGTTGGTGTCATCACCGTCGTCTGCACCACGGATAAGCTCAACAACTGCGCCGGTACCGAGGTTGGAGTTGCCTTCAACGGGTGTGTACTTGACATAGCCGTTACCGACTACTTCTGCATAGCCCTGAGCAACAAGGTCTGTGATTTCCTCGAAGTCTGCATCAACAAGACCGTAGATGAAGCCACGGGTGTTATCAATAACTGTGTTGCCGATACCTACGAGTTCGAGAGTGCCGGACTTGAGGTTTTCGATAGCTGTTACGATAGCTTCTGTAACTGCATCAATTTCAGCCTGGCGGTCAATCTTGAGATCCTTTGCAAGTGCATCAACGAGAGCAATTGCATCCTCAAGGTCTGCCCAGCTTTCGGGTGTCCAGTCGGACTCGTTGAGCTCATTAGCCTGTGCAAGAGCATCGTTGAGTGCTGAGTAGTCAGCATCCTTATAGGTGAGAGCTGCTGTAGCGTCTGCAAGAGCCTGTGTTGCTTCGTCAACTGCTTCCTGCTCTGTTATCATATAAGCGGGATCAGCGTCACGAACGTCAACTGCTGCGTTGTAAGCTTCCTCATAAGCTGCCCAGGAGTCAGCCGTGAACCAGTCTGTTGTATCTGCGAGTGCAACCTTCTCGTCACCTGCTGTAATAGCGGCGTTGAGTTCATCAAGGTTTGCAAGTCTGTACTCAAGCATTGCGACTGCTTCGTAAACGGGGCCGGAAGCCTCATCAACGAGAGCCTGGTCGTCAATCTTGTAGTTGTAGTTGATAGCCTTAAGAGCGTTTACAACTTCCTTGACGGATGCATCCGTGTAAGTTGTCTTGAGGTTAGCCTCAAGAGTTGTGATGTAAGCGCTGAGCTTGCCGTCTGTAGCGTAGTTGTAAAGTGCATCGCCAGTGTAAGGATCGATAAGTGCATCGTAAACCATCATATAGCAAGCAGGAAGTGCTGCTCTGAGAGTTTCGAGGTTAGTTGCGGCAAGGGCAATGCTTGTATTGTCCTTGATTGTGAGCTCGCCGTTGTTGTAAGCGGCAATGATTTCCTCAGCTTCGCTGTAAGCACCTCTTACGCTGTCAAGAATGTCTTCGTAGCCGTCCTCGTCAGCGTCGGGATACTCGCCCATGTACATACCGCCAAATACTGTCTGGTCGTATGTGTTCATAGCGTCAACAAGCGGCTGGATGTTAGCATCCTGATATTCGAGCTTGCCCATTGCATCGCGGAGTGCAGCTTCTACAGCGTCAACCCTTGCCTGCTCGTTAATCTTGAGAGGAGCGGACTGACCGTCTGTGTACATTGTGTTGGCTGCTGCAAGTGCATCAGCAAATACTGAATAGGTTTCGGTTGTGTAGTACTTAGAATCCTTGTTCTTTTCGTTTGCAAGGTCGATAGCTGCCTTGAGGTTTGCATAGTTAGCGTCCTTAAGAGCAAGGCCTTCGTATGCTGCCTTGAGGTCTGCTGCCATCTTGTCAACTCTTGCCTGCTCTGTAATGTCGAGGCCTGTTACAACGTTTGCAACTGCAACGTCAACAGCGGACCAGTTGGAGTACCAATCCTTGTTTGCCTCTTCCTCAGCGATGAGTGCAAGGTACTGGTTGACTACGGAGTAATCCGCACCGTTGTATTCAAGAGCGTTACGTGCGTCGTAGATTTCCTGTGCAACTGCGTTAACAGTTACCTGGCTGTCAGTCTGCCTGGAAGCAAGTCTGTCGTTAGCTGCTGCACGGGCATCGACAAGTCTCTGCCAGCTATCAGCCGTGTAGTACTTCTCAGCCTCTGCCTCGTAGGTAGCTTCAATAGCCTTCTGCTCGTTAGCGTACTTCATATCAACGCTGTTAAGTGTTGAGCCAAGCTCCTGATAGAGGGCATCGATTTCAACGACGAGACCTTCAACCTTATCCTGCTCCATAATTGTGAGACCTGCATCGCGCTGAGCAAGCTTCTCACGAATCTGAGCGATGAGTTCGGGGCTGTAGTAGGAGATATCGTAGTTGTTTGCGGAGTTGGAGGGGTCAACAACCTCAACCGTCATATCCAAGCTATCCTGAACAGCTTCCTGAACTTCGTCAAGGGGGCTGAAGTCAGCGGGAAGGAGAGTAAGGTTATTGTATGCTGTTTCAAGAGCGAGAGCGTAGCCGTCAACAACATCCTGGTCGGGCTTCTTGAGTGAGCGGTCTGCCTGACCGACTGCACAAGCATTTGTCCAAGCGTTGTAGGAGTCTGTTGTGTAGTACTCGGCGGGAAGCATCGGGTTAGTGAGCATCAGGTAGTCGTACTTGTCGGGTGCGAGAATCTGTGCGCCGCCTGCTGCACCGTTTGCGCCTGTACCTGTCTTATAAGCAAGGTATCTGTCAACGTTTGTGTAGTCAGCGTTAACAAGTGTAACGTTGATCCAACCAACGTCGATAGCGTCAACCATCATATCAATCTTGTTCTGGTAACGAACGTCGTAGTTCCAGTTGATGTCCTTGATGGCGATGTCAACTTCGTTTGTGGAGCTGAAGCAGTTCCAGGGGTAGTATTCGCCCGTGTTGTAGTATGTCGGGTCGTTTGCGGGATGCGGTCTGTAAGCGTAGGTGCCGTCAGCATTTTCAATACGTACTTCAAGTACCTTAGCTCTGAGCTTCGTATAGTCAGCGGGGAGATACTTAAGGTTTGCAATGGCTGTCTGAAGCTCTGTCTGAATAGTTGCTGTATCAGCATCGTTAAGGGTTACGTCTGTAACAGCTGCCTTAGCCTTGGCAAGTGCTGCCTGGAAGGCTGTGAAGGAGCCGTCGGAATTGTCGTAGCCGTCGGAAAGCTGACGGTAATTCTCAGCTTCCTGTGCAAGATAGTTACGGATAGCCGTCTTATCAACGTAGTTGATTGTGAAGTTCCACACATAGTGGGCGTAAGACTTGTAAGTACCTTCGTTGGTAAGCTCTGTCCAGAAGGAGTAGTTACCTGCTGCGGGAAGCGAATCGGACTCGAAGCCGTAGATAAGTGAAAGTGTATCGCCGGCCTTAACACCGTATGTGGTGTCGCCTGCTACGCCTTCATTGTTGTAGGGTGTGCCGAGTCTGACTGCGCTTGTCTTGTTGTTGCCGTTAACAACATCAGAGAACGAAACAAAGCCGTTGAAGAAGCCGGTGTTTGTAACCTGAAGAACCGTCGGGTTGGAGTTGTTGGATGTACCGTTTGTTGAACGGTTCTGGTTCTGAAGGGAGATAAACTTGAAGCCTGTACCGATGGAAGAAAGGTTCGGGATTACGGAGCTGTCGATTGTGATATCGAAACGTGCTCTGTGGCCCATATCCGAACCGGGGTCGGACCAGAAGTCCTTCTTACCGTCCTGACCGTCGTAAGCACAAAGCCAGTCCGTACCGTCTGACTGACGGGCTCTTGTAACTTCCCACCAAGCCATACCTGTACCGGCAACCTTCTGATAGCCGTAGCCGACGAAATTGTTGTTGGCGGAAGTATCAAGGTTGATACCGTAGTTAGCGCCGCTGAATACGTCCTGACCGGTGTAGTAAGCACCTGCGGGAAGAACGCCGCCGTTACCGAAGAGGACGGCCGTTTCAAAAACAGTTCTGTAAACAGTTGCGCTCATTGTTGTTGAGCCCTTAACCATTGATGTCCAACCTGCTGCCTGCGGAGCGGGAAGAACTGCAGAAGCTTCTACCTGCTCGTAAAGCTTGCCGCCAAGTGTGTATGAGAAAATATACTGGATATAAGCGTTCTGTGCAGATGTACCGCCTGTAATCTGGCCGGAGTTTGTACCTGCATCCCATGTGTAGGAAACTGTGTTGCCGTTGGACTCCTTAACGGAAACGGAAACGCCTGTTGCGCCCTGAGGAGCGGAGAAATAGAATCTGGAGTAATCATAGTTCATTGTGTTTGAAGCGTAGTCGATTACGCCGCTCTGGATATTCGTACCTGTGGGCTGCTGGGAAAGACCGTAGCCGCTACCTGCGATATAGATAACGGGAGGAATTGTAGTTGTACCTGCGTATGCACCGTTGTTGGAAACGTCAGTACCGTCGAAGGTAAGGCCCTCGATAGCGGTGTTAAGAAGAACGATAGCTGCGTTGATGTCAGCCTGTGTCGTGTTAACCTTCATAACCTGCTTGTAAGCTTCCTTGAAGGCTGCGCGGTAAACAACATCGTCTGTCTGGCGCATTGCGGAACGCTCTGCGTTAACGAGCTCACGAAGCTCTGCCTTGTTGTAGGTTGTAAATCTGAGGAGGACGGGGCCGTATGTATAGTGGTCTGTTGAGTAGCTGCCGTCGTAGTGTGAGTAACCTCTTGAAATCATCGTGTATTCCGTGCCGTCTGCCGGAATAACACCGTTTATTGCGATGTTAGCGTTGGAGCCCTTTGCGGCTGCAAGCGTAACTGCGGAAACAGCGGCGCTGATTGTAGTTGTGCCTGCTGTGCCCTCGGTGAGGTTGCCCGTTGAGTAGCCGACGTCACCGTTCTTGAAGTAGAGTGAGTGCTCCGTTGCAAGGCTGTGGTCGGTAGTCATGTGGCGCCAGTAGTTAACACTGATACCGAGCTGACCGAGTGTTGTAACCTCACTTGTATCTACGAAAATTGTAGAAACGGGGCTCTTGCCTGCCGAAGCAAATCTGGGGAAGTGGTAAAGAGTACGGCAGTTTGCACGGGCAGGAGAGGTAAAGATAAGACCGTAGTTAGAGTCACCCATACCTGTGAAGCCTGCGTCCTCACTTGACGTGTAGTTGTAGTAACCTGCCGTTGCGTTTGTCCAAGCGCCGACCTCTGCACCCTCGTAACCGTAGAGTGAGGCGTCGGTCTGTGAACGTGCGTCACCGTAAACGGTATCACCGAGAACGGTCATAACGTATGTATGTGATACCCAGTTGTCGGAGTTGTTACCGCCGCGGTAGTTACGCGTGAAGAAGTAGTAACCTGCGGGGGTCTGAATATCGTCAACGTAGCTGTAAGCATACTGTGTGAGCTGCTTGTCGCCGTTGTTGTAGGTAATCTTGAACTCTGCTGCTGTACCAGCAGTTGCCGTACCGCCGTTGATAACCCAAGTATAGGTCTTGATGCTGCCGTCATCATTTGCATTTGTAACCTGGGGACCGCTTACGTTGATACCGCTCTGAGGTGTGAGGGTAACGTTTGTAAGCTCTGCCGCAAGGTCAATGGTAACCCGCATATCGTTAGCATAGAGAGCCTGTGTCTTGTGGTTGACGGAGTACTGCTGGATAACGTTACCGAGCTTCTGCTGGCTGAGGCTGTTGCCTGATGCGCCGACAACGATTTTCTTAGGAACTGTGGGAGTACCTGCGATAACGTCGTGCTCGTAATCGTCTGCCTCTTCCATACCCATCTCGGAGAGACGGATGTTCTTGGATGTGTATGTACCGTCTTCCTTGATTGTGAAGACACGGCAAGCGGGGTCGTGGTGACCGTAGGAGTGCATTGTAACAGCCTCGGTATAACCGATTGTGATACCGTCTGCTGTTGTACCAACGAAGTTGTTGGTGTGGTCGTGACCTACGAAGTTACCGACCATACAGCCTGTACGGACCATCGCATCGTACTGACCGCCGTTGATAGCTGACGGACAGGGCTGCTCGTTCATCTGACCTGTGATTGTGGGGTTAGAGGGGTCGAGAACATAGTAGTTGCTGCTCCAGTTACCGTGACCCTGGATTGCACCGGGAGTTGTGCTCTCGGCCTTGACAAGAAGGGTCGTGTAAACTTCAGGGATGATGATGTGCTGGAAAACAAGGTGAGGAACGCTGCCGTAGGAAGCGACCTGCTGCTCGTACCACTGGAGCTGGTCAGCCTTTACGTGGTCGTAGTCACCGTTTTCGTCGTAGTTACCCGAGTCAACCGGGAAAACAGCGAACTTGATTGTGCTGCCGTCCTTGGAGTAAATCGGGATACCGCCGGTACCTGTACCGCTGAGGGAGTCAACGTCGAAGTCAACGCCGTAGTCGGAAAGGCTGAGTGCGTAGTCGTACTGCTCCTGCTTTGAGGGAGTATCAACAAGTGTTGCATCTTCTTCGTCGTGGTTACCGAATGTCATTGCATAGGGTACACCGGCGTTGATGATGGGAGCCAGGAACTGGCTGATTGATGACCAGGTGTCGCTTGCGCTCATTTTACCGGCAATGTTATCACCGGTGAAAACTACAAGGTCAGGGCTGTACCTGCTCATGGCCTTTGTAATAAGAGCAAGGGCGTCCTCGTGGACTTCCTTGTCATCCTGAATGTCGGTGAGCTGAACAATGGTGAACTCGCCGTTTTCATCAAACTTGAACTGGCCCGAATAAGCCGCGCTTGATGAAATGGTCATCATCGGAACGATACCGATAACCATTGCAACCGACAGAACTAATGAGAGAATTTTATTCATTTTTCTCACGCTTAATTCCTCCTTGCGAATTTTGGGATTTCCCTTTTAGTACCCGTGCGTGTCGGATTTTTTAGACACCGCCACTTATACTATTGGTGTATCAATTGTATCACTTATATTTCAATTAGTCAATTGATTTTGCTTTATTTTTATATATAAATTTGTAAAAACATTGTAACAATTCTTTGTTTTTGTGCATTTGTAACATAATTGCGTAAAAGTTTTTGTGTAATAGTAGGGGAGGCGTTTCGCCTCCCGCGTGAAACGTCATATTTTTCCCTCGGGAGGGGTGACCCCTCCCCTACAGGATAACCGAATTTATGTTGATGTAACAATAATAACGGACGACCAAAGGTCGCCCCTGCATTTCTTCATTTTTTATTATTCAATATTCATTATTCATTAAAAATCTTTTTCCCGTAGGGCGGATATTATCCGCGCGAAACATACCGCCATATCAACCCCGCGGCGGGCGATTAAAAATCTCCCCTGCTACCTTGTTTCCCCTAAAACTTCACAGTAGGGGCGGCTATCAGCCGCCGGCAAACTGAGCGTTATCAACACGGGCGGATAATATCCGCCCCTACAAATGTCAACTTTAAGATGAAACAAAGCACTACAAATATTATCTATTATCTGCACTCAAAAAAGCGCCCCGGGCTTTTACACCCGAGGCGCCGTTTTTAATTATTGGGTTTTAAGAAACCGCTGCTTACTTTGTAACTGTAACGTTGATAACGTCTGTAACAGCGTCGTACCAGCCCTTAGAATCTCTGAGCTTGAGAGCCATTGTGTACTCACCAAGTGTTGAGAAGTTACGTGTAAGGGTCCAAGTCATTGTGCCGTCGCCGTTGTCAGCAACTGTTGCGTAAGCGGAATCAAGAGCGTAGGTTGTTGTGAAGGTCTTTTCGCCGAGTGTAAAGAAGAGCTGAACCTTATTTACTGTGTCGGGAACTGTAACCGTCATAACAGCAGGAGCATTTCTTGTGAGTTCGAGAGTCTTGCCTGCCTCTGCAGAGCCGTCAGCGGGAGCTGCTACGAAGTAAACTTCGTTCTCTGCGTAGTCAACAAGCTCGATTTCGAACTCGTATGTGAATGCTTCCCAATCTGCGCCGAGCTTAGCGAGAGCCTGGTATGTGCCTTCACCGAGAGATGTAGAAACTGTCCAAACCTCGTATGCGGGTTCTTCTTCAGCGTAGTCGATAACTTCACCGGCTGCATTGTAGGAAACGATAGTGATGTTTCTGCCGTTTCTTGCAAATGTAACTGTGCCGCCCTTTTCGTTGACGAAACGTGTCTTTGTGGGAGCACCTGCAACAGTGATTTCGTACTGTCTTGTCTCTCTTGCAACGTAGTCGCCGCCGAGCATTACAACGTTAGTAACAGCTGCCTGAGAAATTACAAGCTCGTCTGCTGCCTTAACGATTGCTTCTGCTGCTGCGTTAACTTCATCCTGCTTGGAGATACCGAGACCGTAAACTACTGCATCGATAGCTGCCTGGAGCTTCTTGACGGAAGTCTGTGTATACTGGTTGAGCTCGCCCTTAGTCTCTACATAAGCAAGAGCTTCTTCAACTGCCGTGTAGTCAGCGTCTGCCTCAACGAGAGCGTCGTTAGCTGCTACGAGAGCTGCTGCTGCTTCGTCAACCTCAGCCTGACGGCTTACGCCGATTGTGCCTTCTTCGTCAGCAAGAGCCTGAGCTGCTGCGAGCTTTTCAGCGTAAGCTGCCCAAGTGTCTTCTGTTGCGTACTCTTCAGCAACCTTAGCTTCTGCGGCGATAGCTGCCTTGAGGTCTGCAAGGTTAGCTCTGAGCTCGAGAGTATCGATAGCTGTTCTGAGTGCAAGTGCTGCTGCATCGATGATAGCCTGGTTTTCGCCTGCTTCGTCAGCGATCATATCGGGAGCAACTTCCTTAGCTGCGTCAAGGTAAGCGTTGAGGTAAGCCTGTGAGTACCAGGATGTTGTTGTGTAATCGTCGGGATTGAGTGCTTCTGCCTCTGCGATTACAGCGTTGAGCTCGTCATAATCACAAGTGCCGAGGTACTTAATGCCGTCGATAGCTGCAAGGAGGTTGTTTGTAGCTGTGAGAACTTCTTCCTCAGAAGCGTTGTCATCAGCAAGAACAGCCTGAGCTGCTTCAAGAGCCTCGTTGTAAGCTGCGAGTGTTGCAGATGTTGCGTTTTCAAGAACAACTTCTGTGTTGATAGCTGCTTCAAGAGCTGCCTTGTCAGCCTTGAGAACGAGCTTAGCCTCTGCTGCCTTAAGAGCTGTGATAGCGTCTGCTACTGCCTGAGCTGTAGCGTTATCATCGTCATAAACAACCTGTGCATCAGCCATAACTGCTGCAAGGTTTGCCTCTGCAAAGGAAGCGGGTGTGTAAGCTGCTTCGTTTTCAACGAGAGCCTGAGCTGCCTGGAGAGCCTCAAGGAGAGCTGCCTTGTCAGCCTTAACAACGAGCTTAGCTTCTGCTGCTTCGATAGCTGCAACCTGAGCTGCAATTTCTTCTGCTGTAGCGTCGCCGTTAGCAAGAACTACGTTAGCTGCTGCAAGAACGTTTGCAAGGTCTGCTGCTGTCCAGGAATCGGGTGTGTAGTTTTCTTCAAGAAGTGCGCTTGCACGAGCGATAGCTGCTGCAAGAGCGGAGTTGTCAGCCTTCTCTTCAAGAAGAGCGATAGCTGCTGTAAGAGCGTCTGCTGCTGCGTCGAGAGCTGTCTGGTCGAGAGCTGCGACTGCTTCATCCTTGTCAGCCTCTGCCTGAGCCTTAGCTGCTTCGTAAGCTGTTACGGAAGCGGGCTTGAAGCCTGCGAGGTCTGCGGGAATTTCTGCTACTGCATCGTTCCATGCTGTGTAGTCGAGAGTCTTGTCTTCGAGAACGAAGTTTGCAAGAGCTTCTGCTGCTGCATCAACTGCTGCCTGCTCGCCGTTCTTGTCGTAAACGACAGACTGGTCGATAGCCTTAGCTTCGTTGTAGAGAGCTTCGTACTCTGCCCAGTTAGCGTAGAGGTTAGCGTCGCCGAGCTTTGCTTCGTATGCTGCGATAGCATCGTTAAGAGCTGTATAGTCAACCTTTGCGTATTCAACGAGAACGAAGTCGTTGAGAGCTGCTGCTGCATCGTCAGCTGCCTTCTGCTCGCCGTTCTTGTCGTAAACGACAGACTGGTCGATAGCCTTAGCTGCTGTGTAGAGAGCTTCGTAATCAGCCCAGTTAGCATAGATATCCTTATCAGCTACCTTTGCTTCATAAGCTGCGATAGCTGCGTTAAGAGCATCGTAGTTAACCTTTGCGTATTCAACGAGAACGAAGTCGTTGAGAGCTGTTGCTGCTGCATCAGCTGCTGCCTGCTCACCGTTCTTGTCGTAAACGACAGACTGGTCGATAGCCTTAGCTGCGTTGTAGAGAGCTTCGTAATCTGCCCAGTTTCTGTAGTTGTCCTTATCAGCAACCTTTGCTTCGTATGCTGCGATAGCATCGTTAAGAGCGTTGTAGTTAACCTTGCCGTACTCAACGAGAACGAAGTCGTTGAGAGCTGCTGCTGCTTCGTTAACTGCTGTCTGTACGGAGCCTGCTTCGTCATCATAAACAACTGTCTGGTCAATCTCTACTGCTGCTGCGTAGAGGTCTGCGTATGCATCCCAGTTGCTGTAGTTGTCCTTATCAACAACCTTTGCCTCGTATGCTTCGATAGCTGCCTGAAGTGCATCGTAGTCAACTGTGGGAAGCTTTGTAAGACCTGTGATAGCATCTTCAAGTCTCTGAGCTGCTGCGTTAACAGCATCCTGCTCTGTAGCAAGTGTGCCTTCAACGTTGAGAGCCTCAGCTGCTGCCTTAGCTGCGTTGAATTCTGCTACTGTTGCGGATGTGCAATTTGCTGTATCAGCAACTGCAGCCTTGTCGAGAGCTGCCTGAAGAGCTGTAAGGTCAGCGTACTCAACAACGGGAGGCTCTTCGCCGCCTTCACCGACAATTGTGATCTGGAGAGAGTCAACGTTGACTGTCTCACAGTAAGTTGAAGCAGCCTTATCGTAGATGTTGGAATCACTAACATTCTGACGAATGAAGCCACGAGTGGAGCCTGAGCCGCTGTAAATCTTTGAAGCGGGAGCGAGGAAATTAACGACTGTACCGATTTCTGCGTCCTCGGGTACTGTGAATGTGAATGTGTAAAATATGTCTTTGTCAAGAAGTTCGATTTCGGAGCCAACAACATCGACGAGGTCGCCACGGGTGTTGAGGAAACCGACATAATCTGAACTGGGATAGTCTGTGGGATAGCCGGATGTAAGAGGTGTGTTTGTAGTACACTTCCAAAGGTCATCAGCGAGACCGTATGTGAAGTTTACTGTTGAATCATCAGCAAATACGCCTCTGTCCCAAACAAAAAGGTCAACACCGGCATTACCGGGGTAGAAGTTTGTTGTATAAGCAACGTCGATTGTAATTGTTTCGCCGGGCTTAACTTCTGCCTTGCCGTCTGCAACGTCCTTATCGGATGTGATGTCCATTGTAAGAACGGAGCCTTCAAGACCGTAAACGGGATCAACAACTACGGGTGTATCAGGTTCTTCTGTCTTTTCGTCAACAATTGTAATCTCAAGGGAGTCAACGTTAACTGTCTCACAGTAAGTTGAAGCAGCCTTATCATAGATGTTGGAATCACTAACATTCTGACGAATGAAGCCACGAGTGGAGCCTGAACCGCTGTAAATCTTTGAAGCGGGAGCAAGGAAATGAGCAACTGTGCCGATTTCTGCATCCTCGGGTACTGTGAATGTGAAGGTGTAGAATACATCGTTGTCAAGAACATCGATTTCGGAGCCAACTACATCAACAAGGTCACCACGTGTATTAAGGAAGCCGACATAGTCTGAGCTGGGGTAATCTGTGGGATAGCCGGATGTAAGGGGAGTGTTTGTAGTACACTTCCAAAGGTCATCAGCAAGACCGTATGTGAAGTTTACTGTTGAATCATCAGCAAATACGCCTCTGTCCCAAACAAAAAGGTCAACGCCGGCATTACCGGGGTAGAAGTTTGTTGTATAGGCAACGCTGATTGTGATTGTTTCGCCGGGCTTGACTTCAGCCTTACCGTCTGCAACGTCCTTATCGGATGTAATGCTCATGGTAAGTACGGAGCCTGCAAGTTCTGTAACAACTGCGTTTGCAGCAACTGCTACTGAACCAAATACAAGAGCCGCAGCGAGGATAATGCTGAGAACTTTTTTTGTGAGTTTCATTTAGCTGAAATCCTCCTGTGATATTTTTCCTTTAACCGCCCTCCGTGCCGTAACACGGAGGGTGGATTATCAGACTAAAAAAGTGTGTGTTTACTTATCGGGTCTGCGGAACATCCTCGATAAGGTATGCATAGTAACGCTCAACGATTGAGAAGTCAACGTCGTCAACGAAATCGTCGCCGTTGATATCCATTGCATAGGAAGCAGGATTGCTGAAATCCTCGTAATCGTTTTCGCTGTCAAGGTAAGCGTACCAACGGCTTGCGTCAATAATATCTTCACTTGTAATGAAGCCGTCACCGTCTGTATCGCCGAAGATAACAACGTAGTATGTTTCAACTACTGCACCCTTGGAATCAAGAAGCTCAACTTTGGAGCCTGTACCAAGGATGTCGCTTGAAGGTGTGCATCTGACAGAACCGTCACCTGTAACCTCAACGTAACCCTCATCAACAAGGTCTGTTACGCCGCCAAAGTCACCGTGGGGAAGGCCGTAGATAAAGCCAAGCTCTTTGTCGATAATTGTATCGCCGAGAGCTACGAGCTCGGGAGCTACTGCGGGCTTTGCAACAACTGCTGCAATAGCTGCAAGGAGAGCTGTCTCTGCTGCGTTAACAGCGTCCTGAGAAGCGTTGGGGTCTGCGTAAACAGCCTGTGCGTCTGCAAGAGCTGCTGCGTAGTTTGCCCAGGATGTTGCTTCTGCCTCATCCTGTGTGAAAGCGGGGAGAGTCTTGATAGCTGCATCAAGAGCTTCCTTGTTAACCTCGGGAACGATGGGCTCGTCGCCGCCGTCAAGAGAGGTAACAACTGTGAAGTCGATTGTGCCTTCGGAAAGGTCAACTACACGGTCAGCAACTGTGCCGTCTTCGTATGTGTCCTTGTACTGTGCAAAGTTAAGTGCAACAGAAGGAACAGCCTGTGCCTCGTATGCGGGGAAGCCGAAGTCGTCAAAGTTTGCGTTGGGAGTACCGGCGGAAACGTACATTCTGCCGGAGGTGTTGGAGCTGGTTCTTACAGCTGCCTCGGGAAGGGTTACAACACCCTTTGTGCCTGCTGCTGCATCAACTGTGAGGTTGAAAGCAACGAGGGGCTGATAGTCAACCATAACAACGGCCATATTGTAGCCGGAGTTAGCGGAAGCGGGGAGAGCGACATCAATGTCGGGGCCGTAGCCTGCGGAAAGAACGTTGTAAGCAGCGCCTGTTGCGTTAACTGCTGAGCCGCTCTTCCAAGCTGCGGGATACATATTTGCGATTGCGCTTGCGCTGTCAGCACCTGCGAAAGCTGTTGTGAGCTTTGCTGCTGTGTTGAATGCGAAGGGAGCATTGAAGCTTGCGTAGCCTGTTTCGCCTTCTGCTTCGTATGCTGCGTTGAGAGCATCCTCATCATAAGCTATCTGTTCGATAACTTCCATACCGAGACCTGTTGCAGATGTTGCATCGTAGTCGTAGGTGGAGCCGTCAAGCTTAGTGGGAGCGAAAAGGCCGTTTGAGTAAGCCATAATATAGTTTGCAATATTTGCATAGTAGTTTGTCTGACCCCAGACCTCAATACGGATAACTTCGCCGTCAAGGACCTTGCCGTCTGTTATCTCAACGTATTCGCCGGAATCATCAACACGGTATGCCTTGAGACCGATTTTGGTCGTGAAGGGGTTAGAGGTTGCATCGTAATCGCCGACTGCTGCGAAAGCGCCGATTGCCATTACGCCTACAAGCATAGCAACTGCTACTATAACCGCCAGAACTCGTCTTGTAAGTTTCATTGAGCGAGTTTCCTCCTATTCTTATTCTTTTGTTTTCATTCTTCCGCTGTTACGGAAAAATGAGCTTTTAAACATTTGTTATCTTGTCTGCGGAACATCCTCGATAAGGTATGCATAGTAACGCTCAACGATTGCAAAGTCAACGTCGTCAACAAAATCGTCGCCGTTGATATCCATTGCAAATGCAACGGGATTTGAGAAATCCTCGTAATCGTTTGCGCTGTCAAGGTATGCGTACCAACGGCTTGCATCGATGATATCATCAGTTGTGACGAAGCTGTCACCGTCTGTGTCGCCGAAGATAACAATATAATATGTTTCTACTGTTACACCTAATGAGTCAACAAGCTCAACCCTTGCGCCTGTGCCGAGTACGTTCTGACCTGCAACAGGTGTGCAAACTACGGAGCCATCGCCCTCAACCTTTGCGTAGCCGTCTTCAACAATGTCAACGATTTCTGCGAAATCGCCGTGTGTAAGGCCGTAGATGAAGCCGTTTGCTTTATCGATGATTGTACCACCGAGAGCTACGAGCTCGGGAGCTACGTATGCACTCTCAACTGTGAGAGCTGCTGCATCGGAAACCGTAAAGGTTACGGGTGCTGTGTAGAAGCTTGTTGCGTCAGCAATGTCGCTGACTGCCATTTTGTAAAAATGTTCTGAGCTTTGAGGAATAAGAACGGTGCCGGTCTTGCCTTCCGAGCCCTCAATAACCTTGAGTTTGAAGGAGAAGCAAGCAACGGATGTTGCACTGTTGAAAGCACCGATAATTGTTCCGTCAGAATTTGCGATCCATTGAATTGTGAATGCCGAATATCCTTCGCTGTAAGCAGCGGGGACAAATTCTTCATTAGTTGTTGTGGTTGTGCTGCCTGCAACGGTTGTTACGCTGTCGATAGCTGTAGTAAGGCTGCCGTCAACAAGCTCAAAAACGTCCGTTGAGTAGAGCACGGGCCAACGCATTGTTGTTGCGTTGTAGTTGTTACTAATGCTGACTGTTACGGTGATTTCATCACCGGGTTCAGCCGTATCGGCACTCAACGCAAGACCGACATTCATAGCCTCGTTGCCTGTTGCTGTGCCTGCCGCAAAAGCGCTAAGAGCGAAGCTCGAAGCAAGAATTGCGAGAGCAAGAACAAGCGCTGCTATTCTTTTCAGTTTTCTTGTCATTGGGTTGCCCCCTTATAAAAGCATTTTCGTGTCCGCCGGGTCAGCCCGGGAGCCAACCCGGCTAAACACTATAGTAATAATGTAATTAATTCAGACGGAATTACTGGGGAAGAACTGCACCTGCGAAGGTACCGTCCTGAGGAATCTGGTAGTCATAGAGAACCATTGATGCGAGCTGAACTGCGAAAGCAACGTCGGAAACGTCGATGCAGTTATCAGCAACGATATCTGCTGCCTTAACCTTTGCTGCAGCTTCTTCGTCTGCACTGAGTTCCCAGTTAGCAAGCTGTGTGATTTCAGCAACGTCTGTTACGTCGCAGTAACCTGTACCGTCAGTATCACCGTAAACAACGAGAGTATACTCTACGCCGTCAACTGTGACTGTGTCGCCTGTAGCGATAACACTACCATCGTTGTTTTCATTCGGTGTGTAGCCAAGCTCTGCACCGCCTGTTGTAGCGATGATTGTATCGATACCGTCGTAGTAGTTAGCAAGAAGACCATCGATGAAGTTTCCACCGTTGTCAAATGTCTTAACTGCGGGTGCCCAGTTGTAGCCTTCACCTGTCATTGTGTTGCCTGCAAGACCTGCATAAACATCAGTTGCGGGTGCAAAGTCAAGGCCTGCTGCGATAGCTTCAAGAGCTTCAAGAGCATCAAGAAGAGCCTGAGCTGCTGCGTCGATATCCTCCTGGAACTCTGCAAGGAGACCGCTTTCGATGTTCGTAGCTGCTTCATAAGCCTCAAGGAGAGCCTCGATGCCTGTGAACTTAGCCTCGTAGTTGTCGATAGCGAAGATTTCGTCTGCCTGTGCGATAGCATCAAGAAGCTGTGCGTAGTCAGCGGGGTCTGTGCTCTTGGAAGCAAGGCCCTTGTAAGCAGCGATGATTTCGTGACGAGCTGCGTTAACCTTTGTCTGGCGAAGGTCTGCACTGTTGTCAGCAAGGACTGTCTCTGCGAAAGCGATAGCCTTCTCAAGAGCTGCCCATGTCTTTGTTGAGTACTCAGCTTCGTCCATAAGAACGTACTTATCGTATACAAGTCTGTATGCGTGCTGGAGATAATTCTTGGAAGCCGTTCTCGGGACGAGACGCTCAGCGTTCATCTGATACATATGGCCTCTGTAAGTGATGTCGAAGAGCTTAAGAGTGGGAATCTCTGCGAGAGCCTTCTCGTAAGCTGCGATTTCTTCTGCAGTTGCGTCTGCACCGGGAGCTGCGGGCTTCTTCTGAGAATTGATGAGAGAATCAATGTTGTCTCTGTGGTCTCTGTAGCGCTCGTAGGTGTAAAGAACGTAGTCTTCTGCGCCCATGTAGTTGAAATCGGGATCGTCATACTCCATACCTTCGGGGTTGGAGGGCTGATACTGCTCTCTGAGAGCCTCAAGAGAAGCAACACCTGCGCTGACTGCTTTTTCGTCGAGAGCTTCAACTGCTGCCTTAAGAGCTGCTGCTGCTGCTTCGTAACCGTTATCTGTTGCGCTGAATGTGTCAACAGTCTTGGGAGCGAGAACAACTGCCTGAGCTGCGTCAAGAGCTGCTACGTAATCTTCCCAAAGAGTTGTGCCTGCTACATCGTAGTTAGCCTTCTGGCGGTTTGCGTCCATAACGCCGCCAACAAGACCGGGAAGACCGAAGTCGTTGAAGATAACGAGCTCACGGGCGATAGTGTATGTTGCAGGAGTATTAAGTGTAGCTGTGAAGTTAAGAGTAAGAGCAACGTTGTAGTTACCAACGTAGTTCATAATGTCTTCGTCAACAGTCTTTGTGGGATCCTCAGGATCAACAACCTGGGGAGGAACGACCTTCATAAGGTCGAAGCCTGCAAAGTAACCGTTGTAGTCAGTTGTAACTGTTGCGAAACCGGGATTCTGGAGAGCGGCGGAAACGTCCTGACCGTCTGCTGTTGTTGCTGTGTAGCTTACAAAGCTGATTGTAGCGCTGTTGCCGTGGTTGTTCTCGTTCGTGCTGTCACGGCCGAGTGTGTAACCCTGGTCTGCAAGGTCGCCCCAGCTGTTGATGTATGCTGCGGGAGCAGAAACAACGTAGTGGTTGTTCATACCGAAGGGAGCAACATATTCGAGCGGCCAACCGCTTTCATCATAAGCATAGTACTGCTCATCGTCATCGGGATGTGTTGCGCTTACGTATGTGTAAACACGAACCTCGATGGGAGATGCTGTGAGTGACTTGCCTTCTTCGTCAAGGATTTCGTAAGCGATTACGAAGCTGACGAGACCGTCTGCATCAAGAGCACCTGTTACGGGGAAGGACTTGGTCTCACCGCCGTTAAGTGTCTCGTTTGCGTTGTAAGTAACGGAAACCTTACTATTATTAGTTGTAATAGATTTAACCTTAACCTTATAAAGGTCATCCTGGTGTGTTACACCGTCTGCATCTGTATAAGCTGTGTTAACACCTGTGGAGCTGTTACGAAGAACGATCGAAGTACCTGCAAGAGATCTTGAGGTGCTGTAGATGAAGTTCGGGTATGTAACAGTCGGGTCTTCAAGCTGCTGAGCTGTTGTAAGTTCAAGAATCATACAAACAAGCGGAAGAGCAGCGGGAAGAAGGTTTGTTCTGATCTCATAGAGACCTGTGCAAAGGCCCTTAAGAAGGTCGCCGAGCTTTTCCTTTGTAAGAAGAGCATCAACTGTCTGGAGACCTGTCGGGAAGAGGCCGGGGATGATGGAGTTGAGAATGTTCTCAATTGTGCTGAGAATAACCTGTACGGGAGCCTTGTCAAGCGGGCCGCCGTCACGTCTGTTGAAAAGGTCGAAGAGATATTCAATCTTCATGTCAAGGACATTACCAAGAAGAATATCCATAATAATAACTTCGGAGCCTGTGATATCAACATAGGTCTCTACGCCGTTCTTGAGAACTCTTGCCTTTGCGGGAAGCCACTCAAGAGGAATAAGGCCGAAGATAACACCGTCGAGCTTCTGCCATGCAGTCTTGGATGTGTCGCCTGCAAGGTCGGCTGCGTAGTCAAGGATACCGCCGTAGTTTGTGAGAGCCCAGTTGACGATGTGCTCGATTGTATCTTCAAAGTCGAGACCTTCGGGGATGTCTACGTTGATAAGGGAGTTGAGATAGTATCTTGCGATAACAACTGCAATCTCCTTCCAGCCGTCGTCACCGTCGGGGTTAAGCTGGCCGCTTGTGAGCTTGCCGTAGATATCAGCAGAGGGATCCTTGTCGGCGATGAGCTCGCAAAGAGCGTATGTAACGATTGAACGGATGGACTGTGCATCATCGGGAAGGATGATGTTTTCTGCAAACTTCTCAAGAAGCTCTCTGCCGAAACGGACAACGCCTGTTTCAAGTGTGAGTGCATCAATCTCTTCGTCAGTGGGGATTGTAATCCACTGGGAAAGGAAACGCTCACCGTAGTTCTTGAGGATGTACTTTGCAATATTCTCGATGTTTGTGATGAGGTTGTCGTTATCACCGTTGACCCAATCGAGGCCTTCGATGTTAACAACAGCTGTGAACCACTGGCCGAGAATGTTGTTGAGCTCGTTGATGAGCTGGTTTGTTTCGGAGCCTGCGAAATCGTAATCTGTGATTTCGTAATCAACATTTACAAGTGCGCCGAACTCGTTGAGCTTAACCTTACCTGCTGCAACGTCTGCGGAGAGGCTGTTGCCTGCGGGGAAGTTGTAGTCTGCTCTGAGCTTTGCAATATCTGCACAGTCGTCAAGGTAGTAGCCGATGGTCTTCTCTTCTGTGACCATTGCGCCGTCCTTTTCAACCTGAACTGTCTGTGTGATTTTGTAAGCAGAGAAATCGTCAACGCCGAGAACCTCGTAGAGGAACTTCTTGATCTGGGTGTTGCCAAGAGGAACAAGAATCTCGGAGTATGCTCTCTGGAGAGCACCTTCGAATACGTCGTAGAAGCTGGGAGCGTCAAGGTCGAGAACGCCGCCGAGGTTCATCTTGATACCCCAGTCGAAATCCTTTGCAAGGCTTTCTTCGAGGTCAACCATAAGGTCGTCGATAAGAACCTGAGCCATGTTGTCTGCGACATATTTGGGATTGGTTTTCTTTTCCTCATCGCTTATCTCATCCCACTCGGGGAGACCGTTCTCGTCGTCGGGCTCGTAAACGAGGTCGTAGATGAGGCCCTTGAGAAGGTTGGGAGCGTCAAGGTAAGCCTTGATTTCGGGAAGGAGGCCTTCGAGAAGACCTGTGAGAGTTGCACCGAGGTCAAGTGTGCCGTAACCGTAGGATGCAAGGAGCTCTCTGTTGTCGTAAAGGAACTGGAAGACAGAGTAGAGAACGTCAAGGTCTGTCTTGCCGGGTGTTGTTCTTCTGACACCTTCTGCTGCGAAGTTGTCGGAAGGAGTGCTGTTAAGTGCCTTGAATTCGAGGTTACCAAGGTCACCTGCGATGTTCTGAACGGTTGCCCATGCGCCGCCGTTGTAAACACCTTCAAGAGAATTGAGCGCTGCGTCAATGCTCGAGAATCTGATTGTTACGTTGATAACGGGGATCTTGAACGTGGGTTCTTCGATGTCCGCAAGCAATGCATCGATAGCATCAAGTGCTACTGAAGACAACTGAGCAGCTGTGAAGATGGGCTGGTCAATTGAGTCGTAGCCTGTGATGTTCTCGTCCTTGTACTCGCTGTATGCGGCCTCCGCACCGATTGCGAAAGTTGAGCATAACATTGCGACTGCAAGAAGCATGCTGAGGAGCTTTTTGAAATTACTCAAGTGATACACCTCCATAAAATTTAGCAAATGGGTTTTGCTTTATTTGCAGGCAGCCTCTTGACCGGCCGCCATGCCGCGAAAAGGGGAACTGATAAGCTTCGGTTAACATACCTCCCTTGACTTTCGTGCCTCAAAAACCTTTAATCTGCCGCTTTTAAACGAAGACCGCCGGAGACTGATGCCGCCGTATGGTCAGCGTAAAAGCAGCGGACCCGGTTTTCGACGGCGGGGTTTTATTAGCAGAAGCAAATTTAACTAACAAGTACATTCTCAAATGGGGGCACTACCCCCTTTGTACTTTTTCAGTTACTAACATATTAATACTTCTTTAAGGCTTTGTCAACGGCAAATTGCAAAACTGCGCCGTTTTTTCCTATTTGCACAATAGCAATATATAATTTTTGTGCACAAATGCTTGTACGGGTTTACCTGCGTTTTACCTTGCCCGCAAACGTTGAAATCAAGCCAAAAGCATTGACAACAAGATGTAGTATTTCTCAAAGCAGATACCGCAACAGTTGGTTATTTGCCTGTCAAGCCCTTTTTCTGCACAGCGCCGGGAGAAAAAAGGCGACGAAGTATGACGAAATATGTATTTTGTGAATTTTGTAAATTTTTCCGCTTTTCCACGCACCGAAGACAATAAAAACGGTTCGGTTTCCAGTTTCTTTTTCCGGCGGCATAATTCCGCTTTTTTCGCAGCCTTTCTCTGTTTTTTCGCTTAAAATTACAGTTTTTCGTTATTTGAAACACCTACCCGCACTGTCGGGTTTCCCGAAGTATTTTTTCTTGGCTTCATCTTACCTCAAGCCTGTATCCGCCTGAAAAACGAGCCGCGAAAACAAGCCGTATTTCTTTTCTTTTTTTGTGCATTTTTGTACCCGTTTTTTCGTTTGTTTTTTCTTTTCAAAGCTTCCCGTTTTTGCCTGTATATCAAGGCTTACGCCATTTTCTGACATTGTTTTTATCGGCTGATTCTTTCCAAAAAACTCCGCGCTTTTTTTGCCGTTTTTTACCGTAATTTTACATTGGACTTTTTATCGTAAATTTTTAAGAAAATTTTGTAAATACGGGTCTTTGCTTTTCAATTTTTGTTTCTTTTTTCTTTTTAAAAGCAGAAATTTATCTTTGCCGACCGCAAAGGCTTTTCTGATGTTTTCTGCCGTTCGGAAGCATACTTTTTTGCTGTGTTTTATAAAAAAATTGCCGAGTGTTCTCACACGAGGACACTCGGCAAAGCTTATTCGTTTGTGCTGTTTTCGTTGGTGTTTTCTGTTGTGTTTTCCGTGTTCTGAACGGGTTCCTGCTGCGGTGCACTTTCGGAACGGTGCTTCTTCTTTCTGCCGAACAGACCGTAGCCGTAACCGTAGCCGTAGCCTCTGCTGCCGTAGCCGTAGCCCTTGCTTCTGCCGTAGCCGTATCCCGAGCCGTAACCGTAGCCCGAGCCGTAGCCGTAGCCCGAACCGTAGCCGTAACCTGAGCCGTAGCCGTAACCCGAACCGTAACCGTAGCCCGAGCCGTAGCCGTAGCCCTTGCCGTAGCTGCCATAACTGCCATAACTGCCGTAGCTTCCGCCGTAATAGCCCTTGCTTGAGTAATAGCGGTTGGAGCGCAGACCGTTACCCTTGTTAAGAATTTTACCGTGTGACTCTTCGTCGTTCATGGTAAATACGGCACCTGCGATATCAATGTTTGTGGCTGCAATTTCATCAAGAGTTTCATTGATTTCGCCAATCTTAGCGTGTTCTTTTCTGATAACGAAAATCATAGCGTCGGCAAGTGCGGAGATAACAAGGCTGTCGGAAACAACTCGTGAAGGCGGAGTATCGATAATAATATAGTCAAACTCCTTGCGTGCCGTTTCAATAACCTCGCGTACTCTGTCTGCGTCAAGAACTTCAGCGGATTTCTGCGTAATACCGCCGCTGGGAAGGATAAACAAACCAAGGCTCTTGACATACTTGATGGACTCTTTGTAGGTGGACTCACCCTTGATAATCGGGATAAGACCTGTTTTATCATCATATTTTACGCCGATAGTCTTGATAACGGCGGGCTTACGAAGGTCAGCATCAATAAGAAGAACTGACTTACCCTTCTGTGCGAGTGAGCAGGCGATGTTGATGGCAACAGTCGTCTTACCTTCGTTTTCATAAGTAGATGTAACAATAAAGGTCTTGTAGCCCTTGTTGTTGTAAAGGCTTTCTATCTTTGTTCTGATTGACTTGAAGCACTCAACGAAGGCAAAGCTTACCTTTTCCTCGTCCGTAATCAGCAGACCGCCCGTAAACGTGGGCTTTTTGTTAATAAGACCCGTGCTCTTGCCGACGTAGGGAATAGCACCGATAACACTTGCGTTTGTCTTGTTTCGGATATCATCCGCATTCTTAACCGTATCGCTGAACAGTTCAACGACAAGCACGATTGCCGCAATAAGCGCTGCACCTGCAAGGAACATAACAAAGGCTATCTTAACGGCATTGTCGCTGTTGTTTACCGTCGGGTCGGTAGGATAGTTGACAAGGCGGATACCCAGAGTACTTGCGGAAGAACGCAGGTAGTCGGGGAATTCGTCAATAAGCGCTTCCATAAGCTCGCTGCAAAAATCGCGGTTTGTGCTTGTAACCTCAAGGCCGAAGAAGCCCGAAACACCGGGGTCGGTGATTGTTATTGCGCTTCTGATTTCGCCTGCGCTGTATTTTTTGTCCAGTGCGGTAACAAGGCGCTGTACCATAACGTCACTCGTAAGAAGGAGCCTGTACTTTGCATAGTCGTTGTCCTCGTAATCAACAACAACGGTAACCAGCTCTTCCTTACCGGTTTCATCCGCAACCTTTATGTACTTCGTTGTTGTAAACTGCAAGGTTGAGCTTACGACAAAGCTTTCAACATAAGTTGCCTTGGCGAAGAAATAACCGCCCGTTGCAAAAATAACGCCGACCATAACAATGGCCCACACTCTTCTTATAAGCGCACGGATAAGCCTGATGATATCGAAATTCGAGCTGCCGAAAAGACCGTTGCCGAGCAAGGCGTTAGCTCTTTCGTTGGTTGTGTCCATTTGTGCTTTCACCCTTTCAAAAATATGAGAAATGGGCACCGCTAAAAACTTAGGGTGCAAAGATTGTGTAGTAATTTTTTTGTCAGATTGGTTCAAAAGCGCAGGCAATACTTTGTGTATTAACGAGTATTTTGGGGCAATCTGACGGAAAAAGGGCACGCAAGATTTGTGCGATAAGTTTTTAGCGGTGCCCTATGCAAAAAGGCGCATAATAATACATTATATTCTATTATACAACAAAGTTCGGAAATTGTAAACTGTAAAACATTACAATTATTAATTATTTATCAGAAAAATAAAACAATATAACCGAAAAGCGGCATTATCTGTAAAAACGCTTCGGTCTGATTGGGTACATACGGTCTCTTCGGATTTCTTTTCCATCGAGCACGGCCTGAGCGTTGAGTTGGGTCAGCTCCTCGTAAACCTCGGGCGGTATCGAATAGGGGAAGCTCCTGCTCTGTTCAAGCAGGTTGGTGGGTCTGTGCGCAACGGAATGGGCATCCGTGCCTATAAACGACGCCAGACCGTTTGCCGCCATAGCAAAGCTCAGCTCCTTTGCCTCCATTCCCATCCAGCCTGCGAGCGAAGCGGAATTGAGTTGGAAAAGCACGCCCATATCGGCAAGGTGATTTACAATATCGTACTCACGCTGCATATAAACGTATCTTTCCGGGTGGGCAATAATCGGCTGATATCCTCTGGAAACAAACTCATTGACATATTTTATCAGTCTGTTTATGTTGAGCCCTCTGAAATCAAACTCAATAAGTATATACTTTGTGCCGTTGATTGTTGCGGCATTAAGCTTCGGAGCATAAAAAACGTCGTCATTGACAAATACCTCCGTGCCGGGGAACAGCTCCAGCTCAATATTGTGCCTTTCCAATGCACTCCTCAGCTCGTCCAGCTTTCTGTCGCGAAGCTTTATAAACTCATCAACCTCTTCAGGGTGGGCAAGGTGTGGCGTTACTATTGATTTTTGAATGTTGTTGTTCGCCGCAATACGGCAAAGCTCAACCGCTTCATCCATACTGCGTGCACCATCATCAATTCCGGGCAGTATGTGGCAGTGGAAATCAATCATAAAAACAACCTCCTTGTTATTAATGCAAAGTGCAAAATGCAAAATGCAAAATTGCGGGAGGGCTCCGCCCTCACCCATTATAATTATTCATTATTCATTAAGAAGTCTTACGGATATGCCGTTTTATGTGTTCAATAAAGCCTTACCTTATGTCATCCTGAGACTTTGCCGAAAAATCTTTTTGCCTTTTAAGATTCTTCACTGCGTTCAGAATGACATTTACTTGTAGTACATTGTAACATCTTAAAGTTGACTTTTGTAGGGGCGGATATTATCCGCCCGTGCTGATATTGCTCGGTTTGCTGGCGGCTGATAGCCGCCCCTACAGTGAAGTTTTAGTTGTTACAGCGTAGTAGGGGCAATTCACGAATTGCCCGTTGTAAACGGTATATGTCGATACAATTTCAATGAATAATGAAGTCGCTTCGCTGATGAATAATGAAAAATGAATAATTCGGAGCAAAGCGACTATTAATTTTGCACTTTGCATTTAAAAACAGCCGAGCCAAGCCCGGCTGTTTTTATTATAGCACTGCTGCTTTAATTTCGTCAACCTTGTCCGTCTTTTCCCAGGGAAGGTCAATATCCGTTCTGCCGATATGGCCGTAAGCAGCAACCTGCTTGTAAATAGGCTTGCGAAGGTCAAGCGTGCGGATAATTGCGGCGGGAGTAAGGTCGAACACCTTGGAAACCGCCTCTTCAAGCTTATCCTCGCTGACCGCACCCGTACCGAAGGTGTCCACGCGAACGGAAACGGGCTGTGCAACGCCGATAGCGTATGCAAGCTGAACCTCACACTTCTTCGCAAGGCCTGCGGCAACAATATTCTTTGCAACATAACGTGCGGCGTAAGCGGCGCTGCGGTCAACCTTTGTCGGATCCTTGCCCGAAAAGGCTCCGCCGCCGTGGCGTGAGTAGCCGCCGTAGGTGTCAACGATAATCTTTCTGCCGGTAAGGCCGCTGTCGCCCTGAGGGCCGCCCGTAACGAATCTGCCCGTGGGGTTTACGTAAATTTTTGTATCAGCATCAAGGAATTCTGCGGAAACGACCGGCTTGATTACGTTCTCAATAACCTCTGCACGAATCTGCTCCTGCTCAACGTCTGCGCTGTGCTGTGAGGAAACAACAATTGCGTCAATACGAACGGGCTTGTCACCTTCGTATTCAACCGTAACCTGTGTCTTGCCGTCTGCACGCAGGTAGCCCATAGTGCCGTTCTTGCGGACTTCCGTGAGCTTGAGTGCAAGCTTGTGGGCAAGAGCGATGGGCAGGGGCATGAGCTCGGGGGTCTCATCGCAGGCAAAGCCGAACATCATACCCTGGTCGCCTGCGCCCTCACGGTCAACGCCCATTGCAATATCGGGGCTCTGCTTGTCCATTGCAAGGAGAACGGCACAGCTGTTGCCGTCAAAGCCCTTTTCTGCGCTGTCGTAGCCAATCTCACAGACAGTTTTTCTTGCAATTGCAGGAATATCTATGTTAGCCGTTGTGGAAATTTCGCCCATAATAAGTATCTGACCCGTTGTGCAGGTTGTTTCGCAGGCAACTCTGCCGTTGGGGTCCTGTGCGAGAATAGCATCAAGCACGGCATCGGAAATCTGGTCGCAGATTTTGTCGGGATGTCCTTCTGTAACGGATTCGGATGTAAAAAGTCTTTTGCTCATTTTCTTTCCCTTTCATTTCTCTTAAAAAATAAAAAAACGCGCTCCGCAAAACCGAGCGCAATAAGTCTGACCCTATCTTTCGGTATGCACCGCAGGATTTAACACCTTGCCAAACGCAGGTTGTCGGGCTTCACAGGGCCTGTCCCCTCAGCCGCTCTTAATAAGGAATTATTCAGTTGCTTGGGTATTATATAATATAATTTTTCACTTGTCAAGTATAAGACTTTACAAAGAAACCCTCTCTCCGCCTTCCTGCTTAATGAATGTTGAACAACAAATTACAGTTTACACAAAACGATTGATTTCGTATAAATAATATGATATTATCAAATAAACTGCGGAAGTAGTTTAGTGGCAGAACTTCTGCTTCCCAAGCAGACAGTGCGGGTTCGATTCCCGTCTTCCGCTCCACTAAATAAAACGGAGAACAGATTATGAGAAAAAAAAGCAGGCTGTTTAAGGCTCTCACCGTTATTCTTTCCCTGGCAATCCTTGTTTCCTCTTTGTCAATCAGTGTTTTTGCAGATTACAGCATTTATAAGCCCGACGGAAAAACATTCAAGGATAACACCTATATAAAAGGCAACGATACTGCGATTATATACATTCCCGGTTACCGTTGCAGCAACCTTGAAACTCAATTCAACGGTAAAAGGGTTGTCTGCTTTGCCGTGGGCACGGAGATTTTTGAAGTCAGCGAAGAAAATTCCTTCATTGAAAACTTTATCAACGGCTTTGCAAACCTTCTCATAAGCGGCGTTATGCTTCTGACCAATTCCTTCAGAGATGAAGAGGTCTCCGTATCAAAGGACGGCGGTTTCGGCATATCGGATATTTATGTTCGCTTTTTCGAAACCTGTGTTGAAAGGTACGGAAAAGAAAGCGACATAATTATTTACGACCTTGACTGGCGTCAGGATTTGAGAATAACGGTAAATGACCTTTATTCCATAATCAGCGAGCAGGGCTACAAAAAGGTAATTCTTGTAACGCAGAGTATGGGCGGTCTGATTGCTTCGGGCACGGCAAAGCTTCTGCGTGATGACCTTAATGACTCTGACCCCGATAATGATGTTGACCTTTACACCGTCAATGTCGGTGCCGCATTCTTCGGCAGCTTTGATTTCTTCTACAACAAAACGGAGTTTGAAGGAATCAGCAAGCTTTCGCCCGATTACTTTACATACAAAAGCAAGGTTGATTATCCCTCACACGCTCAGCTTGGTGTTCCCCACGAATATGCAACACTTTACGGAAACGATTATGCCGTTGCAAAAATTATCAAAGTCGACGGTACAACGGAATATGAAGAAATAGCCGCAGACAAGGCGTACGAGATAATGGAGGGGCTTTGTCAGGACCTCGACCTTATGCGTGACTACTATGACAACTACATTTTTGTTGATGACGACAACAACGCAGAAACACCTGCAGTTCACATAATGGAAACTCTCGGCAAAAAGGCCTTTTATATTTCAGGTACATCAACCGCAACATCAGACCGTATGGAAATTGTTTTCAACGAGGACGAAAACGGGAACAGAACAACGGTAAGCTGCAATCCCGTTCAGAATCCCGGCTCTCAATCGGGTGACGGTGTTCTGACTGCGGCAGGCTCAACGCTCAGCTTCTGCAGTCCCGAAACAACCTTCTATGTTCCCTACGACCACAAGTCAGTTCTTTTTCACGACGATGCGGAGCACCTTGTTTACGATATGCTCAGCCACATCATCAGCACTCCCGATGAGGATTTCGACTACACCAAGACCGATTACGAATACAAAGATATTTATACCGAGCCGATAGAAAACGCAGCCGCTCAATCCGCAAACACACTCACTCCACAGATTATTAAATTCATACTCGGTTTGCTCGGAGTAAATATTTCTTATGACTCCGCCTATAAATTCTGTAATCTGTTTTAAGAATAAGCAAAAAAATCAGAGGTAACACGATTTTTGCCCGTGTTACCTCTTTCTTATGCCAACTCTGATTATACCGAATACTTTTTAAGATTTTCAAGACCTGTCTTGATTGCCCAGAGGTTATCCTCCACGCCTTCGAACTCTACCGTCACAAAGCCGTTGTAGCCGCTGCGCTTAAGTGTCTGGATACACTGGTAAACGGGTACTGCACCGTGGCCGACAACCGTGCCTCTCAGGTAGTTGCCTCCTCTTGTGCGGAAGAAGCCGTCGCCCGGGTCGGGGCCGTTGCCGCTCTTGAAGATGAAATCCTTTGCGTGGACGTGCTTGGCAAAGCCTGCAACCCTGCCTACTGCGGCGGCAGGCTCGTCATCGGCGCACATAAAGTTGCCGATATCAACAAGCAGGCCGAAATTCGGGTGGTTAACTGCGTTTACAAGGCGTTCGACACGGGTACTGTCCTGGCAAAAGTAGCCGTGGTTTTCAACCATTGTTTCAATACCCTTTGCTGCGGCGTATTCCGTAACTCTTCTGCAGCCCTCTGCTATAATCGGCAGAGCGCCGTCAAAGCCTGTGTACTTTGATTCGGGCTCGGGGAAGCCGCCCGTAGCATCGTGGCGCATACGCTTTGCGCCGAGTGCCTCGGTAACGTCTACCTGACCGAAAAGGCGGTTTACCTCTTCATCGAGACCTTTTTTGAGGAAATCCGCACCGATTGTATAGGCGGATATTTCCATACCGTGCTTTTCAGCCTCTGCACGGATAGCCTTTGCGTACTCCAGGTCGGTCATACCGTCTTCCGGCATAAGGTCAATATATTCAACCGCATCAAAGCCCATATCCTTTGCGATTGCTATTAGCTCACGCTGAGTATAGGTGCCGTTGTTGAGAAGCCTCTGAAAGCTGTAGGAGCTTACTGAAAATTTCATTATCTTATAAGTCCCTCCAGGAATGTGACAGCCTTGCGGATATCAACCTCGGGCTGGTCGCCGACCTCGCGCTCGATTGTAAGGAAGCCCTTATAACCGATATCGTCAAGAGCCTTAAGGTATTCTTTCCAGTTTACGCTGCCTTCGCCGAGCGGAACTTCCGTAAAGGAGTCTGCTGTAACGATAACGTCAACGGGTCTCTTCTTAAGACCGTAAACAACCTCGGGATCCTCAAAGAAATTCTGAACGCCGTCCTTGGCGTGGGTGTGAACAATGTACTTCTGAAGATTGTAAACAGCCTTTGCAGGGTCATCGCCCGTAACCATAACGAGGTTGGCAGGGTCAAGGTTTACGCCGACACCCGTTGAGCCGAGCGTATCAAGGAACATCTTGAGCACGGCAGAGGTTTCGGGGCCCGTTTCAATTGCAAAGTGTGCACCGATTTCGTCTGCATAGCGTGAAAGCTCAAAGCAGGCCTCCTGCATAACCTTGAAGCGGTCGTGGTTGGGGTCATCGGGCACAACGCCGATGTGTGTTGTAACAATATCCGTGCCCAGCTCCTTGGCAAGGTCAAGAATTCTCTTGGACTTTTCGATTTTTTCGGGATTTCTGTCTGCAAAGCAGAATCCGCCGCCGCCAAGGTCGCCGCAGAGAGCGGAAATTTTAAGACCGTTGTCGGCTACAAGATTTCTGAAATCAGCTCTTGCAGCAGCACTGAGGTTTTCGGGAGCCATTTCGCCCCTCGTTGAGTAAACCTGAATACCCTGTGCGCCTACTTCGGCTGCCTTCCTGACCGCATCCTTAATGGGAAGTCTGAAGGAGTCAACAATAACGCCGATTGAAAAATTGTACATAATAAGCACCTCTTTATGTAAAATTAAATTTTATTTTTTCCTGCCTTTGCGCTGAACTTTGGTTTTGTTGCCCTTTTCGTCAACAATATAGATAACGTCAAGCTGTGAAGTGAGGCTGAGCTTGAAGGAGTCAATATACTCACGGCGGAGAATTGCTCTTTCCTCCAGCTCCTCTGCCGTCAGCTCACGCTCTTTTGCAAGCCTTGCCAGCTCGTTTATTCTGTCAATCTTTTTCTGTTCCATAAAATCTCTCCGTATTAACCTTATATATGGATTGTAGCACAAATAACAAAAAATGCAAATAGTAAATTACGGTTTGTCGGGAACAAACAATGCAAAATGCAAAGTTCAAAATGCAAAATTGTGGGAGGGCTTTGCCCTCACCCAATTATAAAAAACTATTATCTATCTCATATTTATTATCTTTTATCTCTTATCTCACGTTGATTTGAAATGTCGTTTAGATAATAGATAAGAGATAATATTGAATAGATAATAATTCGGAGCGAAGCGACCCTTAACTTTGCACTTTGCGTTTTGCACTTTACACTAATTACAGTTTGTCACTCCACACCTCTATAATACAGCCCGCGGGTAAACTCGCCTTCGGGCTCTTTTTTATTTTTGCAGGCAGAAATAATACTTTCACATTCCTCGGGGCTTTCGGTTGTGAAGTACAGCAGATAAAACGCTGCAAAAGCTGTTTCCCTTTCTCTGTCTGCCATATAAACCGGGCGTGAATTGAGCACCTGCGAACAGCCGTCGCCGCAGATAACGGGAAATTTGATTCCCATTCTGTCGGTGAGTACGCTCCTGCCGCCGCAGTCGGCACAGCTTTTGCCGTTTTTAACGGGACAGTTGCGTGTAATCATCAGCGGCAGTCTGCCGTAAGTAATAAGTCCGAGTCTGTCTCCGCCCAGGGCAGAGGCCTGAGTGAGCGTCATTTCGGGCGAGAGCAGAATTTCCTGCGCACCGAGCTCTCTGTACTGCAAAACGCTCTGATAATTGAACACGTTGCTGCCGTAGCCCATCATAAAGGGGAGACCTGTGCGCTTTGCAATATTCACCGCGTCAAGCGTTGCACAGCAGACTTTTTTCAGCCCTTTTGCTTTCAGCTCGGTCAGTTTTGCAAAAATTTCTTCGTCCCTGCCGAAATATACTCTCGGTAAACAGGCAACCGTTTTTTCGGGAAAAATTTCAAGTGTTTTTGCGGCAATTCTGAGCGGCACGAGAATCTTTTCCACATTTTCCCCTGCGTTTTTCACCTGCTCAATGGTTGAAAAATATGCAAAAACACGCGGATTATTCACATTTTTCACAGGGTTTTCCACATTCTCATAGTGGAAAGAGTGTGTGTAAGGCTCTTTTAACTTTTTGTAGAGTTCGTCCAGAACAGTCCGCCGAAGGGCATTTATTGAGGAAACGGACAGACTGATATTTTCATCAATGTCAATCTCAATTTCCCGGGCGAAGAACTGTGTGCCGCCGCATTTTTCGAGCTGCTGACGGATTTTTTCTTCGCTTAATGCTATGTTTTTTGCAGGCTGAACAGCTATGTCGCCTTCAACAAAAACGCTTTTGCCGTTTGCCTTTGCAGAAAGTGAAGCTGTTTCACCCTCGTAAGCGCAGAACATAAAGCTCACGCCGACAAGAGGTGTTTCCTTTTCGTAAAGGTGCGCAAGCTCCTTGAGCGCAGGCTTTGCGGAAAGCACGTCATCCTTGCTTCTTATTCCGAACATATCGCGGCCCAACCCGTTTGTAAGATAGCCGTGCGTAAAGCCCGAGCGCGAGAAAACACCCTTGAGGTGGCTTTTCAGCTCGGCATCGTCCTTGCCCTCAAGAGCATTCTTGCAGGCGGTGACTGCCGCCGCAACATATTCCGGGCGCTTCATTCTGCCCTCAATCTTAAAGGATTTCACGCCGATTTCCTTTAATTTTTCAAGGTAGTCAACCGCGGACAAATCCTTGAGGCTTAAATCGTGGCCCGTACCGTTTTCGGCCGCAAAGGGCAGGCGGCAGGGCTGGGCGCAAAGGCCTCGGTTTGCGCTTCGTGAGCCGAGCATTGCGCTCATAAGGCACTGGCCCGAAACGCACATACAAAGTGCGCCGTGAACAAAAACCTCAATTTCAATCGGTGAATTTCTTGTAATATATTCAATTTCGTCAAGAGATAATTCTCTGCTGAGTACCGCACGGGTAAAGCCCATTTGAGCAAGCTCGTTCACGCCCGAAAGAGTGTGTACGCTCATTTGCGTAGAAGCGTGCAGGGCAAGCGTCGGCACACATTTTTTTGCAAGGCGGGCTAACCCTAAATCCTGAACGATAAGGGCGTCAACTCCCGCCTCACACGCTTCACGCAAGGCTTCCTGAACGTCGCTTTTCAGTTCCTTGTCCGTTGCAAGCGTGTTGAGGGTAAGATAAACTTTTACGTTTCTTGCGCGGCAGTATTCAACCGCCTCTTTCAACTCCTGCGCAGAAAAATTGCCCGCATTACGGCGGGCATTGAGGGACTTGCCGCCGAGGTAAACAGCGTTTGCGCCACAGCGCACGGCCGCCTCGACAGCTTCATATGTTCCTGCAGGAGCTAAAATCTCAACCGAGCTTAGCCTGAGCATTCTGGAGCTCCCTTGTAAGTCTTTCTACTTCTCTCTTTGCAATTTCAGCATCCATCTTGGAGCGAGCCGAATCCTCAAGATATTCCTTGATCTGGCTGCGGAGATTGTCTGCGCTGATTTCTGCCTTCTTGTACATATCCGCATATTCGAGAGCGGCAAGAATTGCAGCCTGAGTAACGGAGAGACGGTTGTTTTCGCGCAGGGTCTTGTTAAGGCTTGCGTCGAGCTCGTCGCCAAGAGCCATAACGTACTTGGGGTCATCCTCTGTGGTGATGGAATAATCCGTACCGCAGATATTAAGTCTAACTCTGTTCTTTTCCATGGTTTTAGCGCCACCTTGTAATTAATTATATTTATTCAAAGACATTATACATTAAATTTTTGAGATTATCAAGCCCAATAAAAATATAATCGGCCAATGTGCTATATAAATTATCAAAGTTTTTCTGCCGACTGCGGCAAGCGGAGCACAGCGGCGCTTGTAAAAGCCCTCGGGCAGGTCTCCGCTAAGCACAAACCGCCCGACGAAAGTTCCGGCAAAAAACATAAACAAAAACGGTATCAGCGGAAAATAGTCCGCCGAGTAAAAGCCTGCGGGAGCAAAGCCGAGCGCTGCCGTAAAGCTGTTCAGGTAAAGCTCCCTCGGCAAGGCAAGCCCGAAAACATTACCCGAAGGAACACCGTACAGCACAAAAAACAGCACCATACAAACCGCAGAGCCCACAGCGGGAGGAATTTTTGAAATCGGCCTTCTTACAAGGGCAAAAGCGAGCATTGAAACGCTCAGCAGGTGAAGTATGCCGAAAATAATCTGCGCCCCGTCTATACCGAATTTCGGAAGCACAACAGCCGTAACCAGCGTAAAACCCAGCGCAATTGCAAGCAGCCGTGCGCCGCGGACAAAATTGCTGTGTGAAAGGTTGCAGGATATACCCGAAATGAGAATAAAAAGGCAGGCAAAAGGGGGTTGCAGCGGCTCAAAGAATTTCTGCGCCGCCAGCATAAAATCCATTTCAAAGAAGGTACCGAGCATATAGAATGCGTGGTAAAAAACCATCAGGATTATTGCCAGACCTCTTATCTCGTCGAGAAGATATATTCGCTTACGGTTTGTACTCAAATCAAAACTCCTGTAATCAATTTAATTGCGAATTGCAAATTAAAATCTTTGCTTATGCCTTCTCTGCCATCTCCCGTGCACGCTCGCGTCTTTGCTTGAGCTCGTATTCAACGCGAAGACGCTCCTCCTTGTCGTCCTTGACAAAGCTGATAACTATAAGGTAAAGCAATGCGCCGATTGCAGGGCCCAGCGCGTACATCGGCCACTGCATTTTCATAAAGGTTGCGTTCTGCGCCGTACGGGGACGGTTGCTGTCGTAGCGCAGAAGCTTGAGAATGATGCCTTCCATAAGGCTGGTTGTGCCGGAATTGACCTTTGAGACAAAGTTCTGCATTGAGAACGAAATACCTTCAATTCGAACGCCGGTCCTGTACTCAACGTCATCAATCGAGTCACTTGTAAGCGAGCGGTGTGCAAAGTCCTTGTTACTTGTAAACAGCTGGAACACATTGAAGAGCAGTGCGCAGACAATAACCTGAGCAGGGGACTTGAAGCCGACGAAGAAAATCACAATACGGCAGACGATTTCTGCAACGGATGCCGCAACGAGCAGCTTTTTCATACCGCCGCACAGCTTTGCAAGACGTGTTGCGAAGAAAACGCCGACAATAGCGGTAAGACCGGAGAAAATACCGAAAAGGAATTCGAGATTCATTCCGTCAATGCCGTTGAATATACCGTTTGTACTGCTCTCAAAGAAATAGGCGTTCTGCACCTTGAAATTAAAGTTGCCGAGCAGACGGGCAACGGAAATGAGGATAAGGGTTTTGTTGTATTTGAGATAGCTGAGCGTTTTCATAAGGCTTTCTTCAGGTGTGCCGCTCTTGACTCTCTCGGGCATTTTGTGGGCACTCATTGAAAGTATTTCACCCATAAAGCCGAATATAAACGCAAAGAGCAGGAAAACCTCAAAATCGTTCAGACCCATTCCGAGAAAAGCACTTCGGAAGGTCTGGAAGAAGCCTGCAATTGACGAGCCTGCGCCTGCACCGATGCCTGCCCACTTTGCGGCGCGTGAACGCTCCTGTGAGCTGGGTGAGCACACGGAAATCATACCCCAGAGTGCAACATCCTGGAACGAATAGATAATATCCCAGATAAAGTACACGAGGAGTATGTACAGCAGCTTCATTGTTTCGGACATATCGCCGAGGTTGAAGAACATTGCAAAGCTCAGCGCACCGATAAACGGCGGTGTGAAAATCAGATAGGGTCTCAGCTTTTCGCCCTTCTTGTTGCGGTGGCGGTCAACAAACGAGCCGATAATCGGGTCGTTAATGGCATCCCATATACTGCTGGCAAAAAATATGCCGCCGATTTTCGCAGTATCAATGTGCAGCATATTTATACAGAAATACCTCAACCAGCCGGAAACATAGCTGTAGGTCATATTCTGACCGGCAAGACCCGTGCCGTAGGCAAACAGCCTGCGGTTTGCTACGCCGTCGCCCTCTTCGTGGGCGGAGAAAAGTATTTTAAAAGGATTTTTCACAAATATACAACTCCTTTTAACCGATATTTAATTATACTATAACAAAAGATAAGAAAAGTGTCAAATCAGAGCAAACCTGAAAAAGGACTTTTCGTAAGGCAACAGCGACCCTGTTTTCGATTTTTTACCCCGTAGGGGCGAATTGTATTCGCCCGAAATGTACGAATATTACGGTTATACGCGGGCGATTGTAAATCGCCCCTACTACGCTGTAACAACTAAAACTTCACTGTAGAGGCGGCTATCAGCCGCCAGCAAACCGAGCAATATCAGCACGGGCGGATAATATCCGCCCCTACAAAAAGTCAACTTTAAGATGAAACAAGGTAGTAGGAGACGGCGTCCTCGACGTCCCTTCGTAAATATTAAATCTCTTTTACAGCGAGCCGTAGGGACAATTCACGAATTGTCCGCCGTAAAAGTGATATGACGGTGAATTACGGGCGAGAAAGTGAATCGCCCCTACGAATAAATCATCCCGACAAACCGTAATTTAAAAAGCTCCGGTTATTTCACCGGAGCTTTTCAGAAACTTAGCCTAAAACATATACATTAACATTTTTTCTGCCCCACTGGACACAGTCATCGTAGGTGTCGAGGTAAACGTCAACAACCGTATTTGTACCGTTGTGTACAAATCCGCCCGTATCGGCCGCAATTGCGTAGCCGTAAACGGTGCCGTCCGTTGCGACGATATACAGCTCTGTGCCGTAGGGGATAACTTCGGGGTTGACGGCAACGTGGCCGACCTTTGCAGGTCTGCCCGAGGCAGTTGTACCGCCGCCGTAGTAAGCAGTTGAGCTGCCGGCGACAACATTAGTATAATTTTTGGGTATACCGTTGCTGTCGAGTTCAACGGAGCCCATAGTTGAAATAGCCTTACCCTTCGCCTTCACGTCGTACACCTTCTTTGTGCCAACGGAGGTAACCTGGGTTACGGGCTTTTTAGTCACTGTTTCGGACTCAACCTTTGTGTCGATAAGAACGCCGTTTACATATTTTTCCTTGTAAACAACCTCTTTTTCGCCGTCCTCACCCTTTGTAGTAATCTTCTTTGTTCCTACGGTGAGCTTTGAATCCTTCTTTGTGGTCTTTTCAAACTTGATTGTTTCGGTCTCTGTACGGGTTTTATAAACAACCTCGTCAACAAAAATGACCATGCCGCTGCTTAAAACTTCGTCGTAATCGTGTGAAACAACGTCGTTTTCGCCAACTGTCACGCCTGCCTTTTCAATAGCGTCCGCAACCGTGCCGACCGCCATTTCAAGGCTGATATGCTTTCCGTGGTATGCAACCGCAACGGGGAAAGCTCTTGCAACGGAGATAATCATACCGTCCGTCACTCTCTGGTCCTCGCTGTAATTAATAAGGTCGTTTTCACCGACCTCAATATCGGCAATATCAATTGCCTGAGCTACGGTGCCTTCAAAAGTGAAATAAACCGTGCCCTTGACATCGTTGACACCGACAAGCGGTGACCTTTCGATGCCGATAAAGCTGTCCTCACCGGGAATAAATTTGCTCAGGTCAAGTTCGTCAAGAGCCGTGAGCTCATAACCGGCCTCGCTGAGGATTCTTTCGGGTGATGTGCTTGAAGTTTGTATAGTAGTTTTAGTGGTTCCGTCATCAAGCTCAACAAGGTAACTTGCGGGTTCGGCCGCGAAAGCCGTAATAGTACAAAGTATCGCAAGTACCAAGGCAACAGCAACGATTTTTTTGGCCAAACCCGCTGCCTGCGCCCTTTTCTTGAGTTTTAGTATCATCTAATCGCTCCTTAACGTTTTGCACCTTCCGAAGAGGGGAAAATGCTCATTGGAAATTTGCCTGAAATTTTCCTTTGATGTTATTATCGACAGTGACAAGTGCAATTATAGTTATGAATTACTAAACTGTCAAATTTTCAAAACTTTCATTTTTGTGCAAGATAACTAAATCAATTGTGAACTTTTTACCAATAACCACTAAATATTCGGTTTGCCCTCTTTTTTCAACACAAGTGGACAGGTTGATTTTTGTGGAAAATCTAAAAAGTTGCAAAACAGCCGAAACGGGGCATTTTGATGCGATTTTAGAAATATGATTGACATTTAATGTCATTTCTGTATATTTTTCTGTATATTTTTTATGGCAGAAATCAAGCAAAATCAAGGCTTTTCGGCATTTTTAAGCACACGAAAACAGAGCAGTTTTGTATATAATTTTTGTGGTATTTTAAAGGTAAAACTAGAATTTGTAGGGGCGACCTTTGGCTGTCCGTTTTAAATTGCTGTATCAACATAAATTCATCTGGTAGTACATTGTAACATCTTAAAGTTGACTTTTGTAGGGGCGGATATTATCCGCCCGTGCTGATATTGCTCGGTTTGCTGGCGGCTGATAGCCGCCCCTACAGTGAAGTTTTAGTTGTTACAGCGTAGTAGGGGCGATTTTAAATCGCCCGACTTGGGGTCGATATGCCGGCGAATTTCGTGCAAATACAATTCGTCCCTACCGGGTTGCCGTGTTTTTTGGCAGCCCGTAATTATCTATCTAATGTAATTAATATATAATTATAATAATTATTACTTCATTTCTGTTTCTTGTTTCACGTGAAACAAAACGCAAAAATGACAAAGAAGCAGACATTTCTGCCTGCTCCTTTGCCGGATGTGGGGTGTGAAAGAGAAAGATATGGGTTGCTCCTTTGCGGAGCTTTATGTGGAAACCGCCTGTGCCCTGGCTTTAAGCACAGGGGTTATTCCCGGTTGTTTGGGTATACGAACGACATATTCTATGTATTCTTCCGTTTCGCTTTTAACAGAATCTGCATCAATTCCCGCTTTTCTTATGGTGTCAACCGCGTGGTTTAGTGTGTTTACAAAAAGCCTTACATCCTTTACGTTATGCAAAGGTATCTTTTTACCGAGCTTTTTTCTGGACAGCATCTGCGTTATCATACGCTCGCTTTCGGCAACGGTCAGATGCTTGTCCGCCATTATATTCAGCGCGCGTGTCTGCTGTTTTTCGTCCTCAAGTCTCAGCAAAGCCCTTGCGTGGCGCTCTGTCAGCCCCGACTTGATGATTTTTTCCTGTGCCGACGGGTCAAGCGACAGTAAACGAAGCTTGTTTGCTATTGTAGACTGTGCCTTACCCAGTCTTTTTGATATATCCTCTCTGGACAAGCCGAAGTCCTTGATTAAGCGTTCAATTGCCGCCGCCTCTTCAAAAAAGCCTATGTTCTGCCGCTGTATGTTTTCAATCAGCGAAAAAACGGCCGATTTTTCATCGTCAACGTTCATTACTATGCAGGGAATTTTAGAAATTCCGACCATTCGTGCCGCTATCAGCCTTCGTTCTCCCGCAATCAGCTCAAAGCTTCCGTCCTCGGCAGGGCGTACCGTAAGCGGCTGTAACAGCCCGTTATGTCGTATGCTTTCGGCAAGACTGCTTAACTCGTCATAATCAAACCTCATTCTGGGCTGATGCGGATTACGCTTTATGTTTTCCTGCTCAACAAGCAGTATCTGTCCTGCAACCTGTCGTTTTTGTTTCAAAATGTATTCTCCCTTCAATAGAGAAATGAAAAGGTGTACCTGTAAAATTAAAAGTATAAAGATTGGGTGATGATTTTTCTTGACGGATTGTTTCAAAAAACGCAGGTAATACTTTGTGTATTGCCGAGTATTTTTGGAACAATACGGCTGAAAAAGCGCACACAAGATTTGTGCTTTGAATTTTTTCAGGTGCACCAAAAAAGGTGGCTCCCGTTTCTGCTTTGAATGTTAGCAGAAAAACGGGAGCCTGTCCAGCAAAAGTGTTCGACCGAAAACGAGCCGAAACTATTTAGTTTTAGGTAAACCGAGGGGTTCTTTTGAAATTTTTGCCGAAGTACGGGGATATTTAGGGGGAGTAGGCGAATTCTTTTTGATTACAACAAGGTTTCTTTCACCCATATCGCTCAAAAAGAACTGCTTTACCTCAACAATTTCGCCGCCGAGGATTTTAATTGCTTCCTTTGCGCCGTCAATCTCTTCCCGTGCCTTTGTGCTTTTGAGGGCTACGAACGTACCGCCAACCTTTACAAACGGCAGGCAGTATTCGCTCAGCTCCCTCAAATTGGCTACCGCACGGGAGAAACAGAAATCAAAGCGGTTGCGAAGCTGAACCTTTATGCCTGCTTCCTCAGCACGCATATGCAAGGTTCTGCCGTTGCTGTTAAGCTCAAGACGGTTGAGCACGTGGTCAACAAACATCAGCTTTTTCAGCGTGCTGTCAAGCATAACGCCGTGAAGGTCAGGCCGAGCAATCAGCAGGGGAAGCCCCGGGAAGCCGCCGCCCGTACCCACATCGATAAAGCTTGCGCCCTGCGGTACGTTTACAGCAGCCAAAGCAAGCATAGAATCGGCAAAATGCTTGTAAACAATCTCAAACGGGTCAGTAATGGCTGTAAGATTAATTCTGCTGTTCCAGTCAACAAGCATTTCGGCAAAAGTATCAAAACGCTCAAGTGCAGTATCGTCAAGCATTATATCGAGCCTTTCGACCTCATTTTTAAGTAAAACCTTATCAATCATAACAAATCACTCTTTAATTACTTAATCTTATAAGAAGCACGGAAATATCGGCAGGGCTGACACCGCTGATACGGGAAGCCTGACCGATATTTTCAGGTCTGACCTTGTTGAGCTTTTCTATTGCTTCAAGCCTCAGACCCGTAACGGTGGAATAATCTATATCCTCGGGCAGTTTTTTAACCTCCAAACGCCTCATCTCAGCAACCTGTGACTCCTGGCGCTTCAGATAGCCCTCGTACTTGATTGAAATTTCAACCTGCTCAAAAACTTCAAAAGGCAGGTCGGGTCTTTCGGGGTCAAAGGGCTTTAAGTCCTCGTAGCTTATCTGCGGACGCTTCAAAAGCTCTACCATTCTTATTCCGATGTTAAGCGGCGATGTTTCACGTGAAACAAGCATTGTGTTCAGCTCATCCGAGCAATGAACAACAACCTGCTTAACTCTTTCGGTTTCCTGCTTAATAAGCTCAAGCTTCCTGTTGAACTTTTCCCAGCGTTCATCGCTGATTAAGCCAATCTGCCTGCCGATAGGTGTCAGACGGCGGTCAGCATTGTCCTGGCGCAAAAGCAAACGGTATTCGGAGCGTGAGGTCATCATTCTGTAGGGATCGGAACAGCCCTTTGTTACAAGGTCATCTATAAGCGTGCCTATATAGCTGCTTGCTCTGTCCAGAACAAGCGGTTCTCTGTCGAGCACCTTATTTGCGGCGTTAATACCCGCAACGAGTCCCTGCGCAGCAGCTTCTTCATAGCCGCTGGAGCCGTTGAACTGTCCGGCACCGAAAAGTCCGCCGAAATCACGAAATTCAAGCGTAGAGGCAAGTGAAAGCGGGTCAACGCAGTCGTATTCTATGGCGTAAGCCGTTCTCATAACCTGAGCATTCTCCAAGCCTTTGATTGTATGCAGAAATTCAAGCTGTACGTCCTCGGGCAAAGAAGAGGAGAGACCCTGCAGGTACATTTCCTGCGTGTCACCGCCGCAGGGCTCAACAAAAAGCTGATGCCTTTCCTTTTCGGCAAAGCGGACTATCTTATCCTCAATACTCGGGCAGTACCTCGGGCCAACACCGTCAATTTTACCGCCGTAAAGAGGAGAGCGGTGAAGATTATCGAGAATAATCTGCTTTGTTCTTTCGTTTGTGTATGTAACGTAGCAATTTTCCGTGTTTTCAATTTTGCCCTCAAAGCCGAAAGAAAACGGAACCTTGTGCTCGTCACCGTGCTGAACTTCCATAACCGAGAAATCAATGCTGTTGCGGTTAAGGCGCGGGGGAGTGCCCGTTTTGAATCTTCTGAGCGAAACACCGAGCTTTTTAAGCGATTGAGCCAACAGGGTTGCGGGAAACATACCGTCAGGGCCGCTTTCGTAGGAAACGTCGCCGACGAATATTCTGCCGCCTAAAAAAGTACCCGTAGCAAGCACAACGCATTTTGCCGTATATTCAGCCTCAAGTCTTGTCAGCAAATGCCACAGACCGTTCTCATCTTTCTCTATCGAAACAATCTCCGCCTGCTTTAGCTGAAGATTTTTTTGGTTTTCAACAACGTTCTTCATATAGGCACAGTATTTGCGCCTGTCAATCTGAGCGCGAAGGCTGTGAACGGCAGGGCCCTTGCCCGTATTGAGCATTCTCGTCTGTAAAGTGTTATTATCCGCCGCAATGCCCATTTCACCGCCCAAAGCATCAATTTCACGCACAAGATGTCCCTTTGAAGTGCCTCCGATGGACGGATTGCACGGCATATTGCCCAGCGAATCAAGATTTATTGCAAACATAACCGTATTACAGCCAAGACGTGCGGCGGCAAGAGCAGCCTCAATTCCTGCGTGGCCTGCTCCTATTACGGCTATATCAACGTTTTGTGCAAAGTATTTCATAAATTATCTCTCTTATTTACCCACACAGAAGCGTGAGAATATTTCACTTATAACGGCATCTCCTGCTTTTTCGCCGGTAAGAGCAAGCAGCTCATCTACAGCCGCATCTGTGCTGACTGTAACGGCATCGAGCGTGTAGCCCGATTCAAGCGCATCAATCGCTTCTCTTATACAGGCAACAGCCTTTTCACAGCATAGCCGCTGTCTTTCATTTGCAAGCAGGGCAGCAGAGGTGTCAACATTGTTCGTGCCGAGTGCTTTTTCAACTGCGGCGGCAAGCTCGTCAGCGCCCTTGCCCTGCTTTGCGCTGATATAAACAACGTTTTCAAAGCAGTCGAGTCTGGTGCGGTCAAAATCGGCCTCCATATCGTCCTTGTTTGCAACGGCAACGCAAAGCTTGCCCTTACAAAGCTGAATAATTTCTTCGTCTTCTTTATCGAAAGGTCGGGATAAATCAAAAACAGCAAGCACAAGCATTGCTCTTTCAACTCTGCCAACGGCAAAATCAACACCGATTTTCTCAACCTCGTTACCCGTTGAGTGAATACCGGCCGTATCGGCAAGATGAAGTACAACGTTACCGAGTCTTACCGTGTCTTCAACAACGTCTCTCGTTGTACCCGCAATATCCGTAACAATTGAACGGTCAAATCCTGAAAGCAGGTTCATCAGCGTGGATTTGCCGACATTCGGCTTACCCGCAATAACGGTATCAACGCCCTGTGTAACTGCTCTGCCGGCATCGTAGCTTTTCAGAAGTGCTTCAAGCTCATATAAAACCGAATAGTAGTCTGTCAGAAGCTTTTCATCGGATATTTCTTCAATTTCATCGTCGGGATAATCCACCCAGGCGGCAAGGTAGGCGGAATCGGTAATAAGAGTCTGTGCGGCGGCACGGATTTTTTTGCTCAACGCACCCTCAAGTGCAGTCATTGCGGCGTTTGCGCCCTGCTCACCCTGAGCGGAAATAAGGCTCATAACGGCCTCAGCTTCTGTCAGGTCAAGCTTGCCGTTTAAAAACGCACGCTTTGTGAATTCGCCGGGTGCGGCAGGCTCGGCACCTGCGGCAAGTATGGCACGCAACACCCTGCCCACAACGTAAACACCGCCGTGGCACGAAATTTCGGCAACATCCTCGCCCGTGTAGCTGTGGGGTGCACGGAATACGAGAAGAACCGCCTCGTCGATTTTTCTGCCTGCCTCAGTCACATAGCCGTGTGCGGCCGTGTAACCCTTCATATCGCAAACGGTTTTACCCGAAGAGGGCACGAATATTTTTGAAACGGTTTCTATCGCTTTTTCGCCCGAAACACGGATTACACCTATACCGCCGCTTGCAAGCGGAGTTGAAACCGCGGCTATTGTCTTACCCTGCTCCAAAACACTGCCCCCATTCACAAATTTTCACGAATATCATTATATTAAAAAAAATAAAGTTTTTCAAGTATTTGTTGGCCAACTTGAATTAAAATAATACAAATGTGAAAAGGTGGGTAAAATATGTGGAAAAAAGCGTGGGAATTGTGGATAATCGTGCTTTTAAATGTATTAATATTGCTGATAGGGAAAAATTATTAAATATTAAACCTTTCTGCAACAATTCTGTAATAATTCTTATGGACAAATTTTTATATTTGTGTTAATATAAATTTTGAATGTATATAATATACTCATAATTCAGAAATGAGGTATTTTCCCGATATGACTTTAAAAGAAAAAACTCAGCGTGCAGCGGCTTCAGCCGTGCTTGAGAAATCGGTAAAATATATAAAGAAAAATCCCGAGGAAAACCTCGTCAAGCTTGTCGATGCCGTTCAGGGCTTCGCAGGCAAGGTTTTCCCCGAGAAGAATTTTGATAAATTCCGTGAAGGTGCGGCTGACCCGAACAATATCTACGGTCAGCTTGTTCGCCGTGCAATAAATGACCTTGACTATAACGTTTTCCGCAATATGAGCCTTGCTATGGGTCTGGGCGTTGCCGCCGGTACAAAAACCGTTCGTGAAAACCGTGAAAAGTATAAGTGTAATATTCCGTTTATTACGCTTATTGACCCGACAAGTGCCTGTAATATGAACTGCAAGGGCTGCTGGTCTGCCGAATACGGCCACACTCTCAAGCTCTCTTATGAGGAAATGGAATCCATAGTTGAGCAGGGCAGAGAGCTCGGCACACACCTTTATATGTTCACGGGCGGTGAGCCGCTTATCTGCAAAAAAGAGATATTAAAGCTCTGCGAAAAATATCCGCAGTGCGCCTTTCTTGCTTACACAAACGCAACTCTCGTTGACCAGGCGTTTTGTGACGAGCTCAAGCGTGTGGGCAACCTTGCACTTGCTGTCAGTATCGAGGGCGACGAAGAAAGCAACGATTTCCGCCGCGGTGAGGGTGCGTACAAAACAACCGTTGAGGCTATGGAGCTTCTCAAGAAAAACGGCTGTCTCTTCGGTATTTCCGTTTGCTACACAAGCAAAAATATTTACTCCGTCACAAGCGATGCTTTCCTTGACGATATGATTTCAAAGGGCGTAATGTTTGCACTTTATTTCAACTATATGCCCGTTGGCAAGAGTGCCGTGCCCGAACTTATTCCCGACCCCGAGCAGAGAAAGTATATGTACAAGCGTGTCCGTGCTCTGCGCAACGGAAAAACGGGTAAATCGCTGTTCATTATGGATTTTCAGGGTGACGGCGAATACGTCGGCGGCTGTATTGCAGGCGGCAGAAACTATTTCCACATCAACTCCGCAGGTGATATAGAGCCCTGCGTTTTCATCCACTTCTCGGATTCAAACATCCGCACTCACACCCTGCTTGAGGCGCTCAGAAATCCGCTGTTTATGGCTTATTACAAAAATCAGCCGTTCAACGACAACCATATGCGCCCCTGCCCGATGCTCGAAAACCCCGACTGCCTTTGCAAAATGATTGCCGACACCGGCGCAAAATCAACCGACCTAATTGAAAAGGAAACTGCGGAGGAGCTTTGCTCAAAGTGCAGAAAGTTTGCCGACGAGTGGGCACCCGTAGCCGAAGAGGTCTGGAACTCAACTGAACACCGCCCCAGCAAAACGTATTATTACCGCGATACTCCCGAGGGGAAGGCAGAATTAGAAAAGAATAAAGAATAAAGAATAAAGAAGAAATAATAAAGAATAAATATTTTAAAAACCGTGCAGTCGATGATTGCACGGTTAGTTTTTACTTATTAAACACAAAAAATAAATGATATATCGTTAATGCGATATGAAATACGGCTTAAGCCGTATGATATATTTTCATTTTATGAAAATATGATATAATATCCGTTTCATAATATGACGAAGGCATATTTCATCGCTTGTAAAGCGATATCATGCCGCAGGTATATCACCCGTTCCGAAAGGAACGTATATCATTGAAAAAAGCACTTGCAAGAATTTGCAAGTGCTTTTTTCTGGTGACCCATCGGAGATTCGACCGTATGCTGCGGCTTTGCCTTGCATACTTATGGCTCAGCGACCCAAAGCCAAAGGCTTTCGGTACCCGCCTCACCGCTTTTTGCTGAAAACAGTTCACCGAACTGTTTTCTTAACGCAAAAACTCTCCCGAGTTCGAATCTCTTTAAAACATAAAAAATAGAGAGCACGCAAATGCGTACTCTCTATTTTGGTGACCCATCGGAGATTCGAACTCCGGACACCTTGATTAAAAGTCAAGTGCTCTACCGACTGAGCTAATGGATCGTACCGTGTCCGATAAAGTTCGGACACTTAAAGTATATTATATTAAAAATACGGATTTGTCAAGTGTTTTTTTACAAATTAACACTTTCATACTGTACTAATTGCTGTGCTGCAGTTAAATCGGGCTTGATTTTGCCTGCAACAAGGGCAGTCAGCGCTGCGCCGAAGGCGGCTTCCTCTCTGTTCAAGGGTATGGCCATTTCACAGCCAAGCGCCTTTGAAAAACGCTTCTGCAGGGGAATATTTTTTCTTAAACCGTTGCCCGAGCCTACGAGCGACTTAATTTCACAATCAGTAGAAGAAATCATATCCATAATTTCCTCTACCATACCGCCAAGGAATCCGTTCATAAGCTGAACGGGTGTAAAATTATCAATTCCAAGGTTTCTGATTTCGCCGCGCAGTGTCGGGTCTTCTCTCGTACCGCAGAGTTTTGTGGAAACATACAGGCTGTCCTCGTTTTCGCCCGCTTCAAGGGCCTTGTCCATAGCCTTGTAAATATTTTCACATTTTTCGCCCGTTATCATTTCATAAACGGAATTGAAAAAATCCGCAACTGCGGCAAAGGCTCTGCCTCCGCACAGTGAACAGCCGACGAGAATTTTTTTGCCCTCGCCAAGCGGTCTTATTTCAATACCTGCAGGCACTTTTTCAAGGTCGGTCAGCATAGAAATCTGTCCGCCCGTGCCCATATTTACAAGCGCACAGCCGTCCATATCTCTGACGGAGCCGATAAAGCTTGCCTGATTGTCGCCTATTGCACAGCAAACGGGCACACCCTTATATTCTCCGACAGCTTCGTATTTATCCGTAACAGCAGGGAAGAACGAATAATCAAGCCCCGCCTTTTCAACAGCCTCTTTGTCAAAACAGCCGTTTTTAAGGTTAAAAAGACCGAAGGATGCGGCATCGGAGGTGTGAATAAGCGGATGTTTTCTGCCCGTGAGTATCATTGCGGCATAATCATGAATAGTGCAGAAGGTAACGGCGTTTTCAGGCACAAGCTTATTTTTGCTGTGGTAATAATAGGTTGTGCCGCCGAAGCCGCTTGCCGCATTACATCCCGTAATATCGCTCAAATTTTTAGCGTAGTTTGTGTCGTCGAGCCTTTCGTTGCCGCTGCCGTCCTGCCAGGTGTAAAGCGGACTGACTGCTTTACCCTCGCTGTCAAGGTAAACTATGCCGTGCATCTGCCCCGTAATACCTACAGCACAAACGGGCGCAAACTCATTAAATAGATTTTCCGCAAGCGAGGTGACCTTTTCAATAATTTTTTCGGGCGACTGAATTTTTTCAAACGGCTTGCCGTCAATAAAGCTGTCATTAGGCAGAGTTACGGATTTTAAAAGCCTGCCGCTTTCAGCATCTACCGCAATACCGCATATTGTGGTTGTGCCTATATCAAGACCGATTACGTTCATATTTTTTATCCTCAGATTTTTGTGGATTCAAGGTCAAGACGAGTGATAATATCGTTCTGAATTGCAGGAGAAAGGTCGAGGAAGTTTACGAATGTACCGTGTATTCTCATAATGTAAACGCCGCTGGGAGCATATTTTTCGGGCTCAGCAAGCACCTTGCGGAGCGTGTCGGGCGTTGTGATGTTAAAATACAGGTAAGACGGTGAAAGATTTTCATTTTTCTCGTTAAAGAAGATGGGCTTGAGAATTTTTTCGCCGAATTCTTCACCCTTTTCCTCATAATCCGCACCCTTGAAATATTTCGGGTCAATACCAAGGTGCGAAGCGTAGCCGCCGTTGAATTTGCCGTAGGGCAGCTTCATAGCGGAAAGTGTTCTGAAGCCCAGGCCGTTTCCTGCTTCACCGTAAAGCGGGTCAACACCGTAGCCGAGCATATCGCGGCTCAACCTGCCGTCGGGTGTTGCGCCTACCCAGTAGCCGTAGAGAAGATGGGTTGACGGGCTTGACCAGTCGGCGCGGAAATTGTTGCCCAGATAGTTTTTAAGGCTTCTTACTGTATCGGAAATCCTGTCTGCAATTTCAGCGGCCTCATTGTCAACGCTTTCAATACCGTTGCCGAATTTAGGCGCAGACTTAAGAAAATCACGCAGCTCCTCGTAGCCGACAAAGTTTGCCTTGATTGCCTCAATCAGCTTGTCGCAGTCATCAGGTCTTTCGGCAAGAAGCTTGTCAATAGCTATAAAGGAATCGGCAATAACGGAAAGGCCGTGGATAAGACAGCCGCTGCCGTTGTACTTCGTGCCCTGCCTTTCGGGGTGGCGTGTGTCAATTCCGCTTTCACAGCCGCCCATAAATGCGCTCAGGAAAGGCACACGAAGGTGAGAAAGTGCAAGTGAAGCACCGTTTGCGGCATCTGCCATTTCCTGTGCAAACTTTTCGGCGTTTTTATAAAATGCTTCTCTTATATTTTCAAGAAGTGTCTTCGTATCGGGATATTCAACAAATGTGCCGATTTCTTCACCCGTTATGGTAGATTTACCGCCCGTAAGGGTGAGCTCAAGAATTTTAGGCAGGTTAAACCAGCTGTTTGTTGTGTTTGCGTTGTCCTGACCCATAATCAGCGGCTCCTGACAGCCTGCAACGGAATAATCGGGCAGGTCTTTTTCGTCAACTCCGCCGCCCTTAAGTGCTTCAAATACTGTATCGTCGTTAAAGAAAGAGGGAGTGAGCACACCGGGTGTAAACATAAATTTACCCATCTCTTTATAGAGCTTTGCAGGTGTTTTCTTGTGAAGCTTAACGCTAAGAATGGGCTGAGGCAGGTTCATATCGTAGTATGCGTCCATAATCGCATAGCTCATCTCGTTTGTAAGGTCGTTGCCGTCAACATCTCTGCCGCTGACAAGAACGTTCTGAGAAATTGCCCAGCTTCTGTCGCCGACGTTGAAGAAAACAAGGAAGTGGCGGAAAAGCTCTGCGGCTTCTTCTCTTGTTTCGCCGGACATTGCTCTGTAGGGCTCAAAAATTCTGTCTGCATTGCCAACTGAAAATGCAAACGGATTGGGAGCCTGCTCAAGCGTCATAACCTCCCAAAGAAGAAGGAAGGACTGAATAGCTTCGTAAAGGCTTTCTGCGCCGTATTCGGGTACCTTGCGCAGAGTTTTTTCCATTACGTCAAGCTGTGCCGCTCTTTCGGGCGTTGCCGTCTTTTTCTGCAGTGCGGCAATGTCTGCGTATCTGTTTGCCAGCACAACAGTTGCCTCAAGCACAATTTTCATTGCCTCAAAGGTATCCTTCTTTTCTTCATCCGTTTCAGCGGCAATTTTTGCTTCAAGGTCAGCAATAATATTTTTAAGACCAACCTTTATAGCCTTGCGGAAATCGGGAATAAGGTGACCCGTTACCTGCTCAATAAAGAAGGCAACCTCACCCGTGTACTTCGTGTATTTGTCGTAAACCGCACTCAAGTCACGAACATAATCGCCCTTCTTTGTGCGCTCGCGCATAAGGTTAATTCTTTCTTCCGTAAATTCTTCATTCGGCTCTATATCACCGAAAACTGCAGTCGGGTCGCAGTAGCCGGAAAAGGTTTCAACCTGAAAAGCAGGGTTAATCAGCGCATAGCTTCTGGCAAAAGAATCGCTCTGCGTGCCTGCAAAAACGTTGTTGTCGCTGATTGAAAGCGGCAGCTTATGTAAAATATTTTCAAGCTCCTTAGCCGCCATCATTTCTTCGCTGATTTGCGAATGGTCAAAGCCCGTTGCCTCAAAAGCAAGCTCACGCGCCATAAACCAGCCGTCAAGCCTCTTTTTTGCTCTTTCCTCACGGAAAAGCTTGTTTGCCTTCTGTGTAATTTCGCCCTTTGCGTAAATATTTGTCACTTTCATTTAATATTTACCCTCCGTTCAGGTTTTAATCAGCTCAAAGCCGTTTGATTTTAATATATTGCAGAAATTTTCAAACTCTTCGTCATCGACAAAGGCATTTTCCATTTTGTATTCCATATTGTTCTGCTTCCACTTGTCCTTGCCGTATTCGTGGTAGTGCAGAATTTCAATACGCAATTTTTCCTTATAATTTTTAAGTATTTCAGAAAAGTTTTCCGCATCCTCCGCACCCGAATTAAAACCGTGAATAAGCGGAATACGAAGCAGTGGATTTTTACCGTTTTCACAGGCGGCAGCAATATTTTTTATTACTGTTTCATTACCTATACCTGTAAACTCTTTCAGCTTTCCCGAATTATGGTGCTTAAAATCCATTATAAGAAAATCAATAAATTCAAAAAGCTCGGGCAATTTCGGATTTGTGCCGTTTGTTTCAATAGCCGTGTTTATTTTATTTTTTTTCAGTAAAACAAGTGCTTCTTTCAGCGCATCAAACTGCACGGTTGGCTCACCGCCCGTAAAGGTAACTCCGCCGCCGTCAAAAAACATAAGCTGAGCCTTAACAGCTTCGTTTACCAAATCGGAAATTTCAGTTTCCGTGCCGCCCTCAAAAGCCATACTTTCGGGGTTTGAACACCACGGACAGTGCAGGTTACAGCCCTGCAAATGGTAAACAAGTCGGTTGCCGGGACCGTCCTGCGAATAATTGAAACCTTTTTGTAAAACGTTAATCTTCATCCCGACACCTTCTTTCCCATTATAATTAATTATAATTCTATCACACGCATTTTTAACAGTCAATGTGCAAAAATAAAAAAATAATTTAAAAAGGCCGCTATGAAAAGTTAATTTCATAACAGCCTTTAAAACTTATTTTTCTTTAACGATAATATTCATAAAACTCATACCGATTGTATCACCTACGTGGAGCTTTTTGCCACGCTGAGTGCATACTTCACCGTTGACCTTAATTTCGCCGTCCTGAATTACAACCTTTGCGTGGCCGCCGCTCTGAACGGCATCAGCAAGCTTGAGAGCCGAATCCAATCGGATAAACTCGGTATTTATAAATATTTCCTTAACGGGTTTTTCTTTAACTCTTGCTACAATTTTCATTTTTATCAGTCTTTCTTAAGTCGCATGGGAAGAATAAGGAAGAGGAAGCTGTCGCCCTCTGTCGGAAGAATGAGTATAGGTGCGGAGCCGGAATTGAGCTCAATCTTAACCTCGTCTGCATCGCACGCACGAAGTGCGTCAAGCAGCAGCTTATTATTAAAGCCGATTTCTACTCTCGGGCCCTCGTATTCACAGCCAAACGAGTCGTTAGCCGTACCTAGTGCGGTAATTGACGAAATTCTGACAACCTTGTCGTCAAAAATAAATCTGACGGGGCTCTTAAATTTGTCAGTAATAATAAGAGAGGTTCTGTCAATACTTTCAATCATCTCTCTTGTGTTTACCTTTGCCGTTGCCGCACAGGAGGTGGGAATAGCGTTCTTATAATTTAAGAAATCGCCGTCAAGCAAACGGGATACAATCTGATAATTGCCGATTTCAAAAATAATATGTCTCTTGCCTACACCGAGCGAAACCGTGTCTTCCTCGTCATTGATAAGCTTAACAACTTCATTAAGCGTCTTTGCGGGAACAACAAAGCTGAGCTCCTCGCCCATATAGTTTATTGTTTCCGTTCTCATTGCAAGTCTGTGGCCGTCAACGGCAACAAGGCGGATGAGATTGGGAGCAATTTCAAACTTTACACCCGTGTGAACGATTTTGCTGTCTTCAGTTGAAACGGCAAAAATAGTCTGCCTTACCATATCCTTGAGCATCTTCTGGTCAACAACAACCGGATAACCGCCGCTGACAGTCGGAAGCTCGGGGAATTCGTTGCCGTCGATGCCGATAAGTGAATATTCAGCCTCACCGCCGCGGATAGTAGCAAGCAGTCTTTCATCGGTTTCAATATAAACCTGCTCGCCGGGAATTTTACGCACGATGTCGCAGAGAATTTTTGCATTAAGAATTATTGCACCCTGTTCTGCAACACGGCAGGGAATTGAAGTTGAAATACCAACCTCCAAATCATAGCCGGTGAGAAGAAGCTCATTTCCGATAGCCTTAATCAGAATACCCTCAATTGCAGGAATTGTCGTCTTTGTAGAAACGGCACGCTGCACGTTAAGGCAGGCCTCTTTGAGCACGGAGGTATCGCAGTAAATTTTCATTTTGTTTAACCCCTTTACGTTGCCGCTGTTTTTGCGGCCTATTTGGAAAATATAATAAATAACATATATAATTATTTAGTAGTAGCAGTAGAGCGCGTGGATAAGTGGAAAAACTGAGCAATCGCTTGACGCTCTAAGCAAAGCGGCGTTTATACGCCGTGGATTTTTTATGAAAAGTTTTTTACACTTTCCACGGGAAAACCTTACCTGCGGGTTGAGTGGAAAACTTCGTGTGGAAAGTGAAGAAAAACAGGGAAAACTTTTTGGTAAAAAAATATAAAAATGCTTTACCAATAACTAATTATAACATTAAATAAGTTATTAAGTAAAGCATTTTAAAAAAATATTTTATAAGTATAGGATAAAAATCAATAGCTCGGCAATATATTTGCCGTGAAGGATTTATACCGCTGCAGTCCGTCAGTGGCCAAGCAGTAAATCACATTGGCTTAACGTTTTTCATAATGTCTGCAATAATGGTTTTTATAGAATAATTGTTATTGCGGTCGTTCGTAATTTTCTTTACGGCATACATAACCGATGAATGGTCGGTAAGGCCGAATACTTCTGCAACCTTTTTATTTGTAAGGGGAGTCATTTCTTTTATAATATACATTGCAACATGTCTGGGATAGGTGAACTTTGCATCGTGCTTTTTGCTCTTGATATCAGAAACCTGAACGCCGTATGTGCGTGCAACCTCATCAATAATCTTGTCAATAAGCACCGGTGTGGGGTCACCCTCGCTGAAAATGTCGCGGATAGCTATTTGTGCCGTTGCCATATTGGGCTCTGAGCCGTGAAGCATAATCTGAGCCTGCATATTTTTAACTGCACCCTCAAGCTGACGGATATTGCTCTTTATTTTTTCAGCAATAAAAAGAGCAACCGTATCCGGCAATTCAATGTTAAGCGACTTAGCCTTGCTCTTTACAATTGCAATACGCGTTTCAACATCGGGCGGCTGAATATCGGCAATAAGGCCGCTTTCAAAGCGGTTGCGAAGTCTCTCTTCAAGTGTAGCCATTTCCTTGGGAGGACGGTCAGAGGTGAGAACAATCTGACTCTTCGCCTTAACAAGCGTGTCGAAGGTGTGGAAAAATTCAAGCTCCGTTGAAGTTTTACCGGCAATAAACTGAACGTCGTCAACAAGAAGAATATCTGCATTACGGTACTTGTTATGGAAAACGGAAGTATCGCGCTTATTCTGCAGGTAATCAATAAGCTCGTTCATAAAATCCTCACTGCGCACGTAAATAATGTGAGCATTGGGGTTGTTTTTGCGGATTTCAACACAGATTGCGTTAAGCAGGTGTGTTTTACCCAAGCCGGAATTACCGTGAATAAACAGCGGGTTGTATGTATGACCCGGGTCGGTTGCTACGGCAAGGGCTGCAGCGTGGGCAAACTTGTTGGAATCACCGACTATAAAATTTTCAAAGTTATATTCGTTGCTCTCGCCAAGCTTGATTTCCTTGGGCTCGGGCTTTTTTGTTATTTCAGCCTCACCCTGAATACAGACCTTAACCTTAAAGCCCATAATCTTTTCAAAGCACTCGCCTATAAGGTCGTAAAACTTCTCGTTAAGAATTTTACAACGGAAGGGGTCGTCTGTCAGCACAACGGTTTCGCCGTCAAAGGTGTCTAACTTAAGGTTTTCAAACCAAACTGCATAGATGGTTTCAGAGGTGTTACGCTTGATTTCAGCCTTAACACCTTCCCATAATTCGTATACTAAATCCATTTCAATCCTCGTATCTTTCTCTGCCTTCGCCCCGAATTGGGCGACATAACCGCAGTTTAAATAATATTCATTATAAGGTTTATTGTTTTTACCGTATACACGAGAGTATACCATATTTTTTTCTCCTTTTCAACTTAGGTAAACTTGGCAAGGTTTTTACAATATCTTGGTTTAAGAAATAAAAAACCCTCCCACACATAGTGGGTACAGCCCGTTTTTTTACTCAAAAAGGTTGAAAAATTGAGAAAAAATCGCAAAAAAAATTAAAAAAATTTATTAGCCCTTTTTTTGTTACTTTTGAACAAAACAACGTGACGTTGTATCAAATGCCGCCTATTATAAAGCTCAATAAAACATACAAATACATAAACGGCGGATTTAAAACAATATAATAAAATATTATATACCGTTCCTCACATTACAATTTTTCATAAAAAAAACAGCTCCGTTCAAAACGAACAGAGCTGTAAATTTTAAGATAATTCCTAATTCTTAATTCCGAATTATTCTGCTGCAACTGCTTCGGGAGCTGTTTCTTCTGCCTGAGCAGAGTAGTCGGGAAGCTCCTTATACTTTACAACGATGGGGTTCTTTACAAGCAGAGCGTTGAGAACAATAACCGGAACATGAAGAGCCATAGTTACGAAGATACCGAAACCGATGCTTGCATTAATCATTGACGGGAAAACAGCGTTGATGGAAGAACCGAATACGCTGAATGTTGCGCAGGCGCCGACAAGAAGAAGAACGGAAAGAACGCTTACGATGATGTTCTTCTTGCAAGAGGAAGCCTTAGAGGAGCAGAAGCATCTGCCGAAATTGAGAATGCCCATAACAATAGAGAGTGCAAGAAGCACGATTGAAAGAGCAAACATAAGCACGGGTGTGCCGAGAACGGAAGAGCCGATACCCTCAAGAATGAGGTTAACGTCAAAAAGCTCCATAAAGTAGTCCATAACGAGTGTGAGGATATTTACGCTGATATCCTTAGCGGCCATAAAGGGACCCTCTGCAATTGAAATCTTTGCAAGGGGAAGGAAAAGACCGGCAACGGGGATAATTGCAAGGATAAGTCTTGCTATCTGGCGTTTGCCGCCAATGCAGGAAGCCTTGAAACGGTCAAGACCCTTCTGGAATTTGGCATGCTCTGCCTCTGCTTTTTCGGCGTCCTTGAGAAGGCTTTCTTCCATACCGTAGTAAACCATATTTACGCCGCACTTGGGGCACTCGGGACGCCAGTCAGTTAATTTAAGGTGGGCATTACACTTAGGACAATTTGCCATGATGTTTCCTCCGTTTTTATGGATTTGTGTGCACACGGGCACAATAACACTTTTGATTGTTATTTATAATAACATATTTAATTTATAAAATCAATAACTTTTTATGTAAAATATTATAAATCAGACAATAAAACCGCCGTCAACACTCAAAATCTGCCCTGTGACAAAAGAAGCGTCCTGAGTTGCCAAAAAAACAACCGCATTTGCAATTTCTTCGGGCTTACCTATTCTGCAAAGAGGAGTTTCATCGGCAAGGGCCTGCATATCCTCTTGTGAAAGGTTTGAGTTCATCTTTGTATCAACCACGCCGGGTGCAACGCAGTTGACACGGATATTGCTCGGACCTGCTTCCTTTGCAAGTGCTTTGGTAAAGCCGATTAACGCCGCCTTGCTTGCGGAGTAAAGCACCTCGCACGAAGCGCCGCTGATGCCCCACATTGAGGAAACGTTTACAATGCTTCCCGAATGAGCGGCAATCATACTTTTAAGTGCTTCGCGGCTGCAGTTTATTGCGCTTAATAAATTTGCGCCGAAGAGAAAATCGTAATCTGCCCTCGTTGTGTCGGTAAAAAGCTTCTGCTGTGCAACACCGGCGTTGTTGATAAGTATTTCGACATCACCGAGAGTGTTGCGTATTTCGCTGAACATCGCTTTTACCTGTGCATCATCGCTCAAATCGGCACAAACACAGACAGCCTCACAGCCCTTACTGCGAAGCTCGTTTGTTAATTCTTCTGCCGCCGCTTTATTTTTGCGGCAATGGACGGCAACCTTATAACCCTTGTCGGCAAAAAGCCGTGCACAGGCGCTGCCGATGCCGCCGGAAGCGCCTGTGACCAGAACTGTTTTATTCATTTGTTTACATCAAGCCTGCAAAAGCATCAAAGCTGCCCAGCATACCCTGGAGCATACCTTCTGCTTTTTCTTTTGAAACGGGCTGATAACCCTTGACAGAGAATTCTTTATCATTAACCTTTGTTGAGCATTCGCTTATTTTAAGAATCATAGAGGTGCCGTCAGCAGTAATCGATTCAACTCTCTTGAGCTCGTTTTTGCTGTTGAAGTAATACTTCTTTACGTTTTCGGAGTCACCGTATTCCTCACAGATATAGGTTGTGCCCTTTAATGTGACCTTGCTCTTGCTGATAAAAGTCATCTTATCCGAGTCAATTAAAGACCAGAACTCATCAAATACCTGTGTCATGGAAGAAGAATCTTCCGCATTCATTTCACCGTAATCAACGTAAACCTTTGCGTTGGGATAAACCATATACATTTTGTTGTCTGCTACGGTAACACGAATGGCTAAAAGACCGAGGCCGATCTCAGATGCAACGTTGTTGCCCTTGCGGTACATTTTAAACGTCATACCGGATTCAAAGCCTGCCAATTCACCGGTAACAAAGGTTCCGCTGAAAGCAAATTCTTCTTCATCCTTAAAATCTTCGACTAAATTCTGCATAAGAAGATTTTTCGGATTGCCGTCTTTGTCGTACTCAACCTCAATTTCCGTACCCTCGGGGAAGGTTACGTCTTCGTAGGTTGTGGTAGCTTCAGCGGAGCTGCCCTCGCTTGAAGGCTCGGAAGCGGCGGTGTTTTCCTGCTTGCCGTCAGTTGCTTTTTCGGCTGTGGAGGGCTCGTAGGGTTTAGTAACGGTTACAACCGTTGTAAGAACTTCGGTCTTAACTTCGGTCTTGCCTTCCTTGTCCGTTACGGCTTCACCGTGCTCGTCGGTAACAATTTCGGTAACAATTTCCGTAACGATTTCGGTTACTTCCTCGTAAACCTGGCCGTCTGCACCGATAACGGTGGGGTTTTCGGGCTGCTCGGGCTCTTTTTCGCCGCAGGCGGCAAAGACAACGAGCACTACTGCAAGTGCGGCGAGAATTGCCAATATGTTTCTTTTTTTCATTTCCTTTATTTCCTCCTTGAAATATAAAAGGTAATATTATAATAGTTTATTTTCTATCAAAAAGTCAAGTATTGCGGACAACTGTTAATATTTGTTACTTGAATTTTTTCTTTTTTGCAACAAGTCTGACATATTATTCGTCGTCCCTGTTCTGCCATCTGCCTATTCTGCGTCTTTCTTCCTCTTCGTCTTCGTCTTTTTCAACGGGTCGGATTTCAACCTTGAGCTTGCCTATACGCTTATCTTCAAGGTTGAGTATGGTGAAGTGCAGGTTTTCATAGTCGAGCTCGTTCATTTCGCCGTCCTTGGGCAGGTAGCCCAGCAGGCTTATAACAAAGCCGCCTATCGTGTCATACTCGTCCTCGGGCAGGTCAACGCCTACGTGCTCGTTAACCTCGTCAATTGAGGTGGTGCCGTCAACGGTGAAGGTAGTTTCATCAATAACGGAAAACTCCTCCTCCTCGTTGTCGTATTCGTCCTGAATATTGCCGACGATGGATTCAACAAGGTCCTCAAGCGTGACTATACCTGCCGTGCCGCCGTATTCGTCAACAACGACAGCCATCTGTGTTCTGCGTGCCGTCATTTCCTTGAAAAGCAGACCGCACTTCATACTTTCGGGCACGAAGAAGGGCTCACGCATAACCTTGCGCAGGCTTTCCTGCTCGGGCAGAGAAGAGCCGATGTAGCCTATAAGGTCCTTGATGTAGACTATACCGATAATCTTGTCAAGGCTTTCCTCGTAAACGGGAATTCTTGAATAGCCTTCTTTGTGGGCAACGTCAACAACCTCGTGCACGGGGTCGTTAACCTCAACGGCGGAAACCTCGGTGCGGTGAGTCATAATATCGCCCGCATCAATGTCGTCAAACTCGAAAATGTTGTTAATCATTTCCTTCTGGGCGTCCTCAATAACGCCCTTTTCGCCGCCGACATCAACCATCATACGTATTTCTTCTTCCGTAACCTCTTCAGGCTCTGCATTGGGGTCAATGCCCATAATGCGCAAAATGGCATTCATCGAAACAGAAAGCACCTTTACAAAGGGCTTTGTTACCGTGGCCACTACCGTAAGTATGCCCGCAATGCGGAAGGAAATCTTTTCGGGGTTGAACATTGCAACACGCTTTGGCACAAGCTCACCCAGAACAAGTGAGAAATACGAGGTGATAAGCGTGATAACAACAAGGCTGAAGCCGTCAATTACACTTGCGGGGATTTTTGTTAGAATTGAAAGCTTTTCCAAGCTGTCGGAAAGCATATCAACAAAGCTCTGCGAAGCTGAGGCAGAGGAAAGGAAGCCGGCAAGAGTGACGCCGATTTGTATGGTCGATAGGAAATTGCTGGGATTGCTGGTGAGCTTAAGAAGCTTCTTTGCTTTTTTGTTGCCCTCCTGTGCCTGTTTTTCAAGCTTGGCATCGTTGAGGGAGATAATGGCGATTTCGCTCATTGCAAAAAAAGCATTTACAAGAATAAGTACCAATAAAAGTACAAGCTTCAGTATAAGCGAAGTCGCAGGCCCGGGGTCGTCCATAATTCTGACTTTCTCCTTTCAGTTTTGCGGCAGACGAAGTCATAATCAGCCGCCTTTTAATAATTATAATATTAAAACATCTATAACCGATGTATTAACCGATGATTTTTCCGTTTTCTATATAAACTCTGGGTACACGCTTGGTAATATCGCAAACGTATTCGTAGTTGAAGCTGCCTGCTGTTTTTGCAAGCTCCTCAACGGTAAGGCACTCCTTGCCGTCAAAGCCGACTATCGTTACCTCGTCACCCTGCTTAACGTCGGGTATATCGGTAACGTCTACCATAAACTGGTCCATACATACTCTGCCCGTAACGGGTGCGGAGTGCCCTTTGATAAGCACTCTGCCCTTGTTGGTGAGCAGTCTCGGGTAACAGTCGCCGTAGCCGCAGGGAATTGTCGCAATGAGAGAATCGCGTTTTACCATAAATGCCGCACCGTAGCCGACAGTTGCACCCTTTTCCACTTTTTTTACATAGGCAACGTGGCTTTTAATCTGCATAACGGGTGTGGTGGGCAGGTTTTCAAACTTAACCTCGTCGGACGGGTCAAGCCCGTAGGTAACAATACCGCAGCGCACCATATCAAAGCAGCCGCCGTCGTAGTCCATCGTTGCGGCGGAATTGTAAATGTGCCTGATACCGGTTTCAATGCCGCAGTCGGAAATCTCCTGCGTGAAAGCCCTGAAAAGCTCAATCTGTGCGTTGGCAAAGCTTTTGTCGGCAAAATCCGCACAGGCAAGGTGTGAAAACACGCCCTTAATCTCAATTGCGGGCAGGTCGGCAATTTTTCTGATTTCCTCAAGGCTTTCCCTGCTCGGATATAAGCCTATTCGGTGCATACCCGTGTCAATTTTGATGTGTACGCCTGCCTTTTTGTCCAGAGAAACGGCAACGTCACTGAGCTGCTTTGCGGTGGAATATTCAAAAACGGTCAGGTCGATTTCATTTTCAATTGCTTTTTCAAAAAGCTCGGGGAAAGCGTAGCTTAACACAAGTATCGGCTTTTTTGTGCCGCTCTCACGAAGCTGTACACCCTCCTCAACAGTGGCAACACCGAAAGCGTATGCACAGCCGTCCTCAAGAGCCTTTGCTATAGGCACGGCACCGTGGCCGTAAGCATCTGCCTTGAGAATGACCATAACCTTAACCTTGTCACCCACTCTTTTCTGCACAGCGGCAACGTTTGAGCGGACGGCATCAAGGTCTATATATGCACATACTCTGCTGTTGATAGTTGTCAAAATTATATCACCTTTAAAATACAAAACTATTATCTCATAACTATTATCTGTTATCTCTTATCTCAGATTGATTATTAAATATCGTTCAGATAAGAGATAATAACGAATAGATAATAGATAATAATGAAATGAATCAGCCTATTACTTCCAGGGCCTGCTCTATATCCGCAATAATGTCCTCAACATTTTCTATGCCGACAGAGAAACGGATAAGGTCGGGTGAAACGCCGCACTCAACAAGCTCTGTGTCGCTGAGCTGTCTGTGCGTTGAGGAAGCGGGGTGAAGCACGCAGGTTCTTGCGTCTGCAACATGGGTAACAATAGCAGCGAGCTTAAGGGAATTCATAAATTCCTCTGCCTTTGCTCTGCCGCCCTTTACGCCGAACGAGATAACGCCGCAGGTGCCATTGGGCATATACTTTTGTACAAGCGGATAGTACTTGTTGTCGGGCAGTGAGGGGTAGTTGACCCATGCAACCTTGTCGTTGTTCTGCAGGTACTCGGCAACCTTTAGTGCGTTCGAGCAATGGCGCTCCATACGCAGGGCAAGCGTTTCAAGGCCGAGGTTGAGGTAGTAAGAATTCTGCGGAGCAGGTGTTGAGCCGTAGTCACGCAGAAGCTGTGCAACAATCTTGGTGATGTAGCCTGCTTTGCCGAAATCACGGGTGTAGACTGCGCCGTGGTAGCTTTCATCGGGCTGTGTGAGGCCGGGGAACTTATCGTTCTGCTCCCAGTCAAAGTTACCGCTGTCGATAACGGCACCGCCGATGATGTTTGCGTGACCCTCCATATATTTTGTCGTGGAGTGAGTTACGATATCAGCACCGAACTCGAACGGACGGCAGTTAATCGGAGTCGGGAAGGTGTTGTCGATAATAAGCGGAACACCGTGTGAGTGGGCAACCCTTGCAAACTTTTCAATGTCGAGAATATCAAGTGAGGGGTTTGCGATTGTTTCGCCGAAAACAGCCTTTGTGTTGGGGCGGAACTGTGCGCAGATTTCCTCTTCGCTTGCATTGGGGTCAACGAAGGTAACATCAATGCCGAGCTTTCTCATAGTTACGTTGAAAAGGTTGAACGTACCGCCGTAAATTGTAGCGGCGGAAATAAAGTGATCTCCTGCGCCGAGAATGTTGATGAGCGAGAAGAAGTTTGCGGCCTGACCCGAAGAGGTCAGAACACCGGCAACACCGCCTTCGAGCATAGCAATCTTTGCGGCAACGGCATCGCTCGTGGGGTTTGCAAGGCGGGTGTACATATAGCCGGGCTCAAGGTCAAACAGCTTTGCCATAGCCGCACTCGTGTCATATTTGAAGGTTGTGCTCTGAACAATGGGCAGAACTCTCGGTTCACCGTTCTTCGGCTCGTATGCGCCCTGAACACATTTTGTTTCTATTCTGTAGTTTTCTTTCATTTTAAAAACCTCTTTACTGTTTTAAATAATAAAGAAGAAATAATAAAGAATAAATAATAAATTTCGGGTGAGGGCGAAGCCTCCCGCAATTATTCATTTTTCATTATTCACTATTCATTATTCATTAATCGTTTATAAAATGGTTGATAAGACTTGGACCATGTTCCACAAAGTTGCCCGTTGCGGCGGCGGTGTTTTCGTTGATTGTTTCAACGCCGTCAATTTCACCCTTCTTGTGGTAAATCATATACGGAACGGGGTCGGAAGCGTGGGTCTTCGTCTTAATCGGTGTGGGATGGTCGGGAAGTATCATAATCTTGTAGTCGTCGTACTTTTCAAGTGCCTCAATAAGTGCGGGCAGAACACGCCTGTCGATAATCTCAATCGAGCGAACCTTGTTTTCGGGCTCGTTGCGGTGGCCGCATTCATCGGGTGCTTCAAAGTGAAGATATGCAAAATCACAGCCGTTTTCAAGCGCATCGATTGCCGCCTGAGTCTTACCCTCAAAGTTTGTGTCGATGTAGCCCGTTGCGCCCTCAACCTCGGGCACCTGCATACCTGCGCAGATTCCTATGCCCTTAAGAAGGTCAACGGCGGAAACGATACAGCCCTGCATACCGAACTTCTTTTCAAAGTTTTCAAGGCCGGGCTTTCTGCCCTCACCCCAGAGCCAGATTGAGTTTGCGGGGCGCTTGCCCTGTGCAATTCTTCTCTTGTTCACGGGATGGTCTTTGAGCAGGTCATAGCTTTCACGCATCATTTTTGTCAGCTTTTCCGCTGTGGGGGCGGTGGAAATATACTCGCCCACAACTCTGCCCGAAATATCGTGGGGCGGAGTCATATTGCCAAGCTCGGTTGTGCCGCCGTGGTGAATAAGGCAGTGGCGGTAGCTGACACCGGGGTAGAAATCAAATTCACCGCCGCCGAAATGCTCCTGCACGGTTTTGATAATTTCCGCGGCATCCTCGCTGGAAATGTCGCCTGCGGAATAATCCACCATTGTCTTATCGTCGTAGTTCTCCTCATCGGAAAGGGTTACAACGTTGCAGCGCAGGGCAACATCGGTGTCGCTCATTTCAACGCCGATGCTTACAGCCTCAAGCGGAGAACGGCCGGTGTAGCAGTCCTTGGGGTCGTAGCCGAGAACGCTCAGGTTTGCAACGTCGCTGCCGGGCTTTAAGCCGGCGGCAACGGTACGGACAAGACCAACCTCGCCTCTTTTGGCGAGTGAATCAAAAACAGGTTTGTCGGCAACCTCCATAGGGGTTTTGCCGCCGAGGGCATCAACGGGATAATCCGCCATGCCGTCGTAGAGAACAATTGCGTATTTCATAAAAACTAATCCTTATATATTGTAAATGTATGGTCGAGTGATACTGTTAAGTATTATTGTTTGGGAATTTCTTAAAATTCATCGGTGACGGATTTCCGAGAAATAACCATTATTTAAAATAAGCAACACCGGACTCAAATATCTTCTGGTCCTTGGCAAACGGAACGTTCTTGTAAAGGTCTGTGCCCTTGCGTTCGCTGTGAGCCATCTTGCCGAGAACTCTGCCGTCGGGGCTTGTGATACCTTCGATTGCGAGAACGGAGCCGTTGGGGTTGAAGGGAAGAGCGTCTGCAACCTTGCCGTTTATGTCAACGTACTGCGTTGCAATCTGGCCGTTTGCGATAAGCTGTGCAATATGCTTTTCGTCGGCAACAAAGCGGCCTTCGCCGTGTGAAACGGGAACTGCGTGAATATCGCCGGGTTTACACATTGAGAACCACGGAGATTTGACGGAGGTTACACGGGTATATGCCATGTGGGAGATGTGTCTGCCGATTGTGTTGTAGGTAAGCGTGGGTGCATCCTCGGCTGTGTCAACAATCTTGCCGTAGGGAACAAGGCCCGTCTTGATAAGTGCCTGGAAGCCGTTGCAGATACCGAGCATAAGACCGTCGCGCTGTTCAAGCAGAGCGGTTACCGCTTCCTTGACTCTCGGGTTTTTAAGGGCGGTTGCAATGAACTTGCCGGAGCCGTCGGGCTCGTCGCCGCCGCTGAAGCCGCCGGGAAGCATAATAATCTGCGAAGCGTTTATTGCCTTAACGAAAGCCTCCATACTCTGTTCAATGTCGGAAGCGGTGAGGTTCTTGATAACAAGAATTTCAGCCTCTGCGCCTGCATTTTCAAATGCGCGTGCCGAGTCGTATTCACAGTTTGTGCCGGGGAATACGGGAATAATTACCTTGGGCTTTGCAACCTTGATTGCGGGAGCAGCGTTACTGCGCTGTGTATAGAGAGCAACGTCGTTGCCGCCTGTCGGGCAGGCTGCATCGGTTGCGAATACGCCTTCAAGCTTGTCAGTCCACGCCGCAATAAGATCCTGCGTGGGTACTCTTTCACCGCCGACGGTGAAGATGGCATCGTCCTTGGTAACACCGAGGAGCTTACCGCCTACGGGTGAGTCGCCCTCACACTCAATTACGAAGCTGCCGACAAGGGGAGCATACATTTCTCTTCTCGTAACGCCTGCTTCAAAAGCAAAGCCGAGAAGGTTACCGAAGGCCATCTTACAAACGTTTGCGGAAGCGCCGCCTTCCTTGACTACGCTTGCGCTGAGAATTGAACCGCAAGCAACGTTTTCGTATACGCTCTTCATAAGAGCCATAGCCTTATCCCACTCGGGAAGAAGGCTCTCTTTATTTACGGGAAGCTCGACAAGGTAAACCCTGCTGCCTGCCTTCTTGAAGGCGGCGGAGGAAACCTTGCTTGCCTTTGCCATTGTTATTGCAAAGGAAACGAGCGTGGGAGGAACGTCAAGCTCGTTGAAGGAGCCGGACATACTGTCCTTACCGCCGATTGAAGGAATACCGTACTTGAGCTGTGCGGTGAGCGCACCGAGAAGGGCTGCTGCAGGCTTGCCCCAACGCTCGGGAACGGAATTGAGTCTTTCAAAATACTCCTGGAACGTAAGTCTTGCCTTGGAGGGATCTGCGCCGATAGCGGCGAGCTTTGCAAGGGACTCGGTTACGGAGTATGCCGCCGCGTGGAACGGACTCCAGCGGCTGAGTGCGGGAATAAAGCCGTAGCTCATTGCTGTTGCGGAGTCTGTCTTACCGCCGGGAACGGGCAGCTTTGCGCACATTGCCTCCTCGGGTGTGAGCTGTGTCTTGCCTGCGAAGGGCATATTGACCGTAGCCGCACCGATTGAAGCGTCAAAGCGCTCGGAAAGACCTATCTGTGAGCAGACCTCAAGTCTGCCGAGGTTTGTTTCGAGAGCGTCAACGCCGTCCTTGTCTGCAAGAACTGCGGGAACAAGCTCTCTGTAGTTTTTATTTGCATCAACTGCGGCAATCTTTGCCTGTGCAGTCTGTGTAACACCGTTTGTGTTGAGGAATTCACGGCTGATGTCAACGATTTTGTCGCCTCTCCAGTGCATAACGAGTCTTGCTTCCTCGCTTACAACCGCTACAACGGTTGCTTCAAGGTTTTCCGTTGCGGCAAGAGCGATGAACTTTTCAACGTCTTCTGCCGCAAGAACAACAGCCATACGCTCCTGCGACTCGGAAATAGCAAGCTCCGTGCCGTCAAGACCGTCGTACTTCTTTGTTACCTTGTCAAGCTCAATCTTAAGACCGTCTGCAAGCTCGCCGATTGCAACGCACACACCGCCTGCACCGAAGTCGTTACAGCGGCGGATAAGCTTTGCGGCATCGGGGTTGCGGAAAAGACGCTGAAGCTTACGCTCTGTCGGAGGATTACCCTTCTGTACCTCTGCACCGCAGGTTTCGATTGATTCGGTGTTGTGTGCCTTGGAGGAGCCTGTTGCGCCGCCGCAGCCGTCACGGCCCGTACGGCCGCCGAGGAGAACAATGCAGTCGCCCGGCTCGGGAGTTTCACGCTTGACGTTTTCCTTGGGAGATGCGCCGACAACAGCACCGATTTCCATTCTCTTTGCCTTGTAGCCGTTGTCGTAAAGCTCAACGACCTGGCCCGTTGCAAGGCCTATCTGGTTGCCGTAGGAGGAATAGCCCGCCGCGGCACCGATTGTGATTTTTCGCTGGGGAAGCTTACCTTCGAGCGTGTCTTCAAAAGACTCTGTCGGGTCGCCGCTGCCGGTGACACGCATAGCCTGGTAAACGTATGCTCTGCCCGAAAGCGGGTCACGGATGGCACCGCCGAGGCAGGTAGCCGCGCCGCCGAAGGGCTCGATTTCTGTCGGGTGGTTGTGCGTTTCGTTCTTGAACTGAACGAGCCACTGCTCGTCCTTGCCGTCAACGTCAACGGTAACCTCGATTGAGCAGGCGTTGATTTCCTCACTCTCGTCAAGGTCGTTCAGAAGGCCTGCCTTCTTGATGGACTTGGCACCTATTGTGCCCATATCCATAAGAGTTATGTCCTTTGCCTTGCGGCCTGCATAAACATCCTCACGAACCTTGAGGTATTCGTTCCACGCGGCCTCAATAACGGGGGAAAGACCGCCCTGCTCAAACTCAACCTTTTCAAGTCTGGTGAGGAAGGTTGTGTGGCGGCAGTGGTCGGACCAGTATGTATCAATAACCTTGAGCTCGGTAACGCTCGGGTCGCGGTTTTCCTGATTTTTGAAGTAGTCACGGCAGAAGCAAAGGTCAGCCGCAGTCATAGCAAAGCCCATTGACTTGTGGTAAGCGGCAACCTCAACGTCACTCCAGCCGATAAAGCCCGTAATGCGCTGAATATCGGCAGGTGCCTCGGCAACAATATTGAGGTCGTCGGGCTTTGCCATTGAAGCCTCACGGGATTCAACGGGGTTGATAAGGTAGGCCTTGATTGAGGCGTATTCATCATCGGTCAGCTCGCCCTCGAAAATATACACCTTTGCGCTGGCAACGGCAGGCTGCTCGCCGCAGGTGAGAAGGGCAATACACTGTGCCGCAGAGTCTGCACGCTGGTCGTACTGGCCGGGAAGGTATTCAACAGCAAGGCTGCGGCTTCCCTCGGGAATTTCAAGCTCTGCGCAGATTGTGTCCGCATTCGGCTCTGAGAGCACGGCGGAGCAGGCCTTTTCAAACTCCTGCGCCGTCAGTCCCTGAACGTCGTACCTGTTGATAAGGCGTACGCCGTCAAGCGACAGGATGCCAAGCGTTGAACGGATATCCGAAAGGACACCGCCTGCTTCAACGTCAAAGCCTTTTCTTTTTTCGACAAAAATTCTCATAACTTCTTTCACTTTTTATCACCGTACCGTTTCTGTAGTATTGTTGTTTTTTGAAAAGTAAGTTTTTAAAAGTAAATATTATTCTTTTATATATTTTGATATTATAGCACATAATTTTAAAGAGATAAAGAGTTATTTTTTTTACATCATTAATTTTTGTTAAAATTCAAGCGTGAAATTTTAGTGAAAATTACAGAAATGTTAAAACTTTCTTGCAAAGACTATACAAAAGTATTTCTGCGTGGTATAATAACGCAGTTAATAGTGTCAGTATGTGTCTTTGTGAATTTTTCTGACATTTTCTGCTCGTAAGAGTTTCGTTTCAAATTTATTTCAGAAGGGAGCTGCTTTAAGGCCGATGGAAAAAATCGTTATTAACGGCGGTACTCCGCTCAGGGGCGAAGTTGAAATAAGCGGCGCAAAAAATGCAGTTGTAGCTATTCTTCCGGCAACCATTCTTGCACAGGATGTCTGCCGTATTGAAAATATACCCGATATCAGCGACGTTTCAATGATGGTTAAAATCCTCAGCCAGCTTGGCGCAGAGGTTAAAATGATTAACCGTTCAACGCTCGAAATAGATACAAGAAATGTCAATTCCTTTATCGTTCCCAACGAGCTTACGAAGCACCTTCGTGCTTCTTACTATCTTCTCGGTGCTCTTCTGGGCAGATACAACCGTGCAAAGGTTTCAATGCCCGGCGGCTGCTGGTTCGGCGTGCGCCCGATTGACCTTCACCTCAGGGGCTTCGAGCTTCTTGGATCCAAGGTTTCAATCGACAACGCAATGGTAAACGTTTCGGCGGATATGCTTGTCGGCTCGGCTATATATATGGATACCGTTTCCGTAGGCGCTACGGTAAACGTTATGCTTGCCGCAGTAAAAGCAAAGGGCCTTACGATTATCGAAAACGCTGCCCGTGAGCCGCATATCGTTGACCTTGCAAACTTCCTCAACTCAATGGGTGCGGATGTTCGCGGCGCAGGTACGGACGTTATCAAAATCCGCGGTGTGGACGAGCTTCACGGCTGCACTTATTCAATCATCCCCGACCAGATTGAGGCAGGCACATATATGGTTGCCGCCGCTGCAACAAAGGGCGACGTGCTTATCAAAAACGTTATTCCGAAGCACCTTGAGTCAATCACAAAAAAGCTTATTGACTGCGGTGTAGAGGTTGAAGAATTTGACGAGGCGGTCAGGGTAAGCTGCAGCGAAAGACCAATGCGTTGCAACGTCAAGACTATGCCTCACCCCGGCTTCCCGACCGATATGCAGCCGCAGATGACCGTGCTTTTAGCTCTTGCGGACGGTACAAGCATTGTTTCCGAAAGCGTGTGGGACAACCGCTTCAAGTACGTTGACCAGCTTCTGCGTATGGGTGCAAACATCAGCGTAGAGGGCAAGGTTGCCATCGTGCAGGGCGTAGAGCAGTTAAAGGGTGCTCCCGTCGGTGCGGACGACCTTCGTGCAGGTGCGGCTATGCTTATTGCAGGCTTTGCCGCTGACGGCCAGACCGAAATCGAAAACATTTCACATATCGACCGCGGCTACGAGCGCTTCGTTGAAAAATTCACGGCTCTCGGCGGCGACATTCAAAGGGTTGAATTCCCCGATGACGATGAAACCGCGGCCGAAAACGCAGGTTAATTATTATGGCAAGATTTTGTTCACTTTTTTCCTCCAGCAGCGGCAACTGCGTTTACGTGGGCCAGCCTGAGGGAGGCATACTCATAGACGTCGGCGTGAGCGCAAAGCGCACCGCCGAAACACTTGATTGCATCGGCGTTGACATCCGCAGCGTCGGCGCAATTTTTGTTACCCACGAGCACTCCGACCACGTTGCGGGCATCAAGGTGCTTGCAGGCAGGCACAATATTCCCGTCTATTCAAGCGCAGGTACGCTGGACGCAATGGCGCAAAACGGCATACTCACGGGCAAATTCCCTGCGGAAGAAATCTCAATGCAAGGTACCGAGGTCTGCGGTATGCATATCCGCCCGTTCCGTACTCCGCACGACAGCCGTGAAAGCCTCGGCTTTACGGTAGAAACGGCGGACGGCAACCGCGTTGCAATTGCAACGGATATCGGTACGGTCAACGACGAGGTGCTCAGGAACATTGCCTGCAGTCAGCTTGTTCTGCTCGAATCAAACCACGATATAAGAATGCTGCAGAACAATCCCAACTATCCTTATATATTGAAAAGAAGAATACTCTCCGACAGGGGCCACCTTTCCAACGAAGCGTGCGCCAAAACGGCGGCATCCCTCGTTGAAAGCGGCACGACAAGGCTTTTCCTCGGACATTTAAGCAAGGAAAATAACCTCCCCGAGCTTGCTTACCAGACCACGGCGGCGGCACTGAGCGCAAAGGGTATGCAGGAGGGCAGCGACTACATACTCAGGGTTGCAGGTGTCGGCAACCCGAAAATGACGGTGTTTTAAAATGAACGTTACTGTTGTATGCTTAGGAAAATTAAAGGAAAGCTACCTGCGCGAGGCGTGTGCGGAATACGTAAAGCGTCTGGGCGCATTCTGTAAAATAAATATCGTTGAGCTTAACCCCGTAAAGCTTTCCGACAACCCCTCGCAGGCGCAGATTGATGCGGCGCTTGAAGCGGAGGCAAAGCTTATCGCCGAAAAAATCCCCAAGGGTGCGGCGTGCTTTGCAATGTGTATTGAGGGCAAGCAGTACCCGTCGGAAAAATTCAGCGCCCTCCTTGAAACGGCAGGTGTTGAGGGCGGCGCAAACGTTGCGTTTATTATAGGCAGCAGCTTCGGCTTAAGCCCGACAATAAAACAGATGAGCAAATACAAGCTCTCAATGTCTGAAATGACCTTTCCCCACCAGCTTGCCCGCGTAATGCTCCTCGAACAGATTTACCGTGCGTTTCAGATTTCCAACGGGGGAAAATACCACAAGTAAAAATTTTTGAGTGCAAAATGCAAAGTGCAAAGTGCAAAATTGTGGGAGGGCTCCGCCCTCACCCGATTTTATTATAATCGGAGCGAAGCGACCCTTAATTTTGAATTCTGCATTTTGCACTTTGCATTTTATAAGGTGTAAACTTCGGTTTACATCTTATTTTTTTATCTTTTTTTGCAAATGTAAACCCGACTTGCTTGTAATACCATGTTTGAAGCTGTAAAATTCAGTTAAAGGAACGGAAGAAATTCCAAACACAAAAACAAAGGAGATTATAAAAATGGGTTCATCGGTATTATTGGTATTCATTATTCCGGCAATTTTTTTCGGGGTGGCTTTCTCGGATATTTCGGGTGCGATTTTCGGCTATCCCACCTCTGAAATTGTTCTGCCCTATGACGAAGAAAAGGGTCTGGTCTGGGAGTACGACTGCGTGAACGACCCGGATATTGAATTGGTTGAAACAAAAGTTGAAAACGGCGAGCAGATTTTTTCCTTCGTAAGTAAAGGTGAGCTTGATTGGAGTACATTATTTATGGTGAAGGATGAAAATGATCCCGAAGGCGATGCTATGGATCTCATTTTTACAGACAAAAACGGAAACGAAAAGGTTTATTACGGCTTCGGCGGCAACAGAACAAATGCCCCCGTATTTTATCTTGCAGAGGAATGTCAGACGCTTGACATAACGCTAACAGCGGAAAACCCGAAGGAAAATGCCTCGTGGGAAGCTGTTGACAGTACGGGATACGTTCTTATGAAAAAGCCTGAAAAGCAAGCAACAGAAACGTTTACCGTAGTAATTACACCGGGAAACAAGAAAGGCGAATATGCCACCTTCGGTACATTTGATGTCGTGTTTGCCTATACGGATTCAAGCGGAAGCTACTATGAAAAAGCTACCGCATCGTTTGCTTTCGGCGACGGTACGCACACGCTGGAAGAAGTAACGTATGAAGAAATGACAGGAATAAGGCTTCTGGATTTCGTTGACGTTTTTTCATTTTTATCGGAAATGGTATAAAACAATCGTAGGGAGCGACATCCCCGTCGCTCCTATGTGAAATGATATATCAATTTTATGGCGAGCTGTAGTGCGCTGTTTCAGCTAAAACTTTATGCTTCTATCAACGTACGATAGAACTGTAGGGAACGCTCTTGAGCGTTCCGCAAGGTCTGATGTAACTTAACGGAACGGTCAAGACCGTTCCCTACACTGCCTCCAAGTGAAAGCGATATAAATCCGTGATTCGTATAGTTTTAGTGTTAACAACGTACTACAGGATAATCAAATTAACATTGATATATCAGCAACACGGATGGCCAAAGGGCGCCCCTGCAAACCGTAATTTGTAAACAAAACAAAAATTTTCAAAAAGCCCTTTTATTTTCTGCAAATATATGTTATACTTTCACAAAGTGCTTTATTTTAAGCAGAAAACCGAAAGGAGTTTTCAGATTATGAAATCCACAACAATCAAAATTCTCGCTCTCCTTCTCACAGCTTGTGTATTCCTTGGCGTAACCGCTTGTAACGGTACCGGCGACGAGGAAACAACGACAGAGGCTACAACAATTGCAAGCGCAACACCTCTTATGACCGAAAAGGCAGAGGTTCTTGCATACTTCAATTCTCTTATGGCTTCCGTCAAGAACGGCAAGGCTGCTCTCAAATACTCATCCGACTATAACCCCAACGGCTTCGATTGCGAAAACGCAACCTTCAAGGCTGCTCTTCCCACAATCACAAAGCTTATGAAGGACGGCTTCAACGCTGACCTTGGCGCAGAGGTTGCTTACGGCGAGCCTCTCGCAGACATCATCCCCATCAAGAACAGCGCTGCTCCCCTTGTTCTTACCGAGGCTGATATCGTTGATATCGCTGTCAATGCAGAAGCTTTCAGCCGTCAGGCAGAGGAAGAGTCCAAGGCTGCTATGGACGAAAGCTATTCCGCAGAGGAAATCGTTGTTGACGAGGATGTCCGCAAGATTACAATCACACTTGCAGATTCCGTTGACCCCGCTGCAGGCGAAGGTCTCTTCGGCTCTATCTACAACATCCCCGACAGAGCTAAGATTGCCGAGGAAATGAACAAGGCAAGCGAATATATGACCTACGACGGTACATATTCCGCTAAGTACACAGGCTGCACAATCTATATGGAAATCGACCGCACAACCGATAAGGTTATCAAGGTTGAGTTCAACCGCAACATCGAGGTTGAGGTTGAGGTAACGGGTGTCGGCACTCTCGCATCCATGGGCACAACAACACTCAAGTTCGTTGTTAACGGCTGCGACCGCTACGAGTTCGACTGGACAGACCCCAACGCAACAACAGCTGCAGCTGAATAAGGTATAACAAAAGCTCCGCTTAAATGAAGCGGAGCTTTTTTAGTGCAAAGTGCAAAGTGCAAAATGCAAAGTTGCGGGAGGGCTCCGCCCTCACCCGAATTTTTAAAAAACTATTATCTCATCTTTATTATCTATTATCTTTTATCTTGTATTGATTTTAAATGACATTCAGATAAGAGATAAGAAATAATATTTAATAGATAGTAATTAGAAATCGGAGCGAGGCGACCCCTAATTTTGCACTTTGCATTTTGCATTTTGCACTCAAACAAAGAAGCGGCACGGGGTTTTTCCGTGCCGCTTCTTTGTTAAGAATGGGTGTTATATGGGGAAGAATTTATGCTATGAAGAGGGAGAGGTCGTAGTCGTTTGTTGCCGGCGCATCTTCAACGAGGTGCATTTTACTGCGTCGGACTTCGGCCGTGCGCTGTGCTCTCTCGTTGCGCTGTGCTTCGAGCTGCTTTCTTCTGCGTGCAATGATAACCTTTGCAACAGCCTCGGCGGCCTTGTCGAGAATTTTATCTTCAAAAGCGATGAGCTTTTCTTCCTTGACTATGCCGATGAGAACGAGTGTTACGAGTGCGATTTCAATAATTGTTGCTACCATATTATTAACTTCCTTTCTTTCTGAACGATGTGCGAATGGATTTTTTTCTTGCCGAACAAATTGGGAACGTTTGTTCTTTACACCTATGATTATAGCACGTTTTTTGCGTTTGTCAACACAAATGTTCACAAAAATCACCGCCTGCAGTCCCAAAAAAGGGACTTCAAAGGGAGAAATCAAGAAAGCCGCCCAAGGGGCGGCGCTGCAGGTCAGTACAGATGGTTGCGCAGTGCCGCCGTTTCGGCGGCAAATTTTACAGGTCTATTTCGTTTGCGTTTTTCCGTCCCGCAAGGAAGTCGCAGATGTTTTGCAGGGTGGTCTGTGCGATTGCCGAAAGCGCATCGTGGGTGAGAAAAGCCTGGTGAGAGGTAACGAGCACGTTGGGCAGGGAAATCAGCCTTGCGAGAATATCGTCACGCACAATGTGGTTGGAAAAATCCTCATAAAACAGCGAGGTTTCCTCCTCGTAAACGTCAAGGCACGCACCGCCGAGCCGCTCGGAAATGAGCGCGTCAAGCAACGCTTCGCTGTCGATAAGCGCACCGCGTGACGTGTTTATGATTATTGCTTCGGGCTTCATAAATTCAAGGGTGCGGCGGCAGATAATGTGGCGTGTTGCCTTGGTCAACGGGCAGTTGAGCGAAACAATATCGCTTCGGTTGAGCAATTCTTCAAGCCCTACGTATTCAATATACGGAAGGTTCTTGCGTATGGGGTCGTAGGCTAAAATCTTCATTCCGAAGCCGTTGCATATATTGGCAAGCGCAAGCCCGATTTTGCCCGTGCCGATTATGCCTACGGTCTTTCCGTAAAGGTCAAAGCCGACAAAGCCGTTGAGCGAAAAGTTGAAATCCCTTGTGCGAAGATAAGCCTTGTGCGTCTTGCGGTTGAGGGTGAGAAGCATTGCAACCGAGTGCTCCGCAACCGCGTACGGTGAGTAATCGGGCACGCGGAAAAAGCGGATTTTTCCCTTCGCCGCAGGTAAATCAACGTTGTTGAAGCCTGCACAGCGCATAGCAACGCAATGTATTCCGCACTCGTAAAGCACGTCTATGGTTTTTGCGGATAAGTCGTCGTTGACAAAGGCGATTGCCGCACTTTTCCGTTTGGCAAGCACGGCGGTTTTCGGACTCAGTTTCGTTTCAAAGTAGTCAATTTCAAACCCGTAAGCAGATTTGTAACGGTCAAAGTAAATCCTGTCGTAGGGCTTTGTGTCGTAGAAGCAGAGCTTTTGCATAGTTTTTCCTTTCAGTCGAAACAAATTAGGAATTGTGAATTATTGGCGGGACAGCCGCACCCGAATATATAATGGGTGTGGGAGACGCCTACCTATCTTCATTCTTTATTATTTATTCTTTCTTATTTCAATTACAGTTTGCCGTGATATTGCCGATTTATTCTTTGTCAAATATCACAAACAAAAATTCTACATAATATTAATAATAAAAATCTTGATTTGTATAAAAATTTGTCTTATAATCTTGTTGTTAATAAGTCCGGACACAATTTCAGATTGCTGCCGGCTGATTAAAAAATTTTTTCGGAGGTAAAAAACCATGAAAAAGTTCACAAAGCTCCTGGCCCTGCTTACAGCAGTTGCAATGCTCTTCTGCTTTGCTGCTTGCGGCGGTTCAGGCGACGAAAACCAGACAACAGATCCCGCAGGGGAAAACACAGCAAATTCCGAACTCAAGGTTGGCTTCATCTTCCTTCACGATGAAAACTCAACCTACGACCTCAACTTCATCAAGGCTGCAAGAGAAGCTTGTGCAAAGCTCGGCGTTGAGATTGTTGAAAAGGTTAACATTCCCGAGAGCAACGAATGCTACGAAGCAGCTGTTGACCTTGCAGACCGCGGCTGCGATATCGTTTTCGCAGACAGCTTCGGCCACGAGCAGTATATGATTCAGGCCGCAAAGGAATATCCGGACGTACAGTTCTGCCACGCTACAGGCACAATGGCTCACACGGAAAACCTTGCTAACTACCACAACGCTTTCGCATCCATTTACGAGGGCCGTTACCTTGCAGGCGTTGCCGCAGGTCTCAAGCTCAACGAAATGATCGAAGCAGGTCAGTTCACAGCTGAGGAAGCAAAGATGGGTTACGTCGGTGCCTTCACATACGCAGAGGTTATCTCCGGCTACACATCCTTCTATCTCGGCGCAAAGTCCGTCTGCCCGACTGTTACTATGGAAGTTCAGTTCACAGGCAGCTGGTACGACGAAATGGCTGAGAAGGAAGCTGCTGAAAAGCTCCTTTCCAACGGCTGTAAGCTCATCAGCCAGCACGCTGACTCCATGGGTGCTCCCACAGCTTGTGAAAACAAGGGCGTTCCCAACGTTTCCTACAACGGCAGCACAGTTGCAGCTTGCCCCAACACATTCATCATTTCTTCCAGAATCAACTGGGTTCCCTACTACGAATACATCATCAACTGTGTAGCCAACGGCGAAGCTATTGCCGCTGACTGGTGTAAGGGTCTTGAGGCAGGCTCCGTTGAGCTCAGCGAAATCAACGATAAGGTTGCCGCTCCCGGCACAGCAGACAAGCTTGCAGAAGTTAAGGCAGGCCTTGCAGACGGTTCAATCCGCGTATTCGATACCGATACCTTTACGGTAAACGGCGAGAAGCTCACAAGCTATATGGCAGACGTTGACACAGACGCTGCTTACACACCCGATACAGAGGTTATTGCAGACGGCTACTTCCACGAGTCCGAGTACCGTTCAGCTCCTTACTTCGACCTTCGTATCGACGGCATCACTCTTCTCAACGAGAAGTTCTGATTTTTCCTTAAACTTAATTCAGGCGGAGCTTAAAACCCTCCGCCTGTTTTGTAATTATTTAATTAATAATTAATAATGAATAATGAATAGTGAATAATGGAGGGTCGCTTCGCTCCGATTATAAAATACGGGTGCGGGTGTCCCGCCGACAATTATTCATTTTTCATCATTCATTATTCATTATTCACTAAAACTGGAGGTAATCCCGTGGGCACACAGGCTGCAATTGAACTCAGAAACATAACCAAAACCTTCGGCAGCGTTATCGCCAATAAGGATGTTTCACTCACCGTCAACCGCGGTGAGATTTTGTCCGTTCTCGGCGAAAACGGCAGCGGCAAAACAACCCTGATGAATATGATTTCGGGCATCTATTTCCCCGATCACGGTCAGATTTTTATTGACGGCAAAGAGGTTGTAATCCGCTCACCGAGGGATGCGTTTGATTATAAAATCGGTATGATTCATCAGCACTTCAAGCTGGTTGACGTTTTTTCCGCCGCCGAAAACATTGTTCTCGGCCTTGAGGAAGAGGGCAAATTCAACGTAAAGCAGTCTGCCGAAAAAATCCGCAAAATCAGCGAGCAGTACGGCTTTGACCTTGACCCGAAAAAGAAAATTTACGAGATGTCCGTTTCCGAAAAGCAGACCGTTGAAATTATCAAGGTGCTTTACAGGGGAGCAGATATCCTTATTCTCGACGAGCCGACGGCTGTTCTCACCCCGCAGGAAACGCAGAAGCTTTTTGCAATCCTGCGCAGAATGAGGGATGACGGCAAGGCTATCATTATAATAACCCACAAGATGCAGGAGGTTCTCTCGCTTTCAAACCGTGTTGCCGTTCTTCGCAAGGGCGAGTACATCGGTACGGTTGAAACGAAGGATACCTCGGAGGCACAGCTTACCGAAATGATGGTCGGCCAGAAAATCGACCTCAATATCGAAAGAACCGAGCCGAAGGACCCGCAGGCAAGGCTTGAGGTAAAGGACATAAGCTGTGTCAACCGTGAGGGCATAAAGCTGCTGGACAACGTTTCGTTTACTGCCCGTTCGGGTGAAATCCTCGGCATTGCAGGTATTGCGGGCAGCGGTCAGCGTGAGCTGCTCGAATCAATCGCAGGTCTTCAGCACCTCAATCAGGGCGAAATTCTTTACCACAACCCCAAGACGGGCAAAACGGATAACCTGCGCGACAAAACGCCTATTCAGATTCGCGACCTTGGCGTGCGCCTTTCCTTTGTCCCCGAGGACAGACTCGGTATGGGCCTTGTCGGCAATATGGATATTGTTGACAATATGATGTTGCGCAGCTACCGCAGAGGCAAATCGGCTTTCCTTGAAAGAAAGAAGCCCAAGGATTTGGCCAGAAAAATTATTGAAGAGCTGAATGTTGTAACACCCGGTGAGAACACTCCCGTGCGCCGTCTTTCGGGCGGTAATGTTCAGAAGGTTCTCGTCGGCCGTGAAATTGCTTCATCGCCTACGGTGCTTATGGCGGCTTACCCCGTCAGAGGCCTTGACATCAACTCGTCTTATATGATTTACAATCTTCTCAACCGTCAGAAGGAAAGCGGAGTTGCCGTTATCTTCGTCGGTGAGGATCTGGACGTTCTTCTCGAACTCTGCGACTCGATTATGGTTATCAGCTCGGGACGCATTTCGGGTATTGTCGATGCGAGAACGGCCACAAAGGAAGAAATCGGTCTGCTTATGACCAAGAACAGCGGAGGTGAAGGCAATGAGTAAGCAACACAAAGAAATACACGAACCCCTGTTCCACATTGCCAAGCGTGAAGCGCTTCCGTTCTGGCTGTCGTGGCTTATCCGTATCGGCGCCGTTGCCGCCGCGCTTGTTGCCTGTGCCGCGGTAACCGTTCTTCTCACGGGCGAAAACCCGATTCAGGTTTACGCCACGATGATTGACGGTGCAATCGGTACCGAGCGCAGAATATGGTCTCTGTTACAGAATACGGCTATGCTGCTTTGTATTTCGCTTGCCGTAACACCTGCGTTCAAAATGAAATTCTGGAACATCGGTGCAGAGGGTCAGGTGCTTATGGGCGGTATGGCTACTGCCGCGTGTATGATTCTCTTCGGCGACAAGCTGTCAAGCCCCCTGCTTATGATAGTTATGATTGTCACAAGCGTTCTCGCCGGTGCAGTCTGGAGCTTCATTCCCGCATTCTTCAAAGCAAACTGGAACACAAATGAAACGCTGTTCACGCTTATGATGAACTACATTGCAATGCAGATTGTTTCGTTCTTTACTTATATGTGGTCCGTTCCCAAGGGCTCGGGTCAGATCGGTGTTATCAACGCAAACACCCAGGCGGGCTGGATTCCCGCACTCGGCGGCAAAGCCTACCTGCTCAACATCATTATTGTTGCCGTGCTTACGGCCGTTATGTATATTTACCTTAAATACAGCAAGCACGGCTATGAAATTTCCGTTGTTGGCGAAAGCGAAAATACCGCAAGGTATATCGGTATCAACGTTAAAAAAGTTATTATGCGTACCGTTCTTCTTTCCGGTGCTCTCTGCGGTATTGCAGGTCTGCTTTTAGTCAGCGGTACCGACCACACAATCACCCGTAACACCGTTGCCGGCAGAGGCTTTACGGCGATTATGGTTTCGTGGCTTGCTAAATTCAACCCCGTTTATATGATACTCACGTCCTTCCTCATCGTTTTCCTGCAGAAGGGCGCAACCGAAATTTCGACAATCTTCGGCCTTAACGACTCGTTCTCGGAAATTATTACGGGTATAATTATTTTCTTCATCATCGGCAGTGAATTCTTTGTAAACTATACGATAAAATTCCGTGAGAAGGAGGCGAACAAATAATGCTTGTTGCTTTTATTCAGCGTGCAATCGTTCAGGGTATACCCCTTCTGTTCGGCTCTACAGGTGAAATCATCACGGAAAAGAGCGGTAACCTCAACCTCGGTACGGCGGGCGTTATGTACGTCGGCGGTATTTCGGGCGTTATCGGTGCCTTCCTGTATGAGGGCTCGGTTGAAACGGTCAACCCCGTGCTGGCTGTTATTATTCCGATTCTCTCCTGTATTTTAGGCTCGCTTGTAATGGGTCTTATTTATTCGTTCTTAACGGTTACGTTAAGAGCAAATCAGAACGTTACGGGTCTTGCGCTTACAACCTTCGGTGTCGGCGTGGGCAACTTCTTCGGCGGCTCGCTTATCAAGCTTACCGAGTCCGACCTTCCTTCAATCACACTCACTCAGACAAGCAACTGCTTCAAGGCAACGCTTCCCTTTGCGGACAAGCTCGGCTGGTTCGGCGATATTTTCCTCTCCTACAGCTTCCTTGCCTACGTTGCAATTGCAATTGCACTGCTCGCTGCATTCTACTTCAACCGCACCCGTTCGGGCCTTTCCCTTCGCGCCGTCGGCGAAAACCCTGCCACGGCTGATGCGGCAGGTATCAGCGTAAGCAAATATAAGTATCTTTCCACCTGTGTGGGCAGCATAATTGCAGGCTTCGGCGGCTTATACTATGTTATGGACTACGCCTGCGGCATCTGGTCAAACGATGCCTTCGGCGACAGAGGCTGGCTTGCAATCGCACTCGTTATCTTTGCAATCTGGCGGCCGAATGTAAGCATTATCGGTTCGATTGTTTTCGGCGGTCTGCTTATTATTCACAACTATATCCCGGGCCTGAGCTTCAGCGGTCAGGAAATACTGAAGATGACACCCTATGTTGTAACGATAATAGTTCTCATCATCATCTCAATGCGTCAGAAGCGCGAAAATCAGCCGCCCGCAAGCCTCGGACTTTCATATTTCCGTGAAGAAAGATAAATAAAACAAAAATAAAATTATACCGAAAGGATGGCAGATATGGCAAAGTATATTCTTGCCCTTGACCAGGGCACAACATCCTCACGCGCAATAGCCTTCGATAAAAAGGGCAGAATTGCCGCAAGCGCACAGAACGAGTTTGCGCAGATTTATCCGCAGGCAGGCTGGGTGGAGCACGACCCGATGGAAATTCTCTACAGCCAGTTTCACTCAATAACCTCCCTTTTTGCAAAGGGTACGGTAAGCCCCTCGGAAATTGCCGCAATCGGTATAACAAATCAGCGTGAAACGACCGTACTCTGGGACAAAACCACGGGTAAGCCCGTTTACAACGCTATAGTCTGGCAGTGCCGCCGTACGGCTGATTACTGCGAAAAGCTCAAGGCGGAAGGCCTTGACGGATACATAAAGGACCATACGGGTCTGCTTATTGACGCCTACTTTTCGGGCACGAAGATAAAGTGGATTTTAGATAATGTCCCTGCCGCAAGACAGCTTGCAGACGAAGGCAAGCTCCTTTTCGGTACGGTTGAAACCTGGCTTATCTGGAATCTTACGGGCGGCAAGGCACACGTTACGGATTATTCCAACGCCTGCCGTACAATGCTTTTTGATGTTGATAAACTCTGCTGGGACGAGTATCTTTGCGAAAAGCTTGGAATACCGATGTCAATACTTCCCAAGGCTGTGCCTTCAAGCCTTCACTACGGCGACGTTGCTCCGGGCATCCTCGGCCTTGAAGCGCTTGCAGGCGTTCCCATCTGCGGCGCTATCGGCGACCAGCCTGCCGCTCTTTTCGGTCAGGGCTGCTTCAAGCCGGGTCAGGCAAAGAACACCTACGGCACGGGCTGTTTCCTGCTGATGAATACGGGTGAAAAGCGTGTTCACTCCAACAGCAACCTGCTTTCAGGTGTTGCGTGGGGCATAGGAGACAAGGTTGAATACGCTCTTGAGGGCTCTGCCTTCAACGCAGGCTCGGTTATCAAGTGGCTTCGCGACGAGCTGCACATGGTGGATACTGCCCGCCGTTGCGATGAGCTGGCAGAAACCGTTGAAGACGCAAACGGCATTTACCTCGTTCCTGCCTTTACGGGCCTCGGCGCACCGTACTGGGATATGTACGCAAGGGGCTGTATAGTCGGCCTGACACGCGGTGTCAACCGTGCACATTTCTGCCGTGCCGTGCTCGAAAGCATAACCTATCAGATGACGGATTTGCTTGAAGCCATGACGGCCGATTCGGGAATTGAGCTCAGCGAACTGCGTGTTGACGGCGGTGCATCCGTGAGCAACATTATGATGCAGATTCAGGCTGATATGATAAGAACAAAGGTCAACCGCCCGAAGACAGTTGAAACAACCGCTCTCGGTGCGGCGTACCTTGCAGGCCTTTGTGTCGGCTACTGGGCAGATATGGCGGATATCGAAAACAACCGCGAGGTTGATACCGAATTTGAACCGAAGATGGAAAAGGCTCAGCGCGACAAGCTCTATAAGGGCTGGAAGCGTGCCGTTGAAAGAGCAAAGAACTGGGAAGCTTCCGACGACGAAGAATAAATAATATAAATGAAGGATAAGAAAATGGATTACGCAAAAGAATCTCTGCGCCTTCACTACGAGTGGAAGGGCAAGGTAGAGGTTACCGCAAGAGCAAAGGTACAGGACAGGGAGGCACTTTCCCTTGCCTATACCCCCGGCGTTGCACAGCCCTGCCTTGAAATTCAGAAGGATATAAACAAAAGCTACGAGCTCACACGCCGCTGGAACACAGTTGCCGTTATTACGGACGGCACAGCCGTACTCGGCCTTGGCGATATAGGCCCCGAGGCAGGTATGCCCGTTATGGAGGGCAAGTGTGTTCTTTTCAAGGAATTCGGCGGTGTTGACGCAATTCCGCTTTGCATCCGTTCAAAGGATGTTGACGAAATTGTAAGAACGGTTTCCCTGCTTGCAGGCAGCTTCGGCGGAGTCAACCTTGAGGATATCGGTGCGCCCCGCTGCTTTGAAATTGAACGCAGGCTCAAGGAAATCTGCGATATCCCGATTTTTCACGATGACCAGCACGGCACAGCCGTTGTCTGCTCGGCGGCGCTTATCAATGCCCTCAAGATTGTCGGCAAGGACATTAAGGATATCACAGTCGCCTTCAACGGCGCAGGTGCCGCAGGCATAGCAATTGCCAAGCTCTTCAAGTGGATGGGTGTCAAAAACATCATTATGTGCAACAGAAAGGGCATTATCGCTACAAAGGACGACGTTGACGAGGCAAGACAGGATTTGCTCGAATACACAAACAACGATAAAATCAGCGGTACGCTTGCCGATGCACTCAAGGGTGCAGACGTATTTGTCGGCGTTTCCGCACCCAACGTTGTAACGCCCGATATGATTAAGACTATGGCGGATAAGCCTATCGTTATGGCGATGGCTAACCCCACGCCCGAAATTATGCCCGACCTTGCCCGTGAGGCAGGTGCGGCAGTTGTCTGCACAGGCAGAAGCGATTTCCCAAATCAGGTCAACAATGTTCTCGCTTTCCCGGGTATCTTCCGCGGTGCGCTCGATGTGCGTGCAAGCGACATCAACGAGGAAATGAAGATTGCCGCCGCAAACGCTCTGGCAAACCTTATTTCCGATGAGGAGCTTTCCGCAGATTATATCCTGCCAAAGGCGTTCGACCCCAGAGTAAAGGATACGGTTGCCGCCGCAGTTGCAGATGCCGCCCGTAAATCGGGAGTAGCAAGAATATAATTAGGAATTAAATAAAGCATTCAGCTCTGTGCCTTTACGGAAAGAGCAGAATGCTTCTCTTGCGGTATGTAGAATTTTGTGTGGCAACAATTGGGGCAGCAAATATATTTTGTGTCGCAACAAAAGGGATAGCAAATTGTAGGGACAATTCACGAATTGTCCGTTGTAAAGAATTATATGACGGTAAATCACGGGCGATTCGTGAATCGCCCCTACTACGCTGTAACAACTAAAACTTCACTGTAGGGGCGGCTATCAGCCGCCAGCAAACCGAGCAATATCAGCACGGGCGGATAATATCCGCCCCTACAAAAGTCAACTTTAAGATGTTACAATGTACTACGGAATCATCTGGTCGCAACAGAGAGTTTATTTTTAAAACGACATCATAATTGATGTGGTTACATAATAACATCAAAAATGATGTTTGTCAATACTTTTTTAAAATTATTTTTAGAAAAGCAAGGGATAATATGGATAGAATTAAAGAAATCAGAGAAGAACGAAAAATCAGCCAAAAGGAATTGGCTGAATATTTGGGTATGGAACAACAGCATTACAGCAGATACGAAACAGGTAAGGTAAAGGTAAATGTGGAAATGGTGAAAAAACTTGCTGTGTTTTACAACATTTCCGCAGACTACATACTCGAACTCACCGACGAAAAACGACCGCTGAAATAAATTATAATGGGTGAGGGCGTCAGCCCTCCCGCAATTTTGCACTTTGCATTAAAAAAGCCACCCTCAACCGAAGGTGTCTTTTCTGTTATTTCGCTTGGTCGTAATCACAGACCACTATTTCGCAGTCGAAGCCTGCCATACTTTCCGCACCGTGCCAATAAACGCCGAAGGAACGTTCGCCGTCGTATGAATAGTAAAACATTGCCGTGCCCGGCGGTTCTGTTTCGGGAATGTGGTAACGGTCGTTATTGTCGGCAAAGCCTGCGTTTTCAAGGCGCTCAACGTAAGCAAGAAATTCTCCGTAGCCGAAGCTGTCAAAACGGATTATGAACCGCTTGCCCTTGTCGGTTTTGTATTCGAGTGATTCGGAAATCTTAAGCGTGTCGGGCTTCGGAATTCCGTTCAGGCAAGCATCCTTCGGCCATTCTTTAACGGCGCCTGTCACAAGCTGTGCCGTGGGCTTTTCTTTTGTTGCCGCCTCGGTCGGACGCGTTTCGGCGCTGATAATCTGAGTCTGTGCCTCAACAAAGGGTGCTTTTGTTGTCTTTTCTTCGTCGGCCGCTGTGCTTTCTTTTTCGGATGCTTCATCCGTTGTCAATTCCTGTGTGTCGGCGGTTATTGTACCGGCTTCGGGCAGGAACTTGTCGCCGTATCTGATGCCGACAAACACAAGCAGAATTACAAGAACGGCAATGCCGCCGATTAATATTTTAGTTTTCATTGTTCAGCTTCTCGAGTGACTGCATCTTGAGGTATGCGTTGATGAAGCCGTCGAGGTCTCCGTCCATAACAGCGTTGATGTTGCCCATTTCGTAGCCCGTTCTGTGGTCCTTTGCAAGGGTGTAGGGCATAAAGACGTAGGAGCGGATCTGGCTGCCCCACGCAATGTCCTTCTGAACGCCCTTGATGTCTTCAATCTTGTCAAGGTGCTCTCTCTCCTTGATTTCAAGGAGCTTTGATTTAAGCATACGCAGTGCAACCTCGCGGTTCTGCACCTGGCTTCTTTCAACCTGGCAGGATGTTACGATGCCCGTGGGAATGTGGGTGAGACGTACTGCAGACGAGGTCTTGTTGACCTTCTGTCCGCCTGCACCGCTGGCACGGTAAACGTCCATCTTAACATCGTCCATATTCAGGTCGATTTCTATTGTATCGTCAATTTCGGGCATAACTTCAAGCGAAGCAAAGGATGTGTGGCGTCTGCCCGAAGCATCGAAAGGCGAGCAGCGGACAAGTCTGTGAACGCCGTTTTCGCTCTTCATATAGCCGTAAGCATTTTCGCCCTCTATGTGGAGAACTGCAGACTTGAGGCCTGCTTCGTCACCGTCAAGAAAGTCGGGCATAGTAACCTTGTAGCCGTGCTGTGTGCCCCACTGTGTGTACATACGAACAAGCATCTGTGCCCAGTCCTGTGCTTCCGTGCCGCCTGCACCTGCGTGGAAGGTGAGAATAGCGTTTTTACTGTCGTACTCACCGCTGAGAAGCGTGCTGAGAGTCTGCTTATCGAGCTCTTTCTTTATTGCGTCAACGCTCTCTCGGCAATCGGGGAACATTGATTCGTCCTCTTCCTCATCGGAAAGCTCAATCATAACAAGTGTGTCCTCGTAATCACCGCTGAGCTTTTCGTAAGCGGCGACCTTGTTTTTAAGTCCTGCCATCTGCTGAAGAATCTTCTGTGAATTCTTCATATCATCCCAGAAATCGGGAGCAGCGCTCTTTTCTTCGAGCACGGCAATTTCTTTTTTCATATCCTCCAGACCGAGTGCCTCGGCAAGCTCCTCAAGGGGCTTTTTACATTCGAGCAGTTCAAGGCGGAGTTCTTCAAACTGAAGCATAAATTATCCTTTCCCGGCAAAGTGCCATTCATAGTTTCCCATAAAAATACATTATATATTCTAATACAAAAAAACTAATATGTAAAGTACAGAATAAAAATTTATAATTCTTTCAAAAATATTACACTTAGAGATTGAATTTGTGTGTTAAATTGTGTAAAATAGCACTGTATAAGTGTGGCTTATAATAAGAAAGGTTGCAAGTAAATGAGATATCTTGGTGAAAACTGTCCGTATTGCGGTCTGGAGTTCCGGGAAGGCGATGACGTAGTTGTCTGCCCCGAATGTGCAACTCCGCACCACCGTGCCTGCTGGTTTGCTCACGGTGACTGTGCCAACGCCGAAAAACACGCAGAGGGCTTTGTATGGAAAAAGCAGGCTGCTTCTGAGCCTGAGCCCGAGGAAACCGAAAAACAGAATACCGAACCGGACGGCAAAAGCCTCGACATAGTCTGTCCCGACTGCGGCAAGGCAAGCCCCAACGGCACGCTTCGCTGTCCCGATTGCGGAGCCCTGCTTGTTCCGTTCAACCCTATGATGGGCGGTCAGCCTCCCGTTGCCCAGTTTCGGCCGGGCTTTGACGCCGAGGAAAAGGTGGGCGATTTAAAGGCCGGTGACATAGCTCTTTTCTGCAGAGTGGGCGGTGCACGCTACATCAAAACCTTCCGCAAATTTGCCGAAGGCAGGAAAATCGGCTTCAACTGGGGCGCGGCGCTGTTTTCCCCGTTCTGGTTTTTCTACCGTAAGCTCTATCAGGCAGGCGTAATTTTCCTTGCGCTGTTTGTTGCCGTAAGTGTGTGGATGATGCCTGCTTCGCAAAAATTTTACGAAACATACGAAACGGCACAGTATGAAATTACTGCTGTTTACGAAGAAAGCGGCGAAGAGGCGGCCTATGCGGTAATGGATAAATACATGCCCGATATTCAGGCAGCAATGAAGCCGCTGTATCTGCCGACGGCAATTCAGTTCTTGCTTCACCTCGTTGCTGCTTTGATTGCAGATAAGCTCTATTACAAAAAGGCAAAAAAGGATATTGCGCAGGCTCGCCGAAGCAAGGGCAGCGATGTCCGGGCTTTTCAGCTTGAGCTGTTCAAGCGCGGCGGCACTTCATTCATCGGAGTTGCGGCAACCTACGTTGCAAACAGAGCGCTGCTGTACCTTGCGGCGTGGCTGCTGTCAAGGTAATTCTTATAAACTCAACAGTATATAATGAAAATATAATTATATAAATAATTCATCACCGAAAGGAATGTTTCACTATGAAAATCAAAAAGGCTATTATTCCCGCAGCAGGTCTGGGCACAAGAGTTCTTCCCGCTTCCAAGGCTGTTCCGAAGGAAATGCTCAACATTGTTGACAAGCCGGCTATCCAGTACATCGTTGAAGAGGCTGCCGCCGCAGGCATTGAGGATATCCTCATCATCACAAACCGCGGTAAGGGCGCTATAGAGGACCACTTTGACCACAGCTACGAGCTCGAAGACAAGCTCAAGGATAATCCCTCCAAGAAGGACCTTTACGAGGACGTTCTTGCCTGCTCCAACATAGCTAACGTATATTTCCTGCGTCAGAAGGAAACAAAGGGTCTCGGCCACGCAATTATGTGCGCAAAGAGCTTTATCGGCGACGAGCCCTTTGCAATCCTCTACGGTGACGACGTTATCATCAACGACGAATACCCCGTAACAAAGCAGCTTGTTGACGCTTACGAAAAGACAGGCAAGGGTATTGTAGGCGTTAAGGAAGTTCCGAGAAAGGACGTTTCCAAGTACTGCTCACTCGACGTTACACCCCACGCTGACAACGAAAAGCTGATGGATGTACACGACATCATCGAAAAGCCCACAGAGGAACAGATTATGTCCTGCTTCTCAATTCTCGGCAGAGTTGTTGCTCCTCCCCAGGTATTTGATTACCTTGCAGAAGACCTTGCAAAGACTCCCGAGGGCGAAGAGCTTTACTTTACAGATACACTTGCACGTCTTGGCAAGGAAGGCAACCTTCTTGCTCTTGATTTCGACGGCATCCGTTATGATATGGGCAACAAGCTCGGCATTATGAAGGCTAACTGCGAGGTTGCACTCAGCCACCACGAAATCGGCGAGGATTTCAAGGCTTACATCAAAGACCTTGCAAGCAAAATCTGACCGTAACATAAAATGAAAAAAGCACTTGCTTTGATTTCGGCGGCTGTTATTATTTTCGCCGCCGCAGGCTGTACCAACAAACTACAGCCCGAACAGAACGAAACTGAATTTATGAGCGACGGCTTCTCCGCCGTGCAGGAAAGCACGGTTGAGGAGAGCGTTGCCGAGCCTTCGGAAGCTGTCGAAGAGATTACGACCGGCGAGTATACCACAAGGGAGAAATATACAAAGCGCCCGACGGTTACTCTCTACACAACCAGAGCCACCTCGCCCAACCATCTCACCCAACGCCCGACAACCACGCAGCGCACAACAATAAAAATAAATGTGCCTACCCGTACCCCGACCACGAAGCGCCCGGTTGCAACCAAAACCACCGTTCCCCGCACAACAAAGCCGACTGTTGAAAGCAAAACATCAACCGCGGTAACCGTATCAGAGCCCGTATTTGATTACGGCGGCACGCTCAGCTTTACGGGTGAGGACGGCCTGACCGACAGCGTAAAAATCGTTTCCCACACCTGTGAACCGACCGACAGGCAGACCTTTGCAATTGTGCTCACCGTAGAAACTCTTGAACACGCAAGCCAAAGCAAAACGATGTATATTTCGTACAACTGCTACGATAAGGACGGCAACAGGATAAACGAAGAAACACTCAGAACCGTTGTTCCGCTCGGACAGCCCGGCGAAACGGTCAGAACCGTTGCAACGGCAACGCTTGAAACGGCACGCGTTGAGTTTGTCAATTAACAAAATATTACCGGAATATGGAAATTTTAAGCAATTGTTACAAATCTGTTGCTGTGTTTTGGGGTAATTTTGCCCTTTTACAGTCAAATATTTTTAAAAAATGCTTGAATTTTCCTATTGACTGTAGTATAATTTCATTACATATTAGGTTTCCATGAATATGTATCAAAAAACAGGAGGAATTCACTATGAAGAAACTTAGCATTGTTCTTGCACTTATCATGGCTCTTTCCTGCTTCAGCCTCACAGCTTTCGCAGCTGACGAGTCCACAACAGAAGCAGCAGCCACAACAGAAGCAGCAAAGGCAGCAAAGGTTACAATCAACGTTGTTCTTATCGACCTTGAAGGTACAGAAGCTGCTCCCATCGTTCTCAAATACGATGCAGTTCCCGGCGCAAAGCTCACAGCAGCAGACATCCTTGCAGCTGTTAAGTCCCGCCGTGACGATCAGGGCAACGCACTTATCGACACAGAGAAGTACGTAATTGCTGAGGAAGTTATTGCTTACGACAACGCAATGGCAGACGGTAAGGACAAGGATCCTTATGCTTTCAAAGAAACAAAGGTTGTTTCCGGCGCAAGCTACGAGTTCAAGGTAGTTGCTTACGAGATCGACCAGGTCAAGGCACTCTCCAACACAATCGGCGAGCAGCTTGCAAAGATCGATTGGAAGGGCATCGTTGGTGCAAACGTTACTCTTATTAACCAGCTCATCAACGCTTCCAAGGCAGCTATCGACAGCCTTGTAAACGCTGAGTGGCCCGACGCTGCCAAGAAGGACGAGACAACAACAGCTGAAACAACAACAGCTGCAACAGTTGAAACTCCCGACACAGGTGTTTCCGCAGTAGCAGGTGCAGCAGTTGTAGTTCTTGCTCTCTCCGCAACAACAGCAGTTGTTCTCCGCAAGAAGGAAGACTAATTACTTAAGTCTTTAACTTAACACAGTTAACATTCAGCCGTCGGGTTATCCGACGGCTGTTTTGTCGTTTCAAAAATCAAAACGACAAATTAGAGTTTGTAGGGGCTGCTTTTGGTCGTCTGTCAAATCAGAACAAACCTTACAAAGGACATTTCGTAGTACGCTGTAACAACTAAAACTTCACTGTAGGGGCGGCTATCAGCCGCCAGCAAACCGAGCAATATCAGCACGGGCGGATAATATCCGCCCCTACAAAAGTCAACTTTAAGATGTTACAATGTACTACAATATCATTTTTACATTGATATTTCCGCAAACCTTTCGGAACGTCGAGGACGCCGTCCCCTACAATTTTGATATACAATTTAACGCTTGCGACATCCCGACAAACTGTAATTTGCACATTCTTAAATAATACGCTATAATATTCCCGACAGAGGTGAAGCAAATGAAAATCATCAATCTTATCGAAGACACTCAAGGCGCGGAGGGTCTGTGCTTTGAACACGGCTTGAGCTTTTATGCCGAAACGGAAAAGCACCGCCTCTTGCTGGACACGGGTGCGAGCGGCGATTTTATATTCAACGCCGAAAAGCTCGGCATTGACCTGACAAAGGTTGACACGCTGGTTTTAAGCCACGGCCACTACGACCACACGGGCGGCGTAATGCGCTTTGCCGAAATTAATCCGTGTGCAAAAATCTATATGCACAAAAACGCAGGTGGCGAATATTATAACGATTATAATTCACAGCACAAATATATCGGTATCGACAAAAGAATTCTCAGCCTGCCGCAATTGGTTTTAACCGAAGGAAGTATTCAAATTGACGATGAGCTGTTTTTGTTTTCCGATATCGACTGTGCCGGCCCCATTCCGTCGGGCAATGCTATTCTGAAAAAAGAAAAGGACGGTGAATTGGTACAGGACGATTTTACACACGAGCAGTATCTCGTAATAAAATCCGGCCAAAAAACGGCTCTGCTTTCGGGCTGTGCCCACCGGGGAATACTCAACATATTGTCTTATTACGGAAAGCTTTTCGGGTCTTACCCCGATTACGTTGTAAGCGGCTTTCACATGATGAAGAAAACTCCTTACGGTGAAGCCGACAAAGCCCTTGCCGAGGAAACGGCAAAGGCGCTTAAAGCCACGGGTGCAGAGTTTTTCTCGGGCCACTGCACGGGTGACGAGGCTATGGAAATTCTGTGCGGAATTCTCGGCAAAAAGCTCACGGTTATGCACTCGGGCGACAGAATAATTAATAACTGAATTTATTGCGGAAAAGTATGGAATATGATATAATTGCCGTGTCGAAAAATATCGAAAGAGGTGTTTTGAATGACCTGGCTTATCATGGCTGTACTTTCCGCTTTTTTTGCGGGCCTTACCTCAATTCTCGCTAAATGCGGCATCAAGAAAACCGATTCCGACCTTGCCACGGCTTTGCGCACGGTTGTCGTGCTCGTCTTTTCGTGGATTATGGTTTTCGTTGTCGGTTCATACGGCACGATTACGCAGATTGCTCCGAAATCGCTCCTGTTTCTTGTGCTTTCGGGCTTTGCAACGGGTGCCTCGTGGATTTGCTACTTCAAGGCGCTTTCGATGGGCGACGTAAACAAGGTTGTACCTATCGATAAATCCAGCACAATACTAACGGTTCTGCTCGCAATAATCTGCTTCGGCGAAACGCAGAACCTTGCCGTAAAATTAATCGGTACGGCTTTACTTGCAATCGGCATCTTTTTAATGATAGAAAAAAAGCAGGCAGCTTCGCACGAACAAAAAGGCTCGTGGATGGTTTATGCCGTGCTTTCCGCGGTTTTTGCAGCCCTCACGTCAATTCTTGCAAAGGTCGGCATTTCGGGCGTTGAATCCAACCTCGGAACGGCTGTCCGTACGGGTGTCGTTCTTGTAATGGCGTGGTTTATTGTTTTTGCAAAGGGCAAGCAGAAGCAGCTGAAAAGCCTTGACAAAAAAGAGCTCGGCTTTATTTCTCTTTCGGGTGTTGCAACGGGCGCTTCGTGGCTGTGTTATTACTATGCAATACAAAACGGTGTGGTAAGCGTTGTCGTTCCGATTGACAAAATGAGCATTATCGTTGCCGTTGCCTTCTCCTACATATTTTTTAAAGAAAAGCTGACTAAAAAAGCCGTGCTCGGCCTCGGGCTGATGCTCGCCGGTACACTCGCAATGGCAATCTGGTCGTAAAATTTTGTTGCTTCAGTGTTCCGGGATATCTGCTCAATGAATTCCGCAGTCTGTATTTAAGCGTGAGATGTTTTAACTCAGAGTTTGGATTATATTCACCATCCTAATCTTCACAAAATGCCCACGGGTCTATTGACTTTTATATTTTTATTTATTACAATTTTCTTAAATAGAATTGAAAGGAATGACTTGACTATGGATTTTAATGTGTTTTTAAGAGATTTAATTTCATCGGTTGACTTTTTTCTGTATGACGTGATTGTCTGGCTGAGTCAGTTTTTCCCCGGACTGATAGTGTGAAAGGAGAAAATCAAATGAAAAACAGCGTTAAAAAAATAATTTCCGTTTTTCTTTGCCTTGCAATTCTGACGGGTATCGGCGTAACCGCTTTTGCCGCAGAAGACGAATACGATTTCAACATAACCAGCCCCTATGATACCGTTGATTGGGACAGCTGGAAGCAGTATAAAGCCTCGCTTCATTCTCACACCGATGCAAGCGACGGCGGACAGTCAATTGAAGAGAGCGTCAAAAGCCATTACGACCTGGGCTTTCAGATTCTTGCAATAACCGACCACGCCGTTATCGGCAAGCAGTGGAACGAGGTTCCGGATATGGTGCCGCTTTACAGGCTTTTCAAATTCGAACGCACGGGTATGCGTGACCCGATTGTTCTCACGGATGAAGAGCGTGAGCAGATTATTGCAGGCACCTACGAAAGCGCTCAGCGTGCCGCACTTGAAGAAGCGCTCGGCTATGAGCTTGGCGGTATGATGGAGGTTACGGGCGGCTGTGAGGCAAACGGTGCAACACCTATCAACGACTGCCACGTCAACACCTTCAACACTGAAGCAGGCCGCGCCAAAATGGGCATTTACGGCGATTTCAAAACAATAGTAGAGGATTGCGAAAATGACGGCGGCTATTCCTTCCTCGACCATACGGGCGAGTACGTCGGCAGATGGGAAGAGGACGAGTGGAGAGCACACGAGCCCTATTACGCAAACAAATTTGCAAATATCTTTCTTGAATACGAGTCCTGCGTTGCATTTGATGTCAACAGCACACGGTTTGACTCGGTAATCTGGGACGAAATTTTACAGCTCACAATTCCCAAGGGCAGAAATGTGCCCGGCATTGCTTTTTCGGATTCGCACCAGAAGGGTGAGGATAACGATTGGGCTTTCACAATGATGCTTATGCCTGAGCTCACTATGGAGGCGTACGAGGCTTGTATGAGAAGCGGTGCGTGGTTTAACGTGGGCAGAGTTGATACATATTATCTCGGCGACGATTTCAACGGTACGGGCAACCTTCCGCCCGCAGTTGCACGAGTTGACGTAAATCAGGACGAGGACACAATTTCAATCACGGCAAGCGAATTTGACAATGTTCAGTGGATATCTGACGGAAAAATCATTGCCGAGGGCGCAGACCTTACCTCAATCGACCTTGACGATTACAAGGATGAGCTCGGCTGCTACGTTCGCTTTCAGCTTACGGGCCCCGGCGGAATCCTCTATTCACAGCCCTTCGTAACTATGGCAGAAGGCGTTGAATACGACTCAACCGTTTACGTGCAGTTTGATACGTCAATGATGTTCAGAGCACTTGCAGACGTTTTTGACGCTACAGTCGGCCGCACATTTATAGCGGTTCTTCTCAAGAGACTGCTCTGGAACTACATCTGGTAAGGGGGTAAAAGTATGAGCTTTCTGACTGATATCATAACATTCCTTCTGGGCGAAAACGCCCTGGCTGACGGCTGGGTCGGCATCGGCGACGTGCTCGGTGCACTGTACTATAAGGACACTCCCGCAATGTGGGCAATCCTCGACCCGCTTTATGAAGGCTTCTGGGATTTCCTGATTGATTTGCTGAATAAGTTTATGTAATATGCAGATAAAAATAAAGGCTGATGAGTTTTCCATCAGCCTTTATTTGTCTAATATTGTCAGCTCTTGTAATTATTGTTGTAAAGTGTTAAAGTATTATTTAATTTAGTTTTAATAAGTTTTTGAATCTTTTGTGATATTATTGTGAAAATAGCAGGAGGATATGATGTATGTTTAAAAGTTTTTTTGCCGGCATACTTGCCTTTATTCTTTCGATTCTTCCGTGGGCAAACAACAAGGTGGAATACACCTGCAAAGAGGCGGGTGCTGTAACAGCAGAATTCGCTGAAAAGGAAAGTGTTGTGATTGACACACCGAAGCCTGTTTTTGCGACGGATATGCCGGAATCAGAGGTTATCTCGGTTAACGGATTATCACGGCTTTCAATCAACGGTCAGCTTACATCTCCCATCCTCTTTTTCGGCAATACGGATTTCCCGAATCCCAACGGTGTCACAACAAGTCAGGCAGGATTTGCCGCTGATGCGGGAATACATCTTCACTCCATTATTGAAAATATCAATTATTATGCCGACCTTGACAGCATCAGCG
>JAFQRA010000029.1 GCA_017410325.1 Clostridia bacterium | reverse complement strand
CACTAACAAGGATATTGCAAAAACCCTTGTCATTTCCGAGCATACCGTGAAGGATTATGTAAAAGATATTTATTATACTCTGGCGGTTCACAGCCGTTTGGAGCTTGCCGCCCTTGTAAACAATTACCGCCTGGCAAACAAAAAATAACAAACTGAAGTCAGTGCAGATGTTGAAGCTGACTTCGCTCTCTGCGTTCTTTCAAAGCGTGAGCTTGAGGTTGTTGACCTTATCGCCGGCGGCTACAGCAACAGCGACATTGCAAAAATGTTGTTCATTTCAGTTCATACGGTCAACGACCACACAAAAAATATCTACCGCAAACTGAACGTTCACAGCCGTTATGAATTTACGGCGCTTTCACCGGCAAAAATTTTTCTTGATTTTCTATAAGATTAGTTGTATAATGCATTTACAATTTAACAGACGGGAGCTTGTGTTACAGGCTGAGAGGAAGGTAAAACCTTCGACCGATAACCTGATTTGGATAATGCCAACGTAGGGATGCCTGAAAATAAAAGTGTTTCGGAGTGGCGGAATCAATCTGAGTTTATTTCGGATTTTTCGCCGCTTTTCTACTTTTAAAATCACAGCTTTTCAACGGTGGGTTGCCAAATCGGCAGCTCACCGTTTTGTTTTTGAAAGGACGTGATACATAAATCCCGTGTTTCGGGCGGATAGAAGGGGAGCTCCTTGTGTCTTGTATTTTTGCGATGGGAACCCGTGTTTCGGGGTGAGAGGAGAAAATTGATTCTCGACCGAAAGTTAAAAAATACGAAAAGAGGCATTTTTATGAAAAAATCTCAGGCTTTAATTAAGACTATCGTTCTGGCAATGCTCGTTGCAATCGGCGTTGTCATATCACCTATTCTCCGTGTTGAAGGAATGTGCCCGATGGCTCATGTTATCAACATCATCTGTTCTGTTTTTCTCGGCCCGTGGTATTCGCTTCTTTGTGCAACGCTTATCGGCATTATCCGAATGATTACAATGGGTATTCCGCCCATTGCGCTGACCGGTGCCGTTTTCGGTGCATTTTTGTCGGGCGTTTTCTATAGGGCGTCAAAGGGTAAAATTATTTGTGCCGTTTTCGGAGAAATAATCGGAACGGGCATTATCGGAGCAATTATGTCATATCCCGTTATGACTTACATCTGGGGCAGAGAGGGTCTGAGCTGGCTGTTTTATGTTCCGTCATTTATATGCGGAACTCTTATCGGCGGCGGGATTGCCTATGTTCTGCTTAAAAAGCTTGCCGTTAACGGAGCGCTTTCAAAGCTTCAGTCAACGCTCGGCACAAAGAGCTATAAGAGTGAAAGCGGTGTCCTTTCCGATGCTGTAACAATTGCTTCAACAGGAACAATCTGTTTTGTCGCCGTTCAGATTTTAATTAACATATTCAAGCCCGAAACAATGCTTTGGTCATATCTGTCTTACTCGATTATTGCGGTGTTTATTATTTCAGCATTGCTTTATCTGCTTGTAAAAAAACTTAAAAAGGAAGATACCGATGATAGACAAAGTTAAAAAAGCCGTACCTTTGGTGCATTGCATAACCAACCCGATATCAATAAATCAATGTGCCAACGCCGTTCTCTCACTTGGTGCAAGACCGATTATGGCAGAGCACCCCGATGAAGCTGCACAGATAACAGAAACGGCAGATGCACTTCTTTTAAATATCGGAAACATTACCGATGTGCGGATGAAATCCATACAAATCTCTGTACAAACCGCTTACAGAAATAACATTCCGTTTGTTCTGGATGCTGTCGGAGCTGCCTGTTCCCGGCTCAGAAGAGAATTCGCCCTTGACCTCATCAAAAAATATCCGCCTGCAGTATTGAAAGGCAATTATTCGGAAATCAATGCTTTGTGTAACAGTGATTACAAATCAAAGGGTGTTGACTCGGATTCCGAACTGACGGTTGAAGATGTGAGCAGAATTGCAATTATTCTTGCCAAAAGATACAAAACAACGGTTCTTGCAAGCGGCAAAACGGATATCATTACTGACGGAGCAAAACTTTTTTATGTCAGAAACGGAACATCACAGCTTTCGTGCGTTACGGGAACGGGATGTATGCTGGGCGCAATATGTGCCTGTCTGTTGCCGTTTGGCGGTGCATCGTCATCGGCGGTTGAGGCTTGTGCAATACTCGGAATCTGCGGTGAATTATCCGAAACGGAAAAGGGCAGCGGCACTTTTTTGGTTAACCTGATTGATAATCTTTCAACCGTAACAGATGAAACGATTAACAAAATGATGATTTCGGAGGAAATGAGCGTTGAAAAAATTTGATACATCCTTGTATTTTATAACCGACAGCACGGGCTTTACCGAAGAAGAGTTTCTTTTTCGTGTTGAGCAGGCACTAAAAGGCGGAGTGACAATTCTTCAGCTTCGCGAAAAGGAAAAATCCACCCGTGAATACATTGAGCTTGCCGAAAAGGTACATAACATAACCCGAAAATATAATGTTCCTCTTATTATTGATGACCGTGTTGATGTTGCTCTTGCTGTCGGTGCGCAGGGTGTTCACCTCGGTGCAAGTGATATGCCGATTGCCGCGGCAAGAAGGCTGATGGGTGACGATAAGATTATCGGGGCAACTGCCAAAACCGTGCTCCGGGCAAAGCAAGCTTATGAGCAGGGTGCGGATTATCTCGGCGTCGGTGCGATTTATCCCACAACAACCAAGGTGGTAACCGTGCTTACGCCAACCGAAACTCTTGACGCAATAACCAAGGCTGTTCCCATTCCCGTGAATGCCATAGGCGGTCTCAATAAAGATAACCTTGATATTCTCAAGGGCATCGGTATTGCGGGCATCTGTGCAGTTTCGGCGGTTATGAAAGCGGACGATCCCGAAAAAGCGGTAAGGGAACTGAAGGAAAGGGTAGGAGAGCTTAAAGTAAAGGGGACTTTTGAATGAAAATGAAAACCGCACTTTCAATTGCGGGAAGTGATTGCAGCGGCGGCGCAGGCATTCAGGCAGATATAAAAACAATGACGGTGAACGGCGTTTATGCGATGAGCGCAATTACCGCATTGACTGCGCAGAACACAACGGGAGTTTTTTCGGTGTCCGAGTCATCACCCGAATTTCTGAAAGAACAAATCGATGCAGTGTTTGAAGATATATATCCCGATGCGGTCAAAATAGGAATGGTTTCATCCTCCGAACTTATTTGTGTTATTGCAGAAAGATTGAAATTTTATAAAGCAAAGAACATTGTTGTTGATCCCGTTATGGTTGCAACAAGCGGTTCGGAACTGATGAAATCCGATGCTGTGCAGACACTTATCGGAGAACTGTTACCTCTTGCCACGGTTGTAACACCCAACATACCCGAAGCTGAGGTGCTCTCGGGCAAGAAAATTCAGAATAAAGATGATATGCTGAACGTTGCAAAATCAATCGGCGGCAAATACGGCTGTGCCGTTTTGCTGAAAGGCGGTCACAGTATCAACGACGCAAACGACCTTTTGTATTCGGACGGGTGTTTCAGGTGGTTTGACGGTAAGCGGATAAATAACCCTAACACCCACGGTACGGGCTGTACTCTTTCTTCTGCCATAGCGTCAAACCTTGCAAAGGGCTTATCTCTTGATGACTCAATCAGATACGCAAAGGATTACATATCGGGCGCACTTTCGGCTATGCTTGATTTGGGGAAGGGCTCGGGGCCTTTGAATCATGCGTTCAGAATTACATAAGCCGAAAACCGCACGGATTTTTACGTCCATGCGGTTTTCGGTTTAGCAAGGCGGTATTGAATTTTAGTTAAAGGTAATTTTTGTTTTTTCAAGTATCTTGACCAGCACAAAGCCGAGAATAAGCCCTGCCGCACCCTGAACGGCGTTTGCCGGCACATTGACAAGCGATGCCGTGAAACCGTACATAAAGCCTTCAAACACGTAATAGCCGAGAACCATTATTAATTCGGCAATTAAGCCGCTTATCAAACGGGAAATAGGGCTGTTTATTCTTTTGCAAAGTATTCTGTGTATGTAAAATGCGGATAAAGCCATAAGACCTTTGATTAAAAGGGTTGCGGGAGCATATACGGCATAGCCCGAAAAAACATCGGCAATAGCCGAGCCTATACCTGCCGCAAGAAATCCGTATAAGGGGGAGAGCATCCAGCCGGCGTTAAGGACAACGCAGTCGCCTAAATTCAGATATCCTTTCAGCGGCGAAGGAATTTTTATAACCATTGTTGCAACACAGGTGAGTGCCGCAAATAAAGCGGCAACGGCAAGCTTCTGTGTTGAGTTTCTGATTTTCATAACAAACCTTCTTTTCTTCTCTTGAAATTATCGTGAGAACAGTATATAATATGTCTGATGATATATAAATAGTCAGAAAAGGAGATTTTTATATAACCAGATGAAATATGTAATTGACGAAAAATCCACAATTCCTGCGTATCTTCAGTTATATAATCAAATCAGAAAAGATATAACCGACGGCGTTTATGCTTTCGGAAGCAAGCTTCCGTCAAAGCGTACCGTTTCAAACGAAACGGGCGTGAGCACGATTACCGTTGAACACGCTTATGATTTACTGCGTGATGAGGGATATATAGAGCCTAAAGAAAGAAGCGGATATTTCGTTGTTTTTTGTTCCGATGACGGCTTCGTTCCCGTTCCGCAAAACTCATTTGATATTTTTTTATTGCCTTTGCAGAATTCGGAAAACGATGATGAGTTCCCGTTTTCCGTTCTTGCAAAAACGATGAGAAAGGTTATCGGAATGATGGGGGAAGCTATTCTTGTCCGTTCGCCGAATTCGGGTTGTATAGAGCTGAGAAAAGCAATTCAGATGTACCTTGCCCAAAGCAGAGGAATTGTTGCGGATACAGAGCAGATTATTATCGGCTCGGGCTCGGAATATCTGTATAATTTAATTATTGAATTGCTCGGCAGAAATCTTGTTTATGCCATTGAAACACCTTCGTACAACAAAATCGAGCAGGTGTATTCGCTTTCAAAGGTTGAAATCCGCAAATTGCCGCTTTCCAAAAACGGAATTGAAAGCTCTGCGCTTAAGGGTTGCTCTGCTGACGTTTTGCATATCTCGCCGTACAGAAGCTATCCCAGCGGCGTTACCGCATCCGCCTCCAAAAGACACGAATATCTGAAATGGGCAGAAAAAGGAGAACGGTATATAATTGAAGATGATTTTGAATCGGAATTTTCCGTTTCCAAAAAGCCGGAGGAAACCTTGTTCTGCCATTCCGAAAAGGATAACGTTATATATATGAACACGTTTTCCAAAACAATTTCATCGTCACTGCGTGTCGGATATATGGTTATTCCCAAAAAGCTTGCAAAGGAATTTGAAGAAAAGCTCGGCTTTTATTCCTGCACGGTGCCGACGTATATTCAGATTGTTTTGGCAGAGCTTATTGCAAACGGGGACTTTGAAAGACACATAAACCGCGTACGCCGTAAAAAAAGAAAACAGCTGACGCAAAACAAGGCTTTATAACAAAAGCAAAAAATCAGGCACAGCAGAAATTGATTTCCGCTGTGCCTGAAAACTATTATTCTGTAATTATTTCCCAATCGCTCAGACTGCCTCGGATGCATTCAAGGCCAAAACTGCCGTCGGTGAAAGTTACTTTGGCAAGCACGTCCGGCAGGATTAAGGGCAGTGTAATGTTTTTGCATATCGGTCGGAAGCTCAGCTTTTTGTTTTCGCTGTCGATTTTAAGCCCCGTTGCAGCAATAAGCGTGCTCCAGCTCGACATAGGCCTTGTGTAGTGATGTCCGCATTCCCAATGGTCCCAGAAGTGGCCGAGTCTTAACTGGTTGCTGTGAATTGAATTAATCACGGTGTCTGCAATTTCTCTGCTGCCGACAGCAAGCGCAAGCGCGGCGAAGGCGTAGCCTATGCCTGTCCACACTGCAACAGTCTGACAGTTTTTGTAGGTGTATACGCTTGTTTTTTTGCCTTCGGGCACGGTGGCGTTTACAAGGCCCTGCTCGCTGTCAAAATTGGCGCTGAATATAAAATCAAGCACAGCGCTCACACGCTCATCGGGTAGATTTCCGTCAATGCCAAGCATCCGCAAAAACCATTCGCCGTCAAGCTGGTCCGTCATAAGTGATTCATCGGTTTCTTCTTCATTTCTCCACAGGTCGTAATATTTTCCGTTCCATAGCTTTTCTTCGAGAGCTTTTGTGCCGCTGATAAGAATACTGTTCCATTGTTCAAGGCGTGCTTTATCGCCCAATCTGTCGGCGATGATTACGGCCGCCTTGAGTGCCGCCAGCCAGAGGACGTCTATATATACCGGTGTTCCGGAGAAATTCCAGGCATCGTAGGTGTTGCGCTTCGTATCGTAATCGGGTAAGCCGTCCTTATCGGTGTCAAGCCTTTCCATGCTGTCCATAGCCTGCTTTACGTTATCCCACAAGCAGGTAAGATACTCTCTGTCACCCGTGAAAAGATAATCACGCAGTACCATCAATACAAACTGCATACTTATATCAACGCGGGCATAGCTTCCGTCAACGCTTTTCATATCGGGCTTGAAGCAATGGTGCACTCTGCCGTCTTCTCTCTGATACAGGGCACCCATTTTCATCTGTTTTTTCTGCAAATCGGGGAAAAGGCTTATAAGCGAAAACGATGCGTGATAGGTTATGTCGGTGGTGTGAAGCCCGCAGTAGCCCAGTCCCTCCCAAAGGCCGAAGTTTCCGTTTTTGAGATATACGGAGCTTTTGATTAAAGGAGAGAGATTTGCTGACCAAGAATCGGGATAAAACGTCGGCAGATTTGTTGAATAAAGAAGCTCGGCAAAGCCGACGGCACAGCTGAAAACGCTGTCATTATCCGCAAGGAATCTGTTGGCCTCCAAAGCGCTGCCGTAAAGATTTTCGTAGTAGTGTCCGATTCTTTCTCCGTCCCTGGCAAAATGATTAGGCAAATACCAGGTGAGAATGAAGCGGATATTTTTCTTTTCACCGGGCTTTAGCGTAACTTCGGAGCAAAGTGCACAGGCACCGAAGCTTTCACCCCGTCTTTTGCGCTGTTTATAACAGCATTTCAGAAATGTGATTTTATCTTCTTTTGAAGAAAGAAAATCGGGCTTGCAATATTTAATCCGTCTGAATACGGAATCGCCAAAGGGATATTGAGCGTATTCTGCGCACAAAGAATCAAGCTCGGCATCGCTGAGCAATTCAATGCTTTCGGGTATATCACGGGGCTTTGTGCCGACTGCGGTGTTGGGCAGACAGCCGTTTTCCCTGAAGCCGAAGAGAACGGATTCCTGCGACACACCCAAGGGGGATTCGCCGAAATACTCTCTCATAAAGCGGTAATAATCCGCCGTGATGTAAGACTTTTCACCGTCGCCGTTTACCGAAAGGCAGACGTTGCCGCAGGACGGCGAATCGGTATTTTCTGCAGGATTTATGTGAACACATACTCCGTCGCCAAGCTGATGAAATGAGTTTTTGTTACCCTCGCTTTGGTTTGCAAAATCAGGCACGAGAGTACCCAAAAGGCTTATGTGCAGTTCGCTGTCTGTCGGGTTTTCCGCAGTGAAATCCAAATAAAAGCCCGGGGTTGCCGAAATGTCGCTGTTATGCGGAACAAAGGGCGAAACCGCTTTAAGACCGAGCTTGCAGGATAATGCGCTGTCAATATAATTGAGTTCACACAAAGGAAATCTGCCGTCAAATTCAATTTTTTCAACGGGCTTATTCCAGGCAAACATACGGTATGAAAAGTCATCGGCATCGGCTTTCATGCCGAGCTTTCGTACAATCGGTTTGCCATTGTTCTTGGTTTCACGCACCCAGAACGAAAGCGCGCCCGTGCTGCCCTCGCCGTCATCAACCTTATCTTCAAAGCAAACCCGAGTAAGCCTCGGCGGATTGGCTATCTGCCAGAAGTGAAACTCGCCGTCGGGGAAAAGCTCGACACTGCCTGCACCGATACCTCCCAGGGCAATGCCGCTTTCGTGTGTTTTCACGGTTGTAATCTTTGCCATATTATCAACTCCGGTTTCTGTTTGATAGCATTATAATAATATTTGGCATAAAATTCAAGCCGAAAGACTCTGTCCGCCGTATTCCGAAAGCGGATTTCTGCTGAATATTACCGCGTTTTTTTGAATATATTATTTAGGGCGGCGAATATAATCTGAACGGGTTCGGATTATATTTGTCACCCTAGGGGGCGATTGTTTGAAAAGGTCATTGAAGCTGTGGCAAATAGGCGGCTTTATTTTCACGGGCATAGGCGGAGTGTTACTCCATTTCCTTTATGATTGGAGCGGGCAAAGCATTATTGTTGCACCGTTTTCGGCTGTAAACGAATCGATATGGGAACATATGAAGCTGCTGTTTTTTCCGATGTTTTTATATGCATTGATTGAATATAAATATATCGGGAAGGATTTCGGGAACTTTTGGTGTGCCGAATTAATCGGAACGCTGACGGGACTGTTTTTGATTCCGATAATCTTCTACACCTATTCGGGAATACTCGGCACAACAGCCGATTGGTTTAATATAGCAATATTTTTCATTGCGGCGGGTGTAGCGTATTACCTAGAATATCTGCTGATGAAAAACGAAATTGACTTGTGTAAATCGCCGAATGTTCCTTTTGCGGTTTTGTGTCTGACAGCGTTACTGTTCGTTGTGCTGACCTTTGTTCAGCCGAAAATACCGCTGTTCCGTGATATGATGACGGGGCAGTACGGCATCTTTAAAGGTGAATAATAACAAAAACCGAGCAGAGCGCAATAACTCTGCTCGGTTCTTTAGTTTAAATCAGTATCGGTTTTGATATCAGTCTACCAAGGGTCAGTTGCAAAGTATGTCAGTTTCCATATACCTCACGCCCATATCGTAGAGCGCTTTTGCATCCTCAACCGTGTTGACCGTAAACAGTGAAAAATTAACGTTTTCGCTCATGGCAAGACGGATGTTTTCTTCGGTATTACTTAAATAGTTAGAGGAAAGCCATACGTTTTCGCCGAGTGCCTTGGCTTGGGCAATAGCTTCGGGTGTCATTTCGTCAGTGAGATACCACAGCTCAATATTGGGGTTAAGCTCACGGATTGCCGCAAGCTGCTTAAGGTTATAGGTGAGAACGATGGCCTGCTTTTCAAGCCCTCTTTCTTCTATTGCCTCAACGATAACGTCGAGCATATCGTAGTTTTCTATGCCGATTTCAATCTGCGGTCTTGTGTCCGTGCCTACAAAAACGTCGAGATATTCTTCAAGCGTGGGAATACGGCTGTCCCTGTATTTCCACAGGTTTGCTCCCCAGTTGTAGCTGAAGGTTTTAAGCTCCTCCAGCGTGAGGTCTGCAATTTTGCCGTACTGGCAGAATCTGCCGTCAACCTCGGCGTTGTGAATAACTACCCATTCTTTGTCCTTCGTCAGCTGGATGTCGCACTCGGCCGAGTAGTAACCGTTGTTTACCGCTTCTTCAAACGACGGCAGAGAGTTTTCGGGCGCAAGTGCGTGAAGACCTCTGTGTGCCGTCAGGTATACGGGGTCTTCGGCAGAGCCTACGCCGTTTTCCGAAAGTGAAATAAGCTCCTGCGGCTGGTTGAATAAAACGATAATCGGGTGAGTAGGGGATAATACGCTGAAATAAATCGGTACGAGTATAAGGGTTATGATTTTGTTGATAAAGGTTATCATTTTACGTGTGCTTCCTTTCGGTAATCTTTAAAACTGATTATACCACAGCCTGAACTGAATTACAACATAAAAACGGCAGAGTTTCCTCTGCCGTTTGCGGTGTTACTTAACGTGGTTGGCTCGGATTTCTTCAAGCTCTTCAAGAATCTTTGCGTGCTGCTTTTCGTCAAGCGAATAGCCGTGGATGGGAAGTGCCTGAAGAATACAGCCTGCTGCGGGAATGAACGTGATAAGCACGAGCATTGCCGAGGTAATTTCGGGGTAGGTACCCGCAAAATCAAGTGCATAGTCTCTGCCGGCTGCGGAAGCGGCCGCAATGTTTTCCGTGAGCGTGTTGATTGTGTCCGTATAATTTACGAGTGAGAAAACAAGGTTGGTTACAATTGCGGTGATAGCTGCCGTGAGCTTTGAGGTGAAGTTGAGGCCCGAGAAGAAAACGCCGTCGTTTCTTTTGCCGACCTTGTGCTCCATATAGTCAACGCTGTCTGCAATCATCGTGGTGTTGTAAACGGTTGTAAGACCCGTAAGGAAGCCGCCGATGAAGAGCATAACGCCCATAAATACGAGCTTTGCCGTGCTCTCGTAGCCGATGAAGAAAATGAGTATGTAGGGAATTGCGTTAAGGTAAGAGGAAGCAAGGTAAACCTTTCTCTTGCCGAATTTCTTTGCAAACCAGGTGCTGCGGTTCATTGCGATAATCATACCCACAAGGAACGGACCGCCAAGCTTAATGAGCCACTCGGTTTCGCTGCCGCCGTTGCCGAGCACCCATTTGCAGAAGTAGATGCCTGCGGAGAGAAGGAGAGTTTTCGTACAGCCGAGAATGTTGGAGGCAAGGGCACGCAGGAAAAGCTTGTTTTCCCACATAAGCTTGAGGTTTTCCTTTAAGCCCGTGTCCTTCTCCTTGGGTGCCTGTGTTATTCTTTCGCGGATAAAAGCAAACGGAAGCCTGAAAAGTATGCCGCCGACAAGTGCAATCGCAATAACGGCTAAAAGATAACCCTGAGGCTCGGAAAAATAAGCGAGGTCGGAGTTGGCTTTACCCGTGTTTTCAAACAGACCCAGGTCAATTGCGCCGAGTGCATCCTTGATGGGGTAGAAGCCGACAACGATAATACTGCCGAAGCTGGAAACTATTCTTGCCGCGGAAATAAGCTTGGAACGCTTTTCCTCATCGGGTGTCATAAGCGAGGTTACGCCCCAGAGAGGAATATCGCCGAGCGTGTAAAGCGTTTCCCAGAGAAGGAATGTGAAGATAACGAATGCAATTTTTACGCCGACGGGAAGATTCATAATCGGCAGGAACATCAGAATTGTCGTAATCGCAATGGGAATGGGAACGAATTTGAGGTACGGTCTGCACTTGCCCCAACGGGTGTGCGTCTTGTCAACAACCGTGCCCATAATAATGTCGTTGATGCCGTCCCACACTCTGGAAATACCCATTATTACGCTTACGGCGATTGTGGGGATGAGCAGAATATCCGTGTAGAATACCTGAAGCACTGAGCCGATAATTGCGTAAATAATGTTCTGGCCGAACATACCGACAAGGTAGATGTTGCGTTCCTTGTTCGAGTAGTCGCCGATGTCCTTTGTAGCGTTAGGATAAGATTTGCATAAGAGTTCTTTTAATCCGTTTAACATAAAAGCAACCTCCTGCTTGAATTTATGCTAAAATATTAGCATATCTTATATTGGTTTTCAACAAAATTTTCGCTTTGCGGAATAATTTTTTAAAAAAGGTGATGAAAAAGGAAAAGGTTTGTGCTAAAATCAAACTCAGAATACCGTTTAGGAAAGGACAGATTGCCTGACCAAGGCTTTCGGCAAACAAACTATGGGTAAGCAAAAGCACGTTCATACCGTTGCAACGGGTCACCTCGATACCGTCTGGAACTGGGATTTTGAAACAACTCTTCGCAAATACATACCGCATACGCTGCGCTGGAATTTTGCGCTGATTGAAAAGTACCCCGATTATGTTTTTAACTTTGAGGGTGCCTACAGATATTCGCTTATAGAGGAATATTACCCCGAGCAGTTTGAAAAGCTCAGGGAGTACATTTCCGGCGGCAATTGGTATCCCTGCGGCTCAGCCTGGGAAAACGGCGATGTTAATGCGCCTTCACCCGAGGCTCTTTTCAGAAATTTCCTTTTCGGAAACAATTACTATGAAGAAAAATTCGGTATCAGAAGCAAGGACGTTTTTTTGCCCGATTGCTTCGGCTTCGGCTATGCTTTGCCTTCAATAGCAAAGCATTCCAATCTGTACGGCTTCACAACCCAGAAGCTCGAATGGGGCAGTGCCTACGGCGAGCCGTTTGACATCGGCAAATGGTACGGCGTTGACGGCAGCTACATTCTCGCAAGCATAAAAATGCATAACTACGTTGCCGTGCTCAAGAATTTGCGAAAGAGCAAGGTTATAGCGGATAAGCTGAAGGAAAACGAGGCTCACGGGCTTGATGTTACCGAGATTTTTCACGGTGTAGGCGACAGAGGCGGCGGCCCCATGCCCCCGTCTGTCAGAAGCCTTTACCGCAATATGAAGAAGAACAGTTCTTCCGATATAAAAGTACATTCCTCGCAGGCGGATACAGTGTTCAAACAGCTTATGTCCGAGATGACCGAGGAGCAAAGAGACAGACTGCCATCCTGGAACAATGAGCTGCTGCTTACCACTCATGCCGCAGGTGCATACACTTCAAGAGCCTTGAGCAAGCGCTGGAACAGGCGGGGCGAGGAGCTTGCCGATATGGCGGAAAGGGCTGCGGTTACGGCCGCTTGGCTCGGCACAGCCGAATATCCGCAAAAACAGCTCAACACCGCGTGGAAAAGGCTTATTAACCACCAGTTCCACGACGATTTGCCGGGTACATCCATTCATCAGGTGTATCTGCGTTCGTGGAACGATTACGGCCTTTCACTCAATCAGTTTGCGCACGAATACGAAAAGAGTATGTCTGCAATAATCTCAATGCTTGACACGTCCTTCTGTAAGGGCGTTCCCGTGGCCGTTAACAATCCCATAGAGTGTGAAAGAACGGGCACGGTAACGGCGGTAATTGACGGATGCTTCAAGAATATTGCGGTATATAATTCGAAGGGCGAAGAAATACCGTCACAGATTATAAGTGCAAAAGAAAAGAAAACCGAAATTGCCTTTGCCGTTAAGGTCAAGCCCTGCTCCGTTGAAGTGTTTGACGTTACCGAAAGCAAAGAGCCCTGCAAAACCGAAACACAATTAAAAGCTACAGAAAATTCACTTGAAAACGAACGCTATATTGTCACGCTAAACGAAAACGGCGATATCGGCTCGGTTTACGATAAGCTTATCGGCAAAGAGCTGCTTTCAGCACCCGTAACGCTCGGCATTTTTGATAACCATAAGGGCGGTAGAATCTACCCGGCGTGGGAAATTACTTACGAGGACGCGGTCAGAAAGCCCGACAGAATTGCCCGAAAGGTTTCTTCAAAAATAATTGAACAGGGTCCTGCAAGGTGTACGGTACAGGTCGTGCAGAAATCGGACGAGTCTGTTTTTACGAACAATATTTCTCTTTCCGCAGGCTCTGACAGGGTAGAGGTGCAGTGCGAGTTTTACTGGAACAGCCAAAGAACTCTTTGCAAGAACGTTTTCAGCCTTACCTGCGAAAACAAGGAGGCAGCCTTTGACCTGGGCCTCGGTGCAATCAGGCGAGGAAACGCTGACAAGACGCTCTATGAAGTTCCTGCGCAGAAGTGGGCAGATATTACCGATAAAAGCAATGAATACGGCGTGTCGGTATTCAGCGACAGTAAGTGCGGCTGGGACAAGTTCAGCGATAACACACTTCGTTTAACCGTTATTCATACTCCGCTCAATAACTCTCGTCCGCAGTCAATGCAGAGTATGATGGATTTGGGTCTGAACAGGTACGGCTATGCAATCTGTGCCCACAGCGGCACGGATTTGACACGGGTGCAGACCTCTGCCCGTGAATTCAACGCACCGCTTACAGCCTTTGGTGCCGATAAGCACGAGGGTGCTCTCGGCACCTCTTACAGCTTTGCGAATATTTCCGATAACGGAATAATCATCCGTGCAATCAAAAAGGCGGAAAGCTCCGATGAAATAATCGTCAGAGTAAACGAGGGTAACAACACTCATCACAGCAACGTAAAGCTTACTCTCGGCAACGGTATTGCCTGTGCCCGTGAGATTTACGCTTCCGAGGAGCATATCTGCGATGCGGCTGTGAATGACGGCAGCCTTGTGTTCGATATGAAGCCCTACGAAGTAAAAAGCTTTGCGCTGACTCTTGTTCCCTGCCAAAGCCAAGGAAACGCCGTTGAGCAGATTCCTGTCAACCTGCCTTATAACACTAACGCTTTTTCTTCAAACGAATCACGCTCGTCAAGCGATATTTGCGGCAAGAATTATACCGTTCCGAGTGAGCTTGTGCCCGACATTATCACAAGCGGCGGAGTGAATTTCAAAATCGGTAAGGGTGAAAAGAACTGCCTTCTTGCCGACGGTCAGACGGTAGCTTTAAAATCCGATTGTAACAAGCTCGTTTTGCTCTGCGCAAGCCTTGACGGAGATAAAGAGTTTACCTTAGGGCTTGATGGTAAGCCCGTAAAAATCAGCGTAAGCGATATTGAGGAAAGACCCTTTGCGTGGGATATGTATTCCCTTAAGCGTACCGCAAAAATCAAAACCGACACCGTCGGCTGGGAGTGCACTCACACCCACTCGGCAAAGGGCGATAACTATGCTCACCAGCTTTTCTTTTTCAAATATGAAATTGAAACAAACGGCGCAAAGACTATCACCTTGCCAAAGGATAAAAAACTGCTTATCCTTGCCGCAACTCAGGTAAAGAACGATACGGAATGTAAGTGCGTAACACCGCTTTACGATACGGTTAAGCCGAGGAAATTTGATTTTAAAATCAAGGGCATAAAGCCGAAGCTTAACTATGCCTGCAGAAAGTTCCTCAGCTATTGCCTTCAGCTCGATAACGTGAACAGAATAATCTATATCTATTACAGGCATTGATTAAATGTAAACACAACCCTCTGAACGATAATTTTTCAGAGGGTTGTGCTTGTTCATTTATTCATCTTTTCAAGGTATTCCTTTGCCTGCTTTTCAACCATATCGGCTTCCACGTCGTAGCCTCTTTGGCGGTAGACGGCTGCCATTTTCATTTTCTCGTTATAAGCCTTTTCGTATTCACCCGTTTCTGCGTACAGGTTTGATTTGCAGTCCATCTCGTCACAGAAATACGTTCCGATTTCACCGGCCCTGTCGTAGTATTCAAGTGCCTCGTCGTACTTTTTTAGAGCCTTTGCAATCTCGCCGCCGTGAATATACATATGCCAGTCATCGGGGAATTTTTGGATTGCCTTTTTGAAAATACTGTAGGCTTCTTCGTTCTTTTCGGCCCATATCAGTGCAATAAGCAGGTTGTCCGTTGCTATATGGTCATCGGGGTTTGCCTTTACCTTTTCTTTAAGCTCGGAAATAATTTCGTCCTCCTTTTTCAGCAGGAAGAACATCCATATTCTCTGCATACACGCAATCGAATAATTCTGCGGGTCGTCTTCGGGATTGTCCGCAACCGCTTTGTCATACCATTCAACCGCAATATCACGGCAATAGTTCATCATATACATATGAATCCAGCCGTACTGCCACTTGTCCGCTGTTGAAAGTGTACCCTGCTTTATCAGCTTTAAGTATTCGTTTCGGCAGCGCATAAAGTCCTCAGGGTCACGGGAATTTTCGTAAACCGAGGAAAGGCGTTGCGCGTAGTTATCGTAGGCTACGGTGCTTTTCTTGTAAAAATCGTCAACGGTCACTTCGTACAGCCTTGCAATTTCGGGCAGAAGCAGTACATCGGGCAGGGTAGTGCCGCATTCCCAACGCGAAACCGTGTGCGAGCTGACACTGAGCTTATCCGCAACAAACTCCTGCGTGTAATTTTTGCGCTGTCTGAATTTTTTTAAGTTATCCGAAAATAAGGTGTTCATATCAAAATTTCCTTTCAGTTTTTCAGAAGCTTCTGTTTTTGATTATACACCTTTGCCGCATAAAGTCCACATCGCATTTTGCGACCGCATCCGCAGTTTCTGTTCAGTTCGATTTTGTTTCCTTGAAAACATCTCTCTCTTGTGTTATTATCTGTTTAAAGGTTTCGGATATTGTTTAGAGGTGTTTTATGAACGGACGATATTTTTGTTTTACGGTTGTTGTACGGGTAAATCAGATTGAAGTTGCACCGGGGATTAATCTGGGCAAGGATGAGCGAAGCGAAAACACGCTCGAAAACCTTATTGCCTACCGCAGTGCGATTGCCGCCGCAATTCCCGGGGCGCGCATAACAATTGCCTTCAGCCACGAGGCTCTTACCGATAAGAGCGAAAACTTTGCCGCTTTGAGGCTCAAGGCAAAGGAATATCACGACCTTTACGGTGACGACGTAACATATATGCTCGGTGCTTATTTTTCGGGTGCCTACAGTCCCAGGGAGGCTATATGCTCTCACGTTGATGAAGCGCTTATTCTGCTTCGCTCGTTTATGGGTGGGGACTATCTGCCTGCCTGCGTTGTGGGCGGCTTTGTGCCCGCAAGGGTTATGGAGCATATTGCAAGCCTCGGCATTCACACCGTGCAGGGTGTTATTTTCAGCCAGTACGCCATAGATAATCAGGACGGCGACGGGTCTATGTGCTACCCGTATTATCCGTCGAAAGAGCACTTCTGCAAGCCGGCACAAGCCGAGGATGATTTTATCGACATAGCCGTGCTTGACGGCTGGACGGTTGATTTTATCAACGCAACCTACGCAGGGTTTACAAAGGAAGGCTATAACAGCCGTATGGGCTGCGGCCCGATAGAAACCTTTCGTCCCTTCGGAGAAGAAAAGGGTATAGAGGTTATTGCCGATACCGCCGCGCAGATGTTTGAGGAAAGCTATTCGTTAAATAGTGATTTCGGCTTTGCAACTGCTATATGGGAGCTTTGCCTTATCGAGAAAAACGGTCATCACTCAATCGGAATAGACGGTAAGACCGTGCAAAGGCTTTTTTGCAGATTAAAGGAGCGCTTTCCCGATATGCAGGTCGTAACCTTCGGTGAGGTGGGCGAAATGTTTAGAGCCGCTCACAGAAATAACGACAGCGTCTGCTACCGCTTTACCCACAGGGGCAACGGTACGGGAGGCAGCCTTGAAAATCTGCGGATTGAGTGGTATATGAATAAATATTTCCGTATGGCAGTGCGTACCGATATGAAAACGGGCGAGAGCAAAGTGATTGATTTTACCGACTATACAAAGCCTGCCTGCGAACCGCCGGATTCTGATTACGCAAGGGGTATAATTCACAGAAACTGGAGCCTGCTCGGCGATATTAACCAAAAGGGACTGCGCACTCAGGACACACCTGTTTGTCTGAATGAATTGACGGACGAGCAAAAAGCCCTGATAAAACGGGCTCAATCGGAATTGGGGTTTACATTAAGGTGAGAAACGAACTGCTTTGATTTTTCGGAGTCGTTTTGTTGAAAAGTCAGAACGGTTGTGTTAACATTTGATTGATAATAAAAGTTTTTTGGAGTGGTTTTATGAGCGGAAAGCTTTTTGCGGGTGCGCTTATAAAGTTTGCCGCAGGCGTTGTGCTTGTCGGCTTGCTTGTTTTTCTGCCTGCCGGCAGTTTTGCTTTTTTCAACGGTCGGCTGTTTATGGGCATATTGTTCGTGCCGATGTTTATTGCAGGCATCGTAATGATGTTTAAAAACCCTCAGCTTCTTAAATCGCGCCTTGACGCAAAGGAAAAGCAGAGTGACCAGAGCCTTGTTGTAAAGCTCAGCGGTCTTATGTTTCTTGCCGGCTTTATTGTTGCGGGGCTGAATTACCGCTTTGGCTGGCTCGTCTTACCCAAGGCGGTGTCAATTGCGGCGGCTGTTGTTTTTCTGGCTGCTTACGCACTTTATGCTGAGGTGCTTCGGGAAAACACCTACCTTTCCCGTACCATAGAGGTGAAGGAAAACCAAAAGGTGATTGACACGGGTCTTTACGCTGTTGTCAGGCACCCTATGTATAGCGCAACCCTGCTTTTGTTTTTGTCTATGCCCCTCGTGCTGGGCTCGGTTTATTCCTTTATTATTTTCCTTGCGTACCCGTTCATAATTGCCAAGAGGATAAAGGGCGAGGAGGCATTCCTCGAAAAAGAGCTTGAGGGCTATAGGGAATACAAGCAAAAGGTAAAGTACAGGCTTATACCTTTCATCTGGTAAATTATGGATTTTAAAAGGCGGAGAATGCAGATGTACGACAGGAATTATTTTTTAGCTAAGGCGCAGGAGAATTATCCGCAGCTTTATTACAAGAAGCTCAATGCAGATATCAGCGGATGTGTTATGTCAAACGGGGAAAGCGTTTTGCTTGACCTCGGTGAGCACGCTGTGGGCCGTTTTTCTTTCAGCCTTGATAATGTTGACAGATTTATTGATGCGCCTACCCGGCTTATAATTAAGTTCGGCGAGGACTTAAATGAAATCCATGCTGATTTTTCACAGTATCAGGGCGGTCTTTCGAAAACGTGGCTTCAGGAGGAAGTGCTGAATATTGATTATCCGCAGACGGTGGAAATGCCCAGACGTTACAGTTGCAGGTATATTAAAATTACCGTTGAAAAAACCAACGCACCCGTAAAGCTTTACGGCTTTTGCTTTACAGCTTCAACAAGTGCTGACGTTTCCTTACTTTCTCCTGCACAAACTTCCGATTCGCTGCTTCGTGAAATTGATACCGTGGCAACAAATACACTCAAGGAATGTATGCAGACCTTTTTTGAGGACGGTCCCAAGCGTGACCGCCGCTTGTGGATAGGCGATCTTCGCCTCGAAGCGCTGGCAGATTATTACACCTTCCGTCAGTATGAAATAATAAAGCGTTGCCTTTATCTGCTGGCTGCTGGTGAAACAGACAGCCTCGGCTTCCTGTCCTCATTTGTTTATGAAACGCCCTATTTTTGTTCGGGTCACGCTAATATTGCCGATTATGCTTTGCTGTATGTAGTTTCGGTCTGCGATTATTATGAGCATACGGGTGATATCGGCGTTGTCAACGATTTACTGGAGCTTTGTAAAGTACAGCTTGACAGCTTTGAAGCGGTGCTGGACAGCAGGTTGATTGTAACACCTCAGCAGGGGTGGTTTTCGTTCATTGACTGGTGTCCCGGGCTTAAATCCCTCACCGCACTTCAGGGGGTATATCTATATACGCTTGAACGTTTTTCAGGTCTGCTCAAATCGATAGGCGATGCCTCGCACAAAAAATATTCATCACTTCTTTCAAAGGTGCGTGCCGCATCCGAAGAATATCTTTTTGACAAAGAAAGCTGTGCTTTTATAAATGAGCTTGACGGTTATCAGCTCAGCGTTCATTCACAGGTCTGGATGATACTCGGCGGTGTAATCGCTGGCGAAAGGGCAAAAGAGCTTCTGCTTTCCTGCCTTTCCGACGGCGAGGCAAAGCAGCCCGTAACACCGTATATGCGCCATTACGTTGCGGAAGCAATGCTCAAGCTGGGTATGCGTGACGAAGCGGTGCAATACCTGAAAAAATATTGGGGTGGTATGATTGAGCTCGGTGCGGATACGTTCTGGGAAGCCTACGTTCCGGAAAACCCCGAATTTTCACCCTATGACGACAGAATGATAAACAGCCTTTGCCATGCGTGGAGTTGTACACCGTCATATTTCATACGCAAATACGGTCTGTAAAATTTTAAGGAGCAGAAAATATGAGCAAAAAAGCAAAAATAATCGTGCTTGCGGGTCAGTCCAACGCAGTCGGAGTAGGTCACGTTCAATACCTTCCCAAGCATTTTGACCAAAGCACGATTGACCGTTTTACAAACGGTTTTGACAATATTTTAATTAATTTCAATTCACACGATATAAAAAGCAACGGTTTTGTTAAAAATACAGTCGGCTGTACCGAGCGCAGTAAACGCACACTCGGTCCCGAGGTGGGCGTTGCACAAACACTTTCCGAAAAGTACCCTGATGAAAAATTCTATATTGTAAAATGTGCCTTCGGCGGCACGAATCTTTACAGCGATTGGCTCACACCCTCGGGCGGTGAGGCTTACGGCAAAGCTTCTCACAATAACGAGGAAAATCATAACGAGAACTACCGCACGGCGGGCTGGTGCTGGAATGAGCTTACCGCAATAACGGATGAAAGCCTCAGCTTTTTTGTGAACAGCGGCTTTGACCCTGAAATTATCGCCTTTTGCTGGATGCAGGGCGAAAGCGATGCCGACAGGGAGCATTGTATCGGCTACGGTGCACGCTATAAGGCTTTATTAAGTGATTTTTCGGCTCGTTACGGTAAATACTATAACAACTGTGTTTTCGCTGATGCGGGTATTTCGGAAATATGGCAGGAGTACAAGGCGATTAACCAAACCAAAGAAAGCCACGCAAAGCAAACGGAAAACTGCTTTTATATCGACACCATAGGGAGTGGGCTGACCACTCTTAACGAGCCTGAGGGTGAGGCGGATATTGCACACTACGACTGTGACTGCACGGTGAAGCTCGGCAATTTTTTTGCCGAAAAAATCAATCTTTAATTTTGAGGAAAAATATGAAAATCGACGGAGCTATTTTTGATTTTGACGGAACGCTGTTTGATTCTATGCCGATATGGAAGGGCATAAAGTTCAAGTTTTTCGACGCTATAGGTATTCATCTCAGTGCTGAGGACAAAAAGGATTTTGAGGGTCTTTTTCTGCGTGAAGCGCTCATCCTTGCCAAAGAGCGTTTCAATATGGCTGAAAGCTACGAGGAGCTTTTTGAACGCTTTTTCGCCTATATCAGACAGCTTTATCTTGAGCAGGCAGAGCCGAAAAACGATATAATTGAATTTCTGGAAAAGCTCAAAGCCAGGGGTGTTAAAATGGGCATAGCCACCGCTACAGCGGAATCCGCACTCGGTGCCCTGCTTGAAAAATACGGCATGTGCGGCTACTTTTCCGAAATCTATTCAACCTATACCGTGGGTGCAGCCAAAACTGAGCCGAAGGTATATGATGTCGTGCTTGAAAAATTGGGCACACCTAAAGAAACCACATGGGTGTTTGAGGATGCGCTTTATGCCGCAAAAACCGTAAAGGCAAACGGCTATAATCTCGTCGGTATCTTTGATGCAAGCGAGAAGGATACAGAGCAGCTAAAAGCAATATCGGATATTTATATTCATAACTACAGCGAAATTGATTTATAAGAGGGGCTTCGGTCTCTCTTTTTGTTTTTCCTTGTCTGTTTTGATTTGCATATATCAAATTGCGGCATTTGTTGAAATTGAATTTTTCTTGTGATAAGATTGAAAATGAAAGACGGGTGATAGTATGCAGTCATTGACATCGAAGATTTTTATGGGTGCATTGCGCCTTGTGTTTCATTCTCCGCTTTTCAACAGTTCAAATCTGTCCGACAATGCGGCAAAACTGACCAAAGATAAAAAATCAAAATATATTCCTTCAAGAAACTTTACACATACAAAGCATACGGTTGACGGTGTTAAATACGAAAAACTTGTTAACGGCAACCGCCAAACGGAAAAGATTGTATTAATGATTCATGGCGGAGGATTCAAAATCGAGCTCAACGATTTTTACCGCAGACTAGCAGAAAAATACAGCAATTTGTTCTGCGGTGCAACCGTAATAAATGCGGACTATGGCAGGTTTCCCGAACATCAGCTTCCGTCACAAATGTACGATGTTGTGAAAATATATCTTCATTTGCTGGCTTCGGGAATAAAGCATTCCGATATTGTCGTTATCGGTGACAGCGCAGGTGCTACACTTGCTCTTACATCCTCATTGTGGTTAAGGGATAATAACTTCCCCTTGCCCGGACACATTGTCTGCTTTTCCCTTTGGGCAGATGCCACATCAAGCGGTGAAAGCAGAATTACAAACGCATACAAAGACCCGTTTTACGGAATTGCAAAGCACAAAAAAATTGAAGACAATCTCCATTTACTGCGAAGAATATCAAAATACGTTCTGAATGTTGACAGAACATCACCTTATATTTCACCCTTGTTCGGCAGCTTTGAAAATTTCCCGAAAGTCACATTGATTTGCGGAACGGCTGAATTGGACGAAAGCGACAACGACAGGGTGTTTGAAAAAATGAAGAATGCAAATGTTGGTGTCAAGCTTCAAAAGTATGAGGGTATGTGCCATTGCTTTCAGCTCTTTTCATTTCTGCCCGAAAGCAAAGCAGCATACAACCTTGTAAAAAGAAGAATTATGGAGGACAACCGATGAAAATTCTCGACAACGGTAACAAGCACATATTGCAGGTTATACCCCGTGTTGTTTCCGAAAAGCTTAATAAAAAAGCGGATAAAATCAAGTTTATCGGCGGCGGCAGTTACGGCAGGGTTTATAAAACCGTGCTTTCCGACGGTAAAGCAATTGCAATAAAGGCATACAGAATTCAGGGCTCACAGTATGAAGAAGCACGGCAGCTAAAAATCTTGTCCGAAAACACAAGCGTGAAAATGCCCGAGGTGCTTTTTACCTATGAGGACAACGAAACGGCAATTCTCGCTATGACCTTTGTTGAAGGGAAAAACGTGCTTGACCCGTCATTCCTTCTCAAAAGCAAGGCGCAAAAGCGGAAATTTGCAGAAACGGTTGTTTCGGGTATGCTTGAATGGCACGGTGTTACAAACTCAAAATTCGGCTCTTTGTCAGCTCCCGTTTACGACACTTGGTTTGATTTTTATAAAGCCGAAATGCAGCAGCCGTGGCTGAGCGGTCTTGAAAAGCTGGCGGAAAACGGCAAATACAGCAAAAAAGCCCTTGCCTTGCTAAAGCAAGCTACAGAGCTTTTTGACCGTGTCTGTCCGAAGGACACGAAGCCCGTGCTCATTCACAGCGACCTTAATATAATGAACATAATGGCTGACCCGAAAACGCTTGAGCTCACGGCTTTTATTGACCCGTGCGGCTCAATGTGGGCGGACAGAGAATACGATTTGTTTCAATTCCGTAATATGTGGGGTGATGCATACGGGCTTTACGAAACCTACAAGAAAAACGTTGCCTTGCCCGAATTTGCCGATTTTCGTGTGGCGTATTACGGCGCAATGAACGAAGCGCATTGCCGTCTTGGCGGCGGTCTGATTATGCCGCTGTGGGAAATTCTCGATAATAACAGGCTTAAAAAAGAAATGAAAAAGCTGAAAGATGTGATGTAATGAATATCGGCGAGCTTATAAGCGTTAAAACCCTTACCGAACAAGGCGAAAAGCACACACCCTACAGCGCTGAAATACGCCTTTTTTCCTGTATTCAGCAGGGTGATGTCACTTCTCTTTTGCAGCAAATCAAGGGTATAGATTCTCTTGTCGTTATGGGCGAAATGTCTGACGATGAGCTTATGCAGCATAAATATATGGCTGTCAGCACAATCACTCTTGCCACACGCTACGCAATTCAGGGCGGACTTAACGAAGCAAAGGCTTATGCTTTTTCCGACCGTGTTATAAAGGCCGTGGACAAGCTGAAAAACAAAAACGATATAATTCTGCTTATGGGGTCGGAAATTGTAAAGCTTACACACGAGGTAAAAAAGAGTAAATGCAAGCCTGAATTTTCGCCGCACACGAAAAACTGCGTAATGTATATCAATGAAAATATTTCACGCAAAATTACCGTTGCCGATATCGCAGAGCGCTGCGGAATTTCGGCGGATTACCTTTCGCAGGTTTTCAAAAAAGAGATGGGTGAAAACCTCGGCACGTACATAATGCGCCAAAAGCTCGAAAAGGCAAAGGAAATGCTTCGGCAGGACACGGGCACTAAGGAAATCTGTTCTTCACTCGGCTTTTCCTCACAGTCCTATTTTGTAACGGCTTTTAAGCGCTTTTACAATATGACCCCGACCGAATACGTGAAAATGCTGAAATGTTAAAATTATCCAACCGTTGTGTAATGCTTTAAATAACACAGCGGTTGTTTTTATTTGCGGATTATGTTATAATACTAAATCGTTGTTTAAAAAATACGCAGGGCAGGGGCTTGCTCCTTCCGTTGTAAGGAGTATCTTATTTGGACGAGCAAAAAATTTTCAACAGACGAATATTGGGCTTCACGGCTGATATGCTGGTGTTCGCCGTGCTTACCTTCTGTTTTTTCCGTTTGGACACAGCTTGGGGTGTTCTCGGCGTAGCGGCGACTGTTGTGCAGGCTGTCCTGATTTTAATTTCGCCGATATATTACGTTTTTACGGCTGATTCGCTTACAATTAAATACTTTTTCGGTCTTGAAGAAAATATCCCGTGGAATAAGGTCATTTCAATCAGAGAGCGTCATAATTTCCACTACAAGAGATACGTCTGGCTTAAGTCTTACAAAATTGACTACCGCACCGTGGATAAAACACCTTCCTTTATGGACGGCACAATCAGCAAAAATAAACAGATTACCAAGTTGCTGAAAGAATATTGCCCGAAGAAGTTTGAGGAAAATAAAGCGATGAAAAGATAATTTCGGATTTGTCGGGATGATAAGATAGAGAATATGTTGTAGTACCTTGTTTCACCTAAAACTTCACAGTAGGGGCGGCTATCAGCCGCCAGCAAACTGAGCGTTATCAACACGGGCGGATAATATCCGCCCCTACAAAAAGTCAACTTTAAGATGAAACAAGATAGTAGGGACAATTCGCTTGCTTGTCCGCCGTAAAAGAGATATGACGGTAAATTACGGGCGATTCGTGAATCGCCCCTACAGGATAATCAAATTAACATTGATATATCGGTAATACGGACGACCAAAGGTCGCCCCTACAAACAGCCATTTGCAAAATAACCGAAAGGGTGGAATTATGCAGACTAACGATACTTTAAAAATCCTTTTCATCCGCCACGCGGAAACGGATTACGGCGATATCGGCGACCGTGACAATTGCGACGGTGACCTTACCTTAACCGGCGAAGAGCAATGCGATATCCTCGGCGAAAAGCTGAAAAATGAGAAAATAGACGGCTTTATTTCAAGCTCGCTTCTGCGTGCGTTCAAAACCGCAACGGGTGTTTGCAGGGCGAGGGAGGACAAGCCCGTGCTTGAAATCTGCCCCGAGCTTATTGAGTGCGGCTGTACACCCGGCTATTTCGGCTGCAGTGAGGAGTATCTGCGCCGTTATTACGGGAACACTAAAATGTGCGAAAGTCTTTTCGGTACCGCAGAGTATTCCTTTGGCTGTGAAGAGTATGAGGATAACGTTGAGCGTGCAAAGCGCGTGATTGATTACATTAAAAACCGCTTCACCTTCGGCGAAACCGCAGCCGTTTTCAGCCACCACGGTATGCTTGAATACCTTATAACGACTGCAATCGGCGACGCCCCTCATTCGTTCAGGTTTGCGCTTGAAAATATTTCGGTTACCTGCGTTGAATATTGCCGTGACGGTAATGTTGTTTTAACTTACGTAAACAAATAAACGGAAAAGTGAGAATAAATATGAAAAAATCCAATCCTCTTGCACTCGTTCCCATAGGTGTGTTCGTTGCGTTTTATCTGTCTCTGGGCATAATTTTTGAATACGTAATGGCTATACCTATGGGCTTTTACAACGTGCCCGTTATCGTTGCCTTTCTTGTTGCGCTGTTTGTTGCCGTGCTTCAGACAAGGGGTATTTCGCTCGACCGAAAGTTTGAGCTGATGGGGCAGGGCATAGGCGATAAAAACATTATAACTATGCTGCTTATTTTCCTGCTTGCGGGCAGCTTTGTCGGCGTTGTCGGCAGAGGCTCGGCAGAAAGCGTAGCGTATTTCCTGCTGTCCGTCACTCCGCCAAAGCTCGCAATAGCCGTGCTCTTTATCATCAGTGCCTTTGTTTCCACCGCTATGGGTACGTCCGTCGGCACGATTACGCTCATTACCCCCATTGCGGTTGCAATTTCAACGGGCTCAGGCTTTCCGCTTGCACTTTGCGTAGGCACGGTTGTCGGCGGCGCAATGTTCGGCGATAACCTCTCCTTTATTTCGGACACTACGATTGCTGCCTGCAACGGTCAGGGCTGTGCAATGAAGGATAAATTCCGCACCAACCTTGCAATCGTCGCACCTGCCGCAGTTATTACGCTTGTGCTGATTATCATGCTTTCGCTTCGGTACGATATTGCTGACGTTATAACAAAGGACTATGAAATGATTCAGGTTGTTCCGTATATCCTTGTTCTGTTAAGCGGAATAGTCGGCATAAATGTTTTTCTCACGCTTATTATCGGTATTGTTTCGGGCAGCATCATAATGCTCGCCACCTCTGCCGTGGATTTTCCGTCGCTGCTTTCGGGTATGGGCGAGGGTGCATCGGGTATGTTTGAAACCTCAATGGTTGCCGTGCTCGTTGCCGCACTTTGCGCTCTGATTAAGTACAACGGCGGTTTTGAAGCTCTGCTTGGCGGCATTCGCCGTATCTTCAAGGGCAGAAAAGGCGGTCAGCTCGGCATAGGACTGCTCGTCGGCCTTATGGATATAGCAACCGCAAATAACACCGTCGCTATAGTTATGGCTAACCCCATTGCCGCAGAAATGTCGAAGGATTACGGCATAGATAAGCGCAAGGTGGCCTCAATTCTCGACACCTTTTCCTGTATCTTCCAGGGCTTTCTGCCCTACGGCGCACAGATTCTCGTTGCCCTTTCGGTGGTGACAACACTCGGCTTCGAGCTGTCTGCCTTCGATATTATCAAAAACCTTTTCTATACGTTCCTGCTTCTCATAAGCTCACTCGTGTTTATCTTCTTCGTACCCGAAAAGAAATCGAAAAAGGGTTAATATCACTTTTTGAATTCCGATGAACTTAATTGATGTGTCATCCTGAGGAAAAGCCGAAGGGTCTTTCTGTAAAGCTTTAAGATCCTTCACGTTGTTCAGGATGACATTTTGTATATGTATTTGTTAAAAAGCGCGTAAAAAATTTTCAAAAACCTATTGACTCTAAACTTTACTTCAGGTTTACAATACGCTTGCAAGGTACCTTAGCCACATTTTTTTACGGAGGATAAAGCAAAATGAAAATCGGTGAATTTGCAAGGCTGTGCTCAACAAAAATTTCCGTGCTTCGCCACTACGACAAGGAAAGACTGCTTGTGCCCGAATATACGGACGCGTTTTCGGGCTACAGGTATTATTCATCCGAACAGCTTCTTGCGTTTCGGCGTATAACCGCCCTTAAAAAGGCGGGCTTCAGCTTGCAGGAAATCCGTGAAATTATCTCCTGTGCAAAAACCAAGGAGGAGACGGACGAAATGTTTTGCAGAAAGGAAAAAGAGCTTCTTTCTGCGCTGGAAAACCTGAAGGAGGCAAGGTTTGTAATGACAAAGCTTAATATTACTTTTAAAGACGGCAGGGCAGTTTTTCCTCTTAACCCGGATGAGGAGTTTTTGAGCGTTTGTGTTCTGGCGGAAGCTGAAATTAAAGCGGCAGACTATCAGCGTATATCGCAGTACAGTTTAACGGGCAATGAAATAAGCTGTGAGGTTATTACGCTTGGCGAGGAAACGGATTTGCCGGACCTTAATCTGCCGTTTGAAAATGATGAGGAGGTTGTCGGTAAATGGGAAATTCTGGGTGTCTATGCCGTCAGGCAGGATTTTTATGACGGTATTCTCTGCGACAACAAGGGCTTTTACGGCGGCGACCAGAAATATCTGTATTTCCTGCCCGATGGTGAGCAGTACTGGTCTTTCCGCTGGACGAAGGGCTACCTTATAAGCCCCGTGTACAACGAATACGAAACGCAGAAAATCGGCAACGATTTGTATATGCTCATCAGCCTTCGTGAGTATGAGGGCAGCCGCGGCGGTGAGCCCACCTGCCTCGTGCTCAAAAAGCTGGACAGCAACCGCTACACACCCGAACAGATTGCCCGTAAGGACGATATTGATAAGCCCTTTGTCAACGATGAGCAGGTAATCGGCAAATGGCGCGCACATTCCTTCCTCGGTTATAAGGGCGGCAAAAACGAATTTCCGTCGGAAGAAGAGCCAATGGAGGACTTGTACTTCAAAGAGGTCGAATTCTTTGAAGGCGGCCATTGCAGAATAGTTTACGAGGACGACGTTTTTGAGGGTGATGACAAGGCAACCTGGACTAAAAATTACCTTCTGCGTAAATGGAACTGGTCGGCTTGTGAATACGAAATCAGAACGCACGATTCAAAAGAATATCTGATTATCGAGTGGAAAAGCGGCGATTACCGTTACGGCGGCTACGACACGAATTATTACGTTTTCGTAAGAGCGTAACAGCATAAGAAAATCGGACACTCTGCCAAAAGCAGGGTGTCCTTTTTATGCGTATTGTAAAAATGCTGTAAGTGTGATAAAATAAAGAATATTGAGGTGATAAAATGTCCTGTGATATGTGCAAGGTAATCGAGCAAATCAAACGGGGAGAAAACCCGTGGTTTGTCAAGTAGTTTGAAACGGGTTACCTTATATTGGGTTGGAATCAGCATTTTTACGGTTACTGTCTTTTTATCTGCAAGCAGCACGTTGTTGAGCTTTTTGATTTGGATATTGATTACAGAACGAAATATATGCAGGAAATGGTTGTTGCTGCTGAGGCTGTGAAAAAAGCTTTCAACGCAGACAAAATTAATTACGAATGTCTCGGAAACGGTGACATTCATCTGCATTGGCATATATTTCCCCGCAGGCAGGGTGACCTGGGTGAATACGGCAATAACGGCAAGGGTCCTGTGTGGTGGCTGCCCAAAGAAATAATGTTGGATGATAATAATATCCCGTCAGCCGATGAACTCGAAAAAATGAAGCAAAAGCTTTTGGCAGAGTTAAGCTGACAAATTACTGTTTGTTGATTCCTTTATCAATGTAAAAGTAAGGCTTTAGCTCCTTTTGAAAGGAGCTGTCGAGCGTAGCGAGACTGAGGATTGTTCGTGAAAATTTATATCAACATAAGATTCTGCAATCCTCCGTCACGGCTTACGCCGTGCCACCTCCTTTAAAAAGGAGGAAATGCTCCGCATACACCTCATCAGTCACCTGCGGTGGATGAGGTGTAAAAAGAGCCCGACAAACTTTTATAGAAACATCGGAGAAGTTTTTATGACCTTCACTTGGCTTGATTATACAACCGAATATGCTCCTTTGGTTGATTCCTGGATGGATGAAACCGCTGTAAAAATGACGGGCATTGAAGACGGTATTGACAGCGAATGGCAGGCAACGCTTAAAGAGTCCGTAAACTTCCCCGGCTGTAAGGATTTCTTTAAAATCGTGTGCGGAAACGGTGTGCCGTTTGCCGCCGTAAAATACGGTTATTATCAGAATAACGTTACCGTTTCCGTAATTATCGTTGACCCTATGCAAAGGGGAAGGGGCAGAGGCTCTGCCGTTTTGCGTGAGCTTGCCGAAAGCATAAACCGTCTTGTCGGTGAAAAGACCGATAAAATTGAGGCGGTAATCTTCCCGAGCAATACCGCCTCGCAAAGGGCTTTTGAAAATGCGGGCTTTGTTTTTGAATATGCCCACGAAGACGGCGACGCACTCTATTATTCAATTAAAACAGGTGACTGAAAATGAATGAGTTTCAGGAAATTATAAATAAAATATTCGAAGACGGCATATACAAGGCTGTCATAAGCAAGCCTAAGGAAAAGAACGCCGAATACCGCAAAATTACGGTTGAACGCCTTGCAAAATTTTATCAGATAGCAAAATACACCGAAAAGCAGGTTTTTCACGAAAACGTGCCCTTTGATAAAATTGCTAAGCGTACACTTGAAATAATCGACGGGCAGTATCTTCAGCTCAATGCCTGGGGCGGAGAAAAGGAGCATTGCGTTACCGTTTCCAAAAAGGGAAAGGCTTTTTACGGCGCAAAAAAGAATACCGCCGCCAAAAATCAGCCTGCCTCGCACAATAGGCAAAAGCAGTATCTTCTGCCCGAGGGTCAGGTTATCGAGCCGCTTGTGGATATGGGAATATTCACAAAAGAGGGCAGAGTAGTGCAGTCGATGTACGACAAGTACAGGCAGATTAACCGCTTTGTTGAGCTGATTGACGACTGCATAAAGCAGAACAATTATAAAAGGTTGAATATTATCGACTTCGGCTGCGGCAAATCCTATCTTACGTTTATAGTTTACTACTACCTGACCCAAGTCAGAAAAATCGAGGCAAACATAATCGGCCTTGACCTGAAAAAAGACGTAATTGAAAAGTGCAACAAGGCCGCTCAAAAATACGGCTACGAAAACCTACATTTTGAGCTTGGTGACATCAACGGCTACAAGTGCCCGTTTGACGTTGATATGGTCATAACTCTTCACGCCTGCGATACCGCAACGGATTTTGCGCTTTTTAACGCAATAAACTGGAACGCCAAAATGATTTTTTCCGTTCCCTGCTGTCAGCACGAAATCAATAATCAGATTGCTACGGACAGCCTTTCGCTTCTCACCCGCTACGGTATAATTCAGGAGCGCTTTTCCGCTTTGCTTACCGATTCGGTGCGTGCAAATCTGCTTGAATACTGCGGCTATAAAACGCAGGTGCTCGAATTTGTGGATTTTGCTCATACGCCGAAAAACCTGCTCATCCGTGCCGTGCTCAACCCGAGTGCTACGAAAAAGTCAAAGGAAAAAGCCCTTGCCGAGGTCAAGGCGGCAATAGGCGAATTCAACGTAAAGCCAACGCTTTACGGTCTTTTGATGAACTCTTGAAAGATTCGTAAACCGTAAAGCTTAATATTTTTATTAACGCAAAACAGAGCTGTAGGGAACGCTCTTGAGCGTTCCGTAAGGTTACACCTGACTTAACGGAACGGTCGAGAGCGTTCCCTGCTTTAGGCTCTAAATGAAAGTGATATAAGCTTTGAACGTTGTAATGTTTTGGAATTAACACGGCACGGCGCACAGTTTCTGCTTGCTGACAAATTTCTGTTGACAAATGCCTGTAAAGGTGTTAAGATGTACATAGAGTATCGAGGTATCGAAGCTCTATGCATAAAAAGGAGGTAAGGATTATGAATATTAAAAAAGAGCTTTCAAAGGGCAGCAGCTCGCTGCTTGTGCTGTCCGTGCTGGAAAGCAAGGATATGTACGGCTACCAGATTATCAAGGAAATCGAACTTCGCAGCGAAAAGGTGTTTTCATTCAAGGAGGGCACGCTGTACCCGATTTTGCACACTTTTGAAAAAGACGGTTTTGTAAAATCCTACTGGGATGAAAGCGAGCAGGGCAGAAAAAGGAAGTATTATAAAATTACAAAGAAAGGGCTTAAAGCGCTTAACGATTCCCGCAAGGAGTGGGAAAACTATTCGTCAGCCGTGGGCAAGGTTATAAACGGTCCTGCAATTACCGTCGGCTGAGGAGGTGCGGCAGATGAACAGAATTAATGATTACGTAAATTCTCTCATTCCGCAGAATATTCCGAAAAGAAAACAGCTCAGCCTTCGTGAGGAATTGCTTTCTCACGTGTGCGACAGAATTGATTATTACAAGGACATCGGTTACGATACGGATTCGTCAATCGGCAAAGCACTTGACGATATGGGTAATGACGAAAGCGTAAAATCGGATATCCGCAGTAAATTTGAAGAGCTTCATTTTGAGCGCACGTGGTGGTCGTTTGTTGCAGGTGCGGTGATTCTTGCAATGAATTTGCTGTGCTGGCCTTTGGGGCTGTGGGTAATGTCTGCCGATTATAACGACGAGCCTACCGTTTTTACAGCCTTTATCAGCTTTGCAATGATATTCGTTATGCTCTTCGGAGTTGTCTTTGCACGGGTGAAAAAATACCGCAAATTGCTCGTGGGCATAGGCGTTGCGAATGTAATTATAGCAGGGTGTTTTCTCTTCTGTTTTTATCCGCAGTCAGCTTTTTATGTGCTGGATTTAAACACAGTTTGCCTGATTGACCGCTTTACGCCGTTTTATATGGTTGATTTTCTTGAATACTATGTCGGCGGAATTTTCTATATAAACTGTATTGTGTTTCTGGCGCTTTGCTCGCTTTACTGCTTTACTGTGGCTGTCCTTATTAAAAAAGGAAGAGCAAAGACTGTAAAGAACGGCAAAATAAAAACCGTCGTTTTTGTTGCGGCTTATTTTGCTGTTGCCGTCTTTTCCTGTGCGATTTACCCGTGGAGCGAGGCTTATGAAAGAGATTATCCGAAGTGGTTTAATGAGTACAGCAGCTGCATCAGCGAAGAAACAGGCGTGCTTTATGACAATATAGAATTGCTTGACGATTACAGGATAGCTGCTGATTATCTTAAAGAAAACGGCTGGATGACAATTGAAGCTTACGAAAAGTCCTTGGACAAGGTAACTGCAAAGCAGTTTCGTGGTGAAATCAGACGCTTCAGCTTTGAAGAAGGTTACGAGGTGTGGTTCAACCCTTCAAGGTTAAAAGATATCAGCGGTAACGGCTTTATTGCCGTACGTAAAAATGAAAACAATAAAATCAGCGGAAAAAGCGTAGGGAATCTCCACACGGAAATGTATAATTCCGATTTCGGCTTCGGTTATTCACGCCAGAGTGATGAAAGACGGGACGATATGAAAGAGCTTATCGCTGCTTTCGATAAGCTGAAAAAAGGCGACAGGGAAGAGGATGTGCTGGCTGTATTCAGCTCTGACGCAGGTGTTGTTTATCAGTACGGTGAGATTTACACAAAATCAGCGTCACTTGAAAACGGTGTGTTGAAAACCTATTACCGTGTTTACAGCTTCGGCACGGTTTATCCGAATGAAAAAAGCTGGTACGACCGTGTACAGGACAGATATTTCGAGTTCACCTTTGAAAACGGTCTGCTCACCAACGGTAAAATGCATTGGGACGACTATCCCGACGGCTATGAATACCGCTCGGTAAAGTAATGTTTAATTATGAATTGAGCCATATATTTATTTTAAAATAACGCTTTTTGCATATAATTACACCGCGATTGTATTGTTTATACAAAAAAGGGCTTGCAAAAATCTTGTTCATAGTTTATAATAAAAAAGACTTTAGTTCCGATAGGCGGATTTTTACGGCTTACGGAACAAATAACAGGAGGTAAACTTATGAAGAAAAGATTAGCAATCGTTCTCTCCCTCGTACTCGCACTTACAATGGTGTTTCTCACCGCTTGCGGCGATGAGCCCAATCAGGACCCCGCTAACAACCCCGCAGCAGGCGACCTTTCCGCACAGAAAATTATTGTCGGCACAGGCGGCTCAACAGGTACATACTACGGCTTCTGCAACGTTATATCCTCTGTCCTTAAGGACAAGGTAGGCGCAAACCTTTCTATCCAGTCTTCCGGTGCTTCCAAGGCTAACATTCTTGATATCGCTGACGGTAACGTTGATATGGCTATCGTTCAGAACGACGTTATGGACTACGCTTACAACGGCACATCTCTCTTTGCAGATGTCGGTGCCATCACTTCCTTCTCAACTCTCGGCGCTGCTTATGCAGAGGTTTGCCAGATTGTTGCAAGAGCAGATTCCGGCATCAAGACGGTTGCTGACCTTGCAGGCAAGAAGATTTCCGTAGGCGACAGCGGCAGCGGTGTTGAATTCAACGCTCAGCAGATTCTCGGCGCATACGACATCACCTTCGAGCAGATTGACAAGCAGAACCTCAGCTTCCAGGCTTCCGCTGAAGCTCTTAAGGACGGCAAGATTGACGCTTTCTTCTGTACTGCAGGTGCTCCCACAGTTGCTATTACAGACCTTTCCACAACAACAGGTATCGTTCTCGTTGAAATCGATGCTGAGCACCTTGCAAAGCTTCAGAGCGAATACGGCTTCTACGCTGAATACAAGGTTCCCGCAGGCACATACAACGGTATTGATACTGACGCTACAACAGTTGCTGTTAAGGCTACGTTTATCGTAAGCAACGACCTTGACGAAGAAACAGTTTACCAGCTTACAAAGGCTATTTACGAGAACAAGGATGAATACACACACGAAAAGGCAGCAGAAATGAGCCTTGAGTATGCAGTATCCAGCATCTCCGTTCCCTTCCATCCCGGTGCAGAAAGATACTTTAAAGAGGTTGGCGCAATCGCTGAATGAGCCATAAACCCGGCTTCTTAAAAAGGTTAATCACAGCAGCCGTTCTAATGTTAATCATTACAGCGGCTGCTGTATTTATAAAAACCGCTTCGGTGACATATCTGGTTTTATACAACGCCGATACCGGGGAGCGTTATATAACCGAAAAAGCCGAGGAGGGGATGATGTTTTCCGTTGAGTTTATCCACTCGGTCAACAAAACCCCGGTCAAGGATACTTTTATAATTGAAAACGGAGAAATCCGTGCATATTCCACGCTCTACCGTTCCTTCGGTGCAGGGGTACAGACTGCGCTTGAGGGCAACCAGAAAATGACCTACGACGAGCAGGGGAATATGATTATTACGGGCTTTGATATTACTTACGACCCGTTGAGATACTGTGTCGGTACCGTGTCCGACCATATTCTCACACTGGGCGGGGAAGAAATCAGCCTTCGCAATATGTGCGGCAGAAGCGAAAGGGTTGTTTTTGAAACCGTTACTGGATTTGAAATTCTGACGAAAGGAATGTAGTTGATGTCAGATGTAAACACCAAGCCCATCACCATGGCGGCTGATGAGGACGAAGTTATTGATGTTGACAAATTGATGGCGGACTTCGACAAGGAGTCAAACACACGCCACTTCAAAGGTATATTTGAAAAAATTATTAAAATAGGTATGGTGCTGTTTTCCCTTTACGTTATGTTTGACGGTTGGACCGGCACTATGGAGGAAAGGCAGAAAATGGCGTGGTTCATCGGAATCATCGTCTTTATCGCCTTCATTCTCTACCCCGTAAGCAAGAAAGAAAAGAAAAGGCCCAATCACGTGCCTTTCTATGATTACATATTTGCCGTTGCCGGCGCAGGCTCATTCTTCTACTATGCAATCAACTGCCAGGCTATAGTTGACAGAGCTTCCAGAATCAACGAGCTTGATATCGCCGTTGCAATTGTAGGTACGATACTGCTGTTTGAAGCGTGCCGAAGGGTTGTCGGTTTGCCGATAGTCTGCGTTTCTGCGGCGTTTATCGCTTATGCGTTTATCACCGTAAGCCGTAATCCGCTAAGGGTTATTATGTATAAGCTCTTCTATACAACGGAGGGTATTGCAGGCACACCGCTCAACGTCTGTGCCTCGTTCATCGTTTTGTTTATTATTTTCGCTTCCTTCCTCGAACAATCGGGAATAGGTGCTTTCTTCGTTGACCTTGCCAACTCAATTGCAGGTAAGGCTACGGGCGGCCCCGCAAAGGTTGCCGTTATCTCCAGCGCAATGGAGGGTATGTATTCAGGTTCTTCCGTTGCCAATACCGTCGGCAGCGGCTCGGTTACGATTCCCACAATGAAGCGCTGCGGCTACAAGCCCGAATTTGCCGCCGCTGTTGAAGCGGCTGCCTCCACGGGCGGTCAGATAATGCCGCCGATTATGGGCGCCGCCGCCTTCCTTATGACGGAATACACGAGTATGCCGTATTCACAGATTATTATTGCGGCTATCCTTCCTGCCGTGCTTTATTTCACGGGCATCTTTATGATGATTCATTTTGAAGCCAGGAAGCTCGGCCTCAAGGGCCTTCCCAAGGAGTCTATCCCCAACTTCTTCAAGCTTGTTGTTACCAAGGGCTATCTGCTGCTTCCCGTTGTTGCCCTTGTTGTAGCAATGAATCACTTCTCACCCGCAAAGTCTGCAATTATTGCAATCCTGGTTGCAATTGCCGTCAAGCTTGTTGAGGGTGTTGTAAAATCAATTGCGCACAAGAAGTTCGACTTTGATTTTAATCTCTATATCCAGTCACTTGCAAACGGTACGAAGAACGCTATCGGCGTTGCTCTTGCCTGTGCGGTTGCCGGCTGTATCTCCGCAATGGTACAGCAGACGGGCCTTGCAAACGTGCTTTCTGCCCTTGTTCAGTCTGCCGCTCAGCTTCACCCCGTTTTTGCGCTTATGCTCACGATGTTAATGTGTATCGTGCTCGGTATGGGTGTTCCCACAACGGCAAACTACGTCATTATGGCGTCAATGGTTGCTCCCATTATTATGCGCAGCCTTGATATTCCCGTGCTTGCGGCACACATGTTCGTTTTCTACTTCGGTATCGTTGCGGATATTACTCCGCCCGTTGCCCTTGCCGCTTACGCAGGCTCAGCTATTGCAAAATCCAACCCGATGAAAACGGGTGTTACCGCAACTCGCCTTGCGATTACTGCGTTTATCGTTCCCTATATCTTTGCCTTCAGCCCCGAAATGCTTATTGTCGGCTCGGAAGCACCGTGGTACGAAATCGTGCTTCTCGTTGTAACTGCCGTTGCAGGTATCTTCATCATATCTGCCGGTATGGAAGGCTATCTTCTCAAAAATATGCCCTGGTGGCAGAGGATTCTTGCTCTTGCAGGCGGACTTTGTATGATTATACCCGGTATTACGACCGACGCTGTAGGCGTAGCAATTATCGTTGTGCTTCTTCTCCTGCAAAAATTTACGGGTAAGAAGCCCGAAAAGAAAATAACGGCATAAACTTTTATTAAGAGCACTTGCAAACAGCAGGTGCTCTTTGTTATAATCAAGAAAATACCGGAAAAGGGGAACAGCAATGAACTTTATAAAGTCAGTTTTTGCTTTTATTTTAAGCCTCATATTAACCGCTTCTTCGTCGGCGTTTCCCGCAATTCCTCACGAGGAAGATTTCGTTCTTCAATGGTCGGACGAATTTGAAGGCGACAGCGTTGACTTAACAAAATGGACCTGCAACTATAACGGTGAAGAAAACGTTTTGCGTAAGGGCGGTATCTGGAACCCTGATTTTGCTACGGTAAAGGACGGTAACCTTCATATCCGCACGGAATATTTTCCCCAGGGCTATAACGGCAACGGCATTCCCGGCTGGTACACAGCCCGTCTTAACTCTATAGACCGTTTTACTCAGCGTTACGGCTACTTTGAGGTCAGGTGTATTCTGCCCAAGGGCAAGGGTCTGTGGTCTGCCTTCTGGATGATGAGCCACGGTGTAGGCAATGTTGACGGCGGCGGTGTTGACGGTGCGGAGATAGATATTTTCGAATCCGCTTTCTACGACAGTCCTTCAATCTTCAAAAACCGTGTAAGCTCAAACATACACTACGACGGCTACGGCGAAGCACACAGGCAGAAAAATATCTGTAAGCCGTTTATATTTATCAACAATCCGTACGACGAATACAACACCTACGGCCTTGAATGGAACGAGAACGAGTATATTTTCTATATAAACGGTATTGAAACGGGCAGAAGCGATTTCGGCGGAGTTTCTCAGGATGAGGAATGGCTTATTCTTTCCGTTGAAGTCGGCGGCGAAAACGGAGTCCCCGGTGAAAGCTGGGTCGGCGCTTCGATTGAAACTAATATCGAACCGCCCACGGATTTTATTGTTGACTATGTAAGGGTTTATCAGTATAAGGACTTGGTGGACTGATTATGACAAACGAACAGCGTATAAAAAATCTCTCGGTGCCCTGCGGTAAAATTGACGTTGTACTTGATACGGATGCGTATAATGAAATTGACGACCAGTTTGCTATAGCGTATCTGCTTAAAAACAAGGAAAAGCTGAATACCGTTGCGCTGTATGCCGCACCGTTTTACAACAATAATTCCAACGGACCTGCTGACGGAATGGAAAAAAGCTATGACGAAATATTCAAGCTTTTGAAGCTGGCAGGCGAAGAAAAGCCCGTTTTCAAAGGCGCAGACCGCTATCTGCCCGACGAAAAAACGCCCGTTGTTTCCGCCGCAGCACTTGATTTAGCGGAAAAGGCGAAGGGGTATTCGCCTGAAAATCCGCTTTATGTTGTTGCAATAGGCGCAATCACAAACATCGCTTCCGCTATTCTGATTGAGCCTGCCGTTAAGGAAAATACGGTTGTAGTATGGCTCGGCGGTCACGGCAGACATTACCACGACACGGCAGAATTCAATATGAAGCAGGATGTTGCCGCCGCAAGAGTTGTTATGGGCAGCGGTGTGCCGTTTGTGCAGCTTCCTTGTATGGGAGTTGTAAGTGCCTTTTCCGTATCAAAGCAGGAGCTTGAATACTGGTTTGCCGGCAAAAATCCGTTGTCGGACTATCTTGCACGAAATACGATAAAGGAAGCGGAAGGCTATGCTCACGGCAGGGCCTGGACAAGAGTTATCTGGGACGTTACTGCCGTTGCCTGGCTTCTCAATGACAATAACCGCTTTATGCATTCCGGAATTGTCGGCACGGCCTTACCTGACTTTGACTGCAGATACGAAAGCGAAAACACGGCTGTTTCAATGTGCTATGTATATAACATAAAGCGTGATGAACTTTTCAATGACCTAATATCTATATTGAATTCATAAAAAAAAGGAGCTGTCTTACACTGATAAGACAGCTCTTAATATTAATATCGGTACAGGTCGCAGAGCAAATCAACGCACTTGTCAATGCCCAAAGCACTGCTGTTAAGGCAGATGTCGTAGTGCCTTGATTCACCCCACTCCATTTCGGTGAAATGCTTGTAATAATCGGCGCGCTTCTTGTCTATATCCCTGATGAACTTTTCGGGTGAAACCTCGGGATGAAGCTGCGAAATTCTTTCAATGCGCTTATCCATATCCGAAAAGATGAAAACGTTTATAATGTTTTCTCTGTCGCGCAGGATATAGTCGGCACAGCGTCCGACAATAACGCAGGAGCCTTTTTCCGCAAGCTGCTTTATTGCCTTTACCTGTGCGTGCCATATAAGGTCGTTCTTCGTCATATTGCTGTAAAGGTTGTAAAGCGTGAAGTGAGAGGAAAGCTTGCTCAATGCGGAAAGATGCTCACCCTTTTCGATAATATCTTCCTTAAGCAAGCCGCTGTCGATTGAAGCCTGCTCAACAATTTCCTTGTCATAGCAGGGAATGCCGAGCTTTTCGGCAAGCTTTTCGCCGATTTCTCTGCCACCGCTGCCGTATTCACGGCCTATTGTAATTATCCTGTTCTGCATAGAGTGCCTCCTTTTTGTATTTTTACCACTTGTTTTCCACGTATTCACAGAAAGCGTACATATCCTTGATTTCCAGCTTTGTGCCGTCGTCAAGCGTTACGTCACCGCTCCAGTTGCCGTGCACCTGATGTGTGTGCATGCGGGCAACACCCAGGTTAAGATCGGAATGGAAGTCAAAGGTCGGCTTCATTGTAAGGTTAAACCTGCCGTCCTCAGACTCAAACTGCCACTCCTGCATAAATTTGTCGGGCTTCGGGAAGGTTTTAACGTCAACAGCACCGAATTTGTGTGCCTTGCCATCGTAGAAAAGGCAGGTTTCCGTAGCGTTGCTTTCATCGCCGATAGCCCAGGTGATTTCAAAGCCGAAAAGGTGTTTTTCGCCGTTTTCATCGGTTATGTAGCTTGAGCCGTTACCCCAGTACCAGACCATTTCGTGCGGAGTGTTTACACGGCCCCAGTCAAGTGCACAGAAGGAGTCGTCCTTGCTGAAGCTCCACTCTTCACCGTCAATCTTAAAGCTGCCTTCGCAGGGCATACAGTTCTGCTTGGTAGTCATAAAGTATTTTGTGCTGTCACCCTCGAAGGGGAGTACGGTCGTGATGTTTTCAAGGCCGGGCATAATGTCCATTGTAAACTTACATTCAACCGTTTTGCCGCCCTTGAGCATCTTGAACCACAGTGTTCTCGTGGTTTCTCCGGTGTCAAAGTCAAACTCAGCCTTGCCGATTTTGTAGCCGAAGCGGTTGGGAACGTCACCCTTTGCAGGCGGAACGTATTTGTCTTTGCCGCCCAAGTAAAGCTGTGTAGCGTCCATTATCAGCTTGCCGTTTACAAGGTCAATCAGCTTTGCGGCAACAAAGCCGCCGATGTTGATGTTGGCAAAGTTAATCTGTACCATATACTTGCCGTCGGAAACCTGGTAGAAATCCCACTCCTTACGGCTCATAAGGCGTGCCTTTACAAGGTTGCGGTCATAATCAAAAACATTTTTTCTTGCCCAGCCCTTAGCCTGTAAAGTGCCGTCTGCGGCAAGGAGAGGAGTGCTCTTGGTGTATTCTGTCTGCTTGGATTTATTTTTCCATTCTCTGAAGCTTTTATAGGTTCTCGGGATTTCACTCATATTAAATTCTCTCCTTTGTTGTAAGTGAGTTAATTTTATTACATTGTAACAGAAAACATATAGAAATTTCAATATCCTTTGTTAATTTCCTTGAGTTATTACTTGAAAAATGCTATAATTTTGTAAATTTTAGTTTATACTGTTTGAAAAAAACGGAGGATTCTTATGAAAACTGTACTTAGTCTGCTTCAGGCACTTTTGTTTGTTGTTTCGTCCTTTGCTGTGCCGGACTCTAACTTTAAGGTGTGGGTTGACCGTGCAGCAGTCGGTCTGACATCTGTCACAGACCTGACTTTTGATTCAATTGAAGCGCAAGAGCTTGATGTGACCGAGTCTGAAAAACAGCTCTGCCGTACCTGGTTTGAGGAAAACGTACTCTCTGTGAAAACCCCTGCTTACACATTTTCGGTAGGCGGTAAGGATTTCAGAAAAAATATTAACGATTGGGATTTTTCTTTTACTGAAGAAAGCGAAGTCGGGGCTGTTTACACAGGCGGTAAAACTACATATATCACGGTTTCACACAAAAAGAGCGATATTTCGGCAACTGTTGAGGCCACAATTTACGAAGATAACGCATCCTGTGACTGGACGGTTTATATAAAAAATAACGGCTCTGCCAATTCTCCTCAGGTGACGGGCTTTTATGCAATAGACTCAAAGCTTCCTACGGGCAGAAAAGCGGATGTTTATTGCACCAACGGTTCATTTGCCGAGGCTGACGATTTTGAAACAATGAAATCGGGACTCAGCCTTTTGCCTATGGTTTTCACAGCAAACGGCGGCAGAACCGAGTCGTTCCTGCCTTATTTCAATATTCACGGCGAAGACGGCGGAGCAGTCTTGGCTGTCGGCTGGTCGGGTCAGTGGTACACATCGCTCTCACAGACTCTTAACGGCACAAAGGTGAAGGCAAAGCAGCAGACCCTCAAAGGTTATCTTCTGCCGGGTGAGGAAGTTCGTTCGCCGCTTGTTTCACTGACCTTCTATGATTCCGATAACGCCCTTAAAGGCTTTAATGCTTTCAGACAGTTTACGATAGACTGTGTTTATCCCGAAGGCACAAAGCAGGTTGTAACAACCGGTATTGCCGTTGAGTCTCCCGGTGTTACTGAAGCGCAGGTTATTCAGAATGTTAAAAATATTCCCGAGGAATGGACACCTTCGCTCGATTATGCGTGGGTTGATGCAGGCTGGTATCCGTTGAGAAACAACTGGAGCGACAGCGTAGGCAACTGGTATGCAGACCCCGAACGCTTCCCGAACGGCCTGGGCGAAATATCCCGACATCTTCAGGAGCGTGGAATGGGGCTGCTTGTCTGGTATGAAATTGAGCGCTGCTGCAAAGATACGGCAGTATATAATGACTGCATAAAGCACGACGGCTGGCTTCTTATCAATGAAGACAATGATGAGGCAAACGCAGTCAACTTCGCAAATGAAGATGCTTGTGAATATATTACAAACCTGATGCTTGACTCCTTACGCTACAATGGGGTTATGTGTCTGCGAATGGACAGTAATTTTACTCCGCTTCCTCTTTGGGAGCAGGCGGATAAGGCTTGGGCAGACGGCAGAAAAGGCATAACAGAAAACCACTATGTAACAAATCTTTACGGCTTTCTGGATACTCTGCTGGAAGAAATTCCGGTGCTTAAAATTGATATGTGTGCCTCGGGCGGCAAACGCCTTGATATTGAAATGAGCCGAAGAAGTATACCGCTGTGGAGAACTGACTACAACTGTATGGACGGTGAAGGAAATTCAAAGCCCGATATAATAGAAGCTACTCAGGCACATACCTACGGCATTTCTTTCTGGTATCCTTATAACGGTACCTGTGCCTATGTCGAGGGTGAGTACGCAACCCGTACAAATATAATTTCCTGCTCACAACGCCTTGAGTATTATGACATAAGACCGTATATGGTCGGCAACTACTATCCGCTTACATATGGCGGTATGGATACATCAAAATACCATGCAATGCAGTTTGATACCGATGCAAGCGAAGGTATGGCACTTATCTATAAGCGTGAGAATGTCAGAAATAATATATACACTTTAAAACTCAACGGCCTTGACAGCGATACCGTTTATACGCTTTATGATTACGATAAGCCCGAAACTGTCTACGAAATGACGGGTGAAAAGCTTATGAGCGAAGGACTTGAGCTTACAATAAACGATACACCCAAGGCGGTTATAGTGCTGTATTCGGCAGTTAAGTAAAATAAAAGATTTTGCTTAAAGAGAATAAACTGCTTGACAAACAATTTTAACAAATATATAATATTTTTGTTAAATTGTGACAGATTAACAAATAAAACAAGGAGGTTTTCAAATGTTACAATTGTTGAAGCTCAACTTCATCGACTGGATTGCATTCAAAGATGTTTTCCCCTTCGGCGAAGGTGACCTTTCTCTGGCTGAATTTGCTGCTCAGTATGCAGACGTTCAGACAAACTGGGCATATACATATGCCGCAATTATCGGTATCATCATTCTTCTTATCAAGAAGAACAAAAAGTGGTTCTGGTATCTGTTCCTTGCACTTTACGCAATTATGTCCGTCACATCCGTTGGTATGCACACAGCTAACTACGGCGAGTTTGAGCCCGGTGTGCTTACAACCAAGCTGCTTGCAAGCTTTGTCGATATGACCTTTACCGAGCTTGTTGCGTGGTGCGGTGTCTGCAGCTTTGCTTTGGAGTTCTATCAGACCCCCGAAACACGGAAAAAACGTAATTTGTTCTTAATTGCGGTTACCGTGTTTGCTGCAATCGTCATCGGTATTCTTGCATACGAAGTATTCGTAATTCACGACCGTCCGCTTTATTTCTTCGGCGGTAACGGTGCTCCCATGGACGGTAAGACAAAGGGTATGTCCATAGCCGAGCTTGGCTGTGTTATCACTGTTGCTCCTATCCTTTACCTTCTTGCAGACAACTTCAGGAAGATGCGTGTCAACGAGCGTGCTCTCCTTATCCTTGCTATCGGTATCATGGCAATTTCTGCTGTTATCACAGCAATGTGGGGTGACAACGAAATCGCAAACTTTGCTCTGGGTAACTTCCAGGGTCACTCCACATGGCATATGCTTTGCGCTCTTGTTGAGCTTGTTGTTGTATTCTGGGTTGACCAACGAACAGTCAACCAGGACAAGGAAAAGCTTCTAAAAGAAGCAGCAAAGGAAACCTCCAAGGTCGCATAAACTGAATTTAACCGCTCATCGTCAGGTGGGCGGTTTTTTCGTGCTTGCTTTTGATGCTTTTTTCTGATGTGTCATTGACTTTTTGCATATATATGTTTTATACTTTACTCATCCTTTTTCGGAGGTAATACCAATGATAAAAAACGCAAGAGATGCAGGTGCGGATAATTTTACACCGTCCGTTCCGCAGTATTTTTCGTGGATTAACAATACGAACGAGGGCTCAACCGAGGAGCACACGCTTGTCAATCTGGAATTTTTCAAATACCTTAAAGAAACCTACGGTATGAGTATTAAAATTTATGCGTGGGATGCGGGTAATTTTGACGGCGCAAGCGAGGGCTACGGCGACCTTAACGGCGAAAAATTCCGTTCACAGTATCCCGAGGGCTACAAAACGATTGTCGAAAAAGCGAAAGAACAAGGCATCCGTCTGGGCCTGTGGGGCAGTCCCGACGGCTACGGCGACACCGAGCAAACGCAGAAGGAACGCTTCGATTTCTTCGTTCACCTTTGCAGGGATTACGATTTTGCCCTTTTCAAGCTGGACGGTGTCTGCGGACACCTTCGCCCCGAAAAAGCAGGCGTCTTTGCGGATATGCTTAAAGAATGCCGTAAGTATTCGCCCGACCTGATTGTTCTCAACCACCGCCTTGAGTTTTATGAGGCTGAAAAGCACATCACAACCTACCTCTGGAACGGCACGGAAACCTATGTTGATATTCTTTCCTGCAACTCCAATACCGCTATGCACCACAGAGGCTTTATGTTTGAAAGAGGTCATACGGACAATCTCGAACGCCTTGCCGAGGACCACGGCGTGTGCATCTCCTCAAATATCGATTATTTTGAGGATGAACTGGTTTATCAGGCTTTCAACCGTTCTCTCATACTTGCTCCCGAAATTTACGGCAATCCGTGGCTGATGCGCGACGATGAGCTGCCGAAGCTTGCAAGAATTTATAATCTTCACGGCAGAAACGCCGAAATCCTCGTAAACGGTATGCTTCTGCCCGAAAATTTTGGCGCCAATGCCTGCGCAAGGGGCAGTAAAACAAAGCGCTTCATTTCAACGGGCAACAATTCGTGGGAGACGAAGAAAATAACCTTTACTCTCGGCGAAGAAATAGGACTTGATACCGATAAAACCGTTCAGGTGAATATCCACCACCCGTATGAGGAATATCTCGGTGAATATAGGGCAGGGGACAGGGTTGAAATTGAGCTTATGCCCTTCAGAGCAACACTCGTTGAGGTTTCCGTTGTTGATGAGGCCGAGCCGATGCTCACAAGCTGTAAATATGAAATAATCAAAGAAAAGGAAAACGGAACACCCGTTGAGGTTAAAATTCTCACCTGCAGCGGCGGTGACATAAACCTTATAAATAAAGGTAACGAGGCGTTCTTTGTGCACGCAGAAAAGTGCGATACTGCCGAAAAGGCGCCCGTTTATCTTGGCGAGCTTACCGAATGTGAAAAAGTGCCCGCAAACGGTGAAGAGCTTTACGAAACGGCAATGTACTGCATTTCGAACGATGCTCTCGAGGCGCGCAGTATTCTCCGCTCGGGTGAAACGGAAATTCCCGAGGTTAAGGCGGCAAGAGACGCTTTCTTCGGTCAGCCTCATTACAAACTGCGCGGCTGTGAAGCCAAAAATATGTTTGACGGCAAGCCCGATACGTTTTACGATTCGCAGAGCAAAACCTACTGTGACAATAATCTGAGGATTAACAACGGCTGTCTGCGTGTCGATTTCGGTAATGAATACGACTGCGACAGCGTTGAAATCGAGTTTTTCAGCGGCGATTACCCGACAAGAGAGGTTGCCGTGCAGAATTTACCGCTCGTTGCGGAATACTCGTGCAACCTTAAAAAGTGGAATGCTTCCGACACTGTCAGCACAAGCGTTTCGGATGATGATTTTACCGCAACCGTAATAAAGTATACGGCACACACGCTTTATAATCTTCACGGTAAAAAGCTGGTTGCAAACTATAATATTAATGATAAAATCCGTTATCTGCGTATCGAAAACCCCGTTGACAGAATTTACGCGGTAAGGCTTATCAAGGACGGCAGGAGAATCAAAACGGACGTTCTTTGTGCCAATAATATGCAGGCTCACCCCCGTCATAAAAAAATCAACCTTTCAAAAAGCGGTGAATTTACTCTGCCCGAATACCGAAGCGGTGCAAGGCTTACCGTTGCCGTCAACGGCGTGCACGGTGAGGAGTGTGTTTACTGCGTGGCCGAAATCGGCGGTAAACGCTTCGGCTTCCCCGAAAGGGCGCCCGATTACAAGGCAAACCAGTGGGAGCACAGGGTCTGCGGCTCTGATAAGAATAATACCTTCTTCCTTGAATTGCCCGATGGTATGGCAGGGGAAACGGTGAAGATTTATTCGCTGTTTACCGACCGCTCAAAGGGCGAAAAGTCAAAATGCGATATCTATATATGTGAAAAGCATTAAGTAATTAAACAGCCTCTCTGCTCAAACTCAAGCAGAGAGGCTGCGCTTTTGCGGTTATTTAATATTGAATAATTGTTTGGCGTTTAGCGTTGCCGTGTTGATAATTTTTTGCGCTGTTATGTTTCGGAGTTCGGCGATTTTTTCTGCCGTATGGGCTATGAGTGCGGAATTATTGCGTCTGCCTCTGAACGGAACGGGTGTCATATACGGGCAGTCCGTTTCAAGCAGAAGCCTTGAAATATCAACGCTTGCGGCAACCTCCTGCGGCTTGCGTGCGTTTTTGAACGTTACGCTGCCGCCCAGACCGATGTAAAAGCCGATATCCGTCAGTTGCTTTGCGGTTTCGACACTGCCCGAAAAGCAGTGCATAACTCCGCGTGGCCTGTGCTTTAAAATCAGTTCAAGGCAGTCAGCGTGAGCCTCTCTGTCGTGCACGATTACGGGCAAATCAAGTTTCTTTGCAAGCAGAATCTGCTTTTCAAACCACTCAAGCTGCATTTCTTTCGGCGTATAATCGTAGTGGTAATCAAGCCCGATTTCGCCTATGGCTACAACCTTTTCGTGGCTCGCCAGCTTTTCAATCTGCTCTAATGCGTCTGCTTTTTCTTCTGCGGCATTCTGCGGATGAATACCGACTGCCGAATAGATTTTGCTGTATTTCTCGGCAAACTCTATGCTTTTTTTACTGCTTTCAACGGTACAGCCGCAGTTGATGATACCGCTCACACCATTTTCAAACATTTCGTCAAGCAGGGAAAAACGGTCCTCATCAAAGCTGTCATCATCGTAATGTGCGTGTGTGTCAAAAATATTTTCGTACGTCATCTGATTTTTGCACCGGGCTCAAGGTAGTCAACGAATACAACCTTTACGTCGTCCTCACCGCCGGCAAGAATCATACCTCTGCTTTCAACACCGCAGAGTGTAGCGGGCTTGAGGTTTGCAACAACGATAACGTTGTGACCGATAAGCTCTTCGGGCTTGTAGTAAAGCGCAATACCGCTGGCTACGGTGCGGGGTGTGCCCGTGCCGTCGTCAAGGGTGAGCTCAAGCAGCTTCTTTGCGCGCTTTACGGGCTTGCAGTCAACAATCTTTGCAACTCTTAAATCAACCTTTGCAAAATCGTCAATTGCAATGGGCTCCATTTCTTCAAAAGCGGGCTTCTTCTCTTCTTCGGCGGCCGCCTTGGCGGCGGTTTCCGCCTCAATTTCGGCGAGCAGCTTTTCTGCATCAATTCTGCCGAAGAGGGGAGCGGACTCGCCCATAACAGTACCGGCAGGTGTTGCACCGAAGGCTTCAAGGCTCTCGTAAGTGTCAACTGAACAGCCAATCTGAGCAAGAATCTTCTCAGCCGTTTCGGGCATAAAGGGCTTGAGCTGTACCGCAATAAAGCGGATGCTTTCAATCAGGTTATACATAACCGTGCCGAGACGCTCTTTCTTTGCCACGTCCTTTGCAAGTGCCCAGGGCATCGTTTCGTCAATATATTTGTTGGAGCGCTTGGCAACTGCCATTACCTCGTTAACGGCATCGGAAATGCAGAAGCTGTCCATCTTCTTGGCGCATTTGCCTACGGAATCAAGTGCAACTGCCTTGAGCTCATCGTCAAGTGCCTCAGGTGCGGTCGGAGCGGGAAGCACGCCGTCAAAATACTTCTTGACCATAGCAACACTGCGGTTTACAAGGTTGCCGAGTGTGTTTGCAAGGTCGGAATTATAGCGCTCAATAAGTGTTTCATAGGTGAGTGAGCCGTCAGCGGCGTGGGGCATTTCGGCAAGCAGATAGTATCTTACGGCATCAACGCCAAAGCGGTCTGCAAGGTCGTCGGCATAGATAACGTTACCGCGTGATTTTGACATCTTGTCTGCGCCGACCATCAGCCACGGGTGGCCGTAAACCTGCTTGGGCAGGGGTTCACCGAGAGCCATAAGCATAATCGGCCAGTAAATTGTGTGGAAACGCACGATGTCCTTGCCGATGATGTGAACGTCTGCAGGCCAGTACTTTTTGTACTGCTCGCTGCTGCCGTCGGGGTCGTAGCCGAGACCCGTGATGTAGTTAAGCAGAGCGTCAACCCAAACATAAATAACGTGCTTTTCATCACCGGGGAAGGGGATACCCCATTTGAACGTTGAACGTGAAATACACAAATCCTGAAGACCGGGCTTGATGAAGTTGTTTATCATTTCCTTTTTACGTGCTTCGGGGTAAATGAAGTTGGGATTAGCTTCAATATATTCTTCAAGCTGCTTTTGGTACTTGCTCATTCTGAAGAAGTATGCTTCTTCCTTTTCTCTTCTTACTTCTCTGCCGCAGTCGGGGCACTTGCCGTCAACAAGCTGGCTGTCCGTGAAGAAGCTTTCGCAGGGTACGCAGTACCAGCCCTCGTATTCGCTCTTGTAAACGTCACCGTTGTCGTACAGCTTCTTGAAAATCTTCTGTACGCATTTTTCGTGTTCTTCATCGGTAGTGCGGATGAATTTGTCGTATGTCGTGTTGAGTCTGTCGCAGATGTCCTTGATTTCGCCTGCAACCTTGTCAACGTATTCCTTCGGGGACACACCCTCTGCCTTAGCGTATTCTTCTATCTTCTGGCCGTGCTCGTCCGTGCCGGTCTGAAAGAAAACGTCATAGCCCTGCATTCGCTTGAAGCGGGCAATAGCATCCGTTAAAACAATTTCGTAGGAATTTCCGATGTGGGGCTTGCGTGAAGTGTACGCAATAGCCGTTGTGATGTAATATGGCTTCTTTGACATAGTGTTTTTACCTCCTGTTACCATATTTTTAATACAATTTTAAACATTATACCATATTTTCACAAAATTACAACACTTTTTAATGTTACTTATATTAATTATTATTGTTGACATAGCGGATAAATAGGTTTATAATTTTACAGAATAAAAATAACGGAGGTTTATCAAAATGCTTGGATTTGTAAGTTTTGTCAGAAGCTCTTTCCTTTTCAAGGGTGTAGCGGCTCTTATTTCGGTGCTGCTTACCTTAAATCTTTGCGTAAACTCTATGGTTAATAACGACGAATCACTTGACCCCGGCGATTACGATAACGTTATCCTCATGATTGGCGACGGTATGGGCTACAACCATCTTTACTGGATGGAGCAGGAATACGGCGTTGATGCCAACATTTTTGAAATGGCAGATTTTGTCGGCTCCTCAAAAACACAGTCCTCCAGCGCATACGTAACCGACTCTGCGGCAGGCGGCACGGCTCTTGCCTGCGCTACACGTACAACCAACGGTGCTATCGGTGTATTCCCGCAGGACCAGTACGCAGCTTACTATTATGCACAGAATCTCTGTGAGCTTGCACAGTCCTTCGGTAAAATGACGGGTGTTGTCACCTCCGATGAAAACTCCGGTGCAACTCCTGCTTCCTTCTCTGCTCATGTTTTCGACCGTGACGAGGACCAGGAAATCACAAGACAGCAGATTGAAGAGTCCAAGCACGACCTTATCTGGGCAGCAGATAACGGCCTTGTTACCGATGAGTGGGCAGACGAGTACGGCTGGACTCTCGTAAACAACACCGCTGAATTTGAAGCTCTTGAAGAGGGCGAGCGTTCCTTCGGTGCCTTCCCCGGCAACCTCTGGAATACCGACACGGGTGCGGATTCTCCCAACCTTTCCACACTTACGGCAAAGGCTATCGATATGCTTGATGACGATGAGGACGGCTTCTTCCTTATGGTTGAGGGCGCACACATTGACAAGCACTCCCACAGCAACGATGAAGAGAATATGAAGAAGGCTGCTTACGAGTTCGATATTGCTTGTAAGGCTGCTATTGAGTACGCAAAGGCTGACGGCAACACGCTTGTTGTTATTACTGCTGACCACGAAACAGGTGCAATTTCCCTTGAGGACGACGGCTCCTTCAAGTTTAACTCTGGCTCACACTCCGGTGTTCCCGTTCCGCTTGCTGTTTACGGCTCCGACAACTTTGTACAGAACGGCGAAGAAATCAAGAACAAGGAAGTTTCACGCCGTCTTGCAATGGCTATGGGTGCAGCCCCCAACGAGTTCCCCGTAGCAGTTGCTGTTGAATAATTAATAAAGGACTGGACTTTTGCTTTGACAGAAATTATCAAGGCCGATGCGGCTAAAGAATTTGACTCGTTTGTGGCAAGCCACCCCAAGGGTCATTTTATGCAGCAGAGCGCATGGGCAAAGGTTAAAAATAATTGGATTTGGCGCGGTATAATCTGCCGCGATTCCGACGGAAATATCAAGGGCACAATGGCGGTTATCATCCGCCGTCTGCCCGGCGGTATTCCTTTCAGTATGCTTTATGCTCCCAGAGGCCCCGTATGTGATTTGCACGACAAGGCTGTGTTTGCCGAGCTTATGGACGGCGCAAAGCAGCTCGCCAAGGAATTCGGCGGCTACGTACTGCAGGTTGATACCGACACCAAGGTTGACGATACCGAGTACGAAAAAATTGCCGTTGATTACGGCTTTAAGGTCGGCGAGCGTTCAAAGAATTTCGAGGGTATTCAGCCCCGATTCGTAATCCGTCTTGACGTAGACGGCAAAACCGAGGACGAGGTTTTTGCCTCCTTCCACTCACGCCACCGTTACAAGGTGCGCGTTGCCAAGAAGAACAGCGTTGAGGTTGTAATCAAGGGCGCAGAGGCGGCTGAAGAATTCCACAAAATTATGATCGAAACGGGCGAGAGAGACAATTTCTCAATCCGTCCCGCAGATTATTTCAGACGTATGGTTGAGGCCTACGGTGACGATGCCAGAATTTATATGGCATACAGCGACGGCAAGGCAATCGCAGGTACTCTTGCAATTCATTGCGGCGATAAGGTTTGGTATCTATACGGTGCTTCCTCCAACGAAGAACGCAACAAGATGCCCAACTACCTTCTCCAGTGGGAGATGATTCGCTGGTCAGTCGAGCTCGGCTGCCGTATCTATGATTTCAGAGGTATTTCGGGCGACCTTGATGAAAACAATCCTCTCTACGGTCTTTACCGCTTCAAGAAGGGCTTCTGCCCCGAAATCACCGAGTTTATAGGCGACTTTTATTATATTTATAATCCTCTTATTTACAAGGGAGTTGAGCTTGCTCAGAATCTCCGCAAGAAGCTCAGAAAGGGTCATTAAGCCTTGAGATACGTTGTACAAAAAGAACTGATTGTTTCCAACCTCAACAAGATGCGTGCCCATTGTCCGACGGCAGAGGTTATCTGCGTTGTCAAGGGCAACGGCTACGGTCTCGGCCTTGCTGATATGGCAAAGCTCCTTACCGAAAACGGTGCGGCAACGCTTGCCGTTTCCCGTGTTGACGAGGCACAGGCTTTGCGTGAAAACGGAATAGAGAGCAACATTCTGCTTCTCTCACCGCCGTTTGATGAGGCAAGCGCAAAAACCGTTGTTGAGCTGAATATCATAGCAACGGTTGACAGCCTGCTTACCGCTCAGCTTCTTGACAAGGCGGCAGGGGATGCCGGCAAAAAGGCGACAGCCCACATTATGCTTGATACGGGCTTCGGCCGTTTCGGCTTTATGCCGGGCGAGGAAGCAGACGTAATCAAGGCGTATAAATCCTGTGAGAATATCTGCTTTGAGGGTATATATTCTCATTTCTATAACGCATTTTCTTCAAGTTCCGATTCTGTAAAATTACAGGTGAGCCGTTTTAATTCTATTGTTTCTGCCGTTGAGGCGGCAGGCTGTACAGGCTTGAAGAAGCATATCTGCTCATCTGCGGCGGCGGTTAAGTATCCCGAATATCATTTTGATGCCGTGCGGCTCGGCTCAGCCTTACTTGGCAGAATTGCCGTGCCGAATACGGTCGGCCTGGAAAAGGTCGGTTTTATGGAGTGCGAAATCATTTCAATAAAAAACCTGCCGTCAAACCACTTTGTCTGCTACGGCGAGGCGTATAAAACCACCCGCGAGACAAGGGCGGCTGTTGTACCGCTCGGTGTTTGCGACGGCTACGGCCTGAGCAAAACGGAGGTTGCCTTCAATTCGTCGGATAAGGTCAATTCCCTGCTTCGTAAGGTCAAGCACTTCGGAGCAGACCAGACACTTTCCGCAGTTGTAAACGGCAGAAAGGTCAGCGTTATCGGCAAGGTCGGTCTTACGGACCTTATACTTGATGTTACGGATGTTAACTGTGCCGTAGGCGATGTAGCGGCTTTTGAGTTTAATCCCACGCTTGTCAACAACAGCGTTAAGAAGGATTTTGTTTAATATCGGGTTGGCTTGTATATTCCGGTTTCGGTTTACACTTGTTACCTTTTGCGGGCGGTCGTGCTTCGACTGCCCTGTTTTCACTATTTAAAGATTAGAGGAGAAGCGAAAGAGATTTTCGCATAAACGTGTTATGGCTAAGGATTTTCTTGAAAAAGCCGTTGCGGTTGTGCCGAGTAAGCGTCAGCTTGACTGGATGAAGGTTGAGTATGCGGGACTTATCAATTTCGGTATGAACACCTTCAGCGGCAGGGAATACGGCACGGGCTTTGAAGAGGTGGATTTATTTAATCCCACCGCCTACAAGCCCGAGCAATGGGTGAAAATAGCAAAGCTGAGCGGTATGAAGGCTCTCGTGCTCAACGTAAAGCACCACGACGGCT
>JAFQRA010000028.1 GCA_017410325.1 Clostridia bacterium | reverse complement strand
CTCGAGGTCCTTTGTGCCGAATGCACCCCAGCAAGCAGGACGGAAGATTTTCTCTTCGGGAACGTTGTGGAGAGCAACGGGAATACGGAGCATGGAGCAGAGTGTGATGATGTCTGCGCCGATGTGGCCGTAGGAGATAGCGCCGTGGTTAGCGCCCCAGTTGTTCATAAGGTCGTATGCGGACTTGAACGGGCCTTCGCCGTTGCAGCGGGGTGCAAACCATGTGCAGGGCCATGTGTAGTCTGTTCTCTTCCAGATTGTGTCGGAAACCTCGTCGGGAAGTGCAACTGTCCAGCCCTCTGCAATCTGTACTACGGGGCCGAGACCCTTGACAAGATTAAGACGAATCATTGTTGCGGGCATCTCGCTCTTTGTAAGGAAGCGTGAGGAGTAGCCTGCGCCACGGAAGTAGCCGTTGTCAGCAGGGCACCACTCTGTAGCCTTGTTGCAGGCGTCTGCATCAGCCTGAGTCATTTCGTACCAGGGCTTGATTACTGCGTTGCCGTTTTCGTCCTTAACCTCGCCGCAAGCGTCAAGACAGCAAGCACCGGAGTTGATAAGGTGAATAAAGCCGTCTGCATCTTTTGCGTGGCCTTCAAGGTCGTAATCCGTTACACGCTTGACAGCTTCTGTTGACCAGTAGGTACGAACGTCGGCAAACATCTGTGCTCTGTTTGTAAGCAGCTTCATAAACAGCATTGAAATGCCGTTGAGAACGTCATTTTCCGTTGCGAGGATATAGGGCTCTCTGACGCCTTCCCAGTCGTAGGAGGTGTTGAGGAGTGCCTCTGCAAAGTCAGCGTTGGGATAGAAGTCTGTCCACTGTCTCTGACCCTGGAAGCCGGCTGCAATAGCGTTGTGGCCGACCATTTCTTCCTCACAGCCTGCGGGCAGAGAGTCGTTGCCGTTCATAAGGTCCTTGATGATAACCATCAACTTGACAACGAATTCCCAGTCCATTTCCTTCTGCTCGTCGCTCTTTCTTACGAACTCGGGGTTCTTGTCGAAGCCTTCCTTGCAGTTTTCCTTTGTCCATTTGAGGGCCTTTTGGAATTCTTCCTCGTTGTAGATGCCCTCTGTCATTCTTCTGATGATTTCTACCTCGTCAACGGACTCAACACGAAGGCCGAGGTACTCTTCAAGGAAGTTGGGGTCGATTGAAGAACCTGCGATACCCATACAGATTGAACCGATCTGAAGGTAAGATTTGCCCTTCATTGTTGCAACCGCAACAGCGGCACGTGCAAAGCGGAGGAGCTTCTCTTCAACGTCTGCGGGAATGTTCTCGGACTCGTCAGCCTCCTGAACGTCGTGGCCGTAGATACCGAATGCGGGCAGACCCTTCTGTGCGTGTGCAGCAAGAACGGATGCAAGGTAAACAGCGCCGGGACGCTCTGTAGCGTTAAAGCCCCATACGCCCTTGATTGTTGCGGGATCCATATCCATTGTTTCGGAGCCGTAGCACCAGCAGGGTGTTACGGAAAGGGTAATCATAACGCCTTCCTTCTTGAACTTCTCTGCACAGGCTGCAGCTTCTGCAACACGGCCGATAGTTGTGTCAGCGATAACAACCTTTACAGGCTCGCCGTTAGAGTACTTGAGGTTTTCCTCAAAGAGCTTTTTTGCGGCCTTTGCCATACCCATTGTCTGGTCCTCAAGCCCTTCTCTTACCTTAAGGGGACCTCTTCTGCCGTCGATAACGGGGCGAATACCGATTACGGGATAATCGCCGATAAATCTGTTTTTAGCCATTTTAAATCGTTCCTTTCGTATGTATAAATTTATATTACAATTTTAAGGAAATCGGCATAAGCCTCTTCCCATTTTTCTGTATCAACAGGTGTGTAGTTTGTAACCTGTTCGCTGCGTGCGATAATTTCACGAGCCTCTTTGATAGACTTGATATCGCCGCCGGCCATAAGCTGTACGGCAATGTTGCCGAGCACCGTAGCCTCAATCGGGCCTGCCGTAACGGGGCGGTTGCAGGAATTAGCCGTAAGCTGGCAGAGAAGCGTGTCCTTCGTGCCTCCGCCGATTACGTTGATAACCTCGTAATCGCGCTTTGTGCACTCGCACAGCTTTTCAAACGTGAGCTTATACTTCATTGCAAGGCTCTCGTAAATACAGCGCATAATCTCGCCGACTGTTTCGGGCACATACTGGTTTGTCTTGCGGCAGAATTCTCTGATTCTTTCGGGAATATTGCCGTGGGGAACAAACTCGGGCGCATCGGGGTCGATAAAGCAGGCGAAGGGCTTTGCCGCAAGGGCTTCGCGCTCAAGGTCAGCGTAGCTGTACTGCTTGCCGTCACGGGCGAACTGCCTTCTGCTTTCCTGAATCAGCCACAGACCGATAATGTTTTTGAGGAAGCCCGTCGAATTGCCGTAGCCGCCTTCGTTTGTGATGTTTATGTCGAGTGTCTGCTCGTTTACGATGGGCTCGTCAAGCTCCGTGCCGAAAAGCGACCACGTGCCCGAGCTGATAAATGCAAACTGCTTGTCGGGACAGGGGACGGCGGTAATTGCGCTCTGTGTGTCGTGTCCGCAAACGGAAATAACCTTGATTTTGTCAAGGCCGCATTCCTCGCAAACGTAATCCGAAAGCTCGCCGAGCACCGTGCCGCTTTTAACGATATCGCACATAATGCTCTGCGGAATGCCTAAGCTTTCAAAAATCTCACCGCACCAGCTATGTGTTGATGTCAACAAGCTGTGAGGTGGTTGCAATTGAGTATTCCGTTGTTTTTTTGCCCGTGAGCATATAGCCGAAAAGGTCGGGCATAAACAGGAGTTTATCTGCTTTTTCAAGCAGATAGGGCCTTTTTTTAGCAAGTGAGAGAAGCTGGAACACGGTGTTCAGTTCCATAAACTGAATACCCGTCAAGCCGTAGAGCTTATCCTTGGGGACAGCCTTAAACGCCTCCTCAATCATACCGACGGTTCGTGTGTCGCGGTAGTGAATCGGGTTTTCGAGCAGGTCGCCGTGCTCGTCAAGCAGGCCGAAATCAACGCCCCACGTGTCGATACCGATAGATGAAATCTCACCGCAGGCCTTTGCATTGATAAGACCCTGCTTGATTTCGTGAAAAAGCCTGAGCACGTCCCAGTAGGTAGTGCCGTTAACGCTTACGGGGTCGTTTGAAAAGCGGTGTATTTCTTCAAGCGTAATCTTTTCGCCGTCAAAGCTGCCGATAATTGCACGGCCGCTTGAAGCGCCAAAGTCAATAGCAAGTACCTTTTTCATCAGATAACAACACCTTTTTTGAGAATGATGTTGGCGTAAATGGCCGTTTCGCCCGTTGCAACAACAGCGTAGGCCTTCTTTGCTCTGTCGTAGAAAGCGAAACGCTCAACAAGCTCAAAGCTCTTTTCGCCCTCGTTATCCTTGACGATGTTTCTGTAATCCGTCCAGATGGGGGGCTCGTTTGCGGCGTCGCCGTTGTCCATAAGAGCAACGGGGCTTTCAACATAGGTGTCAAGCGGAAAGAGCTTGAGAATAGCATCAAGCACCTCGGGCACACCGTGACCGTCCAAACGGACAAGGCGCTGTGCAACGGAAGCGGCAGGAAAGTTGCCGTCACCGATTACGATTTCGTCACCGTGGCCCATTTCCATAAGGATTTTGAGAAGCTCGGGTGAAAGAATGGGTGAAATGTTTTTAAGCATATCTTAAAACCTCCATTAAATTGTTTATTAAACAGAATACAAAGCGTACATATCCGCGTATATTCCGCCTTTTTCGATTAATTCGCCGTGGCTGCCCTGCTCGGCTATACCGTCTTCGGTGAGCACGAGTATGTGCGAAGCATTGCGTATGGTTGTAAGCCTGTGGGCAATGGTAAGCGTTGTTCTGCCCTTTGCAAGGCGTTCGAGCGACTGCTGAACAAGCCTTTCGCTTTCGTTGTCAAGTGCACTTGTTGCTTCGTCAAGAATTAGAATTTCAGGGTCCTTGAGGAAAACACGGGCAATTGATATTCTCTGCTTCTGGCCTCCCGAAAGCTTGACACCTCTTTCGCCGACGTAGGTATCGTATCCGTCGGGAAGCTGTGTTATAAAGTCGTGTGCGCCTGCGTTTTTAGCCGCCGCAATTATGTCCTCATCCGTGGCCTCCGGCTTGCCGTAGGCAATGTTTTCCTTAACCGTGCCCGAGAACATATATACGTCCTGCTGAACGACACCGATGTGCGAGCGAAGAGACCTTAGTGTGAAATTTTTTATGTTTTCGCCGTCAATGGTGATTTCACCGCCGCTAACCTCATAAAAACGGGGAATGAGGTTGCACAGCGTTGTTTTACCGCCGCCCGAAGGGCCGACAACCGCAACGCTTTCGCCCGCCTTGGCAGTGAAGCTGATGCTTGTCAGAACATTGCTGTCCGTGCCGCTGTAAGCAAAGGTAACGTCATTAAAGGCAATTTCGCCTTTTACCGTTTCAAGCTCCCTTGCGTTGTCGCAATCGCGTATTTCGCTCAGCTCCGATATAACCTCGTCAAAGCGTTCGATACCCGTCATACCTCTGGAAAACTGCTCGCTGAATTCAACGATACGGCGTATAGTGCCCATAAGTGTTGAAACCATAAGCAGGTAGGTGGAAAGGTTACCTGCCGTAATCTGACCTGCGCTAAGGAAAAGCGCACCGCCCGTGAGGACTATAACGTACATAAGTCCGTCAAAAAGGCGTACCGTGGTGTGGAAGTTTGCCATATATTTGTAGGAAGCTCTTTTGAGCTTGAGAAAATTCTGTGCGCCCTTGTCAAACTTTTTCTTTTCAATCGGCTCGTTGCCGTAGGACTGAACAACCCTTATGCCGAGCAGGCTGTCCTCGGTGATGGCGTTGATTTCGCCAATCTGGTGGCGCGAATCCTTGAAGGTTTCGCGCATCTTCTGTCTGTTTCGCTTTGTCATAACGAGTACAAGCGGGAACATAACGAAAATAATCAGCGTAAACCATATATTCATTCTTGCGAAAATTACAAAGCAGCCGATTATTTTGATTAAAGCAATAAGCAGTTCTTCGGGAAAGTGGTGTGCAAATTCCGTAACGTCAAACAGGTCGCTGGTAAGCCTCGACATAAGCTGACCGACCTTGGTGTTATCGTAAAACGAAAACGACAGCCCCTGCAAATGTCCGAAAAGGTCGTTTCGCATTTCGGTTTCGATTTTTGAGCCCATAACGTGGCCGCCGCAGGTCATATAGTAGTTTGCAACCGCATCGACTATACGCAGAAATATGTAAAACACGGCAACGCCGAGTATTCTCTGTACGGTAAGCGTTGAAACGTCGTTTACTGCTTCGTCCGTAATCTGGCCGACTATAAGCGGCAATGCCAGCTCGCAAACGGTTGTAAGCGAAGCGCACACCCAGTCGAGTGCAATTTCTTTTTTGTGCCGCAAAAGGTACGGAGTAAAGCGCTTGAGCAGCCGCATATTTTTTTGGCTGTTTTCTTTAAAACTCATTGAAAATACACCTTTACTATAGTATATTAAAAGCAATTTATTTTTCTTTAAAGTATATTATAAATTAATTTTATGACTTTGCAAATACTTTTTTATAAAATATTGATATTTTTTTATATATAAGTTAAAATGAAAACAGAAAAAGCTACAGAAAGGTAAGTGTAATTATGGATATGCTGATTTCCCCGTCAATTCTGGCGAGCGATTTTTCACGCCTGGGCGAAGAGGCACAGCGAATGGAGCACTGCGGTGCCGACTGGCTTCATATAGACGTTATGGACGGCCACTTCGTGCCCAATATCACGCTCGGTGCACCGATTGTCAAGGCTCTGCGCAAAAGGACAAGCCTCGTTTTTGACGTTCACCTTATGATAAGCGAGCCTCACAGATATGTTGAGGATTTTGTCAAGGCGGGTGCGGATATGATTACGTTTCATACCGAGTGTGACAGCGATATCGGCGCAACGCTCGACCTTATTCATTCACTCGGCTGCAAGGCGGGCCTTGCAATCAAGCCGAATACGCCCGCAAGTGCGGTATTCCCGTACCTTGAAAGGACAGAAATGGTGCTTGTGATGACGGTTGAGCCGGGCTTCGGCGGTCAGTCGTTTATGAGCGATACCTGCCCGAAGCTTACCGAGATTAAGCAGGAGTGTAAAGGTAAAAACCTTTCCGTACACCTTCAGGTTGACGGCGGAATAAGCGATAAGACCATTGCGGTTGCCGCCGGTGCAGGTGCAAACGTCTTCGTTGCAGGCAGTGCAGTCTTCGGCGCAGACGACCCGCAAGAGGCAATTACGGTTATGAGAACCATTGCGGAAGACAGTTATAACTGAAAAAATCAAGACAGCTTCCATGAATATACAGGTGTATATTCATGGAAGTATTTTTTTGCCGAAAACAGGTGTTTTTAGCCGTGGAAAGTAAAAAGCTTGACAAAATCGTTAATCATTATTCTTGAAAAGAACTAAAATGCTGACTTTTTCACATTTTTCACGCGATTTTCCACATTTGTAATATGAAAAACTTTACACCGCTTTTCACAAAAAAGGGTCTTGAAATACCTGATTTTTTGAAATGGAGCATAATTTATACACAAATTAATGTATAATGCGTTTTTGCGCAAAAGAGCAGTGTATATTTTTGAGTCCGTTAGAAAAAACTGTACAATTTGCAAGAGAATTCCGATAAATTTTGTGTAAGATGCAAGGGCCTGACGGATGTCAATAGGTTAAAAAAATATATTTTTTCGGGGTAGTCTGTAAAGAAATAAACTTTACAAACTGCCCCGAATATTTTCAATATTTAGTTTTGAATTTCACAAAAGCACAAAATGATGTGGTGTAAAGGTTTAAACTTTTCAGAATTCTGCTTTGTCAATGGGCATTGTGGCGTATGCATTGAGGTTCAGATCGGCTTTTCGGCCCGAAATATACTCAAAATAGCCCTGTGCGCCAACCATTGCGGCATTATCCCCGCAGAGCTTAAGCTCGGGATAATACAGCTCAAATCCCAATTCCTTGCTTAAGCTTTCAAATTCGCTTCGCAGTACGGAATTTGCCGAAACGCCGCCGGCAAGCACTACTTTTTTCGCACCCGTTTTTTCAATTGCTTTTTTCATATTTGCCGTCAGACAGCCGACAACGGCGTGAATATAAGAAGCACCGAAATCCGCTATATTGATTTCCTCGCCCTTTTGCTTTGCGTTGTGTATTGCATTTACAGCCGAGGTTTTAAGACCGGAAAAGCTGAAATTCATTTCATTTCCGTCAACCTTGGGGCGGGGGAATTTATATGCCGTGGGGTTGCCGTTTTTTGCTTCTCTGTCAAGGTTAAGTCCGCCCGGGTAGGGAAGACCTAGGGCACGCGCCGCCTTGTCCATACATTCGCCTGCGGCATCGTCCATAGTTCTGCCGATGATTTCAAACTCCGTGTAGCTTTTTACGTTTACAATGTGGCTGTGTCCGCCGGAAACGACAAGCGAGAGAAACGGCGGCTCCAATTCGGGGTGAGTTATGTAGTTGGCGGCTATGTGTGAACGCAGATGATGCACGGGTACAAGCTCAAGACCGCTTGAGAGCGAAAGCCCCTTGGCAAAATTAACACCGATAAGCAGTGCGCCGATAAGCCCCGGTGCATAGGTCACCGCAACAGCCTCAATATCGTCAATCGTACATTCAGCTGTTTCAAGTGCCTGCTTTACGACGCCGCTTATTGCTTCGGCGTGCATACGCGAAGCAATTTCTGGTACAACACCGCCGTAAACTATGTGTGCATCAACCTGTGAGGCTATGATGCTTGATAAAACCTTTCTGCCGTCCTCGACTACTGCTGCCGCAGTTTCATCGCAGGAGGATTCAATTGCAAGTATTTTCATAATTTAACTCCGTTAATTGTTTTGTCATAAGCACGGCGTTTTCCGTCGGCTTCTCGTAGAAATTTTTTCTTATGCCGACTGTTTCGTAGCCGTTGCCCGAATAAAGGCGGATTGCCGCCGTATTGCTTTCGCGTACTTCAAGCGTTATGCTTTTACAGTTTCTTTGAACAGCTTCGCTTTCGGCTGTATCAAGCAGTTTTCTGCCGATACCGAGCCGCCTGAAATCCGGGTGCACCGCAACGTTTGTAACGTCAGCCTCGCCGCATATCTCAATAATGCCGATGTAGCCCGAAACTCTGCCGAGGGTGAGTGCCGTGAGGAAATGTGCATTTTCGTTTTCCAGCTCGTCTCTGAGCGCGTTTTCGCTCCAGGGCAGGGAAAAGCACAGCCGTTCAATGCTTGAGATTTCGGCAATATGTCCGTCCTTCATCGGAACAATTTCAGTGCCGAGCCGAATAACCGTTTTCAGCACACCGTCAAGCGCTTTGTTTATTTCTTCGGCACAGCGGTCATAGATTTCCTGCGTGCCGCCGTATGGGTCGCTGATACCGTTGCCCAGTATAAACAGCCTGTCTTTATCAACGAAAGGTACAAGCGCATTGTAATGCGAAGCACTGAGACAGAATATAAGGCTGTCCTCAAGCTCATAAGGGCTCAACGGTCTTGCCCTGTGAGCGGAAATATCTACACCGTAATTGAGTGCGGTGTTTACGGAATTTGCCGATACCTCATCGCCTGCAAATGCGGCAAGTCCTGCACTCGTTACCTCAATATCCGTTATGTTAAGTTTTTTAAGCTTGTCTTTGAAAAGACCCTCTGCCAGCGGACTGCGGCAGGTGTTACCCGTGCAGACAAAAATTACTCTCATTTTGTTTATCTCAATTCGTCGTTATAAACGGCTCTTTCGCCGCCTGTGAATTTCGGTCTTGTGCGTGCCGCAATGATTATTGCTTCGCCGATTTTTCTCGTTTGAAGGCGTACGGGCACGGCAACCTCCTTCAGGTGCATGCCGATGAGCACGCCGCCTATATCAATTCCTGCGTGTGCCTTAAGGTCCTCCACCGCAACGGGGCTTTCAAGCGCACCGTAAAGAGCGGTTGCAAACGAGCCGCCTGCCTTGGGTTGGGGTACGGCGTTTACCTGTGTGAGGTTATACTTTTCCATTGCCGCTTCCTCAAGGATTACAGCACGGTTGATATGCTCACAGCACTGTGCGGCAAGAAAAATCCCCTTTTCCTTTGCGGCGGGAAGTATGCCGTCGAGTATGGCTTTGCCAATCTCAACGCCCGAATGTGAGCCGAGGTCAAAGCCCTGCACCTCACTTGTCGAACAGCCTGTGAGGAGCACCTGACCGGGCTTCATATTTGCCCTTTCAATAAGTTCGTTTGCGGCTGAATAGCTCTGCTTTGTTATAAGTTCAAGTTCCATTTTTATTTATCCTTTCGCATCGTACCAGGTTTTTCCGACGCTGACTTCCGCAAGCATCCTGACCTTGAGCGATACAGCGTTTTCCATTTCATTTTTGAGTATTGCTTTTACCTTTTCCGCCTCGTTTTCGGGGGCTTCAATAATCAGCTCATCGTGCACCTGCATTATAAGCTTTGCTTTGAGCTTTTCGGCTTTGAGTGAGTCGTAAACTCTTACCATTGCAATTTTGATTATGTCTGCCGCCGTGCCCTGAATGGGCATATTGCGCGCAACCCTTTCGCCGAAGGCACGCAGCATACCGTTGGAGTTGTTGAGCTCGGGCAGGTATCTGCGGCGGTTGAACAGGGTCTGAACGTAGCCCGTTTCCTTTGCGGTTTCAACTATCCCTTTCATATAGCTGTCAACGCCCGAGTAGTGGCGGAGATAGCCCTTGATGTAGGCATCCGCTTCAGCCCTCGTAACGCCGATATTCTGCGCAAGCGAGAAGGCACCGATGCCGTAAACAATTCCGAAGTTGACAGCCTTTGCGCGGCTTCTCATAAGCGGAGTTACCATATTCAGCGGCATATTGAATACCTGCGAAGCGGTTATCGTGTGAATATCATCGCCCGAATTAAAGGCTTCAATCATCGTCTTGTCATCAGCAATATCGGCAAGCACACGAAGCTCAATCTGCGAATAGTCGGCATCGACCAGTACACAGCCCTGCTTTGCACGGAAGAATTTTCTCATCTCTCTGCCGAGATCTGTTCTGACAGGAATATTCTGCAAATTCGGCTCGGTCGATGAAATTCTGCCCGTGCGTGTTTCGGTCTGGTTGAGCGTTGAACGTATTCTGCCGTCACTTTCAATTGCCTTTATAAGACCCTCACAGTAGGTGGATTTGAGCTTTGCCCACGTGCGGTATTCGAGAATTTTTGCAACAACGGGGTAGTCGGGGGCGAGCTTTTCAAGCTGTTCTGCGTTGGTGGAATAACCGCTTTTTGTCTTTTTCTTTGCGGGAAGACCCAGCTTTTCAAACAGCGCTTCGCCCAACTGCTTGGGGGAGTTGAGGTTGAATTCGTAACCGACCTCGTCATAGATTTCCTGCGTAATTTTGTTTATGTCTTCCTCAAGCGCCTTGCCGAATTCAGCTATGCCGCTTCGGTCAACCTCAAAGCCTGTCGCCTCCATATCGGCAAGCACACGGGCAAGCGGAATTTCAATATTATGAAGAAGCTCAAGCTGTCCGTTTTCTTTTAATTTTTCATTCAGCTTCTCTTCAATTCTGTTTAACAGCCAGCACGCAACGGCAGGGGATTTCTCATCCTCATCGGCGGGTAAATCCACACCGTATTCCATTGCAAGCCTTGAAGCGGAATAATCGTTTGAGGACGGATTTAAAATATACCCGGCAAGCTGTGCATCAAAAACAACGTTTTTCAGTTCAATTCCGTTATCAACCGCAAATGCAAAGGCGGCCTTTGAATCCTCGGTTATCTTTGCAACGGCTTCGTCCTCAAAAATATCTTCAACAAGGCTCATAAAGCAGAGGTTGAGTGCTGAAAGGTGAGCAGTTTCGCTGCCGTTTCGCACGTATATTCCCGTAACCTCGTCACCCTGCTTTTCAAGCGTGAAATAAGCCTTGCCGTCTTTTTTTACTGCGGCTGTAAGTGCCGAAACATTGTCACATTCCGTGCAGACGTACTTTTCCTTCGGTTCATCCGTTTTAACGGCAGGTGCCGCCTTGGGGTCAAGGTGTAAACGCTCAATCATACTGAACATTTCAAGTTCGGTGAGTATCTTGACGCACTCAAATGCGTTGGGGGTACTGACAATATAATTACCGTATTCGGTTTCAACGGGTGCCTCACGGTTGATTGTGCCGAGTGTACGGCTCAAAAACGCCATATCTCTGTCGGCTTCAAGCTTCTTTCTGACAGAATCCTTAATCTCAATAGTATCAAGGTTTTCGTAAATATAATCAATGTTGCCGAATTTCTTTATCAGCTCGCCTGCGGTCTTTTCGCCGATACCTGCTACACCGGGAATGTTGTCCGAGCTGTCGCCCTGCAAAGCCTTGATTTCAATAAGCTGGGGCGGTGTCACACCGTAGGTTTCAAGAATTTTTGCTTCGTCATATCTGATAGTCTGGGGCTTGCCCATCTTTGTGGCGGTGAGAAGCACGTTAACCTTACTGTCAACAAGCTGTAAGGAGTCACGGTCACCCGTTGCAATAAAGCATTCGTCACCGTCCTTGCAGGCGTAGGCAAGCGTGCCTAAAATATCGTCTGCCTCCCAACCCTCTTTTTCGAGCAATGTGTAGCCCAGAGCACGCAGAAGCTCTTTAAGGGTTGGCATCTGCTGAGCGAGTTCGGGCGGCATACCCTTGCGCTGTGCCTTGTAGCTGTCGTACATCTTGTGGCGGAAGGTTGGTGCTTTCACGTCAAACGCAATTGCAACCGCGTCGGGCTTAACTTCATCGGTCAGGCGCAGAAGAATGGATAAAAAGCCGTATATTCCGTTTGTGAATTTGCCGTCTTTGGTGGTCAGCAGTTTGATTCCGTAATAAGCACGGTTGAGAATACTGTTGCCGTCAATAACCATCAGCTTCATATTTTTTCTTCCTCCGTTTGACTGTGAGTAGTAAATGTGTTAATATATAAAATCGTTAAGACTAAAATTCAAAGGTGATAATTTGTTAGTTGGTAAAACAGATTGGAAGGGCTGTGCCGCCCTTGCGCCTATGGCAGGCGTTGCGGACAGAGCCTTCCGTGAAATATGCGCCGAGTTCGGTGCAGGCTACACCGTAACCGAAATGGTGAGCGCAAAGGGGCTTTGTATGTGCGATCGTAAGTCGAGAGAGCTTCTGAAAATAAGCGATATTGAGCGTCCCTGTGCCGCACAGCTTTTCGGTGATGACCCCGAATTTATGGCAAAGGCGGCGGTGAAGGCGCTTGAATTCAAGCCCGATGCAATTGATATCAATATGGGCTGTCCCGCTCCGAAAATTGCGGGCAACGGCGGCGGAAGTGCGCTGATGAAAAGCCCTGACCTTGCCGAAAAAATTGTTGAAGCCGTTGTGAAAGCGGTTGATTTACCCGTAACCGTAAAAATGCGTATCGGCTGGGATGCGGAAAACATAAACTGTGTCGATTTGGCAAAGCGCTGTGAAAACGCAGGCGCTTCGGCTTTAACCGTGCACGGCAGAACAAAGGTGCAGATGTATGCTCCGCCCGTTTATCCCGAATATATAAAGGCTGTCTGCGAGGCGGTAAATATTGACGTAATCGCAAACGGTGACGTTACAGACGGGCTGACTGCAAAAAAGCTTATGCAGGAAACGGGCTGTAAGGCCGTTATGGTCGGCAGAGGCGCACTCGGCAGACCGTGGGCATTTGAGCAGATTAATGCTTATATTCAGCACGGCGAAATTATCCCCGAGCCGAGCGTTGAAAAACGAATGGAAGTAATGCTCAGGAACATTGAGCTGCTCTGCGAATACAAGGGCGAAAAGGTCGGTATGCTCGAAGCACGCAAGCACGCCGCGTGGTATATGAAAGGCATCCGTGGTGCGGCAGCATTGCGCCGTGAAATCTGCGAATTAATCGTAATCGACGATATAAAAAGAATAGCCCAAAAGGTAATCACAACGGCTGAATAATCAGCCGTTGTTTTTTATTTGGAAGTTAATTTCAAATTTTTCACCGTTGTGATATAAGGTTCCGTTTGCTAAATGAATACACAGAATACAGGTGTTTGGGTCGGATTCATTTGTGTGTCCGTTATAATACCACTCGGCAAAAACATTGCGAAGCTTATTTATCAAAGCCTCATTTTTAGGGTCGCAGACATAACCGAGGTTTTCGGCAGTACCCCGTGCGGTAAACCATTGTTCGGAGCAAACCGAAACAAGGGGATTGTTTTTAATTTGCTTCATTTTTAGGGTCGAATTATGTGTAACGGTATAAAAGCAACCGTTTTCATAGTAGCTATTTACAATACGCACGCTGGGAATATTGTTATCACTTGTCGCAAGTGCAATCAGTGTGTCTTTTCCGAACTTTTCGTCAAGCAGTTGCAATACTTTGTTACACATAATCACACCTCGAATTCTGATAATGCAGGGGCAATTCGTGAATTGACCCTACTACAACGTAACATTTAAAACTTCATCGTAGGGGCGGCTATCAGCCGCCAGCAAACCAAGCGTTATCAACACGGGCGGATAATATCCGCCCCTACAAACAGTCAATTTTAAGTTGTTTTATTGTACTGCAATAAAACCTATTTGACAGTTGGAGGATTGAAAAAATTATTCCGTTTTTTCTTCCGTTTGTGTCATTCTTTCCGCACGCTTTTGTGCAAGGGTCTGCATATCTGCTTTGCTTGCCTTGCCTTTTTTACTTTTCGTGCTCTTTACAACCTCTGCGGGGAAATAGTCCACACCCTCAATGGGCTTGGGATTTTTCTTGTATTTCAAAGTGAGAGAAACAAGCAGCACAAGGAAAATTGCCGAAACTACTATTGAAAGCACCTGCGAAACGCGAAGTGAGGTTGAGCCGATGTACAGGCTGTCCGTACGGAAGCCTTCAATAATTGCTCTGCCCGTGCCGTAAAGCAGACCGTATGTCAGGAAAAGCTGACCGCTGAAGCGGCGGCACTTTTTGTAGATGAAAAGAAGAATAAGGAATGAACCAAGACACCACAGCGACTCGTAAAGGAAGGTCGGGTGAACGGGGGAGTAGGGGTCAACCGTAACGCCGAGCTCGGAGAGCTCTTCCTTGTGGTCAACGAGGTAAATCGTGGTCTTTTCGCTTATCATACCCCAGGGCATATCCGTGTTTGAGCCGAATGCCTCCTGGTTGGCAAAGTTGCCCCAGCGGCCGATACCCTGGCCGATAAGAAGGCTCATACCTGCACAGTCAAGCAGATTATAGAAATTGAGCCCGTTGCATTTGCAGACGATAAACGCCGCAATAAGTGCGCCGATTATGCCGCCGTAAATTGCAAGACCGCCGTTCCATATCTGCGGAATTTCGCTGAGGTGTTCCGAATAATATTCCCAGCGGAAAATAACGTAGTAAAGCCTTGCGCCTGCAATTCCACCGAAGGTGCCTGCAATAAGCACGTCAATCATCTTGTCAAGGTTCATCTTCCACTTGTAGGCAACTCTGCCGCCCCAAAGAACGGCAAGCAGAAAGCCGAAGGCGATAATCGCGCCGTACCAGCGGATTGTAACGTCTTTGCCGAAAAGGCTGAACTGAGCCAGAACTGAGCTTACCTCTATGCCTTTATCGAGAAAAGAAAAATATACGGTTGTGCTGTCCATTTCTTTACACTTCCTTTTGCTTTATTCTATCGGTCTGATTACCGAAAGCGCACAGTATTCTTCACGCATCGTGCTTCTGAGCACTTCTTCAACGTCCTTTACGGTGAGTGAACGGAAAACGTCGATATCCTCAAACACGCCGACTTTATCAAAGTGTGCGCCGACAAGGTCGTTTGCAATTTCGTCAATGTCGTTAAAGCTCATAACCGTTCTGCCGTAGAGCTTTCTGCGTGTGCGTTCAAAGTCCTCTTCGTTTATGCCGTTTTCGCGCATAGCCTTGATTGCGGCTTTAATCTGCCTTGAGGTTTCCTCGGGGTCCTTGCTTTCGCCGTTGAATATCGTTGCGCCGTAGCCGAAGCCCGTAAACTGCTCAAAGCCGAAGCTCGTGTTGATAAGTCCCTGCTCAAGCAGGCTGTTGTAAAGCTCCGAAGTTGTGCCCGCAAGCAGCTCAAGCAACACGTCCGCCGCAATTTTCTGCCTGAGGCTTCTTTTTGGCAGGCCGTAGCTTTCCTTGAAGCCGAGTGAGAATATCGGCGCGGAAACGGAAAGCTTTTCTTCGATATAATCCTGAACGATTGTTTCGGGCTCATCGTGCGGCTTTCTGATAAAGTTGAATTCACCGCAAGGCTTGAGCATTTCGTCGCAGATTTTTATAATATCGTCAATTTCAACGTTGCCGGCAACGGCAAGCACCATATTGTTCAGGTTATAGAAATTGTTGTAGCAGTCGTAAAGTGTCTGCGCCGTAATTTCGGCAATCGACTCAACCGTGCCTGCAATGTCGATTCTGACGGGGTGGCTGTGGTAAAGCGCACGCAGGAGATTGAACAGTACCTCCCAGTCGGGCACGTCCTTATACATCGTGATTTCCTGGCCGATGATGCCCTGCTCCTTTGCAACGGTCTGCTCCGTAAAATACGGCGACTGAACGAAGTCAAGCAGGATTTTTAAGGATTCGTTGAAATCGCCCGTGCAGGAGAAAAGGTAGCAGGTCGTGTCGAACGAGGTGTAGGCGTTTGCGCTTGCACCCGTCTTTGCGTAGCGTGCAAAGGCGTCAAGGTCTTCACTCTCGAAAAGCTTGTGTTCGAGGAAGTGTGCCGTGCCTTCGGGAATGTCGGCAAGAGTGCCGTCTGCGGTGAGAATTTTCGTGTCAATCGAGCCGTAGTTTGTGCCGAATACGGCGTAAGCGCCTGCATATCCCGGCTTGGGGAAAACGTAAATGTTAAGTCCCGTCGGGTGCTTGATATGGTAACACTTTTCGTCAAGCAGCTCGTTTTTGATTTCGTTAATTTTTACGCTCACTTTTCTTCCCTCCTTATTCCTCGTCGTCCTGCGTGCCTGTGCCCGTAAGCATATATACGGTATCAAGCGTTACATTCTGCGCCGCGGCAATAACCTGCTCACGTGTGACTGATGAAATCAGCCCTGCATATTCCTCGGGTGTCATAATCTCACGGTCGAGCATCTGTCCGCTGTACCAGCGGTCAAGCCCCTCGGGGGTATCGCCCACACCGTAGATAAGGTTTGTGAGACCCTTTATGGACGAGTCAAACTCATCCTCGGTAAAGCTGCCGTTTTTGATGTCCTCAAGCTGCTGAAGGATAGCGTCCGTAGCCTTCTGCTCATTTTCGTTTTCAATGCCGCTTTGTACCATGATCAGGCCCTTTGCACGGTTGAACGCCGCAGAGCAGTAGTAGCAAAGGCTCATTTTTTCGCGCACGTTATTGAACAGCTTTGAGTAAACTCCGCCGCCGAAAATGTCACACATTACTTTGATAGCTACGTAGTTGTCCTCGCAGTCGGTCATACCTGCTCTCATACCCATTACGAGCTTACCCTGCTTTACGGGCAGCTCTTCACGCACTTTTCTCGGCTCCTCGGCTGAAACGATAAATTCCGTATGGAGGTCTGCCAGGGAAGAGCGGTCAATCTCGGCAAATTTTTCAGCGATTTTCTCTTTTATGGCTTCTGCGCTCATACTGCCCGTAACGCCGAAATACACACGAGCGGTTTTGAGCATATTTTTCCACGCCTCGGTAACGCTTTCGGGCGTAACTGCTTTTATATCCTCAATTTCGCCGCTGCGGCTGAGTGCGTAAACCTCGTTTTCGCACATTATTTCCGTACAGCGCTTTAGCGCGTAGTAACGCTTGTCGTTGAGCTCGCTTTCAATCTGCTCAATCATCAGGCGCTTCTCACGCTCGACATCTGCCTCACAGAATTTGCCCTCTGTAAGGTTTGGGTCAAAAATAAGGTCGAGCAAAAGCTCAACAGCCTTTTCACTTATCTTTTCGTCGCTCAACGAAAATCTGTCCTCAAGTGCAGTTACGCGAAGCGTGATAACCTGGCTTTCACCGTCCTTTGAAACGCCTGCGGCAACCATTGCGCCGTAAAGAGAAGCAAGGTGCTTGTTCATTTCGGTAAGTGTCGGGTATTTTCTGCAGGTGCGTTTGAGCAGACCCGGAATAAGAGCGTTTACCGCCGCATCCTTTCCCAGGGGCAACGCAAAGTTCGCCGTAATGATGGCAACCTTGAAATTCGATTTTGTGTCAACGCTGCAAATATCAAGTCCGTTGACGGGGGAGGAGAGAGCAAAAGAATAATTCATTTTCCGCTGTTCCTTTCAAAATAAACATAATAACCTATTCTAATCAAAGTTATTATACCACATATTTTACAATAATCCATATAAAATATAAATATTTTATTAATTATTAAAATTAGTAAAATTTCTTTTTTTAGGTTGTAAAAATCGAACCGCCAATGTATAATAATTAAGATATACAGATTGGAGTGAATTTCTTTGAATTTTACTTATCACGAAAAATCGGGCACTCATACGGGCTTCTGCCTTGTAAAATCGTGTGAGAAAAAAACCAATAAAAACGGCGGTGCATACCTCGACCTTGTCTTAAGCGACAAGAGCGGTGAGATTAACGGCAAGCTGTGGAATTACGATGAAAATATTCACGGCTTTTATCAGCCCAACACGCTTGTAAAGGTGCAGGGTACGATAAACAAGTTCAACGATGTTGACCAGCTTCGCGTGGAAAGAATCCGTCCCGCCATTCCTGCGGACAATGTAAGGATTGAGGACTTTGTTGCGGGCGCTGTCTATTCGGGCAGAGCTATGTTTGACGAGCTTGTGTCAATTGCGGAAAGCTTTTCCGACAAGGAGCTTTCTCTGCTTGTCAAAACGATCCTTACCGAAAACGAGGAAAAGCTGCTTTACTATCCGGCGGCCTTCAAGCTTCACCACGCTATGAGAAGCGGTCTGCTTCAGCATACGCTTTCAATAGTCCGCCTTGCACAGAGTATTTGCAGGATTTATCCCTTTGTCGATGAAGATTTGCTGCTCGGCGGTGCAATGCTTCACGATATTGCAAAGCTTGATGAGCTGGTTGCCACCGAAACCGGTATAGCCTCGGGCTACAGCGTAGAGGGCACACTGCTGGGCCACCTCGTAAAGGGTGCAATGCTTGTGGATAAAACTGCGGAAAGGCTCGGCATCAGCCACGAAAAGGCGGTGCTGCTTGAGCATATGCTCATTTCCCACCACGGTGACCCCGAATTCGGTGCGGCTGTCAGACCGCTGTTTATCGAGGCGGATATCCTTGCCGCCCTTGACAGGCTTGATGCACGCATCGTTGAAGTCAATTCGGCAATCAACGGTGTTGAGCAGGGGGCTTTTTCAACCCGTCAGTGGGCGCTTGATAACAGAGCCTTCTATAACCACGGCAGAGTGGACGTCACAAAAGAAACAGACCTCGGTCTGGATAAATAAAGGAAGAATACTATGGATTGGACAGAAATTATTATAACCGTTGATGCTGCCGATTTGGATAAGGCCGCCGCAATTGCTCAGGTAATTGTACCCGGTGTTTATATTGAAGATTACCGTACCCTTGAGCAGGAGGCGTTTGAAATTGCAGGCATAGACCTTATTGACGAGGATCTGCTTGCCAAGGACCGTACAAAGGGTCTTGTACATATCTACATTTCACCCGAGGATAACCCTGCCGAGGCAACGGCCTTCCTTACGGAGCGCTTTGCGGCGGAAAAAATCGGCTATGAAATTGATACCAACGTCTGCCGTAATGAGGACTGGGAAAACAACTGGAAGGCTTATTTCAAGCCTATGGAAATCGGTGAAAGACTGCTTATCCGCCCCTTGTGGATTGACGATTACGACGCTAACGGCAGAGCGGTGCTTTCAATCGAGCCGGGTCTCGCCTTCGGCTCGGGCACACACGAAACAACACGTCTTTGCCTTGAGGCACTTGAGCCCTATATCAACGAAAACGTCAATATGCTCGACGTCGGCTGCGGAAGCGGAATACTCAGTGTTGCTTCGCTTCTGCTCGGTGCAAAAAAGGCGGTCGGTGTGGATATTGACGCTCTTGCCGCCAAAACCGCCCGTGAAAACGGCGAAATAAACGGCTTTACAGAGCCGAAGTACACCGTTTACAAGGGCAACCTTGCCGATATGGTTTCGGGCAAGTTTGAGGTAATTGCCGCAAACATCGTTGCAGATATCATCATTCTTTTCTCCTCACAGGTCGGCGAGTTCCTTGCCGACGGCGGCGTTTTCATCGCCTCCGGTATAATCAAGCCCCGTGAGCCCGAGGTGCTTGCCGCCTTTGAGAAAAACGGCTTCGAGGTTATAGCACGCCACGATAAAAACGATTGGCTTTGCTTTGAGTGCAAGAAAAAGTAAATAACCGAAAAATATTAACGGCACACTTCGCTTTGAAGTGTGCCGTTTTCAGTTACGGTGTGTTTGCCAAATCCCTAATCAAAAAGAAATTGTAATCAAGCCTTGTTAAATCATAAACGCAGTTGCTTAAAAATGCTATCGTAACAGCCGCAATAACTCCCAGAACGGTAAAGCTGATTATGTTTTTTACAAGTTTATATTTCTTTATCTCTTGGAAATCCAATTCTTTTGTAAGGCCTTCGGCAACTGCTTTTGGTGTGCCGAGAATTTCAATAAGGTTTTTTACTGTAGTGTGCGGGTCGGAACTGATTATATCTTCGATATTTAACTTTAAACTTTGCATACAGTCATTTTTTATCTTTTTTGAACAGGGTATGTTCTTTTCAACGCTCTTTAAATATTTCTTTATTTCTCTTTCGGTAATCATCGGTTTATTCTCCTTTCAGCGCTCTGAAAATCATATTCACGCCGTTTATAAAACCGTCATATTCTTTGCGCATATCGTTGAGATATGCTCTGCCGCTTGGCGTAATCCGATAAAACTGCCTCAGGCGGTTTTCGTCAACCCTTTTTCCTGCCTCTTCAATATACTTGCAGTCGGTCAGGCGGTATATAACTGCGTACGGGTAGCTGATTTTGCAAACACCGCCCGAAAGCTCATCCAACCTATTCATTATAGCGTAGGTATGCATATCTTCCTTATCTAAGAAAGAAAGTATAAGCATTTCCGTTATGCCTTTTTTCAGGTTTTCGGATATTGAATTTTTTTCGCTTTTCTCTGCCTTGGGCATATAACCGCCGCCTTTACTGTTTAACACTTACAATTGGATTATAACACGAAAATAAAATTTGTCAATAAATAAAATTTGTTATTGACAAAAAATATTTTCGCGGTTATAATGTAGCTGAAAGGAGGGAGTGAAATGAAAAAGCGTTTGCTGATATGCTTCCTTGCAGTTATACTTATCTGCTCGCCGCTCATAATCGGTTTGTTCGTCATTGACCACAGCGTTTATTACGACGAATATCTGCCGTACAGAAGCTATTACGGCTATCTGCGTTATTTCACACTTGACCGTGAAATGACTGAGGAGGACGAAGCTGTGGCACGGGATATACTCAAAACCGCAAAGCAGGTTTTTGAGTACAAAGGCAAGGCTGCCGCTGCCGATAAAAGCGTAGGTGCACTTGCACGGTATTACAGAGATGACGTTGTTTCGGCTTCGGTTGATTTGCAGCTTGTAACGGCTGAGGCTAAGGGCAACAGCGGATATGTATGGGTCATTTATTCCGTGGAACGGGAACACGTTTTCGATGACGGAACGCAGTCAAACAGCGGCTCATGGGATATTTTATGCTATTGGAAAATTGAAAAGGAAAAAGGAGTCTGGACGGTTACGGATGTCAGAGAAGCACCGTGATATCATATATAAACTACGGCACACTTCGCTTTGAAGTGTGCCGTAGTGCTTATTGTATATTACTTCTCAAATTTGTATTCGGCAATGGTTTCTTTTACCTTTTCGCAGGTGAGGGTGAAAACGTTTTCGCCCATTGCTTTAATCAGCTTGCTGTCCTGCTCGCAGAGCATTGCAAAGCTTTCGCCGACTGCCTTTGCAACTTCACGGTTTTTCTTTACCGCGAGGTGGTAAAAGCTCACAGCCGCACCGTTTGAAATGCTGTTATAAAAGGACGGGAAATTGGCCTTGATAACGTTGTACATTGTTTCCGTTGCACTTGCCGCAAGCATAGGGCAGAGCTCGTTGAGAAGCGTATATTCCGCACAGAAAAGCATCAAAGTCACAATCTGGTCCTTGACCTCTTCGTCCGCCGCCGTGTTGCGCACGTATTTTATAAGCTCTTCGCCAAGGTCGTCGCTGTCGGGTGAAAGGCTTGCCAGCCTTGTGCCCAGCTCCTTTGCCTTTGCGGAATTGCCGTTGACAATGTTTCTGCGCATTTCTTCTGCAAGCGCAAAAAGGTCAGAGCTGTCCGAGTCCTCGCCCTTGCCTTTAAAAATTTTAATATCGCTGTCGTCGTGCATAGTGAAAATCCTTTATAAAAACTGTGTTATATTATTATGCGTTGTTTTCTGCGCTTTCTGCCTTTTTTTGCAGACGTTTCATTTTTGCCTTGTAGCCAAGGAAGGTGCTCAGGTGCTGCTGGGGAATTTCAATTCCGCCGACACCTACAGCCGTGGGCGAGTACATTCCGTGGAAATCGCTGCCGCCCGTCATAAGCAGCTTCTTTTCTTTTGCGATTTTTGTGAGCGTTGCAATATCCTCAGCGCTGTGGCACGGGTGCCATACCTCTATACCGTGAAGGCCTGCTTCAACAAGCTCGTCAATAAGGTGAGCGCACTTTGAATGGGCAGGGTGGGCGAGAATTGCTATACCGCCTGCCGCACGAATCTGTTCGATAACCTCTTTGGGTTCGGGGAACTGGGGCCGTACTATAACATTGGTTTCGCTTTCCGGTGAGAAAAGCTCGTGGTAAACCTTGCCGTAAAGCTCGGTTGTAATTGCACACTCCATAAGTGCGTGCATAATGTGCTGTTTAAATACGTTGGTTGAGCCCGTGGCGCATTTGAGAACGAGATCGGGCGTGATGGGGTAGCGCTGTGCCGTTTTAAGAATCATATACTGGCTTGCCTTTTTGCGTGAAAGCGAGTTGCGGCGGCAGAGTCCCTCGAGCCTGTCGGGGCTGTCCGGCTGGTAGCAAAGTATATGTACCTCTGTCTGCGTTGCGCTGTCAAACGCAGAAATCTCAACACCGGGTATTACGTTTACCCCGTGTCTTTCGCCGATTATTTTGCCGCGTACCGTGCCTGCAAGGCAGTCGTGGTCAGTGATTGCGATTGTGTCAATACCTTTCTTTTTTGCCAGAATTATCAGCTCGTCAATGCCCATTGAGCCGTCCGATAATTTGGTGTGGCAGTGTAAATCCGCTGTCAAAAAATGACCCCCTTCGGTGTGGAGAAGTGATAAGGGTTGCAAAAATAGCCCCATTAGAGCGATACTAACCTATTTTCATTTATTATAAACTGTTTCGATGGATTTTTCAAGAAAAAATTATTAAAAAACCGATATTTTTTTATAGTTTGTGTATAAATATACAGATAAAAAACGGCAAATTCTCAAAAGAGAAAAATGCCGTTTTTGTGTGCAGCTTTTTATTTTTATTTTTGGAAAAATTATTTTTTTCCGCCTTCAACGACTCCGTCTGACTTGAAAACGTTTGTTACAGTCATAAGCATTATTTTAAGGTCGAACATAATACTCTGCTTTTCAACGTACTCCTTGTCAAGCCTTACCTTTTCCTCGTCGGTAACACGGTCTCTGCCGTTAATCTGTGCCCAGCCTGTAAGCCCGGGGCGCACGGCATAAACACCGGCTTCCTTGCGCATTTTGTGTATTTCGCCTTCGTGAATGATAAGCGGACGCGGACCGACAAAGCTCATATCGCCCCTGAGAATATTGAAAAGCTGGGGCAATTCGTCAATACTGGTCTTTCGCAGTATTCTGCCGATAGGCGTAATCTGCTCGTCGGACTCGGTAAGGTTAACCGTGGCGGTAAGTCTCGTGCCGTTTTTCATTGTACGGAATTTGTAGATTGTAAACTTTTTCATATCCTTGCCTATGCGCTTGTGCTTGTGAATTACGGGTGCACCGTCGGTAACAAGGATAATAAGGGCAATTACCAAAAACAGGGGAAAGAGCAGTATGCAGGCAAAAAGTGCCGCAGTAAAATCCAACACTCTTTTCATTTTCGGTATTACCTCCTTTGTAAATTATATTTATATTACTTTCTTTATCATATTATACTTTTTTTCCATTTGCCGCTCTGCACATAAATCGCGCCGATTACAATGCCGATTACCGAAGCAAAGCCCATTGCTATGGCAACGCCGTCAAAGCCCATATCCATAGCTCTTACAAGGAAGTAGGCAACCGGCATTCTGACTAAGATACCGTTGCATATTGCGTTGATAAGGGCAATATACGTGTTGCCTGCGGCAATTGCAAGGCCGTTGAGGCAGAACATAATGCACGCAAAAAGATAGTCAAACGAAATAATGCGTATGTATCTTGCGCCCGTTTCTATAACCTCGGGCTCGCTGTCAAACAGTCTGATAAGAAATTCCGGGAAGAGATTTACAACCGCAAAAACCACAACCGAAACCGAAAAAGCCATAACCATACCGGTAAGCATCGTCTTTTTGGCTCTTGCGTATTCGCCTGCACCTATATTCTGACCCGCCATTGAGGAAATGGCACTGCTTATTGCAAGGCCCGGCAGAATTGCAAACGAGTTTATTTTACCGCCTATACCCTGGCAGGCAGAGGCAACCTCAGCGTTGGGCAGGGAGTTTACAAGAGCGGTGAGAGTCAGGAACGAAAGCGAAACAACAAGGCTCTGTATGGACGAGGGGAGACCTATCTGCATAAGAGGCCCAAGCTTGTCCTTGCTGATTTTGAAATCGCTGAGTTTGTATTCCGCAAAGAATTTTTTCTTGGCAAGGTAAATAAGCGAAATAATTACGCTGAGTGCCTGTGCCGATATCGTTGCCCACGCCGCACCTGCGGAAGCCATGCCGAACTTTCCGACAAGAATAAGGTCGAGTACAACGTTTGTGATTGCGGCGATGAGCACGAAATAGAGCGGCCTTTTGGAGTCACCCATTCCTCGCAGTACACCGCTTATGGCGTTATAAAGGAACATAAACACCATACCGCCCATACAGATGTTGTAGTAGTCTTTGGCTTCCGAATAAGCGGAGGCAGGTGTGTTGAGAAGGGTGAGCAGGGGGTCGCAAAGCAAGAGCATTGCAACCGTCAGCACGACGGCAAGTATCATATAAAGCGAAGTCATAGTGCCTATGGTTTTGCGCTGTTCGCCGAACAGCTTCTGTCCGCCGTACTGTGCTATAAGCACCGTACCGCCAACGGAAAGGCCCATTGCCGCACCCGTTACGAGTATGTTTATCTGACTTCCGATGGAAACGCCGGTAATGCCTGTTTTGCCGCAGAACTGACCGACTATAATCATATCGGCAACGCTGTAAAGCGCCTGAAGAAGGTTTGAAAGCAGGAAGGGCGTTGCAAATTTAATAAGCTGTTTTGTAACACTGCCCTGCGTTAAATCCTTGTGAAAGTTATCAGCCAACGCTTTCCGCCTCCTTGGGTTTCCTCATTGTAAGCGCAATGCGCTTTTTGGCGGTGTCAACGCTGACAACCCATACGGTGACGATATCGCCGACCGTAAGCACTTCGGAGGGATGCTTGATGTATCTGTCCGTAATGCGTGAAATGTGAACGAGACCGTCCTGATGAACGCCGATGTCGATAAATGCACCGAAGTCAATAACGTTTCGCACCGTGCCCTTAAGCTCCATTCCGGGCTTTAAGTCGTTCATATCCATAACATCCGTGAGAAGCATCGGGGGCGGAAGCTCGTCTCTCGGGTCTCTGCCGGGGCGGAGCATTTCCTTTACGATGTCGTTGAGTGTGGGCACACCGATTCCAAGCTGCTGTGCAACCTTGTCCGAGCCTCTTTCCTCAACCTTCTGTGCAAGGTCAATGATTCTGCCTGCCTTTACGTCTTTAAGGTCATAGCCGCAAATGTCAAGAAGCTCTTTGGCCGCATCGTAGCTTTCGGGGTGAACGCCCGTGTTGTCGAGCGGATTCTTGCTTTCCGCTACACGCAGGAAGCCTGCGCACTGCTCGTATGCCTTTGCGCCGAGCTTGGGTACCTTTTTGAGCTGTGCCCTGCCCGTGAATGCACCGTTTTCTTCTCTGTAAAGTACAATATTTTTCGCAACCGTTGAATTGATGCCGGAAACTCTTGTGAGAAGTGAGGGAGAGGCTGTGTTGAGGTCAACGCCTACGTTGTTAACGCAGTCCTCCACAACACCGTCAAGAGCGTTGCTCAGCTCCTTCTGCGGCATATCATGCTGGTACTGTCCCACGCCGATAGCCTTCGGGTCGATTTTAACAAGCTCTGCAAGCGGGTCCTGCAAGCGGCGTGCAATTGAAATAGCACTTCTTAAGGATACGTCAAACTGCGGGAATTCCTCAGCTGCAAGCTTGGAGGCTGAGTAAACCGAAGCACCCGCCTCGCTTACTACCATATACTTTGCCTTGCTGCCGATTTCCTTGAGCAGGTTTGAGGTAAAAATCTCCGTTTCCTTTGAAGCCGTACCGTTGCCGATTGCAATAATTTCAACGTTATGCTTCTTTATAAGATTGGCAACCGTCTGCTTGGCCGACTGCTTCTGTGCCTCGGAATGTGTTACGTAAATAACGCCCGTGTCAAGCACTCTGCCCGTTTCGTCGACAACGGCTACCTTACAGCCTGTCCTGTAGCCGGGGTCAAGACCGAGGGCTACCTTGCCCTTTACGGGCGGCTGAAGCAGCAGGGGACGAAGGTTGGCGGCAAAAACTTTGATTGCATCGGTATCTGCTCTTTCGGTGAGCATTGAGCGGATTTCACGCTCAATGGATGGCATTATGAGCCTTGTGTAGCTGTCTGCACCGGCATCCCTTACCGTGTCGGTAAACAGAGAACCGGTATTTTTCAGCGTAACACTTGTAATAACACCGAGTGCTTTTGTGATATCAAGAGTAACGTCAACTTTAAGGAAGCCTTCCTTTTCGCCTCTGTCAAGGGCGAGAATTCTGTGGTTGGCAATTTTGTTGACGGGCTCGGAATAATCGTAATACTGTGCATAGACGCTGTCCTTTTCGGCATCAGCTGCCTTTGAGCTTACAATACCGACAACGCTGAAAAGGTTGCGAATTCTGCGCCTTATATCTGCGTTGTCCGAAATATCCTCGGCAATGATGTCCATTGCACCCTGCAAGGCCTCTTCTGCCGTGGCAACGCCTTTTCCTTCGTCAACGTAAGCTGCCGCCGCTTCAATTGCAGGGGTATTCATAACCTCCTGCTCAAAAATAAGCTGTGCCAGCGGTTCAAGACCCTTTTCTCTTGCAACGCTTGCGCGTGTCTTTCTCTTGGGCTTGAAGGGGCGGTAGATATCCTCAATTTCAGCAAGTGTTTTTGCGTTTTCAAGTGCGGCTTCGATTTCGTCCGTCATCTTTTCCTGGTCGGTGATTGACTTTCTGACCTCTTCTCTTCGCTTGTCGAGGTTGCGAAGATATTCAAGCCTTTCTGAAATCTCGCGAAGCACCTGGTCGTCAAGCGTGCCGTGTGCCTCCTTGCGGTAACGGGCGATAAAGGGAATGGTGTTGCCCTCGTCAATGAGGCTTACTGTGTTTTCAACCTGCCATTTCTGCAGGCCGAATTCTGTGGTTAAAGCGGTAATGATGTCCACAAATTTTTCTCCTTATATAAAAACAGATTAAACTTCTAATTTCATATCGCCGGGCTTGAGCCAGCCGAGCTTTCTCATACACTGCGCAACGCCTGCGGCAATAACGCCGGGCAGCAGGAAGTGTACGATTGCCATTTCAATAAGAGCGGTTGTCGGCGAAGCGCCTGCGGCAGTCATGGCCTCAAAGCCCATAATCTGACCTACAAGACCTGCCGTGCCCATACCTGCGCCTGTAGAATTGTTCACCATATGAAGCAGAGCGGAGGATATCGGGCCTGTGACGGCGCTTGCGATAATTGCGGGCAGCCATATAATCGGCTTTTTGACAATGTTGGGCATCTGCAGCATGCTTGTGCCTATACCCTGTGCCACAAGACCGCCGAAGCCGTTGTCACGGTAGCTTGCAATTGCAAAGCCGACCATGTTTGCGCAGCAGCCGGCAACAGCCGCACCTGCGGCAACACCGCTGAGGCCAAGTGCAACGCCGATTGCGGCAGAGCTTATCGGAAGCGTGAGGAACATACCCATAAGCACGGAAACGACGATACCCATTATAATCGGCTGCTGCTCCGTGCCCCAGTTGATAAGGCTGCCAAGCCACGTCATAAACTGTGAAATGTACGGGCCTAACAGCAGGCCTGCAACGGCACCCGTGCCTATGGTGACTATGGGAGTGAGAATTATATCGAGCTTTGTTTTGCCTGCAACAAGGTGGCCGAGCTCAATGCCCACAAAGGCGGCAACAAATGCGCCCATAGGCTCGCCGGGGCCTGCGTAGGAAACAACCGCACCGTCAATCATACCGCCGGCAAGAATTTTCGTGGCAAATGCGCCTATCATACCCGTTGCAGCGGCCGAAAGGGTAACGAGCGGCTTTTCGCCGAATTTGGCCGCAACGCCACAACCGATTCCCGCACCCATAAGCGAAGCGGCAATTTTACCGATTGCAAAAATGCAGGTGCCGATCTGATTGGGGATTGCGTTGCCTATCTGCTGTAAAATAGTGCCGATAATCAGTGTTGAAAAAAGGCCGAATGCCATACCGCTGAGCCCGTCGATAAAAAGCTTGTTGAGAAATTTCTTAATCGCATTCATTTAATTCGCCTCTTTTAAAATCAATATCTCTTAAGCTGTCTTATGTCTCTGCCGATAAATTTGATGGATATGTAGCTGCCTATGATCCGGGAGGTTATGCGCTGTGTGTACTTGTCCTCCAGCTCGCCCGGAGTGAGGTTTGTGCTGATTATAGTGGGCTTGCCGCTTAGAATACGGGAATTTATTATGTTGTAAACACAGCTTACGGTAAACTGTGTCGAAAATTCAACACCCAAATCGTCAATTATGAGTAAATCCGTTTCAAGCAGTTCACGCTCAAAGGTGCGCTCGTTGGGATTCTGCCTGCTGAAATGCTCTCTTTCAAGCTCGCCGAAAAGGTTGGGGGCACTCGAATAAATTACTCCCATTCCTTTTTCGGTAACAACGTTTGCTATGCTCAGCGAAAGGTGAGTTTTGCCCAGACCCGTTGCGCCGTGCATAAAAAGTGACGCAGAGCTGAGCGAAAAATCGTTTGCGTAATCCTTGCAGAATTTTGCGATTTCACCCATACGCTTTTTCGGGCTTATTCCGTTTGCATCGGGTGCTTCGGGATAAAACTCAAGCGAAAACTTTTCAAAGGTTGATGCTCTCAGCGGAGCGTGCTTTGAAATTTCATCCTTTGCCGTTTCGGCCAGCAGCTTTCGCTGACACTCGCAGATGCCATCGTCCGTAACGCCCGTGTCCTCACAGATGTTACATACATACTGCGCCTCAAGATAGTTTTCGGGCAGACCTGCTTGAGCGAGCAGCTCCTTGCGCCTTTTCTGTGCCGCAAGGCTCTCTTTGGCAAGCTCTTCAACGTAAGCCCTGCCGTTTGCTCCCTTGGCAAATGCGCCTATAACCTCTGCACCACAGGCGGCAATCCTGCTTTGAATTTCAACAAGCTCGGGTATTGCCGAATATGCCTTTGCCCGTCTGATTTCAAGCTCTTCAACCGCCTTTTTTCTTCTGCTGTCAAGCTTGCTCTGAGCGGTAATATATATGCTTTTGCTGTAACCCATTGATTACACCTCTCAGTCTTCCTGTTTTTTGTAAACCAACGGCTCTTCCATTGAGCGGCGGTTGAATTCTTCAATATCGTACGATGCCTCGTAGCCCTCGCTCTTTTTCTTCTTTGCAGGCTTGGACACTGCTTTGGGCTGTGCCTTGCTTTCCTCAAGCTGCTCGGGCGTTTTGATTCCCGCTTCGTGCCAGTTGGCAAGCACCTTGTTCATATACGGAAAGCTTATCTTGTCTGTGTGGTTTGCCATTTCCTCGTAAGCCAGGTATATCATTTCAATGTCAAAGCCCAAATCAACGCTCCATTGGCGCAGGTATGCGCTTTGAGCGGAGGTGGGTCTTGGTGTGCTGATACCCGTCATTTCGCAAAGCTGCTTCCACAGCCCCTCACAGCGGCGCAGAATTTTTATCTGCTCATCCGCCTTTTCAAGCGAATCAATTTCTCTGTCGCTCCAGGTTTTTGCCGTTTTGGCAATATAATTTATTGACCCCTTGCCGATTGAAACGCAGTACTCAATAAGCATTAAAAGCACCTCTACGGGCAGACCGTAGCTGTCGCAAATCATAAGCAGGGTTGCCTGCGAATCGTAGCCTATCGTTCTGCCGAGCTTGTGCTGAGCCTCGTTTAACATAAAGCGTATTTCGGGGCTTTCCTTGGTGCGCTTTAAAATCTGCTCCGCTGTGGGCTTGGCGGAAACCGCCTGCTCAACAATCTGCTCAACCGCAGCTGTCCTTTCGGGGGCGGCATAGGACGGCGTTTCGGGCTTGGCGGGTGCCTGACCGTCCTGCGTTACGATGCCGTTTTCAATCCAGTACTGCATAGCGTCGCACACGTCGGCGTGATTCATATTGAGTGCCTTTGCAATATCCTCACTTGAAGGGCCTTCGGCGGCGTGCCGTAAAAGCCAGAGCAGAGCCTTAAGCTGTGCCGCGCCTGCGAGCTTGAGGTGCTTGTCGGCAACCTGTGCGGGCACGCTGAAGGAAAGCCCGAACATCATTTGCGGATTTATGCTGAATTTCACGGAAATCACCGTCCTTTGCGATAAATATATCTAATCTAAACAAATATACAACAAAACCGCTGATTAGTAAAGTGTTTTTATATTAAAAATATTTAATCAAATTTTTAAAATTTTTGTTGCTTTTAATTCTTTTATACGTTTGACATAAAATGACGGATGTGATAACATTATTGAGATTAAGCGGTGCTTTAATTAAAATATAACCGAATATAAAGGAGTAAACGAATGCAACCCGTAAAAACAGAACATTTCGGAATTCAGAGGAAAATTGTTGCCAATATGACAAGCCAGTCGTGGATGGAAATTCCCCACGCAGGTCCCGTTGTCGAGTTTGACATAACGGAGCTTATGGCAAAATTCAACGAGCTTCGCGCTTCGGGCAAGCTTCAGCATAAGCTGAGCATCAACACGCTTATGCTCAAGGCTATAGCAATTGCCCTTAAGGAATCTCCGAAAATGAACGCTCATTTCGAGTTCAACCGCCACCTTGTAAAGGGTCAGATAAAGTACTTTGACGAGGTGCATTTCTCCGTTCCCATGCAGCTCCCCAACGGCGAAATGATGACTATCAACTACCACAATTTCGAGAGCAAAACTCTCGATGAAATGTCCGCTTACATACTCGACGTTGCACGCAGACTCAAGAACACCAACCTTACCGAGGCTATGTTTGAGGTGTCTATGGACAACACCATCAACGCACTCAAAAAGGGTAAGGTCAAGACCGTTCTCTGCCGTCTTTTCGGTGCAAAGGTAGGTAAGTACAAGGTCAAGACACTCAGCGGTAAGGCCAAGAAGGAGTATTACAGCATACCCGAAAAAGACAGAATTACAAAGAAGGACATTGAGCAGGGCACAATCACCGTCAGCAACCTCGGCTCTATCGACCGCGGCAGATACGGCTGCTGCTCACTGCTTGAAATCATTCCGCCGCAGACCTGCGTTATCGCACTCTGGGCGGCAACAGACCAACCCGTTGTAAGAACAAACGAAAACGGTGAAAAGGAAATCGTAATCCGCCACATTATGCCTATGACGGTTCTGTTTGACCACCGTGCCTGCGAATACAGCGACATCAAGGGCTTCCTCGACAAGATTCAGGAAATCTGCGACAACCCCGAACAGATAATGAACTGGTAAATAACTGCACAATCGGTGTATATTGAGTTCTTATCAAGCTACCGAAAAGATACCCCAAAATGTATTTTTTGGCGGAAATTTGTTAAAGTTTCGTTAAAATTCTTTTTCAGAAAAATAAAACATAACGGCTATTATATAATGCAATTACGCATTATAAAAATAATTTGAGAGGAATGTATTTTCAATGAACGCAAAAAAACTTATTGCTCTTCTCCTCGCTGCTGTTCTCTGCCTTTCCTTTGCAGCTTGCGGCGGCAACGATGAGCCCGAAACAACCACAGAAGCTCCCGTAGCAGACTCCACAGAGGCTGTTGACGCAACAGAAGCTCCCTCCGAGGCTGAGTCCACAGAGGCTGCTTCCGAAGCTGAGTCCACAGAAGCAACATCCGAAGAGGCAACTGAGGCTGCTTCCGAAGAAGCTACAGAAGAAGCTACAGAGGCTGCAAAGAAGCCCGAAACAACGGCAGAAGTTGTTGAGTATTTCAACACAGCTGTTAACAAGGTTAAGACAGACGCTAAGTCCGTTAAGCAGAAGTACGTAACAAACTACCTTGCCAAGTCTCCCACAGTTCCCAGCGTTCTTGCAAGCATTTACAAGATGCTCGGCGGTGACGAGTGGCTTGACGGTATGCTTGTAGATAACAGCCACGGCGAAGCAACATACACAACAAAGGCTGATATCAAGCACGCTTTCCCCGTAGAGGATCAGACATGGTCATCCAAGCTCACAGCTGCAGACGTTAAGTCCGCTACCTGCACGGAGAAGGATGGCGTTTACACAATCACCATCCTCACAAAGGCTGACGGCAAGTCCAGCACAATCGACTACGGCCAGGGTCACAACCCCAAGGCTCTCACTGCTGTTCCTCCCAGAGTTATCAACGACAACATCCCCAGTATCGCTACAGGCATCACAGGTACAGCCGCAATGGATTACCCCTACGGCAAGATCGTTATCACTGTTGATGCGGCTACAGGCAACGTAAAGACTGCTGACTACGACGTTCAGTGGACAATCAACTTCGATAAGGCCGGCGCTATTATTCCCCTCGGCACAAGATCTTCCTACGTTGTAACATTCTAAGTAAAACAAAACGTTCCTGCTTCTCGTTTCGGGGAGCAGGAATTTTTTTGTCAGATTACAAAACATTTGTTCGTTTTGTGTTGACTTATATTTATATTTTTGATAAAATAAAGAATAATATAAATTACAGTTTGTCTGTCTGATGACAGACGAACTGCAATTAGTGCAAAGTGCAAAACGCAAAGTGCAAAGTTAAGGGTCGCTTCGCTCCGATTTTATAAAACATTGATTTAGAGCGATAATTATAATGGGTGAGGGCGAAGCCCTCCCACAATTTTGCATTT
>JAFQRA010000027.1 GCA_017410325.1 Clostridia bacterium | reverse complement strand
CGTCCTCGACGTCCCTTTGTAAAATGTAATATCAATTTTACGGTGAGCTGTAGGGGAGGGGCTCTGTCCCCTCCCGTTACGCGACCGATATATCACTGTCGGGAGGGCGTGGAAGCCCTCCCCTACAATATCATTTTTACATTGATATTTCCGCAAACCTTTCGGGACGTCGAGGACGCCGTCCCCTACAATTTTGATATACAATTTAACGCTTACGACACCCCGACAAACTGCAATTTGTACAATCAAAAAATCAAGCCCGGCCGTACGGTCGGGCTTAAAATACATCTGGTGTTTAGTTTGCTGCTGTATCGGTTACAGAGATAAGACCGTTGAATACGCCGACGTAGAGTATGCCGTTGGGGCCGATTGTAATCGGGCCGTAGCTGTTGTTCCAGTTCCTGCCGATGCCTGTGAATACCTTAAATACGGTTTCGCCCGTCTCAAAGTCAACAGCGGTCAGGTACCATGCAACCTTGCCTTCGGGGATACCGTCGTCATCGCTGTCCTCGGCATCGTCATACTCTCTTGTGTAGAGGTAAACGAGACCGTTCTCTGTGGAGAGCTTGGGAACAACCGTGCAGGAGGCTTCGTCGCTTTCCCATGCGATGAAGGCGTCTGTGCAATCAGCGTTGAGGTCTATTCTTACAACTCCGGGCTCGCTGGTCGGGTCTGTTACAAGGAAGCCCGAGCCGCTTTCGGAGTAGTTGTTTTCAACAATGAAAGAACGGCCGTGAGCAATAAGGCTGTTTTCGCTGACACTCTTGCCTTTGGTGAATACGGGAACCTCTGCTATGATATCGCCGTTTTCACGGTCGTATATACATACGTGAACCTGTTCATCGGCGTTGTCTGTGATTGCAACAACCTACTTGATGCTGCCGTCTGAACAGGGAACGTCAAGCAATGTGGGTGTTGTGCCGCTGCCCTGGTTGATTGCGCCGGGCTTGAGCGTTGTGCCGCGGTCGTAGGATGTTCTCCAGGTGTAGTAAGGCTCACCGTTTTCGTTGATATCAAAGCGGTACATAGCGTGGTCGGAAACGATGTAAACACCGTCTTCAGCCATACCGAAGGTGTTCTGGATTTCTTCACCCTTGCCTTCAAAGGTGAGCTTTGTAAGGTGAACCTCGTCTGTACCGTTCTTGATGTAGCCGACTTCACCGGGGCGTGTTACGAACCAGATGTTGCCTTCGTAGTCCGGTACAGCGTCAGTGATGTAAGAGCCTTCAGGAAGATAGGAATTGATGTTGTATTCCTTTTCTACCTTCCATTCGGGTGTGCCGTCGGTCTCGTCTATGTAGTAAATCTGAATAACGTTTTCGGAGTTGCCGATAATCGGTCTGTCGCCTGCAAGAAGGTGGCAGTAAGCGCCGCCGGAGGTATCGCTGGAAATTGAGCCGAAGTCAAACTTCTTGATAGCCTCAATTGTTGAGGGTCGCTGGGGAAGACGTGTTTCGGCAAGAATTTCAAGTGAAACAGGGTCGATAAGAAGAAGGCGGAAACCGACTACATTACCGCTGATGCACATAATTCTTCCCTTGCTGTCGAACATACAGGTGGCAACAAGACCGCCGAATACGTTCATTGAACGGCTCTTGACAACGGGGTTGATACCGAGAGGACCCATATTGTTATAGGAGCCTGTGTTGTAGGAGTTGCCGTGCATACCGTTTCTGCCCTCGGGAGCAAGGTAGGGGTTCTGAGGAACTACGATGTCTGCAAGCTCGTTGACTGTTGCGGTTTCGCCCATAAAATCCGGGCATTTGTCAGCGGCTGCGGGCTGTCTGATAGCACCGCCGGGGCTGAGAAAGAGCATCAGAAAAGCTGAGAGTGCAGAAAGAATCTTGATGAATACCGGGGATGCAAAAATTGCTTCAAGCATAAGTTGTATTTCCTTTCTTTTAGTTTTGTCATTATGCATTATAACGTATATCATTTATTTTATCAATAAATAATTTATGAAGAAGAAAAAAGTCTGCGTTGTATGCAGACTTTAATAATGCTTGCAAAGGACTAATCATATTGAGGTTTACGGGAGGATTCCCATAACTATAAAACCCGTAAGGTTCATTACGGCCTGCGGAAGTCTGTGCTCGTCAATGTTCATATCCGCACGGTCGAACATTTCGTAAGTTTCATTGTAGTCGGGTATATTTGCGTCCTTGAAAATATCCAAAAAAAGTATTGCCAGAATATGAAACGCAAGCTCACCCGCGAAACGCTGATAGTTCATCAACACGGTGTTTTCGGTCGGGTTTTCGATTACGGTTTGTGTGCGGTCAACCATCTTGACAACGGTTTTTCTGAAAACCTTGGGGTTGGCAAGCTCCGGATTTTCGCTGATTCTGACTCCTGCACAGACCGTTTCGTAACCGTCTACGGTTATGTTGGGCCAGTATTCCGCACTGTCAGCAATTCTGTCGGATATGATTTCGGCTTCTTCCTTGGTGTAAAAGCTGTAAAGGCACCCGTTAGGAGTTTTCTTTTCTTCGGTTACGCTGTCTGCCGCAAAAGCAGGTACGGAAAGTGAGAAGCAGATAATGACCGAAAGTAAAACGGTAATAATTCTTTTCATGTAACTTTGTTCCCCCTTACAAAGTGTTTACATAAACTTTACAATAAAATATACAGGTGTGTCAATAAATGTAACAGAAAGTTAACAATCACGCCCGTGTTGAAAAAAACTCTCTCAACGTGATATTGAAACTTTTCCTGCGATATGTCACAATATATTCAGAAAGAGCGCACTTTCAATATTTAATGAAAGGTTAATGAACACTTATGAAACTGAATATAGGTGAAACCATAAAGCGGTTAAGAAAAGAAAGAGAGATTACGCAGGAAGAGTTTGCGGAAGTGCTTGGTGTGTCGTGTCAGTCCGTGTCCCGTTGGGAAACGGATGCCTGCTATCCGGATATTGAGATGATACCTACCATAGCGGCGTTTTTCGGAATATCAACCGATAAGCTAATGGGGATTGACGATGTAACAGAAAAGGAAAACGTGAAAAAATATCTTGACCGTTTTCAGCAGGCCATCAGCAAGGGCAGGGTTAACGATTGCATAGCAATTGCCCGTGAAGGCGTCAAGGAATACCCCAACAGCTACGTTCTTCTTGATAAGCTGATGTATGCTCTTTTTGCTTCGGGTGATGACGGCAGTAACATTCCCGAATGGAAAGAAAATATGGAGAAGTACGATGCCGAAATAATAGCCTTGGGCGAAAGGATTATGAAATACTGTCCCGACCAGAATCTTCGGCTTGAAGCGGCGTCAAGACTTGCCTTTAACCACATTCTGCACGGCAGGAAGGAGCTGGGCAAAAAGATTTACGAAACCTTTCCGCCTATGGAGCTTTCCAAGGAAAGACAGATATGGTGGGCGCTTGAAAAGCACGAAAAGCTGCCGTTCTTGAGAGATGCAATAAAGCAAAGCTATGAGTTTTTGAAGTCTTTTATCTGGTCTTTGGCTGATGCCGACGTTGTTGACGTTGAAACCGAGTTTATTGCCATAAACAAAATATTTGAATTGGAAAAGCTTATTCTCGACGGCAACCGTCCGAAAAACAGCTGGGGCGACGTGTGGCTTGATTTTGATATAGCCAAAAGATATGCGCTTATGGGTGATTACGGTAATACGTTCAAGCATCTGCGTTTGGCGGTTGATGAGGCAAAAGCCTTTGACGTTTTTCCCGATGAGCAGAAATACAGCGCCGTTCTTGTCGGCGAAATAACGGAAAGAAAGCTCGATTTTGAAACCTCCGACACCCGTCCTCTTTGCGAAATCCTGCGTGACGATTGGCTTGTTCACGATGAGCTTGACCCCGTGCGTGAAACCGATGAATTCAAGCAAATAATAAACAGTTTAAGCTAAATATAATCAATCCTGCGTCTTTTTGCTTCGCAAAATCCGCCTATTTTAAAAAGGAGGTAAAAAGCTCCCTTCGAAGGGAAGATTCCCACACAGTGTGGGGGAAATGTCTGCAAAGCATACAAAGGGGGACGGCTCCGTCAGAGCTGTCGCCGAAGGCGACTGAGGGTTGCTAAAAGAGAAAAAATCCTCTGTATCAGAAGCTAATCGGATACAGAGGATTAATTTATTGATTATAAAATCTTACTTAATAAGTGATGAGCCTGTCATCTGTTTGGGCTGTTCGAGACCCATAATCTGAAGCATTGTGGGTGCGATATCGCAGAGCTTGCCGCCTTCTTTAAGCTCACAGTCGTAGCCGACTACGCAGAAGGGAACGGGGAATGTGGTGTGAGCGGTGAAGGGTGAGCCGTCCTCCTCACACATCTTGTCTGCGTTACCGTGGTCAGCGGTGATAAGCACAACGCCGCCCTTAGCCATAACTGCGTCAACAACCTTGCCTACGCACTCGTCAACAGCTTCAACTGCGGCAACTGCTGCATCGAAAATGCCTGTGTGGCCGACCATATCGCAGTTGGCAAAGTTGAGCATAATAGCATCGTACTTGTCTTCTTCAACTGCCTTTACAACCTTGTCAGCAACGATGTATGCGCTCATTTCGGGCTGCATATCGTAGGTTGCAACGTTGGGAGAATCTGTAAGGCTTCTGTCCTCGCCCTCATAAACGGTTTCTTCACCGCCGTTGAGGAAGAAGGTAACGTGAGCGTACTTTGTGTACTCGGCAATTCTGAGCTGCTTCATACCTGCGTTGCTGATAACCTCACCCAGAGGCATTGTAATTCTTTCGGGCTTATAGGCAACATCAACGTTGGGCATAGTCTCATCGTACTGTGTCATACAGACATAGTAAAGGTCGAGCATTTCGTCACGCTTGAAGCCGTCAAACTCGCTGTCAACAAAAGCACGTGTGATTTCTCTTGCTCTGTCAGGGCGGAAGTTGAAGAATACAACACTGTCGCCGCTCTTGACTGCCTCTGCCTTCTCGTTTACGCAGGGTACGATGAATTCGTCTGTTACGCCGTCAGCGTAGGACTTTTCCATCATTTCCTTGGCGCAGGTGAAGGTGGGAGCATCAAGCGCCGTCATTGCACGGTATGCCTTTTCAACTCTGTCCCACTTCTTTTCGCGGTCCATAACGTAGTATCTGCCCATTACGCTGGCGATTGTGCCGACACCGATTTCAGCGCACTTTCTGTAAAGCTCAACAAGGAAGTCCTTGCCGCTTGTGGGGGGGACGTCACGGCCGTCCATAAAGCAGTGAACGAAAACCTTTTCAAGGCCGTTACGCTTTGCAAGCTCAAGAAGAGCGTAGAGGTGTGTGTTGTGGCTGTGAACGCCGCCGTCGGATACGAGACCCATAAGGTGAAGCGCAGAGCCGTTCTTTTTACAGTTTTCAACTGCTTTTACAAATGCTTCGTTCTCAAAGAAATCGCCGTCGGAAATGGATTTTGAAATTCGGGTCAGCTCCTGGTAAACAACGCGGCCTGCACCGATGTTTGTGTGGCCTACCTCGCTGTTGCCCATCTGACCGTCGGGAAGACCAACGTCAAGACCCGAAGCACCGATGTACGTGAGGGGATAGTTTGCAAAAAGGCTGTCAAGGTTGGGAGTTTTTGCAGCAACAATTGCGTTGCCGTAATCGCTCGGATTCTTGCCGAAGCCGTCCATAATGCAAAGAAGAATAGGCTTTTTCATTTTGTTAACCTTTCGTAAATCAAAATTATTTGCTTGCTGCCTTAACAATAGCTGCAAAGTCGGGAGCTTTGAGTGATGCACCGCCGATAAGTCCGCCGTCAACATCGTACTGAGCAAGAAGCTCGTCTGCGTTACCTGCGTTCATGCTGCCGCCGTACTGAACAACAATCTTGTCAGCTGCTGCCTTGCCGTAAAGCTCGCCTATAAGAGCGCGGATAGCGCAGTTAACCTCGTTGGCCTGCTGTGCAGTGGCTGTCTTGCCGGTGCCGATAGCCCATACAGGCTCGTAAGCGATGATGATATTCTCAAGCTCTGCTTCGGAAACACCGAGGAGAGCAATCTTTGTCTGCATACGTACGATTTCCATTGTGATGTTCTGCTCGCGCTCTTCAAGAAGCTCGCCTACGCAAAGGATAACCTTAAGGCCGTTGTCAAGAGCAGCTCTTACTCTCTTCTGAACGGTTACGTCTGTTTCGCCGAAGAACTGTCTGCGCTCGCTGTGGCCGATAACTACGTATTCTACGCCGATTGTCTTGAGCATCTTTGCGGAAACCTCGCCTGTGAAAGCACCGCTCTCTGCCCAGTGGCAGTTTTCTGCGCCGATTTTAATGTTGGAGCCCTTTGCTGCTTCCATAGCGGCAAAAAGGTCGATATAGGGAACGCAAGCAACTACATCGCAGTCAGCATCTGCTACGAGGGGCTTGATTTCGTTGATGAGAGCAACAGCCTCATCGGGAGTCTTGTTCATTTTCCAGTTACCTGCGATAACTACTTTACGGAGAGTCTTGTCCATTTTATAAACATCCTTTCAGATTTATTCACTATAACTTTGCCCGTGTATTGCAAAATACACGGGCGGATAAATTGTACGGGTTAATTACTTCTCATTAAGTGCTGCTATACCGGGAAGAACCTTACCCTCCATATATTCGAGGGAAGCACCGCCGCCTGTGGAGATGTGGCTCATTTTGTCTGCAAAGCCGAGCTTCTGGACAGCTGCTGCGCTGTCGCCGCCGCCGATGATGGAGATGGAGCCGCTTTCTGCTACTGCGTTAGCAACTGCAACTGTACCTGCTGCAAAGTTTTCCCATTCGGAAACACCCATCGGGCCGTTCCAGATAACAGTGCCTGCGCCCTTGATGGCATTTGCGAACATTTCCTGCGTCTTGGGGCCGATATCAAGACCCATCCAGCCATCGGGAATGTCGTCGGAATCAACAATCATAGCCTCTGTGTTGGGGTCATATTCCTTACCGACCTTGTTGTCTACGGGGATAAGGAAGTTAACGCCCTTTTCCTTTGCCTTTGCCATCATTTCGCCTGCAAGCTCAACCTTGTCAGCTTCGAGGAGAGACGTGCCGATGTTATGGCCGAGGTACTTCATAAATGTATAAGCCATACCGCCGCCGACGATAAGTGTGTCAACCTTGTCAAGAAGGTTTGTGATAACGCCGATTTTGTCGGAAACCTTTGCGCCGCCGAGGATAGCAACGAAGGGACGCTGGGGATTCTCAAGAGCACCGCCGATGAAGGCGATTTCCTTCTGGATAAGGTAGCCGCAGACAGCAGGGATGTAGTCTGCTACGCCTGTTGTGGAGGAGTGAGCTCTGTGAGCTGAACCGAACGCATCGTTTACGAAGATGTCGGCAAGGTCAGCAAAAGCCTTGCTGAGCTCGGGGTCGTTCTTTGTTTCGCCCTTTTCGTAACGAACGTTTTCAAGGAGCATAACTTCACCGTCGTTAAGGGAAGCTGCAAGAGCCTTTGCGCTTTCTCCGACAACGTCTTTTGCCATCTTGACTTCCTTGCCGAGAAGCTCGGAAAGGCGTGCTGCTACGGGAGCAAGGGAGAATTCGGGAACAACCTCACCCTTGGGTCTGCCAAGGTGAGAGCAAAGGATAACCTTTGCGTTGTTGTCAAGAAGATACTTGATTGTGGGGAGAGAGGATACGATTCTTTTGTCGCTTGTGATAACGCCGTCCTTGAGCGGAACGTTGAAATCGCAACGAACAAGTACGCGCTTGCCGCTGACCTGAATATCTTCAACGGTCTTTTTGTTAAGTGCACTGCTCATTTTACTGTACATCCTTTCAAAATATATATTACTGAAATTTCTGACAAATTAAGGTCATAAATCTTTCTGATATATTTTATACTAAACGAATAATATTTTCAACATTAATTTGTTTGCACTTTTTGCAGGTATCGGCAACGATTTTTGTTGATTTTGCTATTTCTTAAATAATTTCTTGACATTAAGAAATCTGCGTGCATATAATAGTTTCATATATTATTTTACCTTAAAATTCGGAGGTATATACAATGTCAAGAGTTTATAATTTTTCAGCAGGTCCTTCCATGCTGCCCGAGTCTGTTCTAAACAGAGCGGCGGCAGAAATGCTCGATTACAAGGGCAGCGGCCAGTCCGTAATGGAAATGTCTCACCGTTCCAAGGTGTTTATGGAAATTGCCGCAGAAACTCAAGCACTTTTCCGTGAGGTTCTCGGCATTCCCGAAAACTATAAGGTTCTTTTCCTTCAGGGCGGTGCATCAACACAGTTTGCAGCTATTCCGCTCAACTTTATGAACGGCAAAAACAAGGCAGACTATGTTCTCACGGGCCAGTTCTCAACAAAGGCTTACAAGGAAGCCTGCAAGTACGGCGAGTGCCGTGTCGTTGCAAGCTCCAAGGAGGATACCTTCTCATATATCCCCAAGCTTGAAAAAAAGGATTTCGACCCCGAGGCTGATTACGCTTATATCTGCTACAACAACACAATCTACGGCACAACCTTCAACTACGTTCCCGACACGGGCGACGTTCCGCTGTTTGCCGACGTTTCCTCCTGCTTCCTTTCCGAGCCTATGGACGTAACAAAGTTCGGCCTTATCTACGGCGGTGCACAGAAGAATATCGGTCCCGCAGGTCTTACTGTAGTAATCGTTCGTGAAGACCTTCTGGGCAATGCAAGGGATATCACACCCTCAATGCTCAACTACAAAGAGATGGCAGATAACGACTCAATGTACAACACTCCTCCCTGCTACTCAATCTATATCTGCAAGCTCGTTCTTGAGTGGATCAAGAGCATCGGCGGTCTTGAGGCAATGAAGGAGCGCAACGAGGTCAAGGCAAAGCTTCTCTACGACTTCCTCGACGGTAGCAAGCTTTTCAAGAACGGCGTAAACAAAGAGGACCGTTCAATGATGAACGTTACTTTTGTTACAGGTAACGAGGAGCTAGATGCGAAGTTTGTCAAGGAAGCAACAGCCGCAGGTCTCGTTAACCTCAAGGGCCACCGTTCAGTCGGAGGTATGCGTGCCTCCATCTACAACGCAATGCCTTACGAGGGCGTTGAAAAGCTCGTTGAGTTTATGGCTGAATTCGAAAAGGCAAATTCCTGATTATTCTTTTTAGATTTAAGGTGATTTAAATGTACAATATTCTTACTCTCAACAAAATTGCTGCCTGCGGCACAGACAGACTCGGTGCTGACTACGCTGTTTCCGATAACGTTCAGTCACCCGATGCAATAATGGTTCGTTCCGCAGCAATGCACGATATGGAATTTGATGCCGCTACGCTTGCCGTTGCCCGTGCAGGCGCAGGCGTCAACAACATTCCGCTTGACAAGTGCACCGAAAAGGGTATCGTTGTATTCAACACACCCGGTGCAAACGCAAACGCCGTTAAGGAGCTTGTTCTCTGCGGTCTTTTCCTCTCCTCCAGAAGAATTCCCGCCGCACTTGACTGGTGCAAGACTCTCAAGGGCGAGGGCGCAAACGTTTCCAAGCTTGTCGAAAAAGGCAAGTCACAGTTTGTAGGCCCCGAAATTATGGGTAAAACTCTCGGCGTTATCGGCCTTGGCGCTATCGGCGCAAAGGTTGCAAATGCCGCTGTTGCACTCGGTATGGACGTTGTCGGCTTTGACGCATTCCTCACCGATGCCGCCGCAGCAGCACTTCTTCCCGAGGTTAAGGTTGTCGGCAGCCTTGATGAGGTTTATGCCGCATCCGATTATATTTCTCTCCACCTTCCCTGTAACGACAGCACAAAGGGTATGATTAACACCGATACCTTTGCAAAGATGAAGGACGGCGTACGCATCCTCAACTTCGCAAGAGGCGAGCTTGTTGACAATGCTTCTGTTCTTGAAGCACTTGCAAGCGGTAAGTGTGCCGCTTATGTTACAGACTTCCCGACAGACGAGCAGATTGGTGTTGACGGCGTTGTTGCTCTGCCTCACCTCGGTGCTTCTACTCCCGAATCGGAAGATAACTGTGCAGTTATGGCTGCTGACGAAATCAAGGCTTACCTTGAAAAGGGTGAGATTGTGAATTCCGTCAACGTGCCTGCAATGCGCCTTGCAGCCCCCGAGGGCAAGCGTGTATGCGTTATCCACACCGAAGGTGCTCTCAATGCCGTTGTTGCCGCAATGGACGGCTGTACCGCAAATGTAAACACAGCTTCACGCAAGGGTGTCTGCTACACGGTAGCAGATGTTACCTGCGACTGCGTTGCAGAAAAGCTCGGTGCCGTTGAGGGCGTTTACAGAGTAAGAGTTATCGGCTGATAAGCTTTACTTTTACTGTCCGTCGGAAGCTGGAAAACTTCCGACGGATTTTTTGTTATCTTTTTAGTTGTAAAGCTATATGACTTTACTTTTATACAAAAACGCAACGAATATGATGATTGAGCCCCCAAAAAAACAATAACTGAAAATATGTAAAAACCTTGATATAAAGCCATTTGTTTCCGTTTTGTGAAAGAAAATACAACAGATGAAAATGAAAATCGCAAAACCGTTGATTTGTAAAGAACAACTCCTTTACACCGCGTTTGATGCCCACGGAAAACATTGCTTGCAACAATGCGGTTGACTTAAATTTTCGTTTATGTTAAAATACTGTACTATAATTGGCTTTATATATACATACGGGCAGAAAAGCTTTAGTCCGTATGAAAGCGAAAGGAAACTTAAACGCTTATGGCAAGAGAAATTATTATCCGTTCAATGCCTACGGTTGCAATCCGCGGCATGGCGGTGTTCCCGAATATGCAGCTGCACTTTGAGGTCAGCCGCAAGCAGTCAATAGCGGCACTAAAAGCCGCAATGGCAGGTAACAGAGAAATCTTCCTCGTGATGCAGAAGGATCTGCGCCAGGAGGAGCCTGTCGACCCGAAGGAGTTTTATCCGATGGGTGTTATCTGCACCGTTGAGCAGATTCTGTCTTCACCCAACAGCGAAAACCTGCGCGTTGCGGTTGAGGGTGTCAGCAGGGGAAGCGTTGTTGAAATCCAGCGCACCTCGCCCTATATTATAACGCTTGTTCAGCAGCGTACGACTGCCCGCATAAAGTCCGAGGACAAGGACTATGCAAAGGCGCTTGTCCGTGTCTGTAAGGACGATTTTCAGGAGTACGCCTGCTTTGTTCCGAATATGCCCACCGAGTTTATTCTTGATGTTCTCTCAAGAGAAGAGCCGGGTGAGCTTGCGGATTTTATTGCTTCAAATACCGCAATATCTCCCGACAAAAAGCAGATTATCCTCGCTGAGCTCAATCCGCTTGCGCGTATGGAAAAGCTCTGTGCTCTGTTAAGAAGCGAAACACAGCTTTTAGAGCTTGAAGAGGGCATTCAGAACAAGGTTCAGGATCAGATGGATCAGAACCAGCGCGAATACTACCTTCGTGAGCAGATGCGTGCAATTTCAATTGAGCTTGACGGCGAAGAGGCAGACGAGGCGGCAGTTTTCCGCGAGAAGATTGAGGCTCTCGACATAGACGAAGCGGGCAGAAGGAAGCTTCTGCAGGAGTGCTCCCGCTTTGACAAAACGGGCAAATCCTCGCCCGAGGCTATGGTTATCCGCACCTATCTCGAAACCTGCCTTTCACTTCCGTGGAACGTTTACACAACGGACGATCTTGACCTGAAAAAGGCACTGAAGAAGCTTGATGACGACCATTACGGACTTGAAAAGGTTAAAAAGAGAATGATAGAAATGCTTGCCGTGCGCAAGCTGGCCCCCGATATCAAGGGTCAGATTATCTGCCTTGTCGGTCCTCCCGGTGTGGGTAAAACCTCAATTGCAAAGAGCGTTGCCGCCGCAATGGGCAGAAAATACGCCCGTGTTTCTCTCGGCGGTGTTAAGGACGAGGCGGAAATCAGGGGTCACAGAAAGACTTATATCGGCTCAATGCCGGGCAGAATAATAAACGCAATCCAGCAGGCGGGCAGCTGTAATCCGCTTATTCTTCTTGATGAGGTGGACAAGCTCAGCTCCGACTATAAAGGCGACCCGTCCTCCGCACTTCTCGAAGTGCTTGACGGTGAGCAGAACGACACGTTCCGTGACCACTATATTGAGCTTCCGTTTGATTTGAGCCGCGTTCTTTTTATTACAACGGCCAATAACCGTGACCAGATTCCTCAGCCCTTGCTTGACCGTATGGAGCTTATCGAGCTTGGCAGCTACACGGCGGAGGAAAAGTTCAATATTGCAAAAAAGCATCTGCTTCCCAAGCAGGCAAAGCGTCACGGCCTCAACGGCAGAACGCTTCGTGTGAGCGATGCGGCACTGCGTGAAATTATTGACGGCTATACCCGTGAGGCAGGCGTGCGTCAGCTTGAAAGGGAGATAGCCTCAGTCTGCCGTAAAGCGGCTGTTGCCGTTGCAGACGGTGCAAAGAGCTTCAGCGTTAAGCCCGAGACTCTCAGAGCTATACTCGGCACACGCAAATTTGAGCGTGAGGATTTTGCTTTGAAAGATGAAATCGGCGTTGCACGCGGCCTTGCGTGGACTGCCGTCGGCGGTGAGATGCTCGACGTTGAAGCGGCAATACTTGACGGCACGGGTAAGCTTGAGCTTACCGGCTCACTCGGCGACGTTATGAAGGAATCCGCACACGCCGCAATCAGCTTTATCCGCAGTAAGGCAGACGAACTCGGCATTGCACCCGATTTTTATAAGACAAAGGATATTCACCTGCATTTTCCCGAGGGCGCTGTGCCAAAGGACGGTCCCTCCGCAGGTATCACGATAACAACTGCACTCGTTTCCGCGCTTACGGATATTCCCGTAAAATCAAGCGTTGCAATGACGGGCGAGGTTACTCTGCGCGGCAGAGTGCTTCCCATAGGCGGTCTTAAGGAAAAAACAATGGCGGCGTACCTCGCGGGAGTTAAAACGGTAATCATTCCGCAGCGCAATATTTCCGCGCTTGACGAGGTTGAGGCAATCGTAAAGGAAAACGTTGAGTTTGTGCCTGTTTCCGATGTTTCGCAGGTGCTTGAGGTTGCGCTTTGCTCCGCACCGAGAACGGAGAAAAAGCAGAAAAAAGCCAAAGCACCCGTAGAGGATAAAAGCGTTTCGGTGCGTGACTACGCCCAGTAAGAAGGAATTTAAAATGAATTATCAAACCGTTAAATTTGAAGCGGCTTTCGGTACCTTGAAGCAGTTGCCGAAATCCGACAGGGCAGAGGTTGCTTTTGCAGGGCGTTCAAACGTCGGCAAAAGCTCGCTTCTCAATAAAATATTCAACCGTAAGTCCCTTGCCCGTGTCAGCTCCGTGCCGGGTAAGACCATTACGGTCAATTTCTACTCGGTGGATAAAGTCCGCCTTGTTGATTTGCCGGGCTACGGCTACGCAAAGGCAGCACCCGGTGAAAAGCGCCGTTGGGCAGAGCTTATGGAAGGTTACTTTAAAACCGAGCGTGATATCCGTCTGGTTATCCAGCTTATTGATATGCGCCACAAGCCCACCGCAGACGATATGACTATGCTCTCCTTCCTGCGTGAAATGGGCTACCCGTTTGTAATTGCGCTCACAAAGTGTGACAAGCTTAACAAAACTGAGTTCAACGCAAGGCTTGCGGCTCTTGAAACGGAGCTTGCGGACTATGCGGATATAGTAAAAATTCCCGTTTCCTCGGTAAAGGGAGACGGTGTTGAAGCTGTAAAGGCTGAAATAGAAAAGGCGGTTTCTTAAAAATGTTTGTTTCGGATTGTTTATCGGTAAATGAAAAGGGTCACCTCGCCATAGGCGGTGTTGATACTGTTGATATAGCACACGAATACGGCACGCCGTGCTACGTTATGGACGAGGACAGAATAAGAAAGAATTGCCGTGCCTACGTAAAATCAATCGAAGATAACTACGGCGGCAACGGTCTTGCAATTTACGCTTCTAAAGCGTTCAACTGCAAATATATGTGCAGGCTCATCAACGAAGAGGGGATGGGCCTTGACGTTGTTTCGGGCGGCGAGCTTTACACCGCAATTCAGGCCGGCTTCCCGACCGAAAAAATATATTTCCACGGCAACAACAAAACCCTGGATGAGCTGAAATTTGCCGTTGAAAACGGTGTCGGCAGAATAGTTGTCGATAATATCTACGAGCTTGAAAACCTTAGCAGAATAGCGGGTGAGTGCGGTAAAACGGCAAGCGTGCTGCTTCGCATCAAGCCGGGTATTGACGCTCACACCCACTCGTTTATTATGACGGGTCAGATTGACAGCAAGTTCGGCTTTGCCCTTGAAACGGGCGAGGCTATGGACGGCATAAAGAGGGCAATCGCCGCTGAAAATATTGATTTCAGAGGCGTTCATTGCCATATCGGCTCGCAGATTTTCGAGGTAACACCCTTTGAAAAAGCGGCAGAGGTTATGATAGACTTTATGGCACAAATCAAGGCGGAAACGGGCGTTGAATGTGCCGAGCTTGACCTTGGCGGCGGCTTCGGCATCAAGTATTCGTTCGAGGATAATCCGCTTGAATATTCCGCGTATATGGCAAAGGTTGCAACGGTTATCAAGGCGGAATGTGAAAAGCAGGATGTAAAACTGCCCTTTATCGTAATTGAGCCCGGCAGAAGCATCGCAGGCTCAGCAGGTATTACGCTTTACACGGTCGGTGCTGTAAAAACAATTCCCGATATACGCACCTATGTTTCAATTGACGGCGGTATGGGCGACAACCCCCGTTATATTCTCTACCAGTCAACCTATGAGCTCATTTGTGCAAACAAGGCGGATAAGCCCAGGGATTTCACAATAACCCTCGCGGGAAGATGCTGTGAAAGCGGCGACCTTATCCAGGAGGACGCCCCTGTGCAAAGGGTAGAGCCCGGCGATATTATGGCGGTGCTTTCAACGGGTGCGTATAATTATTCAATGTCATCAAATTATAACCGCATCCCCAAGCCTCCCGTTGTAATGGTCAGCGGCGGCGAAAGCAAGGTTATCGTCAAGCGTGAAACCTATGCCGACGTAATCAGAAACGATATGTAAAAACCAAGGGTCTGTTCTGTGAAAATCAGAGCAGACTCTTTGTATACCGATACTGTAGGGAATGGCGCTTGCGACATTCCGTGAACGTTTTATAACGGTTCGTCATAAAATGCCGACCCCTACAGCACGCCGAAAAATTGATATAGCCAAACTTCACTGCGAAGCAACTTCACTGTCGCAGACAACTTCACTTGTCCTAAGGACAAACTTAGTTGAAATACGCCGTTTTTGTTCAAGAAAACATTTTCGTTTGCAGATATAATTGCCCTTGTAAAGGTCGATTTTTACATTTATTTCTGCACAAAGGAGATGTTACAATGGAAAACACTCAGCTTATTTTAAACGCTGTAAATTTCGCAAAAGAAAACGCAACGGATAACGGAATATCAGTTGAAGCCGTTGCCAAAAACGCAGGCTTTTCAATTGATTATTTCAACCGTATTTTTCTGTCTCACACGGGCTTTACCGTTACGGGCTATATCAGCTATATCCGCTTGAAACATGCCGCTTTCCTGCTTCGCACGACGGATAAATCCGTGCTGGATATTGCCCTTGAAATCGGTTACGATTCTCACGAGGGATTTACTAAAGCGTTCAGAAAAAAATACGGCGTGAGCCCTAGCGAATACCGCACCGCCAACAAGGCAAAAATGATGTGTCTGGCTGAAATAACCGACAAAACCGTTGCACACCGTTTCGTTCATAATAACCCTGATTTTATATTGGCTGATTCAAGCGAAGTGATTGATTTTCTGCTTGAAAAGGATGCGAAAAAATACGGCTATTTCTGCACGGCAATCGGGTGCTGCGGCCTTGAAATTGCCGCACCCGGCGGGAATTATAAAAAAGGCTTTATCGGCATAGGCGATGATTTGAACGGCGGATTTTACCTTGAAATGCTGACCGAGAATTATGGGCTTTTAGCCGATTGGATAAAGCGTTTTGAACAAAGAAAAGCCTTTTATTCTGCCGAAAGCAAAGATAAAATCAAGAGTATTTTAAGCTCTTACGGTATCGCGGAAAAGCTTAAAATTACACCGCAGGCGCTGTATTTCGGTGAGCCCTTTGACTGTGCTTTGCCCGAAAAAATTACAATCCGACTGCTTACCCCAAAGGACAAAAAGGCAATTCGAAAATGGGCAGGCGGACGGAACGACGGCTATGTTAAACACCTGCTTAACGACCGTGATTATCTTGATGAAAACAACCTTGAATACGGCGTTTTTGCAGGTGACGAATTGACTGCCGTTGCAGGCTGCGGAATTGACGAAGTGCACGGCTTTCGGCTCAACAACTGCTGTGCAATCCGCTTTAAAAACGGCAGAGAAAACAATGAATTGTACGAAACGGTTTTTAAGTTCGTTACAAACGATATCCTGTCAAAAGGTGTACTTCCTTTTGATGATATTCAGCACGGTGAATATGCAAAAACTCACGGCAATTTTACATCAGAGGATTTGGGATATACGGTTGTGAACAGAAGATACGATATAGTATAAAAAATGCTGTCTCACTGAAAAAGGTGAGACAGCATTTTTAAAATTTTTATGCAGGTATGCTGTAGATATAACAAGAATCCGGACACAAATCAAGTTTGTTGCTCCAGACAATATTGCTATCAATTTCCGGATTTATATCCCATGATACACAGGCGGAATCATCAAGATAAACTCTTGAAAAAACCTCATAATCTTTTAATGGCTTAAACACGGTATCGTCAGAAATGAACGGTTTCATATCGTATATTCTTTCTTCGCCGTTATCAAAATGAAGTGTTAATGTGAAATCGTGGTTGGGAACAACTGAAACAATACGTTTTCTGCCTGAAACATAATATTCGGCAACTTCCTTATCAAAGCCTCTTGCAAGATAATATGCTATATCGTGCATATCAAAGCCTCCTTTACTGTAGCGGGGCGATTTCAAAAAGCTGTTGTTTTTTCTCGGCAAGCTGCCAATTTTCAATGAGTTCATCCTGATGAAGCGCAGCCCAGCCAAGTAACATTTTTAATTGCTTGCTCGGTATGCTTCCTTCATAAACCTCAAGCTCATTGATTAAAACAACAACCTCTTCGCCTCCGTATGTTGCGTGAAAATGAGGTGGTCTGTGTTCGTTCCAATTTATATAGATTTTTAATCCTCTGAATGAGCATATTGTAGGCATTTTATTATACCTCCCTACGATATCTTTCATTTATATTATATCAAATACATTGCTTGTGGTCAATGCCCTAATCGGTTACCACTCATATTTTGTCAGCTTACCCTCGCATAATAATTCGGGGTAATCCCATTGCCTTAACACCTCGTAAACGCCTATTGCGGCGGAATTTGAAAGGTTGAGGCTTCGTGCGGCGGAATCGTTTATCATTGGTATTCTCACGCATTTTTCGGGGTTGGCTTTGAGGAGTTCCTCGGGCAGTCCCTTCGTTTCCTTGCCGAAAACAAGGTAGGTGTTGTCGGGGTACTCAACGTCCGTGTGGCGGTGTGTTGCCTTGGTTGAAAAATAGAAAAAATTGCCGTCTTTGTTCTTTTCAAAGAAATCCGCTGTATCCTTGTAATACGTAATGTCAAGCAGGTGCCAGTAGTCAAGCCCTGCTCTTTTAAGCTTCTTATCGTCCACCTTAAAGCCCATCGGCTCAACGAGGTGAAGCCTTGCACCCGTTGCGGCGCAGGTGCGTGCAATGTTGCCCGTGTTCTGCGGAATTTCGGGCTCTATAAGCACTATGTTCAGCGTTTTACTCATCTCTTTTAAGCTCCTTGATAAGCCTTGGCAATTCGCCCTCAAACGCCACTCCGTAGCGCACGTCGGGTGTTATTTCAAGCGTTCTTTCAATACTGCCGCAGGTGAATTTTGCCGCCGTTTGTGTGGCTGCTTTAAGGCTCATATCGTTGAGCAGGGCGCCGCAAAGCGTGCTTGCAAAAACGTCGCCCGTGCCGTGGTAAACGCCCGTAAGTCTGTCGCGCAGGCAGTATTCAATCTCGCCCGCAGCCGTGTCACAGCAGGCACAGCCCAGCTGCTTATCGTCAAAATAAACGCCCGTCAGAACGATTTTTTTCGGGCCGAGGTCACTGAGCTTTTTTATAATTCTTTCAACGTATTCCTTAGTGTACGGGCCTTCCTTATATTCTTCGCCCGTCATAAATGCCGCTTCCGTAAAATTGGGCACAATAATATCGGCAAGTGAGCAAAGCTCAGCCATTTTCTTTGCAAATTCCATATCAAAAAGCGCATACATTCTGCCGTGGTCAGCCATTGCGGGGTCGCAGAGAAAGAAATTGTTTTCCGTTTTGAAATCACTTACAATACTCTTTACTATTTCAATCTGCTCAAATGAGCCGAGGTAGCCCGAATAAATTGCGTCAAATTTCAAATCAAGGCTTTTCCAGTGATCTGCCATCGGGCGCATATCGCTTGTCAGGTCGCGGTGCGTGTAGCCCGTAAAGCCGCCCGTGTGGGTTGAAAGCACGGCCGTAGGCATAACGGTCGTTTCAACGCCGCAGGCGGAAATAATCGGCAGCGCAACCGTAAGAGAGCATTTGCCGAAGCCCGAAATATCGTGAATTGCAAGGGCACGTTTTGCCGTTTTCATAAATTCCTTCACCGTCATTTTTGAAAAAATATCTTAACTTTATTATCATAGCTTAAACCGCGGATAATTTCAAGAAAAATTTGTTTTGCGGTGGTGAAATCTTCTGCCGTTATTCTCTTGTATTCTGCTCAAAATAATATCAACTTGAATTTTGTGAGGTGATACAGTGAAAACGACAACGACAAAAATGGTAACGGGTCTCGGCCTGGGTCTCGTTGCAGGCGGTGCGGCGGCAGCACTCGGCGCAGCTATGATGAGCCCGAGCCTTAAAAAGCAGACCCGTAAAAATGCTATGAAGGCAATGAAAACCGTCGAAAATATGATGGACAGCGTTAATTCCATTATGAAATAACACTATCAGGGCACCTCTTAAAACTTATTGCACAAATCCCGCGTGCTCTTTTTCCGTCATATCATTCCAAAATGCTCGGTAATACACAAAGTATTACCTGTGCTTTTGAAACTTTTCTGACGGAAAAATAACTGCGCATTCTTTGCACTCTGAGTTTTTAGAGCTGCCCTCTTTCATTCTGTTCAATAATGTTGTATAATGAGTTAAACGGTACTAAGGCCGTTTAACATAGAAGGAGAAAGAAAAATGAACAAATCTGCTTTAATCTGTGTCTGTGTCGGCTTGCTCGTGCTTGCCGCAGGACTTTTTGTTACGAATAAAGACTTGCTTCTGGGTGAGGATGAAACTACCACGGGGCAGACCGTCCGGCACGCGGGCAAGGAGGAAACGGCAACGATTGCGCCCACAACACTGCCGACTACGGAGGAAACCACAACCCGTGTTACAACCTCAAAGCCGACCACAACACGCCCGAGGTTTACCAATCCCGCCTTCGTTGCGGAAAACATTACGGGTGCACCGTCTGCAAACGCAGGTACTTTTACGGGATATACGCCTTTGACCTCAGCTGCCTTTTCGGTAAATGACCCCGACAATTCAAGGGGCCTGCCTACAAGCACAATCAACCACAGCTTCGGTGTCGCAAAAGACGGCAAGCCCCATCAGATAAGCGTTGATTCGCAGAATTTCTTTGAAGCAAAGGGCTATAACGCCGTAACTTATGACACAAAATCCGCCGATAAGGTGCTTTATCTTACCTTTGACTGCGGCTACGAAAACGGCTACACGTTCAATGTGCTTGATACGCTTAAGGAGAAAAACGTCAGTGCGGCTTTTTTCTGCACGCTTGACCATATCGAGGCCGAACCGGAACTTATTTCACGAATGATTAAAGAGGGACACATAGTCGGCAATCATTCAACAAATCACCCGAATTTCAGCAAAATCAGCCGTACGAAAATGGCGGAGGAAATAGAGGAATGTGACAATTATCTTCGCAGGAATTTCGGCTATACTTCGCCGTATTTCCGCTTTCCCGAGGGCGCTTACAACGAAAGTGCGCTCGACCTTGTCGGCTCACTCGGCTACAAGAGTGTTTTCTGGTCGCTTGCCTATTCCGACTGGGACACCTCCGCTCAAAAGGGTAAGGACTATGCCTTCAATACCGTTACGGCACGCTTGCACCCGGGTGCAATAATTCTTCTGCATTCCGTATCGAAGGATAATGCCGAAGCACTCGGGGACATCATTGATTATGCTCTTTCGCAGGGCTATGTTTTCAAGCCTCTGACGGCTCTGCCTGCATAAATATACGCTTAAAATAAAATTTTGGTTGACGAGTCCGCTTTTTTAAAGTAAAATGAAAGTAACTGTAAAGTTAAGTTTCAGCAACGGAGAGGGTTTGTCAATGATTAAGGTTACGGTTTATAACGAGTATGTCCACGAAACAGAAGATGAAGCAGTTGCCGCAGTATATCCTAAAGGTATCCACGGCTGCATTGCGGATTTCCTCGGTGCAAACGAAGATATCACGGTTAAAACGGTAACGCTTGAAACGGTCGGAGAAATTACCGATGAGCTTCTTTTTGATACCGATGTGCTCATCTGGTGGGGTCACATGGCTCATCACCGTGTGCCCGATGAAATTGCCGAAAGAGTATATAACCACGTTATGCGCGGTATGGGCTTTGTTGCCCTTCATTCAGCTCACTTTTCAAAGCCCTTCACACGTCTTATGGGCACAACCTGCTCACTCTGCTGGCGTGAAGGGGACAGAGAGCGGGTCTGGAATATTATGCCCTCACACCCCATTGCACAGGGCATAGGCCATTATTTTGAAATTCCCGAAGAGGAAATGTACGGCGAGCGTTTCGACATTCCCACTCCCGATGAGCTTATATTCCTCGGTTGGTTCAAGGGCGGAGAGGTTTTCCGTTCCGGCTGCTGCTGGAATAAGGGCCTCGGCAGAGTTTTCTATTTCCAGCCAGGCCATGAAAGCAACCCCACCTTCTTTATTCCGGAGGTTCAGCGCATTATTACCAACGCTGTCCGTTGGGCAAAGCCCCTTTACAGGCTGCCCGAAATCGAGTGTCCGCACACTCCCTCTCCCGAAGAAAATCTCTGATACATAAAATAAAGTCCTGCGTCACCTTCAGATGTGATGCGGGATATAAAGCATTTTACTTGAGGTGTCACTTTATGAAAAAACCTATTTTTGCCGTGTGCGCTCTCGCTTTGGCGGTGTCGTGTACGCTTGCCGGTTGCGGCGGCAATAGCAATCAGCAGCAGGAGCCTGTAAAAACAACGAGCTTTGAGGAGCTTCGTTCATATTACGATGAATTGGCAAAGGGCGAAATCAAGCAGGAGGTTGCTACAACCGAGTCCAGAAGCCAATATTATACCTTTGAGGGAGATGAAAACCTTCTTCCTCCCGGCGTTTATGATAAGCTTGAAGACATCGTATACAAAACCTACAGCAGGCTTTTCAATAAGTACGGTATAGAAAATAATCCTCCGAAAATAACAATCTACATAGATGCCGCGTATTCGGGCAAGGGTGCAAACTATACCTCGGGTAAAAAGATTTATATCAATCCCAACTGGTTTGTTGATAATCCCGATGATTACGACAGTATAATTCCTGCACTTATGGCTACTATTCAGAACTATAGCTCTTCTGCACCCGGTTGGCTTAAAAGCTCAATCGGTGCCTATGTGCGTGACCAGTTTCGCAGTTCTTACGCGGACAAGAACTGGTACGTCACAGCCTCTTACGAAGGTGTTTCTTACGAAGAGGGTGATGTTCACGGTGCCGCTTTCCTCAAGTGGATAAATTCCACAACGGATACTGACTTTGTTTACCGCCTTAACAGAGCGCTGATGGACGGGTCTTACAAGGAAGAATTCTGGAAGGATGAAACCGGTCTTACTTTGGGTCAGCTTTGGGCCAGCTTCCAAAAAAACAGCTGATATTTTACATTTGAAAGGAAAATTGCAATGGTCTCCAATCTTTTTGACATTGAAGAAATTAAGTTACAGTATAATTTCAAAGGGGAATACTATGATTTTGATATTCTCAATAACGGCCACATCAACAACACGTATCTCTTGAATTTTGATTACAACGGCTGCGAGAAATCATACGTTCTCCAGCAGATAAATACCGCTGTTTTCAAAAATCCCGAGGAGCTTATGCGCAACTATGTCGGCGTTACGGATTTTGTGCGCAAAAAGGTTATTGAGGCAGGCGGAAATCCGCTTCGCGAGTCGCTCAAGGTTTACTATACCAAGGACGGCAAGCCCTATTATCTCGACAAAGAGGGAAGATACTGGCGTGTTATTAACTATGTCATAAACACCGTCAGCTATAATTTCCCCGACAATACCGAAATCTGCCGCAAGGCGGGTAAAACCTTCGGCAATTTCCAGAAGCTGCTTGCGGATTATCCTGCAGAGGAGCTTTGCGAAACCATACCCAATTTTCACAACACAGTGTCCCGCTACAACGACTTTTTAAAGGCTGTTGAAGAGGATAGGGCAGGTAGAGTCGGTGAAGTAACAAAGGAAATTGAGTTTGTCAATGCGCGCCGAAAGGATTGCTCCGTGCTTCTCGATTTGCTCGAAAAGGGCGAGCTTCCGCTTCGCGTAACACACAATGACACAAAGCTAAATAACGTTCTGTTTGACAAAAAGTCGGGCGAAGGAATCTGCGTTATCGACCTTGATACGGTTATGCCCGGCCTTTCTCTCTACGATTTCGGCGACAGTCTTCGTTTTGCGGGCAATACTGCAGACGAGGACGAAAAGGATCTTTCAAAGGTCAGGTTCAACACCGAAATTTACCGCAGCTATACCGACGGATATCTTTCGGCTGCGGGCGACAGCCTTACACCTGCAGAGATTTATTATCTTCCTTTTTCCGTGAAGCTTATGACGCTTGAATGCGGAATACGTTTCCTTACAGACTACCTCAACGGCGATGTTTATTTCAGAATCAGCCGTCCGGAACACAACCTTGACCGCTGCAGAACGCAGTTCAAGCTCGTTGAGGAAATTGAAGAAAAATATATGGAGCTTATGGGCATAACTCAGCTTATATCCGAACAGCTCAAGTAATAATCGGAGGCAAAGGTCTTGCTGAAAAAAGCGTTGATTTGTTTTGGCAGTGCCGTGGGTCTGCTTGTGCTTTGTCTGCTTCTTTTTGTTTACAAGGGCGGCGATGAGGTTACCTTTTTCCAACGGCAGAATATTAACCAGTATCTGTCGTCTGTCCCCTTTGAGCAGGATGCGGGCGGCAACAATATAATTATGCCCGTTGCCGTTGCTTCGGGTACGGATGAGTATCCCTGCGACACCTTCCTCGGTGCACGCAACCAGATTGACTATGCAACCGGTTATATTGAGGTGAAGGCTGCCGTAACGCCTGAAAACGAGGTTATTCTCGCCGAAGGCTTTACCTCCTACAACGAGGGAGAATCCGTACGCCTGAGCCGTGTCATAGACCAACTTAACGAGGAATACGATGACTGCGGCATTGTTGTCGAGCTGAGCGAATACAGCCGCTTAAGCTATCTCAATGCCGTGCTTGTAAGCCGCGGCATGGTGACGAGGACTGTTATAACGGGCGTGCACGAAAATGCCGTTTCTTACATCAAGGGCTTCTTTCCGCAGACTAAAGTGCTCTGCGATTATGACGGCGAAAACAGCCTGAGCCTGGCCGAAATCCGTGCTTCGGGTGCGGACGGAATACTTTGCACGGGTGAGGCGTTCAACAGCTCTCTTGCCGAAAAAGCAAGGGAGGAAGGCTTACTCGTCTGGGTGGATTGCGGCAGTGATGTTTACGCAACCGTTAAAGCAATGAAATTCGGTGCGGACGGTATCGTTTCGGACAGACCCGAGTTTATTTCCACTATGCGTATGTGGTGGGAAAAGGATGCTTTTGAGGAAGCTGTAAAGAATTCAAAAGAATAATACTTTTTGGTCAGTTTATGCTGTGTTCGGCTTGGGTCGGACACGGCTTTTTTGTTCAAGCGGAAATATTGTCAATTATGACGGCGCGTGATTTTTCGTTTTGTGCAAATTTAACAGAGTAAAGCGGTTAATTTCTGCCAATTGCATAAAGTTACAAAAAAGTAAATAAATACACTGTTTTCCCGTTGACAAATACACTCTGCAGTGATACAATCTTTAGTGTGTATTATTATTTCTTTATATATAATAATTATATATAGATAAATTCTTTATTAAGGGGTCGGGCTACAAATGGAAGAAAACAAAACTCTTTCCGCTCAGCAGGGCGAAACTCAGGCTAAAAAGTCCACGGGCGGCAGACGCATACGTCCCATGGTGCTTATGTTTGAGCCTGTGTTTGACAACAACCTCAATATGGCTCTCGATTATGCCGCAACGGTAGTAATCAACGACAGCAAGATGGGCGTTATGCTTCCGGAGTATTACACCCCCGTTGCAGAAAAGAGCAACCGCATCTGCGAGATTAACCGCTGGGCTGTCGAAGAGTGCTGCGACGTTCTCAAAAGAGCCGATGCAAGAGACGCAAGCATCAACAGCTTTATTCTCGACCTTTCGGTCAAGTATCTTGCAAAGCCCTACTTCTGCACACAGATTATGAAAATCCTCGAAAAGAAGGAAGTCGAGGCTGACAAGTTCTGCTTCAACATTTCGGAAAACATCTACGCTACCGAAAGCGAGCAGGTTAAAAAGAATATCGCCGAAATGCGCGAGCACGGCTCCTTCTTCTCGATTGACGACCTCGGCGTTGAATACACCTCAATGTCCAACCTTTCACAGTACGAGGTAGATTACATAGGAATCAACCGCAAGATGATAGAGCCCATCAATCCCGAGCTTTATGAGGATGAGGACAGACCGAGAATAGTCGTCCAGGGCCTTGTGGATTTTGCAAAGAAGCTCGGCGTCAAAACAATTGCCGACGGTGTTGATACACCCGAGCTTGCAGCCCTCCTCACAAAAATGGGCGTGCGCAGGCTCAAGGGCAAAAACTACTGCACAGACCTCTGGGATGAAAAGAAAATTAAATAACCATTCGATACTCAGCAATCCTCCGTCACGGCTTACGCCGTGCCACCTCCTTTCAAAAGGAGGTAAAGCCCCAAGGTACAGCGATATAAACTGCTTTGCCAATGGCTCCTTTGAAAAGGAGCTGTCGAGCGTAGCGAGACTGAGGATTGACATACATAATTTCTCGATTGGGAGATGAAAGCATTGGCAAGAAAGAAAAAAGAAACGGCTCAGCCCGAGCAGCCCGTTAGCAACGGCTTTGTAGAGGGTGCAAGCGGCCCGTATATCCCGGCTCTTACACCGGACGATATGGATAAGTACGATGTAAACACAACCGCCGAAACCGTATATAAAAGAAACTGGTTAATCAGAATTCTGGCTATCATCATCGGCGTGCTCATACTTCTTCTCGGTATCGGCTATGCCTGTACCTCGGTTATCAACAGCGCAGGCCGCTTCACCGTTAGTATGACGGGTAACCTCTACGGTATCCAGCTTGTAGATAACGAGAAGTTTGAAAACCCCACGCTGACTCTTTACGGCTCAGCGGTTGAAAATATGGACAATATCACGAAGCACTGGCTGCTCAACAAAAACGGCGAGCTTGGCGACGACCCCGTTTACGACAGCTACGCAGATATTGATAAGGTCTACGGCGACCACAACGGTACAAACTACCTCGCCTACACCTTCTCGGTGCGCAACGGCGGCGAAGCCGTTCCGGGCGGCGAGGACGCAACGGTTGATTACCTGGCAAGTCTTGAAGTAGTCACAGCCTACAAGGGCGCTGACGAAGCAATTCGTGTTATGGTTTTCATAAACGGTAAACCCACTACATACGCAAAGCCCAGGGTTTCCGACGGCAAAAAGGAAACATTCGAAGCGGACAAAAACTTCATATCCGACACGATGGTTATGCAGTACACCCGCAAGAACTTCAAGGTAGACCAAAGTGACAGATATACTGTCGTCGTCTGGCTTGAGGGTGAAGATCCTGAATGTGTCAACGACATTATGGGAGGTGAAGTCAAACTCAAGATGACCCTTGAGGTTCTTGACAAGGAAAAGGCCGATTAAGTTGGGGGAGACTTATTAAAGCCGTTTTTCAAGTCACAGGGTTTGATTTTATTACCCGTAACAGTCAAAGACATTTTGGATAAAAAGTGTTTCTAATCCCTATAAAACACTACTCTTAAATGGAGGAAAAAACTATGAAAAAACGTTCACTCGTGGCAGCACTTGCGATGCTCATGGTATCCGCAATTGTTCTCACATCATCCACCTACGCATGGTTCGCAACCGGTACAACAGCTAAGGTTTCCAACATCTCTGCTACAGTTGCTAACACAGCCGGTAACATTCAGATTTCTGCTGATGGAACAGATTACAGTACATCTCTTGACTATACAGAATTCGCAAGTGTTGGCGGCAACTTTATGCCCAATAGTTTTACACCCGTATCTTTTAACCCTGGTGGTATGAGCTTCATCGCAGGCTCCATCGAGCAGGATGCAACAGTTGGCAGTGCAACAGAAGGCAAGTTCGTTTTCAATCCCACAACTGTTTCTGACGGCTCCAGCTACTACATCATGATCAATATCTATGTTAAGTCCGACGTTGACTGCAATGTTAAGATCACTCCCAACATGACAGGCTCAACATACAGCTTCATTTACTCAGCTCTTTTTGATACAGAGGGTAACTACAAAGTTTACAACAAGACATCTACCAGCTCTTACGTACCGGTTGTTTCGGCTACCAAGGGTGTTGACCAAAATGGTAATGCAATCATGGATGCAAGCGATTTCATTGCCGATGGTACAGAAACACCGTACACAGGTCTTGCCGGAGACGCTGTAAGCTGTACAGCGGACCCTCTGACAATTGCACTCACAGCTAACCAGGCTAAGACAGTTACCCTTTATGTTTGGGCAGAGGGTAACGATATCGCTTGCTCCGGTGCAGTTCCTGAGAAGGCTTGCGGCGTTGTTCTTGACTTCGAAAAGGTCTAATTTAGGTTTTAACTATACTTAAATCAGATTAACTGAATTATTACCGGGTCGGGTGTGACCCGACCCGGTATTCCCCCTCATTAATTTCTCCCCCAAGGCAGGGGGCGGCAAACAATCCGCTTCTTGCAAAACAAAAATTTGTGATTTAGCTAAAACACAACTTTCTTTGTTAGCTGTCAGCTAACAGCTAACAAGCCTATTCCTTGCGGTGCATCGCCGCACCGCAAGGGGTATGTGAAAGTTAAGTTTGCAATTCGTGTTTAACGCACTCCCCGTTTAACGTGTAGGGGAGGGGTCACCCCTCCCGAAGTATAAGGGATATGGCGTTAAATTACGGGAGGCGAAACGCCTTCCCTACAGTATTCCTTTAATATCAAAGGTTACGAAAACAGTTGATTCATATATTTAAAAGTAAATATATGAATGAGGTGTTTTCATCCCTCAACAATCCTCCCCTCCTTTCAAAAGGAGGAAAGCCCTCAATTACAGCGATGTAAATTGCTTTGTCAAAACCTCCTTTGAAAAGGAGGTGGCACGGCGTTAGCCGTGACGGAGGATTGCAAAATATAAATCCGGTAAAAATATCAAGTTCCCATAAATCAAGAAAATGCGAGGTATTTTTAATGAAAAAGATTGGTAAAATCGTGGGCAACGTCCTTGTGACCGTTATTCTTGTCTTCTCGATTTTAATGACGGTTATGGTTCTATCCTCAACGAAGCATGATTCGGGTCTGCCGAATCTCTTCGGCAAGGCTGTGTTCAACGTCCTCACCGACTCAATGATGAGCGAAGAGGGTTTCCCCGAGGGCTCGCTTATTATTGTTGAACTCACCGACCCGGAACAGGATGAGCCCTATAAGGTCGGCGATGTAGTAACATTCTGGCGTTACTATGAAGACCAACCCTACCTCGAAACCCATAGAATTGTTGCTGATACATATACACAGAATCAGAACGAAGTGGTTGACGGTGTTTGGATACACGGTGGCGAAGCTTATTATGTCACACGAGGCGATAATACACCCGACATCGATATGAATCAGGATCTGAGCATCGACTATCTTTCCAATCAGCGTATCGTTGCAAAGTGGACGGGTACTGCAATACCTCACCTCGGCTCAATCCTTTCCTTCCTTCAGTCACAGCTCGGCTTTATGCTCTGCGTAGTTATCCCGACCGCAATCTTCTTCTTCTTTGAGCTGTTTAAGTTCATCTCCGCTCTTATGGATGCAAAGAAGGAAAAGGCTGTTGCCGCCGTTAAGGATGCAGAGGAAGAAATCAAACAGCGCGTTATGGCTGAAATGCTCGCCGCACAGGCAGCCGCTAATCCCGCTCCTGCCGAAGCCGTAAAGGCGGCGGAAGAAAAGCCGAAGCCCGTTGAAGAAACCAAAAAGTCTGAAGAATCCGAAGAGGATATAAAGAAAAAGGCGGTTGAAGAATACATCGCCAAGCAGGAAGCCGAAAAGGCCGCTGCTGCCAAGGCAGCCGAGGAAGAAGAAATCAAGCGCAAGGCTGTCGAAGAGTACATCAAACAGCAGGAGGCTGAAAAGGCCGCCGCTGAACAGGCAGCTAAAGAGGAAGAACTCAAAAAGCAGGCAATTGCTGAATACCTCGCACAGCAGGAAGCCGAAAAAAATGCGGAAGAAACAACAGAGGAGTAAAACCGTAGGGGACGGCGTCCTCGAAGTCCCGTATCTTCCGAATAATCTCCCTTAAATATTTATATTATTATATACATTATTTATCTTCCCCGTAGGGGCGTATATCATCCGCACGAACAATTCATATTCAAAGAGCACGGTGCTCTTAAAATAAAAAATTTTAAGTAAAGAGGGTAAACAAAATGGCAAAACGCAAAATAGGACTTTCCATCATCGTTCTTATCGTTGCCGCAACAACAATGGTATCGGGTACATACGCCTGGTTCCTCGTAGGTGGCTTCGCAGAGCTGTTCGACCTTGGCTTCGATGTAATTGAAGCAGGCGGCGGCATTGAAATTCAGGGCTCCGCAGGTAAAGCTTACGTTGTAGAAGGCGGTGAGTCTGCTGATTGGGGCGCATTCCTCGACAGAGACTGTTTCGCTGAAGGTGAGCTTATCGCCGCAGACGGCAAGTACGCACCCGTTTCCAGTGCTGACGGTGCAGCTTTCACAAAGGTAGGCCTTCAGGGCGGCTACTTTGCATCCCTTACTCCCGAAAAGGGCAAAGACTACAACGAAATGACAATTAAAATCCGTTCAACAACCTCCGAGGCTGTTACTGGCACAATGCATGTTGCTCTTACCGGTAACGATGCCGGTCACGAGGCTGTCAGCGCAGCACGTATCTCTGTAACATATAAGGGACAGACAACTATTTTTGCAATGGCAGGCGACAGCACACAGGCTGTTACTTCAAACGATATTCCTGCCGAAACTGTTATTGACGCAAACAACAACAGCATTATCGATTCATCGGAAACAAACGGTGTTGTTTCTCTTTCAACACAGACAATAACCGAGCTTAGTCAGTCTGCCGCAGACCAGAATAAGTATGAAGGCTCTCTTGAGCTTGCTGAAATTCCCGGCAACACAGGCTCCGAAACAATCGTTGTACGCATCTGGATTGAGGGCAACGATACAGACTGTACGGGTGAAAAGCTTTCCGCTAAGCACCTTGCAGCTTCTATCTCCTTCGGCTCAGTAAGTGAAGACGAAACGCCCGCTGCATAATTTTTAACGCAGCTTGAATACATAAATTAACCTACACAACACAAAAGGGTAAACCGATATGAAGAAAAAGAACATACTGGACAACAGAATATTTCATATCGCAATGAATGTTCTCTCTTCAATCATTCTCATTTTCTCAATTGTTGTCTGTGCAATGGTTATCATCTCAACAAAATCCTCTACGGGTGTTGCAAACCTCGGCGGTTATTCGTTCCTCTCCGTTCAGAGTGATTCAATGGAGGATATCTTCTTCCCCGGCGATTTGATTATGATAAAGCGTTATAACAAAACGCATCAGTACAAGGAAGATGATATAATTTCCTTCATTGCCTACGATAACACCGGCTCTATGTACATAAATACACACAGAGTTATTAAGGTAAAAAACACCAACGGCTATATAAGCTACGTCACTAAAGGTGACAATGCTGACGAGCCCGACAGAAAAGAGGTTCCGTCCTCGCGAATTCTCGGCACATACACCGGTAAGCGTGTCAGTAATCTCGGCAAGTTCTTCGATTTTGCCGAAACCTCACAGGGTGTACTGCTGTTGATTGTTCTGCCCGCTGCCCTTATTGTAATCTGGCAGCTCTTCGGTTATCTTCGCTCACTTGCGCTCGAAAAAAAATCTCCTCAACCTGTTTATCAAAGCGTTCAGCCGCGGTCTTACCCTCCTGCGGCTCAGAGCGACAGGGATGCTATCATAAGGGAATACCTCAGACAGCAGCAGGAAGAGGAAGCAAGAAAGCAACAGATTATCGAAGAATATCTGCAAAAGCAAAAAGAGCTTGAGCAGGCGGAAAAAGAAAAGGCGGAAGAAGCCAAAATCAAGGCAATCATTGCCGAATTTCTTGCCCAGCAAAAGGCTGCCGAAGAAGAAAAAGAGCAGCAGGGCAATGACAATAACGACCAAGTTTAAAAAATACAGCATAGAGGTGGCTATAAAATGAGCGGTATTTTCCAGTTTTTAGGTGACTTTCTCGACCAGCTTTTCGTTAAAGGCTTCTGGGGAATAATCAAGGGCTTCGGCCTTGGTGTTGCAAACATTTTCAATGTTCCCAAGTATGTAAATATTTTCAGAGAGTACGCAGGCACTCTCGGTGTCGGCGGTATTATCCTCGGCGCACTCTGCTGTCTGCTCGTGTTGGCTCTGCTTGCAGGTATTATCCTGCTTATAGTAATGCTTCTTAAGAAGTATCTTCGTTTCCGCAAGACGGTTGTCAACCAGGAAGAGCTTCTCAACGAGGTTGCCACGCTTAACCGTGAGGTTATGAAGCTCTCCATTGAAAAAGATAAGATTCTTGCAATGAAGGTTTCACAGCTCGGCCTTCGTCCGGGTGAAAATCCCTACCTTGAATCCGCTGTAGACGGTACGTCGGGTGCCGCCGCTGTTGCCGCAGAAGGTGCGGAAGGCGAAGTATCACCTGAGGGCACAGACGACAGAACAGCCGATGACTACAGCCGTTTCTACAAGCTCACCCAGGTTGATATTGAAATGGAAGGCTATGAGCCCCCCGTTTACAATAATGAAATCACTCTTCCCGAAATCATTGATATGTACCGTAACTTTGCTGCTTCAAGAATGGGCCTTTATTATGAGCACAGAACGCTCCGCCTCTTCCTTGCTGCATTTGCTTCAACCCGTCTGATTATCTTACAGGGTATTTCCGGTACAGGTAAAACATCACTTCCTTACTCCTTTGGTAAGTTCCTTCAGAATGACGCCACAATTGCTTCCGTTCAGCCCTCATGGCGTGACCGTACCGAGCTTTTCGGCTACTTTAACGAATTTACCAAGCGCTTCAACGAAACAGAAGTTCTCAAGAAGATGTACGAGGCTACATACAAAGAAGATATCTATCTCACCATCCTCGACGAAATGAACATCGCCCGTGTTGAGTACTATTTCGCAGAAATGCTTTCAATTCTCGAAATGCCCAGCCGTGACGAATGGATTGTTTCCCTTGTTCCGTCGGTTTGGCCCACTGACCCCAAGCACCTCTTCGACGGTAAGCTCAAGCTCCCCGATAATATGTGGTACATCGGCACAATCAATAACGACGACTCGACCTTCGCCGTTACCGATAAGGTTTATGACCGTGCTATCCCGATTGACATTAACACAAAGGGTAAGTTCTTTGAAGCACCCTGGACGGATAACCTCACCCTCAGCTACAAGCACCTTGAATCAATGTTCAACGAATGTAAAGAAAAGTATAAGGTTTCAGAAGAAAGCCTTCGCAAGCTTGCCGAACTTGACGACTATGTTATCGAACACTTCCGTCTTGCTTTCGGTAACCGTATTGTTAAGCAGCTTCAGGAATTCGTTCCTGCTTATGTCGGCTGCGGCGGCACAGAAATCGACGGTCTGGACTTCGTTCTCTGTCACAAGATTCTCCGTAAGTTTGAATCCTTGAACCTTTCCTTCATCCGTGATGAAATCTCCGGCCTTATCACTTACCTCAACAAGCACTTCGGTAAGTCCAATATGAACGAGTCCAAGGAATACCTTGAGAGACTCCAGAAGATGATGTAATTATATTAACCTTTCGGCTTTCCGCCTCGGTTTCGGGGCGGAAGCCAAACCGCGTAAAACGAAAGTCTATTTTAAGGAGCGATTGATTAGTTATGGGAACTTCATACGAAGACCTCTATAATGAATACAAAGCAGGTACATTGTCACTTTTCGACAGTGACGATTACTACAGCAATATGCTTGAAGCTATGGAAAGCGGCAAGCATGAAATATCTATGTTCAATCGTTTCTTTGAAAAGAAGATTGATTTAAAGTGGGTTGAGGCTATAGAAGCCTGTACGGTTGCACTTGATACAATCGTGCGTAACCCCCGTAAGTTTATCGTTCAGGAAGAAGAAATCGTTCCCATCGAGCGTGCAAGAAAGATTACCGCTGAATCGGTACGCCACCTTGCACAGCACACCAATATGATTGCCCGTGTTGACGGCGATAAGGTTACTCCCAGCCAGATTCTTAACGTTTTCCGTGAAGAAAGCTTTGAAATTTACGAAAACCGTTTCATTTTCACCTTACTTAGAAATCTCCAGCACTTTATCGACACAAGATATAACGTGCTTTTCAATATGGAGCAGGACGAACAGCGTTCCTCGCTCACAATGAACAGCGAAATCAAGAAGGGTCACGAGACCATTACCTATAAGCTTGAGGTCGCAACACAGACAACTGCCACTATGAGCGCAGAGGATATGAAGCCCGGCGATCAAAATGTCAGCGCTCTCGCAAGAATTGAGCGTATCAAGCGTGTTGTTAACGGCTTCTGCTCATCCTCATTTATGCGTGATCTTGTTCACTGTACGCCCGTTCGTCCTCCCATTATGCGTACGAACGTTATTCAGAAGGACCCCAACTTCCGTGCTTGCCTTAATCTCTGGCAGTTTATCTCATCTTACGATGAGGTCGGTTACGAAATCACAGCAAAAGAAACCAACGAAATGGTACCCGATGATTACAAAAACGAGTTGTTCCAGCTTGCATCGGTTAACTATATGCTGCTCAAGAAAAATATCGGTGAGCAGGAATTTGAAGAAGGCAAGTTCAAGAAGCGTAAGGTTAAGCCGAAGCTTCTCAAGCGTCTTGCCGAAGAGCTCGTTCTCAACTACGATATGGAAGAGGTTGAGATAAGAAAAGTATTTATCGAAGAGCTCAAACGAGCTAACAAGAAGAAGACTGCCGGCGAAACCAAGATTAATGAGGCTATCGACCGTGCATTGAAGTCCGAAAACGAGCGTAAGGCTGAAATTGAGGCCAGAATTCAGGCTGAAATTCAGCGCAAGAAGGAAATTGAAAAACGCCGTAAGGAAAGAGAAAAGGCAAAGCTTGCCAGGGAGCTTGCTCTCGAAAAGGAGAGAAAGGCAAAAGAAAAGGCAAGACTCAAAGCCAAGAAGGAAAAAGAGCTTGCGCTTGAAAAAGAACGCAAAGCAAAAGAAAAAGAACGTGCCAGAAAGGCAAAGCTGCGTGAGCAGGAGCTTGAAAGACTGGCTAAAGAAAAAGAAAAAGCCAGACTTGCAAAAGAAAAGGCAAGAGAAGAAAAGCTCAGAGCTCTTGAAGAGGAAAAAGCAAGAAAAGCAGCACTGCGTGCCGAGCGTCAAAAGCAAAAAGAGCTCGCCGCAAAGCAGGCTGAAAAAGAAAAACAGCTTGCTGCTAAACAAAAGGCAAAAGAAAAGCTGGCAAGGGAAAAAGCTTTACAGGCTGAGAAGGAGCATAAAGCAAAACTCAAGTCAAAGGAAAAAGAGCGCTTAGCAAAGCAGAAGGCTCTTGAAGAGCAGAAGGCTAAGGAAGCGGCTGCAAAACAGAAGGCAAAAGAAAAAGCCGCCAAGGAAAAAGCGGCTCAGCTTGAAAAAGAAAAGGCCGCTAAAGCCAAATTGAAAGAAAAAGAGAAGGTAGCCAAGGCAAAAGCCCTTGAAGAGCAGAAAGCTAAGGCTGCAGCTGCCAAATTAAAGGAAAAAGAAAAGGCTGCAAAGGAAAAGGCTTTACAGGCTGAAAAAGAAAAGGCTGCTGCAAAGAAAGCTAAGGAAAAAGAAAAATTGGCTAAACAGCGTGCTTTAGAAGCTGAGAAGGCAAAGGCAGCTAAAGCAAAGCAGAAGGCTAAGGAAAAGGCTGCAAGGGAAAAAGCTTTACAAGCTGAAAAAGCCAAGGCAGCTGCTAAGAAAGCTAAAGAAAAAGAAAAATCAGCAAAGTAAGCTCAGTACAGCATTTAGTCACATCCAATCATCTTGAATACGGGCGGTGCAACGGCAGAAAGACACCGTAAGAAACCGTTTTGAGATGAATATCTAAATTACTTCGGAGGTCACTCAATAATGAAAAGAAGAGTTGCATTTCGCTCATTTGTAATACTGTTGGCGGCAGTAATGTTACTGACGTCTACAAGCGCATACAACATCCTGGTTTACGCAAATCAGGATAGCGTTGCCAACTCTCTTTCTGCCATTGGTTCTCTCTCCGAAGATGCTGTAACCGAACCCACAATAGCCGTTCAGGGCGGTACACTTGAGCTTAATGCCGAAGAAGGTACGACAGAACCTTCAACCGTGACTTGGATAGGTAACGGTTCTGAGCAGAATCCGTATCAGATTTCTTCTGCCGCTCACCTTATGCAGGTCAATAAGATGGTTAATGCAACCGTTGCCAATGCTGAAACCGGCATTGCAGATGTGAATCAAAAACACTTTATCCTCACAGCAGATATTGACCTTACACCTCTGTTTGCCAACGGCGGAGTTCCTTATATTTCTACTGCCGAAAGTGCATATCTTGTTTCGGCAGATCCGTCAGATCCTTCTTCCACAATGAAATATATCAAGCTTGACGGTTCGTATAAGGTTGACGGTGCAACTTATAAGCATAAGATTTATGTCAGCGACCCTGTAACGGTTGATGTTAAAAACTACGAAAATTTTGGTCTTTTCGGATACCTGAGCATTAATTCCGTTATTTCCAACGTTATATTTGAAAACATTGATGTAAATGTTACGGCTCTCCAGCCTCAGCGTATATCGGTAATTGCCTACAGAAACGACGGTACAATTACCGACTGTGAAATTATTAACTCTTCCGTCACTCTTCCCTCTAAGTCCCAGACTGACGGCGCGGGCACAAATGATGCTTACTACGGTATTGCCGGTGCTGTTGCGGATAACCGAGCAGCAATCAGAAATGTAAATGTAAAGAACTTTACACTCTCACTTTCGTCCACATCATCGAACGACTACATCGGCGGTCTCGTAGGTCAGAACAGAGGTATGGTTGAATCGTCTTCTGTATCGGGCATCAAAATGACTGTCAGCGGCATTAACCATTATGTCGGCGGTCTTGTCGGCTACAATGCCGAAACGGTGACCGGCTGTGCTGTCGATATGGTAGGGGATAATAATACAGTAAACAATATTTACGGCGGCGGTTATGTCGGCGGTCTTGTCGGCTATAACGAAACAGATGCCGTAATTTCAAACAGCTCGGTGACCGGCTCTGTTACATCTGCCCAGTCAACCACCTCCGGCAGATATAATATGTACTGTACGGCAGAGAGCGCAAACAGCTCCGTTGCTTACTTCGGCGGTATTGCAGGTATCAATAAAGGTACTGTTGAAAAAACAACTGTTTCCGACCTCGGCTTTTATATGGGCTTCAGTTCGGTTTCATACACCGGCTGCTTTGGCGGTATCGCTGCCGTTTCTACAGGCGGCGTAATCAACACCAGCGTTGCGTCCGGCTCCTTTGTTGCACAGAACAGTGCGGTTTGCCACGCGGGCGGTATTATCGGCTTGGCACAGACTGACGATACGAAGATTGTTAACGACTGTTACGCACTGTTCAAGCTCAGCGTACCTTCTGTTGACCTTGTCGGTGCTATTGTCGGATACGGCGGCAATGCCCAGACAGCTTATAACAGCTATTGGTCCGATGCTATCAGCGGTTGTGTTACTTCTTATGTTGTTCCTGATCAGACAGATGCAAACAGACCCTATGCTATTGAGTCATCTCTCGGTAAGCTGATTTCCTATAACCGTGCCGTTGTGGTTGAGCGCGGCCTTCCCGTGAATATTCCGGCCTCTGAACTGAACCACTCTTTCACGAGAATCAGCGGCTCAAGCTTTGATGTTGCAAATATATCAGTCGGTTCAGCCCTGTCGGTTACCGGCAGCGGTGCAAACAACAGCCTGTTCACAAAGTCGTATTCAGCAACAGTAAACTTCCCCGCCAACGCAAGCGGTATGCCTCTTATAGGTTCTGATGACAAGCAGAATATGACCATTGAGTTTAATCTTGATGTTGCCGTTACTTCTGCAAGCGGTGACCCCGACAGTCAGGATAATCCTATGGTAATCAGTTCATCAGTAATGGCTAAGTTTATTTACCGTATGCCCTACGGTCATTATTCGATTACTGCCGACACGCTTACGGTTATGTCCGATGCGTGGAACGCCGTTCATTTCACCGGCACAATTGACGGTAACGGCAATATACTTTCTACTGAAGTTCCGCTGTTCCTCAGTGTTATCGGTTCCAGAGACAGGGCTCCGCTGATAACTGATTATGTAAGCTATCCTGAGCAGGACGGTGCAGACAGAAGCTGCGGCTTTGTTACCGATCTTCAGGTTGACCTTTCGGCAAATATACAGTCTGCAATATTCGGTACAGTTTACAATGCAACATTTGTTGATGTAAGCCTTACCGATGGTGACCTTATGCCCGATGACGGTAACGCCGCTTCTTACGAGGGATATGTTGCTCAGCTTGATGAAGAGTATACAGCGGCTTTCATCAACTGTGCTGTCGGCTATACATATATTTACGGCTGTTCAACCGATGTTTCCGTTACAATGGCTGATGTCAGAAATGTAGCCGGCTTTATTGCCTATGTCGGCAACCGTGTTGTAATTGATAACTGCGAGGTTTCCTCGGTCAGCGCATATATCCAGCAAAGCTCAAAGAACAGAGCTGTTTTCCTCGGCCACGTTTCGGACAACAGCGACGGTTATATACTTAACAGTATCGTTGCCGCAAGGGTTGTAGGCAGCGGTGTCTGTCACCTTGTAATGGGCGATAATAAAGGCTATCTTTTCAGCGGCTATCAGAACATTACGTGGTCAAAGCTGGAATACGGCTCGTCCGATACTGACTCCGATATGAATTCTTCGGGCATCAAGCTTTGGGGCAGTGCCGACAAATCGTATGCCGACAATGTAAAGAACGTTACCGCAAGCGGCAAATCCGTTTACAGTATTGCTTTGCCTCAGAATGTTTACGCTTTCAAAAACGCAACGATTGATAATTTCTCAATTTCTTTTGTCAATATTGATTCAAACAATTCAGAGTCTGCAGCAGATACGGAAATATTTGCAATTGACAATTATGAAATCGTAAATAATGAGATTGTTCTTAATATTTCTGTTTCTTCCTCCGCAAATGAGGGCGATAATATCTGGATAAAGGTTTATCATTATGAAACAGGTTTCCTGACCTATGTAAAGTACAATGTCATTATTGAGAAATTTGAATGCGGCGAAGACGGATATTATCATATATCGTCCGCACAGGATTTGATAATGTTCTCAGAGCTGTGTGCGGAACAGCCGGTTTACCGTTCTTATGCATATAAGCTGGAAAATGACATTTATATGTCCGATCTGACTGAGTATACTTTTACACCAATCGGAACAAGTGATCAACCGTTTACCGGTTATTTCGACGGTATGGGTGAGGACGGAACTGTTCATAAAATCAAGGATCTTGAAATTTCCGGCAGCAGTAATGCAGCGATGTTTGCCTTTGTTTCCTCGGATTCAAAAGCCATAGTCAATCCCAACAAAACCCATCAGTTAATTGATGGCGGTATACATAATTTAAAAATTGAAGGTGCGAACGTAACTGCCACGGGCGAAAGTGCTAATGCGGCGGTTCTGGTTGCTGTTGCCAAGACGGGCTCTTCTTCTTACGGAAAGGTTACAATCAAAAACATAGAAATTGTGGATTCTTCCGTTAATTCCCAGGGTAAGAATACAGCAGCAGTTCTGGCAAATTCAGTTAATACCGATATCGATATTAGCGGTATAGTTCTTACAAATGTTAATGTTACTACAAGCTATTCTACAGGCTCAAAGTATTTCAATGATTCAGAGGTTTCCGCAATCGGCGGTTTGGGCGGTATAATCGGTACGGTTGATGATACGGTTGAAAAGCCGTCGGCTTCTCATCAGGTAAGTGTTACCGATGTTACCGTTGACGGCCTGTCATTGACCGGCGTTTTTGAGGGAGCGGATACTTACGCACCCGTAAATGCCGGTGCAATTCTGGGTACATACCAGAAGTATTATTTGTGGCAGGGCTACAGCGTGCCCAAGCTTACAGTCGGTAATGCTTCGTCGGGCAATGAGTACGATATTGTTATTAATAACCTTAAGATTATGTCTGCTGGTATGGCAGGCGGTCTTATCGGCTCAACCAACGCACAGGCAAGCGTGAATAAGGCAAAGGTTTCGGCAACCGGCGTCAACAAATCACAGATTCTCAGCACTACACAGTATTTTATCGGCGGTATTGCCGGCTATATCGGATCATACAATGATGATGATGAAACAAATGCGTTTGCAGTTGCCAATATATTCGGTACAGTAAAGGACTGTCTTGTAGAAAACACTGAAATCAAGGCTGAAGATAAGGCTATTGAAGACCCGAATACCACACTCTCTCGAAATGTTGCTGTGGGCGGTATCGTCGGTGCCCTCAACGGTCCTGCAACAGGCGAAACAGTTGAGAACTGTATCGTAAAGAACAGTCTTGTCGAAGGTGTTGTTGTCGGCGGTATTGTCGGTTCCAATATTGAAAGAACGGTGGATGCCGGCAACATTCTTCATATAACACATTGCGATGTTATTGCAACTACCGTAAAAACATTGGATGATTGTTTCCCGGCCGCATACGCTAATTCCAATATTTTAGTTACCAGTCGTTATGCCGGCGTTGGTGGTATTCTTGGCACAAATGTTACTAGCACGAAAAGCTATGTTATTGACCTTGTGATCGATTTTTGTAATGTTGATGAAGCATCAAAAATATTGAATACCATTCCTGCTAAAAATAATACTACAAATTTCCAAGCTGCAACAGGCGGTATATTAGGTTATGGCTTCCAGCTTAAAGGTACAGCTATACAATTATCGTTAGCTAACAACACGGTTTACGCATCTATTGAGTCAAAAAAGGCAGATATGGCTATTACTGCACTTTCAAGTACTCAGAGCGGTCAGCAACAAGTACGAGTCGGTACCGGCGGATTCATAGGTATGCTTTCCGGTTTCGGAGCGGCGCTTACTACTGCAACTTATTTAATGACTACTTCTTTAAAGGAAAGTGTTTTTGGCGGAAGCATAGTCGGTACAGATTGTATCGGAGGTGCTATCGGCAGCATAGTACTTGCTTGCGGTTGGGAAATTGCGAATGCTACGGCAACGAATAACCGCCCGACTGATTTACTGAAGGACATTGTTATTTCGGGTCAGTTGAGGTCCGAATTAAACAATACATTTTGTCGCGGCGGCGTGGCGATAGGAAATATACTGGTAGCGTATGCGACACCTGCAATCGGAACGACATCAATAGGTTGTTATAACGGAAAAGATATGACCCAAACTTTTAGCGGAATATATTTTTCCTCTTTAACAATAGATACTTCGGTATTTCCGGTGTTTTCCTGTGTTGGTGCAAAATCAACAACAGCAGCAGCCAATACACCTTTCTTACCTAATACCAAGAAAAAATTGATTGAATGCTATATTGATGTTAATACCCAATCTGACAATGCTACATATCAGATAGCGGCTCCCGACAATACTTTTGAGAGCACTTCAACAGAATTTACTGTCGGCTCAAGTGCAGACTCTACATATGCTGCTCCCGTTGTTAGCAGAGGTGACTTGTTCAGCTTTGAAAATACAGCTACACCTTCTTATTGGAAGAGCAGCAATTCAAGTATAGTCGCTGTTTCAGATACTGCTCCCTATAACAATGTTCTTGTTACTCCCAAGAGGGAAAACCCTAATCCTATTACAATAAGCATAGATTATCAGGGTACACTTACAAGTTCTTCGGATTCCTCGTGGTCTGTTCCGGTAAGACTTCCCGTTGGCTTTAAGATATATTCCACTGCCAGCAAAGGATTGGATTTTGTAGATACAGACTCCGGAAGATATTATCTTATTACCGAACCTTTGGATTTTTATGAGATTAAATCGGGTGAGAGTTATTGGCTGAAAAATGATATAGTCTTTGATGCCGAGTCGTTTGAAGCAAACCATGACTTTGACGGTGGATATTCAAATTCAAATGTATTTACCGGTGAGTTTGCTTCTCCGCCCAAGGGTACATACAAGATTAACGGAAATTCAGACAATACCTTCTATGCTGACGGTAATCCCAGGACGATTACCGGTATTAAGTTTAAACCCGTAACAATCGGCTCATATACCGCTTCGGCTTTGTTTGCTCAGGCCGACGGTGCAACGTTCAAAAACTTTAATCTTGTTGATGTTTCTTCAACAGGCTCTGCCGATTATGCGGCGTCTGTAGCGGCTGTTATCAACGGCTCGCTTACCGCAGAAAATATTACGGCAGAAAACGTTAATATCAGCGGTGCAAAGTACTCGGGCGGTCTTTTCGGCGGTATGTTTAACGCGGCGGATGTTGATGTTCCGTGGAGCGTCAGCAACTGTCAGGTTAAAGGTACCCGTACGGAAGATGCAACGGGATATACCTATTCTTCAAACATCAGCGGTATTAACGGTGCCGCAGGTATCGCGGTTCATACTGACAGGAGTGCAGCATCCTTCAGTGATGTCAAGGTTTCCGGTTGCTTTATTTCTCAATATTCGGAAACAGTAGATTCAACTTATGATAACGGTGCCGCCGGCATTTCACTGGCATTTTCGGGCGAGATTTCTTCAAGCTCTGCTCAAAGCCGTAATACAGTTGAAAACAGTTATGTTGTTGGTGAGATTGCTGCCGGTGCAGTAATGAGAACTTATACATCTTCTGCCGCAAATGCTTTTTCTTCAGCAGGAATAAATGCGCAGGTGTATTCAAACGTTCCGTTAAGTATATCGAGTGTTGATATTAAGTCGACAACGATTGAAGGTAATCACACCCTTGCGCCGACAACCTCGACCAATCAGTTAATTGCCTCGGGCGGTATACTTGCCAGAGTTGATTCATCGTATGTTGAGCATAGTATCAGTGATTGTACACTTGATGCGGCTACAACCGTTATGGCGCCTTACGGAGTAGGCGGTATTCTCGGTTGCTTTGAAGAAACAGTTCAAGGTGAGTATGATAACCGAGTTTTCGGTATAACAATAACCGATTGTGATGTTGAAGCAACAATCAAGATGACAATCGGAAAAATTATTAAAGGCTCAAGTAATACTTATCAGTTTTACAATATGGGTGCCGGCGGCGTTATTGGTGCTTTTTCAGCATTCTCTAACCTGACAGAAACGAATATTTCCAACTGTAAGGTTACAGGTGTTATTTCAGGTGCTTCGGCAGTCGGCGGAATTATCGGTGCTATATGGACTAACTATTCAGAAAATGCTCCGGCAACCTTCCGCCTGGACAATATGGATTCTCACTTTGTTGAAAACTGTATTGTTTCAGCAGAATTTAAAAATACAGCAGGAGAGGATTCATTTGTAAACTCAACCCCTGCTACCGGAATAATAGTTGGCCATATTCTCAATGCTTCCACAGGCGAAAGCAACACATTGTTCAGGCCAGCGGCAGACAGCGGTTTCGAATCTGATTTCAGCAATCAGCCGTTCTATAACATTTATTATTCGGGACATAAGTATCCGCAATATGGCACATATCTCTTTGGTATAGCCAATATGTCTGCTTCAACTAAGATTTCGTTGAACTATTGTGCTAGTGGTACGAATAATGCCTATGCTTGCTACACGGATTATGCATACGATATGGACTATGTATACTCCAGAAAAGTTTCAACTGATAAGAGCGTTGTTATCGGCACCGGTATAGATTCAACATATCATAATGTTCTGTTCTCCGATGTTTACCGCGTGCAGCAGAAGGAGTCTGAGGAAGACGGAATCTGGGTTATTGATTCCCGTACGCTTGGCTCCGGTCTGATTTTCAATCTCAGCGACTTTATCTTTAATACTTCACCCTTGGGTGATGAAGAGTCTGAGGTAACGTACCGTTTTGAAACAGGTGCTTCGCTTTCTGAGTTTACTCTCAGCGCATCTGCAGGCTCAACACAGAGCTCTGAGGCCGTTCTTGAAAAAGTTACGGCAACATCTTCTTCCATCAAGGTTGAAGAGGGCGGTGTAAGCGGTGAGTACATTCTCTCTGCCGTTAATACGCTTACCAAGACTTTGGTTTTTGATCTTGTCTTTGTTTATTCAAACGGTCTTGAGCTGGTAGCTCCGTTCAGAATTGAAGTTTCTGATGGCGATTATTATTTCACCGATAACGGTGACGGCAGTAAAAACTATTACATTTTCAATGCCGCTAACCTTAATTCAACAATGCAGCTTACACTTGGCGAGAATGATAACGTAATTCAGTGCTTCGATGTATTCTGGACGTTGGATAACGCAGACATTAAAAATGCAGTAAATGATTATACAAACGATACGACTCTTGCACAGGCTTTTGCAGGTGTTGAGTTCAACGGTACTGATATTGTTACACTTCTTGAAAGTGTACAGCATCCGAACCCCGAGTATGATCAAGCTCTCGGCAATGCCGAAAACCTTTCTATCAGAGAATATCTCGGCCTTGCAAATAACGAAAGCCTTGGCGATGTTACACTCCGCCGTCTCGTTAAGGAAATCAATCTGATTTCCTTCGGTACATACGGCGACAAGGCTGCCTCAACACTCTACGAGAAGGATTTTGCAGGTAATTACGTTGTTCTCCGGTCTGTAACTTCGGGCAAGAGCACCGGTCTGACCGATGAAGGAGAGTATTATTCGGTTTACGGCCTTGAGCTTCACGCTGTAAACGTCAGTGCCAAGGAATCGGATGATACCTATACCGGTCTGTTCAAGTCTCTCGTTTCAGGTGCAAGAATTACGGGTCTTACCTTTGTCAACCCCAGAATCGAGGTTGTCGGAGCAAAGGCTGATGAAAACTTTGCAGGTGTTCTTGCCGGTACTGCAAGCGGTGCGACGATTAAAGATGTCAGCGTAGAAAGATATGCTCAAGGCGATAAGGCATATATTTCAAGCATCCGCTGGATGACTGCAGCTTCAACAAATGTCGGCGGTATAGTCGGTAAGGCTGATTCCGCAACAACAATCGACAATGCTAAAGTCAGCGGTCTTGACGTTGTCGGCGCAAGCATTGCAAGCAGCAATTCCAATGTTATCACAACTGTTATGGCAGGCGGTATTGCAGGCGTAAGCGATGCAACCGTTACCGATCCTTGCGTAACGGACAGCAGAATTCTTATAGAGAGAAACGACAGATACCGCAGCTATTACCTGTCTTATGCAGGCGGTATCGCAGCAAGCGCAACGGGCACTGTCAGCGGTGCAACCGTAAGCAATACGGTAATGCGCGACTGTACTTGTGCGGTAATTGCACAGGATGATGAACATGAGAATCCTTACAGCACGTATTCTTGTGAGGATACTGCACTTGTTGCAGACCGTATCGGCGGTATTGCCGCATTCACCGGCGGCTCTCTTACCGTTTCCGATGCAGCTGTAACAGGTATTACAGTAAGAGCTTTTGATATTGCAGGCGGTATTATTGCAGAAGTAACAGATAATGCCAATGCCGAAGTATCGGTAACAAACAGCTCTGTCGGCCCGATAAAGGTTGCTCAGGGCGATGATATTCCCAGCGATATCAGAGTTTACGGCTCGTCCAATGCAGCTTCGGGTTCTGCACTTCGTCGGTATACCAATGTTGCAGGCGGTGCTGTCGGCAGTATTGATAATCTCAAGCTGCTGAATATCGATTCGTTCAGCTTTGATGGCTATGTCGGTACATATTCTTACGATAACCTTAATAAGAATTGTACGGCGGGCGGTATCATCGGCTTTGTAACCGATAGGCTTACCACGCTTGATGCAATCAGAATTTACAATTCCACCGTCAGCGGCGAGGTTTCGGGTTATCGCGCAAACAAAACCGGAAATATGGCAACGTATCTCGGCGCGGCAGGCGGTATTATCGGTAAAATCAATACTACTGTAGTAAAGAGCACAGCCGACAAAATGGTTTCCGACTGTGTTATGGGCGCAGAGGTTAACCTTTATAACAACGTCAGCGGTACGTCTGTCAATGCCAAACTTGCAGACCCTGCACATTCCGCAAGCACAAACGTCGGTAAAATTTTAGGTGCACTTGTAAGCGCAGTTACCGATGGCGAGACAACTTCTTCCAACTTTGCTCTTGAAATAACGCAGGAAGAGGAAATCTCTAACTACTTCGACAGAATCTACGTCTCATCTTATCCGCAGGATATTGTTGCTTACGGTTCGAAGGATTTGTATGCTTCACAGGATTTCTCACCGTTTACGACATATACGGATATTAATAAGGTGATTAATACCGAAACAGGGGAGACCACAGGTGCTCTTGCTGTCGGCGGTCTGGATTTCAGTGCAACTCCGGCTCCGGAATATACTGAAGATGAGTATTCAGAGCTTGCAATTATTCCGATTGAAAAGGGTGTTGCCGGTAACGCTACAAGGGCGTTCAGAGTAAAACACAAGGCTATTACCTTTGGCGGTACCAACAGTATTGAATTTGAAGGTACTGCAAGCATAGTAGCCGAAACGGATATCGAAAACGCATCCATTGATATTACTACCGAGAAGACACTTGTCGAAAACGGCGACTACTATTACGGCACGCTTCATATTGATCAGGTAACGACCGATATCATCGGCGAAATCGTAATGGATTACTCCTACGGTCTGCAGATAAACGTTCAGTTTATCGGTATGGATATCAAGGGCAACGGCTCTGAGATCAAGCCTTTCCAGGTCAGCGAACCCAAGCACTTTGCGGTAGTTCGTGTGCTTCGCGACAAGAGCTATATCCAGACAAAGGATATTGATTTCATTTCTCAGTACAGCTACAGTGAGGAAGTTTCCAGTCCGCTGTGGGCAACAGCAGAAGGCTTTGATCCGATAGGTACAGCCAATGCTCCGTTTATCGGCAGCTACGATGGTCAGGGTAATCTTATTACCAACCTCTATATTTCCAGAAAAGATACCGATAATGTAGGTCTCTTCGGATATGTAAAGGGTACTGCCGAAAAGCAGGCAAGCATCAGCAATGTCCACATTGAAATTGCGGGTGAGATGTCACTCTGCTTTAACGATAAGGATGTCAGTGATACTACCGTTGTTTACGGCAACGTAACCGGTCGTAACAATGTCGGCGGTCTTGTCGGCAGTGCAGTAAATGCAGTTATAACCAACTGTTCGGTTGTCAAGGGCAACGTAGTCGGCAGCAGTGCTGTCGGCGGTCTTGTCGGTAACGCTGCCGCAAGCACATTCGTTTCCGACTTTACCTCAACAACGGCGTTTGCTTACTGCGACCTCGGCACAAACACACCGGGTTCAAAAACGGTAGGCGGCCTTGTCGGTACGGCAAGCGGCTCACTGAACATAAACAATTGCTTTACTCTCGGATACGCAGCACTTGACACCTATGATAATAACTACGGTGCAGTCGGCGGCTTTGTCGGTTATGTTCAGGACAGTGCAAAGCTTGTAATTGACAACGCTTTTGTCGGTGCCGGCATTTCGGACAGCTACGGAAGCGGCTCAGGTGTATCTTATTACGGCCTTACGGTCGGTACTGCAGCGAATAATGCTCAGGTCAGTGCAAGCAACGTTTTCGTTTCCTCTACAAGTGCATCCGGCGAGAGTGTTCTTATCGATACTGTTAAGAGTGTTGTCAACCCGATTCTCGGTACGACTAACGGTGCTGCAATAGGCGAAAACGTAAGGTTCGACAGCGGCTTGAACGGTACTCTTCCCAACAGAAGAGAAGCCAATGCTCAGCCTGCTGAATTCAGCCTTTCCGGTATTACAATCGGTGTCGGTGCGGATGAAGATTCCTATACCGCAGCCTATGTTGATTTCGCTTCCGTTGAAATCAGGGTTGCAGAGGTTGAAAAAACCGACAGACTGGTTGAGTACACTACGGCTGACGAAAAAGTATCTAAGTATCAGCCCGGTGGTCTGTTCTATCCCGTAACCGTTATCGGTGACGGTCTTACGCTCAAATCGTCCGTTATCGACGATGCCGACAAGTCCGACTATCCCGAAGAGATGGATATCGACCTTTACGGTAACGGTGACAGTAAGAACACAGACTTCCTCTTCAAAGATACTGAAAACGGAACAACAGTTTATACCAATATATTCGTGTTCACCGCTTTGCCATTAAAGGGCGAATATAAAGGTGAACCGCACGATAACGGTGAACTGCTATATAACAGCTCTCTGCCTTACTTTACCGTTGAAAAGACTGTTGATAAGTACAGCCTTTACAGAAAGGTAACCTACCCCTTACAGGTAAAGAATGAGGATGACGGCAACAGAGTTTATCCGATTGCAACAGAAAGACAACTGAATGCGCTCTCACGTTATGAATCGAACGGTGAATATAATGAGGGTAATACCTTCACATCATTCCCGTTAAATGCTAACTATGCAATTATCGAGAACATCACCCTCGGTAATTACAGCTTCAAACCCATCACAGGCTTTACGGGTATTCTTAACGGTAAGGAGCATACGGTTTCCAACGTTAATATTACGGGTACCGATAAGGTAGGTTTCTTCTCCGAGCTTTCAAAGGGCGCTGTAAAGAATCTCCGCCTTGAGGTGGATTCCGTTGTCGGTAACAACTATGTCGGCGGTCTTGTCGGTTATATCGGTGCCGCAGAAGGCAACAGACTTTCAACGCTTACAATCAGTAACTGCTCAGTTTCTTCTTATAACGAAAACAGTAAAGTTACGGGTAACGAGTATGTCGGCGGTCTTGTCGGCTACGCTGTTGCAGGCGGCGATACTAACGAACCCACAGCAGGTATATTTGATGTCAGTACAGACATTACGGTTGAAGGTACCAATGTAGTCGGCGGTCTTGCAGGCTGCAGCGAAATGTATATCACCAACTGTTACTCAACAGGCGATGTAAATGCTTCAATCAATGCATCCGGCGATACGCCCAGAGGCATTGGCGGCCTTGTAGGTGTTCTCGCAGATTCAACTGAAAACGGTGCTTACGAAAAGGATGACAAGAATGATCCTGCGTTGCTCAACAGCTCGTTCAGCAGCAGTGCGGTCAACGTCAGCAGCGTATCAGGCTACAACGCCAGGGGTAACGGTGTCGGCGGTCTTGTAGGTAACGTTACACAGGGCACTTCAATTGCTACTGTTTTCTCCAGCGGCAGTGTACGCTTCTGCTATGACGAAAATGTAACACATCCTGACTGCGTGAACACACCTGCTCTCGGCATCGGCGGTCTTGTCGGTGTTCTCAACAGCGAGACTACTGAAGTTTATTCGGCTGCATCTGTTACCGCAAAGGTCGGTAATCTCACAGCGGCTTCTGTTGTAGGTATCGGCGGTGTTATCGGTGTTTCAAATGCGCACCTTCAGTCGGCATATTCTTCCGGCTCAACACTCGGTGAAACAACCACAACGTCACAGGAGATTGCAGACTACAACTATAACTACGGCGTCGGCGGTGTTATCGGTCTTGTAAGCGGTAACGGTCTTGAATCCTCAAACCTTTACTTTGACCACAACGCTTCTGCTGTTTCGGATGACACGGTAGGTAAGGTTACGGCAGGCGTGCTTAATGCACCTGAATCAATCGGTTCCAAGTCAACCAAGGAATTTACGCAGGTACCCGAACACAATTACCTCGGCGGTAACTTCAAGTTTACAACCGGTGCGTATCCGTATCTTTCCAACTTCTTTGAGGATACTGTTTCTCTTGTTATCAGATTCAATGCTCTGCTGAGTATTGTTGCTGTCGAAATTGATGAGAGAGATACTTCCGCAATTAACGGCGACGGTATTTCAATGGCTATGACCGTTCCCACGGATGTTCCTCACGATGGTGTAGTTTACACCTACGGCTTTGAGGCAGACAACAGTTTGGGCAATTCGGCAACATCAATTGTTGATACCGCTACAAACACGCTCTCTGTCCAGAGAACAAGCAATACCAAGGAACCGGCAAACTTTGTTATCACAATCTCAAAAGTCGACGGTGAAACAACCGACGGAAACGTAGTTTACAGCGAGGTTGCAAGCCGTCCGTTCTCCAGAGTTACCGCAGAAATGCTCGGTACAGAAGAGAAGCCTTATCTTGTCGCTTCACAGACTGACCTTGAGCATGTGGCGATGTCGGGTGATGAGTCAAGAGACGCTACAGGCTTGTATGCCCAGTGGAATACGCAGCTTGATTCAAACGGTACAGAGATTACAGGCAATAAGGTTCACTACCGTCTGATGGGTTATGTAAACCTTAATGAGTCTGATGATAAGCTGTACAACAGAAGTTTCAGCACTCTTGATTACGGCTATTCGCTTGACGGTAACGGATATGCAATCCGTAATCTTACAACTACTCTTGCAGCAACTCTTGATGCAAACAGCTCAATTTCAAACATCACGTTTGAAAACGTTGAGTTTGAGAGTAACGAAAGCCTTGTCGGCACGCTTGACGGTTCGGCAGTAGGCGTCAACGTGTTCGGTAAAGCCTCCGGCAGCAATGTCGCAGGCATAGCCGGTACGGTAGGCGAGAGAGGTCTTGTTGAAGGCTGTATTTCCGCCGTTGATTATACAAACAGCGGTGAAGATGCTGTAGCTCAGAGCAATGTTGCAGGTCTTGCTCTTACCAACAACGGTACAATCAATATGAGTGCTTCTGTCGGCGATATCTCCGGCAAGAACCTCACAAATGCAAGTGCTCTTGTCGGTACCAACAGCGGTGAAATAAAGAACAGCTTTACAATGGGCGATATCATTCTTGATAATCCCGTTGGTGTTGTTTCGGGCTTTGTCGGTACCAATAACGGTACGATAGACGCTTGTTACACACGCTGTAACTTCAAGGTTACGAATGTTGCAGACGGTCTTACAATCGGTAGCTTTGCAGGCGCAAACAGCGGCTCAATTACCGCAAGCTTTGCGGCAGGCCTGTTTGACGTAAGAAAGGCTGATGCTTCTCCTGCAACACTCAACGGTATCTTTGTTGCACAGAACAGCGGTTCTCTTAAAGATGTTATGTTTGACAAGCAGCTCAGCGGCACTTGCTTCAAGGATATCTTTACCTATGCCGAAAGCACGAGCGATATCATAACAATGTCTAACCATAACGCACTTTGTTCGGCGGAAGGTTATACCCGTGCAACACAGGCGGACGGTACAACATCTAAGAATGACGAGTACCCGCAGCTTTCCGTAATCCTTGCTACGGCAAACAGTGAGGACGAAGTAACCGTCAGAATGTACAGAGCGCTCCGCTCTTACTCACAGCTCAGTGCAACAACGGCAGTTGTCGCAAACGATAACTATATCGACAACATTGCAGCCGGAAGCAGCACAACACAGCTTACCCACGGTATGATGTCTTGGGTAATATCCGGTACAGTAGCTTCTTCGGCTATTATAGACGGACACAGAGTTCTTATCGCAAACTCTTGGGACGAGATCAAGGAGCTTGAAAATAAATCGGCAATTGCGACCGCAACTCTTGCAATTGAAGATTTCTACAATGTCGATGATTATGCAAAACTTTCGGATACCATCAATCTCTATTTCACAGTAGACGATGACGGTGCTAACCCGAACTTTGCGAGCGGTAACGGCAGCGAGAAGAGCAAGTATCAGATTTCAGCTCCCGAGCACGTAATTGCTCTTTCCTACTATGGTAAGAATGCTTCCAGCTTCTTTGAGATGACCGACGATATCGATATGAAAAATGTCGATTGGAACAACTCATACATCAATATCTTCAAGGCAAATCTCGATGGTAAGGGCTTCGTAATCTCCAATGTTGAGATTCCCGAAACAGGCGCAAATGCCTTTATCGGCAGCCTTGAGGGCGGCTCAATCAGCAACCTCGGTCTTACCGGCATTAAGGTTACTACGGATACGAAGGATGCTTCTGCTCTGCTTGCAGCAAGGGCACTTAACAATGCCGGCGTTAAAAACTGTGTAGTTATCGGTGAGCTTGTTGCTCCTACCGGCTCAAATGTCGGTGCTCTCTTCGGTGAAACCGATGGCGCAACAACGATTGACGGCTGTGTAGTATCAGGTAAGATTGATTCACAGGCAGCTTCTGTGGGCGGTCTTGTCGGTACGGCTATGGAAGGTACCGTAATTACCAACTGTCTGTCAACCGCTTTAGTAAAGGGCAGTAACACCGAAGGTACTGCAACGGGCGGTGTCCTCGGCAAAGGTACAGCAGAGGTTATCAACACGGTTGTTGCGGGTAACGTCAAGGGTGCCGTAACCGGCAATTTTGCAGGCAACGGTGCAGACGTAGAAGTCGAAAACAGCTATTACGATAAACAGCTTTCTACCGTTGACGGCGGTGAAACGGCTTCTACCACACACTTCCTTACCGCAGGTGCCCCGGACGGTGCATTCGGCAACGATATGGCGTGGATTGACGGCTTTGCAGGTTATCCCGTGCATAAGAATTTTGCAAACGGTACTTTCAGCTTCTTTGTTTTGGAAACCGATGCTTCCGGCGAAGAGGTAAGAACCGAAATGACGGGCGAGTATGGCGATGCGTTTGAAAACGCAGTCAAGCTTGCAAGTGCCGCAGTTGTCTTTGCAACCGGTATCGGTGCAGGTACATCAACAACCTTTACAACTGCTACACCTACTTTAATTACAGGTGCTCAGCTCGGCGTAAGCGGTCTGGCCGCAAGCCAGAGCAACCAGTTCCTCAAGGCGGAAACCGACAGATGGACAACCGAAACAAGCAACATGGCACTCGGTCAGGTCTATGACGGTGAGCTTACTTACACGCTCGGCTCAATGACCAGATATGTCGATGTTGCCGTGGGCAAGAAGGTAAATACGGTTAACTACAAGATAAACGGTCTTACCGGCGGTGCTCATTCAATCCTTTCGGCAATCACCGGCAACGGCGGCAGTGCAACAGCTGCAACAGCCTTCGATTCCGCTCAGCAGGGTGTGCTTTGTAACAATATGGTCTTTACCTACGAAATTGACGGCGATTACGCTCAGCTCTTCAGGGTTGAAACCCAGTTGCCGGACGGTTATGTTCAGGGTGAGGTCACAGTGGTATTTAACGATTTGCAGACAACAACTGTAACCGGTTATACCAACGAAAACGGAATTGCATACATTGCCGTTCCGACAAGTATCGGTGTATTCGATACAATTGATATTACCGTTCAGGCGGTAAGCGTTGACACCTGGGGTGTCAGAAACCTTTTCGGTTTATTCAGATGATTTGAAAGTGGGGACATCAGGAAATGAAAAGTCAGAAAACAAATGCTTTTCAGCTTGCAATCGCAGGCGGCGTGCTTGTGCTTGTGCTTGTCTGTGCTACCTTTGCGTGGTATGCCGTTGGCGATCACGCTTTGGTAAGCAGAATCACGGCAACACTCAAGGCTCCTGATGTCCCTTCACAGCTAAACTCAATCGAGTATTACGACGGTTCTACCTGGGTAGGCTACAACGGCGGCCATCTTGATATTCAGCCGGGTCAGGCGTACACTTTCCGTGTCAAGTTTACGGCAAGAGAGGATGATGTGCTGACAATGTCGCTTACCGATATTTCAGCCTCTCTTCGTGAGCCGGAAACTGTAACGGAGGAAGGCGAGGAAAACGTCGAAGAAACAACCAGGTTTGAGGTTGTTACAGAGGAAAATATGCTTTCCGACGTTCTGTATATAAAAGTCAATGACGGCGATTTTGTGCCTTTACCGTCTGACGGAAAAATCGTTGACAACGAGACGGTTGACCCGTCCCGTAAGGATAAAAACTCACCGCAGTACGTATATGAATATCAGATTAAAATGCTTGAATCTGCCGACAATACCTATGCCGGCAAAAAGCTGTCATTTGTATTGGCTGTCAGCCTTCCGGACGGTACGGAAGGGGACGACACCCAGGCGGAAGGATAAGTAATAAATGAAAAAGATTATCGGCAAAATTATAAATACTATCCTTGTGGCGGTCATCTTTTTGGCCGCAGGCATACTTGTCCTTGTCGGCGTAAACGCTAAAAGCGGCAAGGCAACAACAGTTTTAGGCTACGGCTTTATGGCCGTGCAAACGGGCAGTATGACGCCCGAATATCCCATCGGCTCGGTTATCATTATCAAGGAAACCGACCCGAGCGAGCTTGAAGTTAAGGACGTAATTACGTTCTATTCAAGCCACCCGAATCTCAACAATATGATAGTCACCCACAGAATTATGGAAATCACCGATGACGGCGACGGTACATATTCCTTCGTTACGCAGGGTGATGCAAATGAAATTCCCGACGAATATCCTGCTCAGAGTGAAAAGATAATCGGCAAGGTTGTCGCCAAAAGCAACCTTATGGAAAAGCTGATGAAGGTCAGAGAAAATCCTGCGATTTTCCTTCTGGTAGTCGTGCTTCCTATGTGCTTTATTATCACTCTTGAGTTTGTAAATATAAGCAAAAAAATGAACGAAAAGACTAATGAAGATGACGAAAAAAAGAAAAAGCAGTAAAACGTTTGCTGTTTTTGCTGCGGTTATGGCTTTGCTTTGTGCGGCTGTGTGGCTGCCTGAGGTGTTCGGCTTTGAAGCTCACTATGTCAAAACGGGCAGTATGGAGCCGAATATTCCGCAAGGAAGTATGGTTTATACCCGTGCTGTTGAATTGGAAAATATCGTTCCCGGTGTGGATGTTTTGCTTTTCTCAAACGATGCGCAAAACAAGTCCTTTACCCACCGCGTAATGTACATAGATTATAAAAACGAACTTTTATACACGAAAGGCGATGCGAATAACGGGCCCGACCCGTTACCGACTCCCTTTGAACAGTGCAGGGGAAGGGTCAGCTTTTACGTTCCGTATTGGGGCTATGCTGTCCAGGCTATGAACTCTGCCGTCGGCAAAATAATAATTGCACTTATATATATCGTGTGGCTTGCCGTAGAAATTGAAGGCTGCAAATCAAGAAAGAAAGCGGTGAAATGATGAAAACAAAGATAATCTGTCTTATACTTTCGTTGGTTTTCGTTGTCGGCGCATTCGGTGTCGGCGGCACCTATGCGTGGTTTATAACCTACGCAGGCGGCTCGGGCAGAGGTGTTGTTCATAATTTCCTTTCAGGTAATATAGGCTATACTCTTGTCGGCGGTTTTATCGACAGTGAAACGATGGGAACAATACAGCCCGAAGTGAATCTTCTCACAAAGCTTGAAAATATCCCCGAAAACCTTGAACAGAACACAAAGCTGTACCTTGTGCCCATTAAATTGGAGGCTGATCTTCACGAAGGCGAGGAAAAAACACAGAAATATGTTGACGCCCAGCTTAGAATGAAGGTCTTTTATACCTATATTGATGATGCCGGTAATATGACAGACGGCTACAGCGTAGTCGGCCAGTCAACCGACAGCAGACCCTTTGTAGCTCAGCTTGCAACCGACACCAACGGTAAAGTTTACTGGCAGTATGATGCCGAAACGGGCTATTTCAACTATGTAAATCCCGAAACAAACAGCGATATTATTGTCGGCGGTCTTGAAGCTGTTGACCCCATACCGATGTTTACGGCTATGTACTACAGCGGCGAAAATTCGGATATACCCACTTCGGTTTTTAAGGATAAAAACAGTTTCACCGTAAAAATCGCTTTCCAGGCAAAGCAGGCAGCTTATGCCACATGGGAAAATATAGGCGAAATTACTTTCAGTACTCAGCAGACGGAAGAACCGTCATCAACACAGGCTCAGTCATAAGTTGAGATTGGTTTGAATTTATGAAAATATTTAACGTACTTTATAATATTGTTGCAATTATAATAGTTCTTGTTTTTGCGTTTACCGTCGGTCTTAAAATAACCGATACCAAAACCTTTGCCGTAGCATCACCGAGTATGGAGGATGAGCTTCACGAGGGCGATATGGTCTTTGTACGTAAGGCAGGGGAGTATGCCGAGGGTGACATAATTACCGCAAGGCTTCCCTCGGGCGGTATGTTTACACACCGTATCGATTATATCGATTATGAAAATAATCTCGTTTACACAATGGGTGACAACAATCCTCAGCCCGACCCGTTGCCGACAGCGCTTGACGATATTATCGGAAAGGTGGTTTTCAGCGTGCCGGCTTTAGGTTTTATTTCGCTGAATTTCAATTCTACCGCTGTTATTACGGTGCTGGCGGCTGTTTTAATTGCAATAATGCTTGTTCGTTTTGTTGTTTATAAATTCAAGCAGAAAGGAGAAAGGTCTTAATGAAAAGTTTTAATAAGCGCAGTGTTTTCAGCTTCGTGCTTTGTGCAATGCTTGTTTTCTGCATAGGCGTTTACTCCTCTTCCGAGCCTACAACCGCATGGTTTTCGGATTCGGGCGAGGATTCCGAAATCTATAAAATGGAAGAACTCAACGTTTCTTTTACCGGTGACAGAATGGGCGAAAACGAAACGGTGCTTGAACTGAAATTTGATGCGGCAACCAAATTTGACGATGCTGACGAGCGTGCAAATATGTTTGAGCACGCCGCCAAGTATTACGTCTTTTCAGCTAAAAACAACAATCCTGTCGGCGGCCTTGATGCGGCAGTTTCTGTTAATATCAGCTACTCCAATACGCAGGATGACGTTATGACAGCAGCCGAGATTGACAAGGGCCTTCGTTATTTTATTTATGAAATCGATACAGCCAGTGATATCGGAACAATGGATACCGAGCTTGTACCCGGCGTATGGGTTGATGCAGACGATAATTGCCTTATCAAGCCCTACGAGAATAACGATGACCTTTTTTACGATTCAAAGCTGGCAGACAGAATCGAAGAAAAAATTGCTTTGGAGACGGGCTTTGAAAGCTTTACTCCCGAGCAGAAGCTGAGCTTCTTAAATGATATCCAGGAAACTACAGATAAGCTTGAACCCGGTAACGAAAAGACGTATTGTGTCTGCTTCTGGGTCGAATATGATGCATTCGTTGACCAGTCGCAGGCAATCGAGAACAGTGCCGTGCGTGAGCTTGTTTTCGATGTTGACGTCAAAATATCCGCAGAGCAGTATGATAAAACCGTGCTCGCAGCAGAATAATTTTAACCGAAAGGGCGCATTATAATGAGCAAAACCAAATCCACAAAAAAATATAAGCTCAATCCGTTGGCGGTTGTCGCTCTGGTGCTGTGCGCCTTGATTGCGGTTTACTGCGGTACAACTGCCTGGCTTACAAGCGGTACTCCGCTCAATCCTCTCCGTCTTACAAGTTTGCAGGATTTTGTTTATAGCATTGAAGTTTCAACCAATGGCGGTGAAACATGGGTGCCCAAAAGCGAGGTGCTCACATTTGCCAAGGAAGATATAGGCAATCTTGCCAACGTCTGCTTCAGAGTAAAGCAGGCAGGTAACGGTGTTGCTTTTACAAGAGTCAGAATTTCGCAGGAGTGGGTAACATCGGACGGTAAACGTCTTCAGGGTGAATACAACCTTCCCTTTATCGTTGCCGAAAACGACAAGCTCTTTGATAACAGATTTACCGACGGTTTCGTTTATTATAAAGGTGCTTTCCCGATAAGTGATGAAGGCGTTGAGATTTTCAGCGGTTTTGATTTCGCTAATTTCGATACCTCGGCTATTCCGAGCGGTGTGACACTGCGCATTGATGTAACTGTCGATGCCGTACAGTTCAACAGATATCAGCAGTTCTGGGGTATTGACGCTCTCCCGTGGAGATAACCGTAAAACAGGAGAATTAACTTAAAATGGCAAACAGAAGACAGAAAAAGAAAAAAAGTGCCGCAGCCGCTCGACAGGCTGCGGCACAATATAAGGGCAAAAACGCTCCCGTAAAGGCTGCCGCTCCCGTCAAAAAGCCTGAACCAAAGCCCGAACCCGTTCCTGAAGCTAAGCCTGAGCCTAAGCCCGAAGCGAAGCCTGAGGTAAAGCAGGAAATCAAAAGCGAAGTAAAGCAGGAGAATAAGCCTGCTTTACCTGCAAAGCCTAAAACAGAAAAAGCCAAGCCGGCTCCCAAGAAAAAGCCTGTCAAGGTTAAGAGACCGAAGAAAAATTACGGTAAAATAATTGCGAAAAAGATTTTTGATTTCGGTGTCAATAAGGTTGCGGCTATTGTTCTGGCTGTCAGTGTGGTTGTTGCCGCCGTGTGCGTTATTGCGTGGGTTACTTCGTCACGCTTTGGTGTGCCGGACGAAGCAATTATCGAGTACAGAGGCCGTACAATTCCCGACACCTCAACCTATATCGTAACCGATGACCTCGTTACCCAGTACAGCTTTGCGGATAATATGAAGCGCAAGGGAGATGTGGACGATTTCCGCTATTATGCGGCAACCGAGCTTGTTTTCCCCGAAAAGTATTCAAGCGCTAACCTCAATCTCGTAAATGTCTTTGACAATAACTGTGTGCTTATCGCAAGCATTGTCAATTCTTCCGATACGGTAATTTACCGTTCACTCGGTCTTGAACCGGGCAGAGCACTTTCCGATATTTTTATCAGCGACCTTAAATACGGCAGGCACGATATGAAGCTCGTTATTGCCGCTTACGACCCCGAAAGCTATGAGCTTATCGGCGTTCAGTATTCCGACCTTACAGTTCAGGTCGGTTTGGAAGAGGAAACAGAGGATGCAGAAAAACAAAGCTGAAAAATTCAATAAAAAAAGCTTTGCACAAATGCTTAAAGAGCCCAAGGTAATGCAGGCGGCTATTATGCTTGCTGTCAGCAGCCTTGTGCTTGCTATTGCTGTTTTTTCGCTTAATTCTCTCGGTTTCTTTCATATGCTTGCCGGCTTTACAATTCCGCGCGGTGCGGTAAAGCAGGGCGTAATTTACGAAAAAAATCAGATTACCGAAATCCCCGAGGGCGAAATCCGCTACCGACTGAATACGGATATCGTTTTTGATAACCTGTATTGCCGCGGCAGTATAATGCTTGAAAATCCCAAGGTTTCGGAGTATGATTTGGAGTTCAAGTTCTATCTGCCGAAAAATCAGTCCGACCCGATTTACGAATCGCCCAGACTTAAGCCGGGTGAGTGTATTCTCAACGATAAGCTTACGGATAAGCTCAGCCTTAAAAAAGGCGATTACACCTGTATCTGCGTTGTTAGCGCATACAACGAAAAAGGCGAGTACTGCGGCAGAAACACCTGCACGGTGTATATTGATATTCTCGACAACTGACAATAAAAATGTCATCCTGAACGAAGTGAAGGCTCTTTAAAGCTTCTTTTCGTTCAGGATGTTTTTTCGTCTTTAATAGTTCTGTGCCTTAAGCTGGAAATAGCTCTGCTCGTGCGAGCACACGGGGCACATATTCGGCGCACCCTTGCCGATTACAATGTGTCCGCAGTTGCGGCATTGCCATATCATATCGTTATCTCTGCTGAACACAAGACCGCCCTCAATGTTGGAAATGAGCTTTCTGTAGCGGTTTTCGTGTTCTTTTTCAATTTCAGCCACCTGCTCAAAAAGGAAGGCAATGCGGTCAAACCCTTCCTCTCTCGCGGTTTTCGCAAACCCTGCGTACATATCTGTCCATTCGTAGTTTTCGCCCGAAGCGGCATCTGTAAGGTTTCTCACCGTGTCGGGTATGGCGTTATCGTTAATCAGCTTAAACCATATTTCTGCGTGCTCCTTTTCGTTCTTCGCCGTTTCTTCAAATATAGCGCCAATCTGTTCGTATCCGTCCTGCTTTGCCTTTTCAGCGTAGTATAAATACTTCGTGTGTGCCTGACTTTCGCCTGCAAAAGCCGCAAAAAGATTGTTCAGCGTCTTGCTGTCTTTAAGTTCCATAAATCACAATATCCTTTCTTTTATTTGAAAGGATTATTGACAGCAATTATTGCCGTTATTCTGAATTTGTGTTATAATTTCAATATTAAGTCTGGAGGTAATTAACTATGGGGAAAATCGTTGCGCTTGGCGGAGGCAGCTTTGAATACGGCGAAATGTGGCCGTTGCTTCGCCACATCCGTTCATTGTGCGAAAAAGAAAATCCGAAGTGGCTCTTTCTGCCCACCGCTTCTTTTGATGACCCGGGCGATACGCCGCAGTTTATGTCCGCCTTTAAAGAGGTCGGCGGTGAGGGCGATGTGCTCTATCTCACCGACGAAAGCCTGACCTACGATGATATAAGGGGAAAAATCCTCGGCAGCGATATTGTCTATGTCGACGGCGGCAACCTCAAATTCCTTATGGATACGTGGAATAAAACGGGTGCAACCCAAATCTTCCGTGAGGCGTATGAAAAGGGAATAATCCTCTCGGGTTTGTCTTCGGGCGCAATGTGCTGGTTTGACTGGGGCTGGGACGACTGTATTGAAGGCAGGTTTGTCTTTGTCGAGTGCGTGGGACTTTTGCCTTACTGCAACTGTCCGCATTACGAAAGCGCAAGCTGGCAGAATTTCAAATACGAAATCAAGAATTTAGGCTCACACGACGGTCTTGCAATTGATAACGACGTTGCTGTAACCTTCATCGACGGCAAAATAGCAAACGTACTCTGTGTCGAAGAGGGCAAAAAAGCCTGGCTTCTGCCCAAAGCCAACGGTTTTAAAGAGGAAGAATTAAAATGAAAAGGCTGAAGCTGTCGCCCGGCAACAACACAAAAAAGTTCAAGCTTCTTTTCTTTGATGAAAAAATGGCGGCTGTCAATATTGCGGTTTGCTTTATTTGCGTTCTGCTTGCATTTGCCTACGGATTTATGACTTCCAATTTTCCGGGTACGGATATCTCGCTTTTGGAAAAGGCAGTGAAATACTGCTATCTGCTGTGGGTTTCAGTTGCCGCAGTATTCCTTCTTTCGTGGTCTTGGATTACTGAACGAATGAAACGCTTTGCAATTAAAAAACGCATACGCGGTATAGTTGTAACAGCAAATGTATTCAATGTCATCGTTTTGCTGCTTGGTGAATTGTGTAACATCGCGGCGGTATTAGACTGATATTACAGAGGTGCAAAAATGTTTGACGATAAAAGATTTGAAAAAACCTATTCGCAGGGCTCGCTTAACGTCACCGAAATATGGGTGGATAAGCAAACGGGTGTGAATTACGTTTTCCACGCCTGCGGCAACGCAGGCGGTATGACAGTCCTGCTTGACCGTGACGGCAAGCCCGTAATTACCCCGATTGAAAACGGTTGATTGTTTAACACTAAAACTTTACGCAACAACGAATTTATATCGCTTTCACTTGGAGGCAGTGTAGGGAACGGTCTTGACCGTTCCATTAAGTTGGATCAGACCTTGCGGAACGCTCAAGAGCGTTCCCTGCAGTTCTATCGTACATTGATATATGAATAAAGTTTTAGGATTAACCGAGCAGTAGAGGCGATTCACTTTCTCGCCATTAACTTATCATCATATCCATTTTTATGACTGGCAATTCGTGAAATGCCCCTACTACGCTGTAACAACTAAAACTTCACTGTAGGGGCGGCTATCAGCCGCCAGCAAACCGAGCAATATCAGCACGGGCGGATAATATCCGCCCCTACAAAAGTCAACTTTAAGATGTTACAATGTACTACTAAATGATTTAATTTTAAAATCTTCTTGACATTTACCTTAGGTAAATAGTTATAATCGGCACGAAAGGAGCGTGAAAGCCTTATGAAAATGAAAGAAGTTTTAAATCAGACAGGCTTGACCGACCGTGCCGTGCGTCTTTATATCGACAGCGGACTTGTAGCACCGAATATTGAAGAAAGCTACAGCGGAAGAAAGAATATCGAGTTTTCCGAGGAGGATGTTAACCGCCTTAAAAACATAGCCCTGCTTCGCAAGGTGGGTTTTTCGATACCCGATATAAAGGAAATTTCACAGGGCGGTGAAAACACCAAACCAATAATAGAAGCCTTTATTCAGCAAAAGCAGGAAAGCGTTGAAAACGATACCCTTGTCCTCGAAAAATTAAAGAGTCTATCTTTAGATACTCCAATAACTATGGACAGCCTTTGCATTCAGCTTTCTTCTGCCGCGGATAATAAGCAAGTACCGCAGGAGGACTTGCAGCTTTCTAAAGCAGAGAAACGCCGCAGGGAAGATTATATGGCAATTGCCGTAACAGGGATTATCGCTCCCGTAATAGTTATGGCGTTTATTGTTTTTATGCACTTTTGGGGCCATGATAATATGGTCTTTGGTGCGTATGATTTTGAGCTTTATTTAATTACGTTCAGCGGTTGGTTTGTTATTATTGCTTTGTCGATTTTAATGCTGTTTATCAACAAGCCGAAATTCGTATCCGAAAAGAAGCGGGAAATCCGAAAGCATCTGTCAAGGCTTTTGTTTGCGGCTAATACTGTTGTTTGCTTTTTTGCGTTAAGCTCATCTTTTGTGGGCTTGATTATGGCTGTGTCGGTAGCGGAATACACTACAGACCCTAACGATTATCTTGAGCAAAGCAACCTTTATATAGATAAAGCCGAAATTCTGAAAGTGTTTCCCGAAAATATTCCCGAGTCGGAAGTTATGTATGACGGATTGTTTAAGGATAAATATAAGCCGTCAACGGTTTATTACTATCATCATTTACAGTCTCTTGATGATGTTTGGGACGTTTTTGCTCAATGGCAGCTGCCGCGCAAGGAGTTTTACGAAGAGGTTGAATTAAAGCAAAGCAACGCCGTTGAAACGGTGCAAAAAGGCGAGTGGACGGTGTGTTATTATATCGGCAATGAGAAAGAGGAAAAAGAAGAAAGCTATTACGATATTCTTGCCTTTGCTTATAACGAGGATACGCTTACTGTCCGATATATGTGCTCGGGTAACATAGGTTATCGGGAATGTGAGCCCTATTATCTCAGTCTGAATTGGTGAAGTCTTTTTTCAGAATAATTCGGAAGGAGTTTAAATATGCCCCCCAAAAAGTGCTTAATGGCCTTATCGGTTTTGTCTGCTGTTGTGTCGGCAGTTTTGTACGGTGCAATATTATTTCAGAGTATAGATATAATTGAGTTTCAATATGCACAAATCCTCTTGTTTTTTGCCGAAGCGTTTTTGCTTCTGGCTGCCGTTTTTGCAATAGGCTTTGCGGCTGTGCATAAGAAGTTATTGTCATTTTCAAAAATAAAAAAGATAATCATTGCTTTGGTTTGTGCTTGCCTTGCGGCTTGTGTTGTTGTAACAGGCTGCGGTTGGCTGACTTGTTACAATTGCTATACTCCCGAAAACCTTTTGAAAAACGATAAGGCTTTCGTTCAGCAGTTTTTGCCTTATCAAAATATACTTGATGATTACAGTGAAAACACGGAACTGACAGTTTCGCATATTCCGGGTACGGATTATATTTCTCTGTACTGTTACGGTACATCCGAATTCGGAACACCGTTTGCGTATAAGGTTGAATATTTCAAAAGTGTAAGCCCGTTTATGAATATGAAATTCCGTTTTGAAAAATGGCTGGCTTCCAATTTCAGCGTATACGATATTGATGTTGTTGCACCCGGTAGGGATATGGAGCTTGACGGTACAAAGCTCACGGTCTATGCGGAGGGCGACAACTGCGCCGTGCTGATTAAATCCTTCGGGCGTTCGGTTTATGCTTCGCTTATTAACGCACCCGAAGGGCTTACAACAGAGGATTTTGCAAAGGAGATTATCAAGCAGTTTGACTTGATTGACAAAGCCGCAAAAGAAAAAGTTTTTCTCAACAGGTGAAATTTATGAGACGGGCAATTAAAATAATAATCATTGTTCTTGCAACGGTTATTCCTCTTACCATCGGCTGGTTTGCATACTATACCGTTATCAGCGGTGTTGAACTGCAAAAGCCGTATGTATCAACAAGCGTTGAAGAACTTAAGTTTTATTCACCCTTTTTTGATGATGTTGAAATGGAAAGCTGTAAATTTGTTTGGAAAGGGACTGTCGTTTTTATGGGCGGTGTTCTTGAAGCACAAGTCTGCGGCAGGGCAGACCTGACGGATGAGTATTATGAAAAAATAACCGAAGAGTACGAATGGAAAAAAGCTAAAAATTCCGACAAGGATTATTCCGATTATGAGAATGTGGAAATTCTTACGGAGTTTTTGCAAAATAATGAATACTACATATCCGACGGTTATGTCGGAAACTTGTCAATATGGGTGTACTTATCAAAGGAAGAAAAAGCCCTGTATTTTTATGACTTGATAGATTAAAAAAACAAAGAGGTAATGCAATTCTAAACTGCATTACCTCTTAAACTTTTATGAATTATTCTTCTGTCGGCTGTTCGTAGTCCTGCCTAACTGCTTCTTCGGGTTGGTATGTGTCAAGCGCTTGTTTTGCCTTGTAAATGTAAATGAGTTGTTTAATTTCTATAACAAGAAGCATTATAACAAACACGGCAGATATAACGGAAATCACAGCCGAAACGAGCGTAACAAGCGCTGTATCATACGAGTTGATTTTGTCGGGTGTTAGGTTAAGTATAGCGAATACCGAAGTTATTACAATAAAAACAGCATCCAATATCTCAACAAATTTACGCTTGTTCCAAAGGCTGAAAAGCTTTTGGTAATTCAGGTCAAGTCCCGTTTTTTCTTCAAGCTCACCCACACCTTTAGTAAAGTGGTAAAGCTGGCAGAGTATAACAACGGCAAAGGCTATCGCCAGTACTGTTGAAACTATCATAAAAACTCTGTTATCTGCTTTAATAAATATTCCGAGTATTGTGAAAATAAGCGATTTTATAAGCAATACAATTGTAAACGGCTTTGCTTTTTGGAACGAAGCAATGTCGGGGTATTCGTTAAGCCCGAGATAGACAAGAATATGCCCGATAAAATCTGCCGCTATATCAAAGCCGCTAACTGTGAAATCAATAAATACAAATAAAAAGCCTATAAATATTTTCAGCATAACCCAACCTCCTTAAATTGCGAATTTAATTCATAATTCATTATTCCTAATCTGAATTCTTAATTTATCTTCGGTGGCATACATTCGAGTATTTCGAGTGTATCGCCGTCATTTGCTTTTACCGTGTATGCGTCAACCTTTGCAGGCTCAAACAGGCAGTCACCGGCTTTGATTTCAATTTCCTTCTCGCCGCATACGAGCTTACCGCTGCCCCTTGCAACTGCAAGACAGCAGGCTCTGCCGTTCGTTTTGCGCTCGTACTCGGCTTCAACCGTCATTCTGTTAAGTGCAAAGCAGGCTGTGTCATCATAAGTGATAAGGCTTTCTTTTTTAGCCTTTCCGCTTTCTTCAAGCACGCTTGCCTTCAGGTAATAGCGGTTCATCAGCTCGTCAATGCTCAGCGCCTCGTAAGTGAAGCACTCAAACATTTTCTCAAAGCCGAGACCCATGTGGCACAGGTGGTCGGGCATCAGCGTGCCGCGCATATCGCACTTTTCAACGCTTATCGTGTAGTCGGTCGGCTCCTGTACCTCAAGCAGCATACAGCCCGAGCCAATAGCGTGCGGTGTACCGCCCGTGATGAGGAAAACGTCGCCGGGCTTTACGACGATTTTGTGCATATATTCCTGCATTTCGGCTATATCCTGCCTGTCGAAAAGCTCCTTCCACTTTTCGGCGGTAACGGGCCTTTTGAAGCCGAGCAGGATATAGGGCTCTTCGCCGTCAATTACACGGGAGTTCAGTATGTACCAGGATTCGGTTTTGCCGTAATCGGAGTTGAAAAGGCGCTTTGCGGCAGCCTTTGTGGGGTGCACCTGAATGGGCAGTCTTTCTGCCGAATCGAGGAATTTTGTCAGCACGCCGAAATTAACGCCGAACTTTTCAATGTGCTCCTTGCCAAGATACGTTTCGGGGTCGGAGTCGATTAAATCCTTGAGGTAAAGCTCGCTGCCGTCAGCCGTTTCAATTTTGCTAAGACCCTCTTTTTCGGGCTTGTCGGCTCTGTCGGGGTTGTCTGCAACAACAACGCTTGCCAGCCAGTCCTCGGGGAAGTTGGCGTCCTCGCCGTTGCCGCTTTTTCTCATTTCATCTATCAACTTACCACCGTAGTAAAGTCTCCACACACGGTTTTCTTTCATTTTAAGGGGAGTTATCATTTTATTATACCTCCGGGCAGTTTGAGTTTATATTTCTGCTCTTTTATCATTTTTACAAGCTGTTTTTCGTCCGTTGGTCTTTCCTCGAAATAAACACCGCCGGGTGTTGAACGGAAGGGCTCGTGGTTATCCGTGCCCGAAAGCATCAGCCTGCCCGAGGCCTTTGCCCACTCATAGGCAACGGAGTTTCTGGAATTGTGGCTGGCGTTGCCGTTGTAAACCTCAATTCCGTCAAGCAGGTAGGGGTTGACAACGGTCATACCGTTGCGGAAGGGGTGAGCGTGGAAAATGAGTATATCGCCGTATTCGTCTATAACCTTGCGGAAGTGTGAAAGGCTCGTTTCGGTGATGTCGGGGTGGTCGAGGTAAAACTGCTTGTCTGCGCCGAAAACAAGGTAGTCGTTATCGTGGCCCTTGAAGCGAAGTTCAACGCCCTTGAGCACGGTGAAATCCTCGGTTTCACATTCCTTTGCTATTTCGTAGCCGAGCCACTGTCCGTTGACTCTGCCCTCCCAGTCAAGCTGTCCGTATCGCTTGTCCTCGCCGAAGGGCTTGAAGTGGTCGGTTATGATTATGCCGTCATAGCCGTTTTGGCGGTAATACTCTACCATATCCTTTGCGGGAATTTCGCCGCAGGTGCTTGATTCAGCCGTGTGAACGTGGGTATCAAATAAAAACATAAAATCGCCTCTTGCGTAATAATTGTAGGGGCGACCTTTGGTCGTCCGATAAAAGCGGTAGGGGCGGATATTATCCGCCCGCTGTTAAGTAATATTAAAGACCTGTTTTCTCTGCAATATACTTTCTTGCCATGCAAGCATACTCGTACGGGTTGGCCTTTGCAGGGTCCTGCTCGGCCTCAACAACAACCCAGCCCTCGTAATCGGCTTCGGAAAGAATGTCTAATACGGGTGTGAAGTCGAAGTCACCGTCACCGGGAACGGTGAATGAGCCTGCACGCACGGCGTCAAGGAAGCTGTAGCCCTTTGCCTTTGCCTCGTCAATAACATCCTGACGGATGCTCTTGAGGTGAACGTGCTTTACACGGTTGACGTACTTTTTAAGCACGCCGATTGCATCCTCACCTGAGAAGGAGAGGTGGCCGGTATCGTAAAGAAGATAGACGAGGTCGGGGTCTGTAAGAGACATAAGCTTGTCGATTTCTTCTTCAGTCTGTACACCAGTGCCCATATGGTGGTGAACGGTGAAGTACATACCCTTTTCCTTTGCAAGTCTGCCCATTTCGTTGAAGCCCTTTGCCACGAGAGCCCACTGCTCATCCGTGTAAACGGGCTTTTCGCCGAAAATGCTGACAGGCTTACCCTGAATGCTGTTGCCCTGTTCGGAAGCACCGATAACCTTGGCACCCAGTGCGTGCAGGAAATCTCTGTGCTTGATGAAGGCCTCGATTGTAGCCTCATAACCGTCGGAAAGCAGGAGAGAGGAGAACCACGCGTTGCAGATGCGCAGACCTCTTACGTCAAGCTTGTGCTTGAGCGTTTCAACGTCCTTGGGGTATTTATTGCCGATTTCGCTGCCCTTGAAGCCGCTGAGTGCCATTTCGCTGACACACTGCTCAAAGGTGTTTTCCGCACCGAGGTCGGGCAGGTCGTCGTTTGTCCAGGCTATGGGAGCAATTGCAAGTGAAACTTTATCTTTATTAAGCATTTGTCAAAACCCTTTCAATCAATATTCTCTTGCGAGCTTGATGTTGGCGGCCATATCTTCGTAAGCCGCCTGAACCTTTTCGCTTGTTGAAACCTCTGCAACGCCTACACGCCACCAGCTTTCATAACCGCCGCTCATACTGCCGTGAGCAACCTTTATGTCGATAAGCGTGGAAACGGTCTGCTTTTTGGAATCTTCAATAGCGTAAATAAGCTCGTCAACGGTGGTTGCTGTGTAAGTCTTACAGCCGTAGCCCTGAGCACACTTTGCAAAGTCAATCGGTACTACGGGGCCATCGAGCAGACCCGTGAGCGGATTTCTTGCCGTAAAGCGTGTGCCGAAGGTGTCCGTGCCCTGGTTATTCTGCAGGTTTTCAATACAGCCCCAGCCGCTGTTGTCAAAGAGCATTACGTTAATCTTAACGCCCTCCTGAATTGCGGTGTAAAGCTCGCTGTGAAGCATAAGGAAGCTGCCGTCGCCGACCATTGCGTAAACTTCTCTGTCGGGTGCCGCAAGCTTTGCGCCGAGTGCACCGCAGATTTCGTAGCCCATACAGGAGAAGCCGTATTCCATATGATAGGTCTTGGGCAGAGTGCTTCTCCAAAGGCGCTGCATATCGCCGGGAAGACTGCCCGAGGAGCCGAGTGCAATGGCGTCGGGTGCAATGTGCTTGTTGATTTCGCCGAGTGCCCTCATCTGTGAAAGACTGCCGTCGGAAAGCTCCTGGCTGTAGCAGTTGTCCGTTTCCTCGGTGTAGGCCTTTTTGGCTTCGGCAAATTCATCGCCCCAGCCGCTTCTGTAATATTTCTGCGAAAGTGCCGCCGACAGGTCAAGCAGGGCCATCTTAGCGTCTGCTATAACGGAAACGGCATCCATCTTGAATGCGTCAAAGGAGCTTACGTTTATGCTGATAATTTTTACATCGGGGTTTTTAAAGCCCCATTTTGAGCAGGTTGTGAAGTCCGTCAGTCTTGTGCCGACTGCAATAATAAGGTCAGCCTGCTGTGCAATAACGTTTGCCGCAGCACCGCCCGTAACGCCTATACCGCCGAGGTTGAGCGGACAGTCCCACGGAATCTGACCCTTGCCTGCCTGCGTTTCGCCGATAGGAATGTTGAAGCGCTCTGCAAAGTACTGTGCCGCCTGCCATGCGCCTGAATAGGTCACACCGCCGCCGACTATCATAAGGGGCTTCTTTGCCGCATCAATAAGCTCTGCCGCCGCATCAATCTCACGGCGTGTTGCAGGTCTGCGGTCAAGATACCAAACTCTCTTCTGGAAGAAATACTCGGGGTAATCGTAAGCCTCGCCCTCAACGTCCTGAGGCATTGCAAGGCAGACTGCACCCGTTTCCGCCCAATCGGTCAGCACACGCATTGCGTTGAGGCAGGCCGTCATAAGCTGTTCGGGTCTTTCGATTCTGTCCCAGTATTTGCAAACAGCCTTAAAAGCATCGTTCGCCGTTGTGGCGTAGCTTGTGGGCTGTTCAATCTGCTGAAGCACGGGGTCGGGCTGACGGCAGGCGAAGGTGTCGCCGGGCAGAACAAGCAGGGGAATCCTGTTTGCCGTTGCCGTGCCGCAGGCGGTAACCATATTGAGCGCACCGGGGCCGATTGAGCTTGTGCAGGCAATAATCTGCCTTCTGTCGCTCTGCTTTGCAAAAGCGATAGCGGCGTGTGCCATACCCTGCTCGTTGTGGCCCTGGTAATATGTAAGGCTGTGGCCGCCCTGCTCAAGTGCCTGGCCGATGCCGACTACACAGCCGTGGCCGAATATACCGAAAATGCCCTTGACAAACTTGGTTTCCTCGCCGTCAAAGCTGACGTACTGGTTGTCGAGGAATTTGACAAGAGCCTGTGCCATTGTCAGTTTCATTTCAAATCATTCCTTATATACTTAATAAATTTCGCTTACCTTAACGGGTCTGCCTTCAGCAACGCTCTTCTTTGCGGCAAGTGCAACTACAATTGCGGCAAGACCGTCGTCAACGTTTGCAGGAACCTCCTTGTCGTTGATAACTGCATCAACGAACTGAAGCATCTCGTCGCGGAAGGACTGCATATATCTCTCAAGGAAGAAATAGAGCGGCTTTTCGCCCGTGCAGCCGTTTTCGTCCATAAGAACAACGTTGGAGGGTGTGTCGTTGGAAGCAACTGCGGCGCCCTTGCTGCCGAATACTTCAACTCTCTGGTCGTAGCCGTAAGCGGCACGGCGGCAGTTGTCAATAACGCCGATTGCGCCGTTTTCGAATTTGAGCGAGATAACGGCCGTGTCAACGTCGCCTGCCTCACCGATAGCAGGGTCAACAAGGCAGGTTGCGTTTGCGTAAACCTCTGTAATCGGGCTGCCCGCCATAAAGCGTGCCATATCAAAATCGTGTATTGTCATATCGACAAACATACCGCCCGAAACGGCAGCGTATTCGGGTGAGGGCGGGGCAGGGTCGCGGGAGGTGATTTTGATAACCTCAACGTCGCCGACCTTACCGTCGTTAATCATCGACTTGATTGTGGAGAAGTTGTGGTCGAAACGGCGGTTGAAGCCTACCTGAAGCTTTACGCCAGTTTCCTTAACCGTGTCAATAACTGCCTGTACTTTTTCGGGTGTAAGGTCAACGGGCTTCTCGCAGAAAACGTGCTTGCCTGCCTTGGCGGCAGCAATAGCAATGTCTGCGTGCGTGTCCGTTGATGAGCAGACGAGAACGGCATCAATATCCTTGTCCTCAAGCATATCTACGTATGTGTCGTAAATCTTTTCAATGCCGAGTTCCTGACAAAGAGCGGGGAGATGCTCCTTGTAAACGTCCGTGATGCCGAGTACCTTTGCTGTGGGCACATTGTAGCAGATTGACTGAGCGTGAAGCTTGCCTATTCTGCCTGCGCCGATAATGCCGATGTTGAGTTTTTTCATAATTTTTAACCTCCGTTGCGGTAGATTTTAAATTGCTTTCAATTATATCATTCTCAAAAGAAAAAATCCACAATATATAGTAAATTTTTTTAAAATTTTAAAATATTTATTGCTTTTAAGTCTTGTATTATAGCTTATATTGTAGTATAATATAAAAATTAAAATCGGGTTTTATGTCCCTTTCGGAGGTAGCACACTTGTCGCAGTTACAGCTTGGTAAATTCGAGGTTTCGTTTGACGAAATCAAAAAGCAGAGAGAATATGTTTCGTTTGCAAAAACGGTGCTTGAAAGCCGCTTCGGCGGTGAAACACCGCTTGCATTTGTGCATACCTTCGGCTGTCAGGGTAACGTGTCGGATTCCGAGCGTATGAAGGGTTGGCTTTCGCAAATGGGTTACGGCTTTACCGAGGTTATTGAACAAGCCGACCTTGTGCTCTACAATACCTGTGCCGTGCGTGAGCATGCTCACGACAGAGTTTACGGAAACGTAGGCGCGCTTAAACCGATTAAAGAAAAAAAGCCCGGTATGATAATTGCTCTTTGCGGCTGTATGATGCAGCAAGAGCACGTCTGGCAGAAAATCCGAAAGAGCTACCCCTATGTAAACCTCGTTTTCGGCACTCACGCCCTTCACCGTCTTCCTGAGCTTATGTACAAGGTGCTTTGCGGCGGTAAGAGGGTTTTTGAGGTCGAGAATTGCGACGGCTACATTGCCGAGGGTATTCCCGTCAGGCGTGACGGCAGCTTCAAGGGCTGGCTTCCGATTATGTACGGCTGTAACAATTTCTGCAGCTACTGTGTAGTTCCCTATGTCCGCGGCAGGGAAAGAAGCCGCAGCAGCCTGGCTGTCCTTGCAGAGGCAAAGGAGCTTATTGCCTCGGGCTGTAAGGATATAACCCTGCTCGGTCAGAATGTAAATTCCTATAACCGTGACGGCGGAGATTTGAATTTTGCACAGCTTCTTGAGGCGATAAATAATATTGAGGGCGATTTCAGAATCCGCTTTATGACCTCGCACCCGAAGGACTGCACCTTTGAGCTGCTGGACACTATGGCAAGGTGCGAAAAGGTGAGCAAGCACCTTCACCTGCCTTTCCAGAGCGGTAACAACCGTGTGCTAAAGGAAATGAACAGGGGTTATACGAGAGAGAAATATCTCTCCCTCGTTGAATACGCAAAAAAGGTAATGCCCGATATCAGCCTTACAAGTGATATTATCGTCGGCTTTCCCGGCGAAACCTATGAAGAATTCAGGGATACGGTTTCACTCATAGAGGAGGTTGAATTCACGTCACTCTTTACCTTTATTTATTCACCGCGTGAGGGCACGAAGGCGGCTTCAATGCCGGACCCCGTAAGCCGCAAGGAAAAGGGCGAATGGTTCAGAGAGCTTACCTTGGCGCAGGAAAAAATAGCCGCAGAGCGTTGCAAAAAAATGCTCGGACAAACCTACCGCGTGCTTTGCGAGGATTATGCCGACGGCAGGCTTTCGGGCAGGACGGACGGCAGTGTTATGATAGATTTTGACGGCGATGAAAGCCGTGTGGGCGAGTTCGTAAACGTAAAGGTTACTTCCTGCCGCAATTGGACACTCTCGGGCGAAATTATTTAGTATCGGTTAAAATCCCCAAAACAGGGTTTTATAAATCAATAAAATATAGATTAGGAGAAAAAACAATGGACATCATCAAACTCACAAGAGAACTCGGCAAGGCAATCCAGCAGGACGAAAGATACCTCAAGTTTGTTGCCGCAAGAGAGGCAAACGAGGCAGACGCAGAGCTTAACGACCTTGTCGGAAAAATGCAGCTCATCCATATGAGCTATCAGCACGAGGCATCCAAGGAAGATGCAAACGAGCAGAAGCTCCAGGCTTACGAAGAAGAGTTTATGGGCATCCGCGAAAAGATTATCGCTAACCCCAACATGGCAACCTACGAGGCTGCAAGAATGGCAATTGACGAAATGATGAATCACATCGTCGGCATTCTTACCGAGTGCATCAAGGGCGAGGACCCCGAAACCTGTGAGCCTCCCCAGGAGCACAGCTGTTCAGGCAACTGCTCATCCTGCGGCAGCGACTGCCACTAATCATTAAATTCACTTGTTCTGCGGAGGCGTGCAAATGGCTGAATTATCACCGATGATGAAGCAATATTTTGAAATCAAAAAGAACTATGAGGACACTATCCTTATGTTCAGGCTGGGCGATTTTTACGAGATGTTCTTTGAGGACGCCAAAATCGCTTCGTCCGAGCTTGAGCTTGTCCTCACGGGCAGAGACTGCGGTCTGGAGGAGCGTGCTCCTATGTGCGGCGTGCCCTTCCACAGCGTGGACACTTATCTTGCGCGTCTTATCGCAAAAGGCTATAAGGTTGCCATCTGTGAGCAGATGGAGGATCCTGCCGCAACCAAAGGAATTGTCAGGCGTGACGTTGTCCGTATCGTCACGCCCGGCACGGTTATCGAAAGCAATATGCTTGACGAAACCAAAAACAACTTCCTTTGCAGTATTTTCTACCGCAATTCTTCCTGCGGACTTTGCTTTGCCGATGTTTCAACGGGCGCAATCCACCTGACGGATATCGACGGCAAGACGATGCAGACCAAAATTATAAACGAGCTCGGCAGATTCAACCCGAGCGAAATAATTCTCAACCGTGAGGCTGTTGAGCTGAAAAACGTTACGGCTTTTATTTCTGATAAATGCTCAGCACTCACGGAAACCTTTGATGAAGACTACATACTTCTAAATGAAGCAAATAACGTTATCTGTTCACAGTTTTCCTGCAACTCTCCGGAGGAGGCAGCACCGGGTATCAGCACGCAGGCCGTTATGGCGGCAGGTACCTGTATCAAATATCTGCGTGAGGTTCAGCGCTGTGACCTTGTCAATATGAAGGTGCTCGACTACTACAGCGAAAACGGCTTTATGAACCTTGACTTTTCCACAAGGCGCAGTCTTGAGCTCACCCGTACAATGCGCGCCAACGACAAAAAGGGTTCGCTTCTCTGGGTGCTCGATAAAACCTGTACCGCAATGGGCAAGCGCGAAATTACCGACTGGCTTGAACGTCCGCTGACAAATCCCGCAAAAATTATCGGCAGGCACAACGCCGTTGAAGAGCTTATGCAGGACGGTATGCTCTGTTCCGATATTGCAGCATCGCTTTCGGGCATCAACGACCTGGAGCGTCTTATCACCCGTATTTCCTACGGCACGGCAAACGCCAAGGAACTTCGTGCACTGAGTGCGGCTGTTCACAGACTTCCTCTTGTCAAAGAAAAGCTTGCTTCCTGCCGCTGTGCTCTTTTGTCCGAAATCCGGGCAGATATCGACGAGCTTTACGATGTATCGTCTCTTATTGATGCCGCTATTGTCGAGGATCCGCCGTTTTCCGTCCGCGAAGGCGATATGATTAACGACGGCTTTAATGCCGAGCTTGATGAGCTTCGTGCTCTTGTTAAGGACGGAAAGGGCTACCTTGCAGGTATCCAGCAGCGTGAACAGGACAGAACGGGCATCAAAAAACTTAAAATAGGCTACAACCGTGTATTCGGATATTATATTGAGGTTTCAAATTCCTTCAAGGAGCTCGTGCCGGAGGACTATATCCGCAAGCAGACCCTTGCAAACTGCGAAAGATTTATTACGCAGGAGTTGAAGGAATTGGAGGCCAAGGTGCTCGGTGCGCAGGGGCGTATAGTCCAGCTCGAGTACGAAATTTTCTCTCAGGTTCGTTCGAAGACGGCGGCACAGCTTGGCCGTATCCAGCGTACCGCTTCGGCAATCGCAAGGCTGGACGTGCTTCGTTCCTTTGCGGCGGTTGCCCTTGAAAACGGCTATGTAAGGCCGCAGATTACCGCAGACTCCAAGCTTGAAATAGTTGACGGCAGACACCCCGTTGTTGAAAAAATGCTCTCGGGTGTGCCCTTTGTGCCCAACGATACCCTGCTTGACTGCGGCGACAACCGCTGTGCAATCATCACGGGCCCGAATATGGCGGGTAAATCGACCTATATGCGCCAGACCGCCATTATCGTAATTATGGCGCAGATCGGCTCGTTCGTTCCTGCAAGAAGTGCCGCTGTCAGCGTTGTGGACAGCGTTTTCACCCGTGTCGGTGCTTCGGACGATTTGTCGGGCGGCCAGTCAACCTTTATGGTTGAAATGAGCGAGGTTGCGTGGATTCTCAAAAACGCAACTTCAAAAAGTCTTATCATCTTTGATGAAATAGGCAGAGGTACTTCCACCTACGACGGAATGAGTATTGCAAGAGCGGTGCTTGAATTTGCCGCAGACAAGAAAAAGCTCGGCGCAAAAACTCTTTTTGCAACCCACTACCACGAGCTTACCGAGCTTGAAAATTCCGTTGAAGGCGTTAAAAACTATAACATTTCCGTCAAAAAACGCGGTGACGATATTACCTTCCTGCGCCGTATAGTGCGCGGCTGTGCGGACGGCAGCTACGGTATAGATGTTGCAAAGCTTGCCGGTGTGCCCGACAGCGTTGTAAAGCGTGCACGTCAGGTGCTCAGAAGCCTGGAAGAGTCCGACCCTCAGACAGCGTCACCCAACGTTTTTGCAAGCGTTATTCAGGACGAATCTGAAACTCAGCTTACCTTTGCTTCAAGCAGGGGAGAGGAAATTATTGATGAGCTTAAAATTCTCGACGTCAATACGCTCACACCCATTGAGGCAATGAGTATACTCTATAAATACGTACAGAAGGCAAAAGAAATTTAATTTTGAGAGGTGAGGTAAATGCCCAAAATCAATGTGCTCCCAAGGGAAATATACGAGCTTATTGCGGCAGGTGAGGTCGTTGAAAGACCGTCATCCGCTGTTAAGGAGCTGCTTGAAAACTCCGTTGATGCAGGCGCAACCTCAATCACTCTCGAAATTCAGTCGGGCGGAATAAAGTATATCCGTATCACCGACAACGGCTGCGGTATAGCCCGTGAGGACGTTAAAAACGCCTTTGTCGGCCACGCTACGAGTAAAATCACCGTAAGCGATGACCTTGACTGCGTTGCTACACTCGGCTTCCGCGGAGAGGCACTTGCTTCAATTGCCGCAGTCAGCCGTGTTGAAATGTTTACAAAAACCGCCGAAGAGGAAGTCGGCACACACTGTGTTGTCGAAGGCGGTAACTTTATCAGTTTGGACGATGCGGGCTGTCCCGTAGGCACAACGATAGTTGTAAGGGATATATTCTATAACGTTCCCGCACGAATGAAATTTCTCAAAAAAGACGTAACGGAGGCCAATTCCGTTGCAGGTGTTGCGGACAGGCTTGCCGTTTCGCATCCGCATATTTCCGTGCGCTTTATCCGTGACGGGAAGCAGACGCTTTTCTCATCGGGTGACGGTAAGCTTTTAAGCGCGGTTGCCGCTGTTTACGGCAGTGATTTTGCAAACTCATTAATCCCCGCAAGCGGCTCCAATTCAACGGTAAAGGTTGACGGCTTTATTTCAAAGCCCCTTGCCGCCAGACCCAACAGAAATATGCAGCTTTTCTATGTCAACGGCAGAATGGTGCGCACCAAAACCGCCTGTGCCGCCCTTGAGGAAGCGTATAAGGGCTCAATTATGGTCGGTAAATTTCCGAGTTGCGTGCTTAATCTTACCATGCCGTATAATTTCGTTGACGTAAACGTTCACCCTGCTAAAACGGAGGTTCGCTTTGCCAACGAAAAAGAGGTTTTCAACGCCGTTTATTATGCGGTTAAAAACGCTCTTGCCGAGGGCGACCAAAGACCCGTGCAGGATGCTTCGAAAATCATTGAACAGCGTGTTGTCAAGCAGTATTTTGCCGCAGTCGAAAAGCCGAAACAGCTGAGCTTCACTCAGGCTGAAGAAGCAAAGCCGCAGGCTGTTTACACAAGACCCGAGCCCGCAAGAACTGCTTTCGCCGTTGAAGCACCCAAATCAACCTATGCGGCGGATGATGGTGAGCCCGAGCTTTTAAGCGGCTTTGCTGTACCGCCCGTAAAAAAGCCGGAGCCTGCGCCGCAGCCTGTTATTGCAGAAGAAAAGCCTGCCGAAAAGGTTACGGTTACCGAAGAGGAGCAGGTTGAGCCCAAGGTTATAGGAGAGCTTTTCAAAACCTATATTCTTGTTGAAAACGGCTCGGAGCTTTTGCTTATAGATAAGCACGCCGCACACGAACGGCTGATATACGAGCAGTTGAAGCAGGAAAATAAGGATATAGCTTCGCAGATACTTTTAGCCCCCGTAACTGTCACTCTCAGCAGGGAGGAGTATTCTGCTGTTACGTCAAATCTCGATTTGCTCTCACAGGCAGGCTTTGCCGTAGAGGATTTCGGCGACGGTACCGTGCTTATTCACGAGTACCCCTGTATCCTCGAAAACACCGATTTAGCCGCACAGCTAACCGAAATGGCAGGCTATCTTGCAAAAAACATCAAGGAAATTACAACCGAAAAGCTTGACTGGATTTTCCATTCCGCCGCCTGCCGTGCCGCAGTCAAGGCAGGAGATTTCACGGGCGAATACGAACTGAAAGTGTTTGCAAAGCGCGTGCTTGCAACGCCTTCTCTGCGCTACTGCCCTCACGGCAGACCGGTCATTGCAAAGCTCACAAAGCGTGATGTAGAGCGGCTTTTCGGCAGGGTATAAATATGAACGAAAAGATTAAACTCATAGTTGTTGCCGGCCCGACAGCCTCGGGCAAAACGGCGCTGAGTGTTGAAATAGCCAGGCGCTTTAACGGCGAGGTCGTTTCGGCAGACTCTATGCAGATATATACCGATATGGATATTGCAAGCGCAATGCCTGCTCCTGAGGAAATGCAGGGAATCCGTCATTATATGTTGGGCTTCCTTTCGCAGAATGAACGCTACAGCGTAGCCTCATACTGTGAGGATGCAAAAAAATGTATAGCGGATATCGTTTCCCGCGGCAAGCTGCCCGTAATTGTGGGCGGTACGGGCCTTTATATCAATTCTCTCGTGGATAATATCGAGTATACCGAAGGTGAAACCGACCTTTCAATCCGCCGGTCACTGGAAAAAGAGCTTGAGGAAAAGGGTGCTTCGGCTATGCTCGGAGAATTAGCTGAGGTTGACCCTGAAAGTGCCGCACGTCTGCACGAAAATGACACGAAGCGTATTCTGCGTGCGCTTGAATTCTACCGCCAGTACGGAATAACCATAACCGAGCAGGCGAAGCTTTCAAAAATTAACGGCTCGCCCTATGAGCCGCTTATGATAGGTCTCAACGCAAGGGACAGAGAGGTTCTTTACAACCGCATAAATCTTCGTGTTGACATAATGGCGCAAAACGGCCTTGTTGAAGAAGCGAAAGAGTGTTTTGAAAAGCAGAAAGGCACAGCCGCACAGGCTATAGGCCACAAGGAGCTTTACTCTTATTTTGAAGGCAAATCAACTCTTGACGAAGCCCTTGAGCATCTCAAGCAGCAGACAAGGCGTTACGCCAAGCGTCAGCTTACGTGGTTTCGCAGGGACGAGCGTATGAACTGGCTATATATCGATGATTATGATGACAGGCAATCGTTTTATAATACTGCATTTTCGCTTTGCGAAGAATTTTTGAATAATGGAAAGGAAGATAAGTAAATGAACGAAAAGCAAAAAGAGTTTCTGAAAAAAGCCGCTGTAATCGTACTGAGCCTGTTTTTTATTTTCTATGTTTCGTATCAAGTCTATCTTACTTCCTTTGAAAAGGTTGAAACAGAAACGGCACTTGAAAAAACAGTAAATAACAGCCTTTTTACAACGGGCTTTTTTGTAAGAGAAGAGGAATATATCATCAATTCCGCAAGCGGTACGGTTATTCCCGTAGCGCAGGACGGCAAAAAGGTTTCAAGCGGTGATACCGTTGCCGTAGCCTTCGGCAGCGACAGCTCGGTGGAAAGCTATATGAGAACCGAGCTTTTAAAAGCCGAGCTTGAGCGTTACACAAAGCTCAACTCAATAACACCGTCTTCGGGTATTGATGCCGATGCGCTTGATTCTTCCATTGGCTCAGCGATTTCGGAGCTTGTGGACAGAATAGATGCAAACGATATAGGTAATCTAAGCTCAAGCTATGCTGCACTTAGAGACTGTATCACAAAAAAACAGCTTATTCTTGGCGCGGATATCAATTTTCAGGATATCATTGACGGAATAAATAACGAGCTTGAAATGATCGAAGGCAGAAAGCTCGACCACGAAACAATCAACGCAACCGGTTCCGGTTACTATATAGCGAACGTTGACGGATACGAGAACGCCTTTGACTACAAAGAGGTTAAAAATATCCTGCCCGAGCAGGTGGATGCCCTGCTTGAAGGCGAAAGGGCTCAGGTTGCCGATGACGTTATGGGTAAGCTCGTTACGGGCTTTAACTGGTATATCGTATGCAAGCTTGAAATTGAAGATATAGCCGAGCTTGAAGTGAATTCTTTCGTTACGGTGGATTTTCCGTATTCTTCAACAGAAGCACTTAAGGCACAGGTTGTTGCCGTTAACGTTTCGGGGGCGGATACTGCCGCAGTTGTACTGCGCTGCAACGTAATGAATGAAGAGCTTGCCAATATGAGAATTGAGGATATCGAAATTATCTTTAACTCGGTAACGGGCTTCAGAGTGCCTGCAAATGCAGTACGCGAGGTTGACGGAGTGAAGGGCGTATATATTCTGCGTTCAAACAGCGTAACCTTCCGTGAAATAAATATCGTCTGGACAAGCGATGAATATGTAATCTGTAACGACGATGAAATAAAGCTTTACGATGAAATTATTACGAAGGGAAAGGATTTGTATGACGGAAAAGCAATTAATTGATGCCGAGCGTTTTGCCGATATTGAGTATAACCTTGCCCGCATCCGTGAAAATATTGCAAAGGCCGCTCTTGACAGCGGCAGAAGTGAAAGCGATATAAAGCTAATGGCTGTTACCAAAACGGTCGAGCCGGTTTATATTAACCACGCAATCGAGTGCGGAATAGACCTCATCGGCGAAAACAAGGTCCAGGAATACCTCGGTAAAAAGCCGTCACTCCTGCCGTGCGAAGCTCACCTTATCGGTCACCTGCAAACCAACAAGGTAAGACAGATTGTCGGCGAAGTGAGTATGATTCAGTCTGTTGACAGCGTGCGCCTTGCAAAGGAAATTGCAAAGCGTTCGGCTATGCAGGGCATCACAACGGATATTCTTGCCGAAATCAATGTCGGCGTTGAGGACTCCAAAAGCGGTATTGAGTGGGAGTCGGCCGAAGAAATTCTGGCTGAAATTTCCGAAATCGAGGGTGTCAGACTCAGAGGTTTGATGGCAATACCCCCGATTTGTGAAAATTCTGCTCAGGCAAGAGCATTTTTTTCAAAAATGAGGCGTTTGTTTGTTGACATTCAGTCAAAAAAATTAGATAATACAAGTATTAATATATTATCTATGGGAATGTCCTCGGACTATGCCGATGCAATTCTCGAAGGAGCAACCCTGGTACGTGTCGGAACTTCGCTTTTCGGCAGACGTGTATATTAAAATAATTTGATAATAAATTCAGGAGGATATAACAATGGGCTTTTTGGACAGAATCAGCAAGATTGTCAACGTTAACGAAGGCGACTACTACGATGAAGTAGACGATACAGATCTTGAAGAAGAATATGAGGACGAGGTTGAAGAGGAAGCACCCGTAACAAAGCGTTCTTCTTTTGCAAGCAACTTCCGTACCGCAGAAAAGCCGAAGAACAACAACGTTGTGGATTTCGGTGCACAGTCACAGCAGAGAACAAAACCCCAGGTAGTTCTCGCAAAGCCTGCAACCTTTGACGATGCAACAGGTATTGCAGACCACATCAACCAGCGCCATATGGTTATTCTTAACCTTGAGGCAACCAGCAGAGACATTGCACGCAGACTTGTCGATTTCCTCGGCGGCGTAGTTTACGCTAATGACGGCAGTATCCGCCGTGTTGCCAACAGCACCTTCGTAATCGTTCCCCACGGCTATGACCTTGGCGGCGATTTGATTGACAGCATTGAAAACGGCGGCGTTTACTTTGGCTAATCTTTAAGGAATCCGAGAGGATTCCTGCTCTACATAATTTTCTAACAAAGAACCAAGAATATTCGGAGGTTAATAAAAATGTTGACACCTGCACAAATCAGAGCACACGAATTCCAGTCTGCCGGCAGAGGCACATACCGTTCAATCGATGTTGACGAATTTATGGGCGAAATAGCTGAGGCTGTAGAGGCTCTTGACAGAGAAAAGAACGAATACATCAGACGTATCAACGCTCTTACGGAAAAAGTTGAAAGCTATCAGAAGGAGGAGGCCAACATTTCCGCCGCACTTCTTACAGCGCAGAAAATGGCCGCCACAATGACCGCCGAGTCAACCGAAAAGGCAGAGGCTCTCGTCAATGATGCTACCGAAAAGGCAAACGCCGCCGTAGCCCAAGCTGAAGAAAAATCTGCCGCAATGGTAAGCGAGGCAGAGGAAAAGTCAACCGCTATGCTTGCCGAGGCCGAAGCACAGGCTCAGCAGACCGTTGCCGCCGCAAACGCTCAGGCGGAAGAAAAAACCGCAGCAGCCGAGGCCGCTTCCAGAGACAAGATGCTCAAGGCTGACAGCTACTACAACGAAAAGGTTGCCGCCGCAAACGCTAAGTATGAGGCACTCGTAAACGAAGCAACGGCAAAGGCAGAAGCTATGGTTGCCGAGGCTGAGGGCAAGGCGGCCGATATAGACCGTAAGGCTGAGCTTAACGCACTCGAACAGAACAAGATTCTCGATATGCTTAAAAAAGAGGTCAACGATTTCCGTTCAACTCTCCTTGTTTCTTATTCAAAGCACATTGAGCTGATTAAGGAAATCCCTGCTCTTGCCGCAGAGGAGATTGCCGCTATGGCAGCTGCAGATGAGGCTGAAACAGCTCAGGGAATTGCTGTTGAAGAGCCTGCCGAGGAAGCGACAGAGGCAATTGAAGAAGCTGCTGTTGAGGCAACAACAGTTGCAGATGAGCCCGAGGCAGTTGAAGAGGCCGAAGAAGAATACGAGGAAGCCGAAGAAACTGAAGAAGAGGCTGAAGACGAAGCGTACGAGGAGACCGAGGAAGCCGAAGAATACGAGGCTGACGAAGAGGTTGAAGAGTACGATGAAGAAGATGATGAAGTCGAGTCAAAATTATCAGTTGAATTTGTAATCAAGTCTGACGATGAAGACGAAGATGATGAATACGATGAAGACGATGACGAAGATGATGACGACGAAATAGCAGATTTTGAAGACGTTTTCTCAGATGATGAGGAAGAAGAGGATGAAGAAGACCTTATAAATTCTCTCTTTGATGAAGAGTTTGAAGAGGATGAGGGCAAGGGCTTCAGCATTGCAGAAGAGCTTGCAGACGGCGAGGATTTTCAGGATATGCCCGTTGAAGAATCTGTCGTAGAAACAGCCACAAACGTTTCAAAGAGCGGTACTGTTTACGAGGTTGTTGACGATATCGACGACGAGGATGATGATGAGGAATCCTTCTTCCGTGGCTTCTTCAAGAAGAAATAATCGGAGGGTAACTGATGGTTGAGCTTATCTGCTGCGGTTGCATTGCCGCAATTGCAGCGGTTGACCAGCTTATAAAAATCGCCGTGCTCAATTCCACGCTCGTTTCGGGCGAGGTGAGCACGGTTATCGACGGCTTTCTGCAGTGGAGATATGTCGAAAACACCGGTGCGGCTTTCAGCCTGTTTACGGGTAAAACCGCCTTGCTGTCAGTTTTTACGGCGGTTGTGCTGCTTGTCGGCTTCTATCTTATTATTGCTAAAAAGATTAAGTCAAAGGTGGCGCTTGCAAGCGTTGTAATGCTTATGGGCGGCGGACTGGGCAATCTTATCGACAGAATTTTCAGACATTTCGTGGTTGATTATATCGAGGTGCTTTTTATAGATTTCCCGGTTTTCAACTTTGCGGACTGTTTTGTAACCGTCGGTGAATTTCTCCTTGTCGGCTATCTTGTTTACGATATAGTCAAAGATTATAAAAAGGCAGGACAGAAGGCTGATGGAGAATAAAAGAGTGTTCAGCTTTACCGTGGAAAATGGTGACGGGGGTGAACGGCTCGACAAAACCGTTTGCGCCTATGCGCCCGAGCTTTCGCGCAATTTTATACAGAGGGTACTTGACAGCGGCGGAGTAACCGTAAACGGAAAGCCGAAAAAGAAAAGCTACACGGTTGAAGAAGGCGACGAAATCACCGTAACGGCACCCGAGCTTCGGGAAATTGAGGCTCAGCCGCAGGACATACCGCTTGATATACTGTACGAGGACGATTGCCTTCTTGTCGTAAATAAGCCGAGGAATATGGTTGTTCATCCTGCGCCGGGTAATCCCGACGGCACGCTTGTGAATGCACTTATGTACCATTGCAGGGGCAGCCTTTCGGGCATAAACGGCGTCATCCGTCCGGGTATTGTCCACAGGATAGATAAAAACACGAGCGGTCTGCTGATTGTTGCCAAAACGGACGAGGCGCACGTAAGCCTCGTTTCACAGATTCAGGCACACAGCTTTACCCGTGAATACCGTGCGGTTGTGCACGGCAATTTCAAGGAGCTTTCGGGCACGGTTGATGCTCCTATAGGCAGAAACCCCAACGACCGTAAAAAAATGTGCGTCACACAGCTTCATTCAAGAAACGCGGTGACACATTACGAGGTGCTTGAAACCTACAGGAATTTTTCCTTTGTGAAAGTCAGACTTGAAACGGGCAGAACCCACCAGATTCGTGTTCATATGGCTCATATCGGCCACCCCGTAGCAGGGGACGATGTTTACGGCCCGAAGAACGGTGTTTCAATGGGAGGCCAGTGCCTTCACGCCGGGCTGATAGGCTTTATCCACCCGAAAACCGAGGAATATATTGAAATAAGCTCGGAATTGCCGGAATATTTCACGGCATTTCTAAACAAAATAAAATAATTAAAATTCAAGAATACGGAGGTGACTGTTTTGGAAGCAGCAGCAAAAAAACAGTTGGAAATCAAGGCTATTGAGGTCAGAAAAGGTATCATCGAGGGTACCTTTAACGCAAAGTCGGGTCATCCGGGAGGCTCTCTTTCGGTTGCCGATATTTTGACTTATCTCTATTTTTCACATCTTAACGTAGACCCTGCCAACCCCAAGTGGGAAGGCCGTGACCGTTTCGTTCTTTCAAAGGGTCACACAGCACCCGCACTCTATGCGGCACTCGCTCTCAGAGGCTTTTTCTCACCCGATGAAATCAAGCTTCTGCGTAAGCCGGGCGCTATGCTTCAGGGTCACCCCAGTATGAAGAGCACACCCGGTGTTGATATGAGCACGGGCTCACTCGGCCAGGGTATCTCAACAGCTGTCGGTATGGCGCTGGGTGCAAAGCTTTCCGGTGCTTCCTTCAGAGTTTTCACTGTTCTTGGTGACGGCGAAATTCAGGAGGGTCAGGTCTGGGAGGCTGCAATGTACGCTTCCGCCAAGGGCCTTGATAACCTTGTAGCCGTTGTTGACAACAACAACCTTCAGATTGACGGCACCGTTGAAGAGGTTAACTCTCCCTATCCCATTCCCGAAAAGTTTGCAGCCTTCGGCTGGAACGTAATCGAAATCTGCGGTAATGATTTTGATGAAATCGATTCAGCCTTTACAGCCGCAAAGGAATTCAAGGGTAAGCCCACAGTTGTTATTGCCAAGACCGTTAAGGGCAAGGGTGTTTCCTTTATGGAAAACAACTGCGACTGGCACGGCACAGCTCCCAATCAGGAGCAGTATGACAAGGCAATGGCAGAGCTTGATGCCGCTATGGCAGCACTTAACTGATTGCAGGAAAGGGTAATAGGTGAAAACAATGGCAGATGTAATTAAAACCGCAACTCGCGACGCCTACGGTAAGGCTCTCGTTGAACTCGGTAAGAAAAACGACAAGGTTATCGTTCTTGATGCTGACCTTGCAAAGGCAACAAAGACAATTGCCTTCAAAAAAGAATTCTCCGAAAGATTTTTCGATACAGGTATTGCAGAATGTAATATGATAGGCGTAGCCGCAGGCCTTGCCACAACGGGCTATACCGTTTTTGCAAGCTCCTTTGCAATGTTTGCCGCAGGCAGAGCCTTCGAGCAGATTAGAAACTCCGTCGGCTATCCTCATCTCAACGTTAAAATCGGTGCAACTCACGCAGGTATCTCCGTCGGTGAGGACGGCGCAAGCCACCAGTGCTGTGAGGATATTGCCCTTATGCGCACTATCCCCGGTATGACTATCATCAACCCTGCCGATGACGTTGAGGCACGCCTTGCCGTGCTTGCCGCAGCAGAGACGGACGGCCCCGTTTACCTTCGCTTCGGCAGACTTGCAACCCCCAGACTCTTCGATGAAAGCTACAAGTTCGAAATCGGCAAGGGTGTTGAACTCAAAGAGGGTAAGGACGTTACAATCATTGCAACAGGTCTTATGGTAAACGAAGCACTCATCGCCGCAGAAAACCTTAAGGCAGAAGGCATCGAGGCAAGAGTTATCAATATGGCTACAATCAAGCCCATTGATAAGGATATCATTATTAAGGCCGCAAAGGAAACAGGCGTTATCGTAACGGCAGAAGAGCACAGCATTATCGGCGGTCTCGGCTCTGCTGTTGCAGACGTTGTATGTGAGAATTATCCCGTTCCCGTACTCAAGGTCGGCGTTGAGGATAAGTTCGGCGCATCGGGTCCTGCTGTTGAAATGCTCAAGATTTACGGTCTTACGGCAGAAAACATTGCGGAAAAAGCCAAGGCAGCAGTTGCTTTCAAAAAATAAACGGAGAAAAGTATAATGAGCGAAGAAAGGTCTTTTAAAAGAAAAGCCTTCGGCGGCTTTGACCGTGAAGATGTAATTGAATATATTGACGAGCTTCTCGCTGAACTTCAGAAATGCAGGGAAGAAAACGCCCGTAAGGATGCACGAATCACCGAGCTTGAAGGAAAGCTCGATGAATACGAGGCAGCAGCCGCAGCTCAAGCGGAAATTACGGCGGAGTGCAATTCACCTCAGGACGTTCTTTCGCAGGTTGATAAAATCCTGCAGAACTATCTGAGCAAGGGGGAGTAAGCGTGGCTGAATACCGTGCGGATTCCGCCGAGTTAAAGGCACTTGCCGCAAAGCTGAAAGCAGGGGACAGGGTACTGCTCAGCGGTACCGTCTATACGGCAAGGGATGCGGCACACAAGCGCATAACCGAGCTTATCGCCAAGGGTGAGGCTTTGCCGCTTGATCTGAACGGTGCCTGTATTTATTATGCCGGCCCCACTCCAACTCCTCCCGGTCTTGCCATAGGCAGCTGCGGTCCTACAACCTCATCCAGAATGGATCCGTATGCACCGCTGTTTCTCGACAAGGGTCTTGCCGCAATGGTTGGCAAAGGCCCGAGAAATAAGGAGGTCGTTGATGCAATAATCCGCAATAAGGCGGTTTATCTGTGCGCCATAGGCGGTGCAGGTGCTCTTGCGGCAAAATGCATTACGGAGTGTGAGGTTATCGCCTTTGAGGATCTGGGCTGTGAAAGCGTAAAACGCCTTAAGTTCAACGATTTTCCACTTATAGTTGCAATCGACTGCGAAGGCGGAAGCATTCTCAAATAATAACAAAAGAGCAGAATTCGGGTTGAATTCTGCTCTTTTTATATGCTGCAAGGCCTTGCTTTACATATCTGAGCAAACCGTCATAATACTTTTTGCGGGTGCCGTGATTTTTCTTTCAAACTTTCCCTCGTAGACCTTTTCGCAGTTATGGGCTTCGTCTGTCAGATAAATCTCTGCCTGCCCCATAAGTCCGTTGAGGTTTATGGCTTCATCTGCTTCAGACGTGTTGACTATAACCACAACGTATCTGCTGCCGTCGGTAAATGCAACGGTGTTGAGCGTGCTGTTTTCTTCAAAATTGTCAAGCACTCTTACTCTGACCATACCGGGCTCAATAAATGAGGTAAACTGCTTGAAAGCATAGTAACGGTTATATATTTTCAGCGTGCCGTCTGCGTTTCGGTCTATCAGTCCGTCACCGTTGACGGCTGTCCAGCTCTGCCACGAAACGGCATTCATAAGAGTCAGGTCTTCTGTAATAATGCGCGCCATACGCAGTCCGCTGTCGATTATTGTGCTGTCAATTTCGAGCGGCAGCTCGCACCACTCACTCATCTCGTATTTTTTGTCGGGATAATTTTCCTTGAAGGTGTCGCCGACCTGCCGCTTTTCTTCCGATTTCCAATCCATCCAGTAGGAGTGGCCGGCAAAGCTGTCACAGTAAGCGTTTAGTATTTCACTTGCGAAGAATTTTTCAACGTATTGGTAATGCGCCCAGGTCATTTCGCCGCTTTCGGGTCCGCTTAATTTATATGTACAGCCGCGTTTTTGCATTTCAACGGCAAACATTTCAAGCAGCTCAATGGCTTCGTCAACCTCGTAGTGACAGCCCTCCTGGCCTACCCAGTCGGGACTTCCCCACGACCATTGCGGCTCGTTTATGGGGGAAATAGCGTAAACGGGATAGCCCTGAGCCTGAAACCAATCGGCTATTGTCAGCACGTAATCAATGAATGCTTCGTAATTCTCACGGGGAAGATTGGAGGAATACTCCTCAAGTCCGCCCGAAGCGTGGCCCGATTTCGTCATTGAAAAATGAGGGGAGTTGCAGAAGAGTATCAGCTTGTCTGCGCCGTATTCAACAGCATAGTCCAGCACGCGCCTTGCGTTTTTGTCGCGGGTGAAATCGTAAACATACTCATTTTTTTCCTCGTCAAAAACGTAAAAGCTCTCCGTTCTTCTGCTCGTGTCCCATATACGGCATTCGGGGTTGTCTGCTTCACCGCCGCCTATGTTGTAGCGGAAAACGCTGAGCCCCAGGCCTTCCTCGTCATCATAAAGAAGCTTGGCAATTTCTTTTGCCTGTGCGTCGCTTTCAACCGTCTGTGCCCACCAGCACGAGCTTGTGCCGAAGGACTCAAAGGTCTGATAGGTTGTGGCTCTGTCAATCAGAATTTCGTGCCTGCCTAAAACGGAATTCAGCGGCATTAAGCAAAACTGAATTATCGCCAGTATAAGTGAAATGAATTTAAGCATTAAGCGTTACCTCCGATAAGGTCTTTTATTGCTTCGCCTGCGGCAATAAGCCCTGCGGCAGAAGGTACGAAGGATATGCTTGCGGGTACGGCTCTTTTTTCGGCGTTTTCGGGCTGAAAGAGCGGCTTTTTGGGCTGTTCGGTTGAGTATACGACCTTTAGTGAATTAATGTTTCTTGCCTTGAGCTCTTTTCTCATCACTCTTGCAAGCGGACAGCCGCTTGTTTTTTTTATGTCCGTAACCGTAAGCGCAGTCGGGTCAAGCTTGTTGCCCGTGCCCATACTGCTGATTATCGGAATACCAAGCTCTTTTGCCTTTTCTACTAATATCAGCTTTGAGGTAACGGTGTCAATTGCGTCTATGATATAATCATAATTTTCAAAGTCAAACTGCTCAGCGGTTTCTTGAGCGAAAAACAGGGGATAGACAGTAACCTTTATATCCGGGTTGATGTCTTTAATTCGGTTTGCCATAACCTCTGCTTTGTTCTGCCCGACGGTAGAATCAAGCGCAATAAGCTGACGGTTGATGTTGGAAACCGAAACCGTGTCGTTGTCACAAAGCCCGATGTGTCCCACACCTGCCCTTGCAAGTGCTTCGGCGGCGAACGAGCCTACTCCGCCAACACCGAAAAGCAGTACGGAGCGGTTTTTTAAGGTGTCAACCGCCTCTTCGCCTATGAGCATTGCCGTACGCAGTTTTCTTTCCTCCACTTGCGCTGCACCATCCTTTATATATCAGTATAAACAATATATCATTGTTAAAAAACATTGTCAAATTATTATCATCGGTTGACACCTGCATTAATAAAGTGTAAAATATTTCTATCAAATAAAAGGAGAGATTTGAATGAAAAAAGTAATTGCCTTGTTTCTGGCATTGGTTATGCTTGTGTCATTTGCCGCCTGCGGTGAGGAGTATAAATTAAAAGAAGATGCCGATTTCAAAGTGTGGTTCAACGAGGCGCTCGTTCCCGCTTACGAAGGCTACATAAATTCCGATACAGCCAACGAGAACGCTTTCCCTAGCATATCGCTTATGCTTGCTTCCGATGCGTATATCGGCTATATTTTTGACTATATCTGCAATGATGTTTACCCCGAAAACGGTGAAATCACCGAGGAAAACGGCGTGTATAATTACTCTTATAATGAATTCAGGCAGAGCTTTGAGTTCAACGCCGATAAGCGCGCCTTAAAGGTTACGATGTATATGGAAATGATGGGTGATAGCAGAAAAGAGTTCGTTGCGGTGTTTGCCGAAAAGAAGGGTGAGTTCTATATCCAGTACCTTATGCCTACCTTCAGCGAGTATACAGAAATGTGCTTTACTGCTCAGGGCGGTACTTACTCGCTTGATGTCGGCCGCAACGAAATGCCTTTCGATATATTCACCGACGATATTCCCGATAATTTTGCAAAGGAGAACTGACAATGAAGGACGTAATGCACAACTACGACGTTTTTCCCAAGGTGTTCCCGAAGGACAAGGAAATTGAAATTACTGTTAAGCCCCTGGGTGCTCACGCCGCCTTTGAAAGAGAGCAGTACAGCATCGTAATCTGTCCGCTTTCGCAGGGCACGCCCAGGGATTACCCGAATATGACGGGCTTTGAAAACCTTACGGTTAAGCCCGATGCAGACGGCTGCATCCGCTTTAAGTACACCTTTAAGGGCGAGCAGGAGCATTATATCCGCTTCCTCAAGGAAAACGGTGACAGGGATTTTCAGCTTTCCGTCTATTCTCTTGATGAAGACCTGTGCGGCAGATATCCTTTTGTGGGTGATTTACATATGCACACCTGCCGTTCGGACGGTAAGCAGGCTCCTGCAATTGTTGCCGCAAATTACCGCAGGCACGGCTACGATTTCCTTGCAATAACCGATCACAGACTTTATTACGGCTCACTTGAAGCCATCAATGCTTTTAAGGACGTTCCGCTTGAATTCACCCTTGTTCCCGGTGAGGAAGTGCATATGACAAGAGCCGATGCACATAAGGGCGTAAACGACGTTCATATGGTCAACTTCGGCGGTCTTTATTCGGTAAATGCCCTTGCTTACGATGACGAGCTTATCGAAGAAATTGGCGAAGATAAGGCTCTTCGTGCCGTTGACGGCAACTGTCCCGAAATGATGTCAAGAGAAGCCTTTGAGGCCGAGGTAAACGCTCTTGCCGATACAATGGATATCCCCGAGGGTGTTGAGAGATTTCCGTTTGCCTGCTGCCGCTGGATAAAGCAGCAGATAAACAAGGCGGACGGCCTTTGCATTTTCGCTCATCCTTATTGGATTTCCAACGTTTTTCAGGTGCCCGAAAAATTCTCACAGGCTATGTTCGATTACGGCAATTTCGATGCCTTCGAGGTGCTCGGCGGTGAAAGCTATTTTGAGCAGAACGGCTTGCAGACCGTGTTCTATTACGAACAGTGCGCAAAGGGCAACAAGTACCCGATTGTCGGCAGTACGGACAGCCACTCAAGCTTCAACAACCGCAACGCATTCATTTGTTCAACAATAGTTTTCGCACCCGAAAACACAAGAGAAAGCCTCATTTCTTCCATTAAGGATTTCTACACGGTAGCTGTTGACACAATCAGCGCCGAATACCGTATGGTCGGCGATTTAAGGCTTGTCAAATACGCTTCCTTCCTTTACGAAAACTTCTTCCCGCTTCACGATGAGCTCTGCCGTGAGGAGGGTATGCTTATGAAGCTGTATGCAACGGGCGATGAGGATGCCGCAAGGCTTCTGAGCGCCATCCACGGCAGAATGAAAAAGCAGAGAGAAAAGTATTTTGCGTTTTAACAAGGCATAATTGACCTTGCACAAATCATTGAAGAAGAGGTAAATATGATAACAACTACGTGTTTTTCAGTTTGCGGTTATTTTAACTATCCTGTTCTGACTAATTTTGCAATATTGAATTTTATTAAAGAAATGTCAGATGTTAATCAATCCGATATTAATTTAGAGTTGATTAATTTGCCTAAAAATGAAATAAACCATACGTTGTTGTTTGAATCGGGGGATTATTCAACTCTTATCGTCACCGGCTTAAATGCTTTATCAGATGAGAATCTCACACCCTTATCCATACATTTTAAAAATAAGTATAATATAACATCTGAACTTATTATAACACCTGTTGATGAAAAAGGTTTTGAAGTAGATTATATGCTTGAGCAAGACGAGTTGGATAATTGTCCCCGTAAGGATGATTTAATTCAAGATATTGCTCGTATCTTCTTTGATGTTTTAAATCCTCTGTATGGTTGCTGTGGCACAGAGATGTTTGTAGACGGAATGGAAGATGTTGAAGAGAAATATATAATTGATTCAAAATTTTATTATATCGGCTATGTCGATTTTAAGATTATGGATAAATTCAAATTTATAAACGATACGCATAATATTGAGCGCTTTTTTGTAGAGCCATTAAAGTACGGTAATATGTATTTTAAGAAATAATTTTGGTATGAAATAATAATTAGGCGGTTTGTGTTGCTTGTCACGTGCACAAGCCGTTTGTTTTATACGAGGAGAAGGTTATGGTACGGAAAGCAACCGATAATGATGCATTAGTGTTGGCGGAATTGGCAATACAGATGTGGTCAAATCATACGGTAACTGAACTTGAAGAGGATTTTAGCGAAATCGTCAATAGCAAAGATGCTGTTTGTTTATTAAAATATGTTGACGATATTCCCGTTGGCTTTGCACAGTGTCAGCTTCGTCACGACTATGTTGAGGGTACACACTCTTCTCCCGTCGGTTATCTTGAAGGAATATTTGTTGTTCCTGAATATCAGCATAAAGGATATGCAAAAGAACTGTTGTTTGAGTGTGAGTTGTGGGCAAAAGAAAAGGGCTGCTCGGAATTTGCAAGCGATTGTGAGCTTGACAACACAAATAGTTTTAACTTTCATACAGCAATGGGTTTTGAAGAAGCAAACCGTGTTATATGTTTCAGAAAAGATTTGGAGTAATCAATATGGTCAGAACAGCAACAAGTAAAGATATACCTGCTATATCTAAATTATACCGTGAGCAATTCAGAGAAATGGCAAAGCTGATACCCGACTTTATAAAAGAGGGTGAGCAAAGCAACGAATTTCTTGAAAAAACCGTTTCGGATGATAATTCGGATATTCTCGTTTACGAAAACGAAGGTGAGATTGTAGGCTTTATATTGCTTCAGGCAAAAACAAGACCGGATTTTTCTTTTATGCTTCCAGGTAAGTATTGCTATATAATGGATATAATAGTAACCGGAACTCACCGCGGCAAAGGCTTCGGAACAGCTTTAATGAACGCAGCAAAAAAATGGGCAAAAGAAAAAGAGTGCTCATTCATTAATCTTGACGTTCTCGTGAATAATCCCGGGGCAATTAAACTCTATGAAAAGCTCGGCTTTATCCCCAAAGCGCAGAAAATGTACTGTAAACTGTAAAATTAGAAGGGCAGGGGCTTGCTCCTGCCGTTGTAAAAACAAACTACCGTTAACTGTAAAAAATTGTTTTACTGTTAAAATGCAGCTTGTTTTATTTTTAATTTAGTTGACTTTTAGCTGTCGGTGATATATAATGTTTCCGATAAATTATTAATAGGAGCGTGCAAAACCATGGCATTAGTAAATGCAAAAGAAATGCTTAACAAAGCAAAGGCCGGTCACTACGCTGTCGGTCAGTTCAATATCAATAACCTTGAGTGGACAAAGGCTATCCTTCTCACCGCACAGGAAATGAATTCTCCCGTTATCCTTGGCGTTTCCGAGGGCGCAGGTAAGTATATGTGCGGCTACAATACCGTTGTCGGTATGGTTAAGGGCATGATTGAAACTCTCAACATCACTGTTCCCGTTGCTCTTCACCTTGACCACGGCTCATACGAGGGCGCAAAGGCTTGCATCGAAGCAGGCTTCAGCTCAATTATGTTCGACGGCTCTCACTACCCGATCGACGAGAACATCGCAAAGACCAAGGAGCTCGTTGCTATCTGCGAGGAAAGGGGTCTTTCCATCGAAGCAGAGGTTGGCTCAATCGGCGGCGAGGAAGACGGCGTTGTCGGTGCAGGCGAGTGTGCTGACCCCAACGAGTGCAAGATGATTGCTGACCTCGGTGTTACAATGCTTGCAGCAGGTATCGGTAACATCCACGGCAAGTACCCCGCAAACTGGGCAGGTCTTTCCTTTGAAACTCTTGCAGCTGTTCAGGAGAAGACAGGCACAATGCCTCTCGTTCTTCACGGCGGTACAGGTATCCCCGCTGATATGATCAAGAAGGCTATCTCTCTCGGCGTTTCCAAGATCAACGTTAACACAGAGTGCCAGCTTGCATTCCAGGAAGCAACAAGAAAGTATATCGAAGCAGGCAAGGACCTTGAAGGCAAGGGCTTCGACCCCAGAAAGCTTCTTGCTCCCGGCGTAGAGGCTATCAAGGCTACCGTTAAGGAAAAGATTGAGCTCTTCGGTTCTGCTAACAAGGCATAATTTCTGTTATACAGATGAAAATTCCGTACACTCAGGTGTGCGGAATTTTTTTGCTTGTTTTTTATTTTCGTTATATGCTATAATCAATTTGATAAAAATGAAATTTAAGAGGTGTTATTTATGCTTGATAACGGTAAAGGTCTTATGTTTCTGCCGGGTGAGGACTGGCGCAAGGAAACCAAGATGAAAACCCACGCTCTCAATCAGAAATATAATGCGCTTACGGAATATGAGCCCGAGAAACGTAAGGAAGTTCTGCGTGAAATTCTCGGTGAGCTCAACGAAAACGTTACTCTTCAGGGACCAATAACGTTTCATTACGGCAAACACACAAAAATAGGCAAAAACACTTTTATTAATTTCAATTTCACCTGTCAGGACGATACCGAGGTTATCATCGGCGAAAACTGCGATTTCGGCCCTAACGTAACAATAACAACAGCTCTTCATCCCATGCTTGCCGATGAAAGACGTGCTCTTATGTGTCCGGACGGAGTTGCAAGACGCCTTTGCTATGCCCTTCCCGTAAAAATCGGCAAAAATTGTTGGATAGGTGCAAATGTAATTATACTTCCCGGCGTTACTATAGGTGACGGATGCGTTATCGGTGCAGGCAGTGTGGTGAACCGCTCAATTCCTGAAAACAGCTTTGCTGCCGGTAATCCCTGCCGTGTCAAGCGTACCTTGAGCGAAGCCGATTCAATGGCAAATAAACCCGGAATTCTCGGCGATTGCTCTGTGATAAAGTAATGTTTATAATCTTCGGAGGACTTTTATGAAATACCGTTTGGATAAATACGGCAACGAGCTGTCTGTGCTTGGCTTCGGTTGTATGCGTTTTAAGAAAAAACTGGGCAGGATTGAAATGGCGGATGCCGAGCGTCAGGTTATGGCGGCTTTTAATAACGGAGTAAATTATTTTGATACCGCCTTTATATACCCCGGCAGTGAAGCGGCAATAGGCGAAATTTTTGAAAAGAACAACATCCGTGACAAGGTTTATATTGCCACAAAGTTACCTCCTCAGCTTATGAGAACTACGGAAATTCTCGATAAGCTTCTGGGTGAGCAGCTCAAAAGACTGCGCACAGACCACGTCGATTTTTTTCTTTTCCATATGATGGCGGATATCAAGGTGTGGGAACGCCTTAAAACTATCGGCATTGAAAAGTGGATAGAGGATAAAAGGGCAAGCGGTATAATCCGTCAGTTCGGTTTTTCCTACCACGGAAAATCGGATATGTTCTGCAAAATTGTGGATGCTTACGACTGGGATATGTGCCTTATTCAGTATAACTATATGGATGAGCACACCCAGGCAGGGCGTAAGGGCCTGAACCACGCCCACGAAAAGGGTATACCCGTTATGATTATGGAGCCTCTGCGTGGCGGCAGACTTGTAAACAATCTTCCGCAGGAAGCAAAGGATATTTTTGCAAAGCACTCTGTTTCACATACTCCTGCCCAGTGGGCTTTCCGCTGGCTGTTCAATCAGCCAGAGGTTACGGTTGTGCTTTCGGGTATGAATTCCGATGAAATGGTGGCGGATAATATCAAAACCGCCTGCGAAACCGAAATCGGTGAGCTTACCGCCAACGATGAAGCAATGCTTAAAGAGGTTGTAAGTGCTATCAATTCCAAAATGAAGGTCGGCTGTACGGGCTGTGAATATTGTATGCCGTGCCCGAAGAATATCAATATAAGTGGCACCTTTTCTGCTTATAACCGCTACTCTGCCGACGGTAATTTTGCAGGCTTTAAGGAGTATGTCAAGTGTACCGTCAAATATGCACCCGCTTCGGTTTGTATAGGCTGCGGAAAATGCGAAACCCATTGTCCGCAGGGCATTGAAATAAGAAAAGAGCTCAAAGAAGCCGCAAAGGTGCTTGAAACTCCTGCCTACAAAGCGGTTTATAAGGTTACATCGGTGTTCAAAAAGAAAAAGCAAAATTGAGGAAGATTTATGAACGAAGTTGCAAAGCATTATGACAATCTCATTGACGAGGGTCAGGACCCCGTGCACGACCCGAAGCCGCTCAAAGAATATATGAACAAGTGGGACGGTCAGCTTTTTATTGATAAAATTCAGCCGGATAAAACAAAATCCGTTCTTGAAATCGGTGTCGGTACGGGTAGAATTGCGGTCAGCGTTGCACCCGAATGCAAGGATTTTACGGGAATAGATATATCCGAAAAGACGATAGCCAAAGCCCGTAAAAACATAAAATCGGGTCTTTTCAAAAAGCCTGTGCTGATATGTGCGGATTTCCTTGAATATAAGTTTAAAAAAACGTTTGACGTGGTTTATTCAAGCCTCACCTTTATGCATATACAGGAAAAGCAAAGGGCTTTTGACACCGTTTTCGATATTCTTAAACCGGACGGCAGATTTGTTTTGTCAATTGACAAAAACCAAGACGGATATATTGATATGGGTGCGTATAAGGTTAAGGTTTACCCCGACAACGCAGAAGATATAAAGAAATACGCAAAGAATGCAGGATTAAAACTGTTTGAAGAATTCGAAACGGAATTTGCATTCATTTTTGTACTTTCAAAATAAAAGGAGAATAATTATGTACACTTACGAATACGAAACCGTCAGCTGTGAGTTCGGCGGTTGGGGATTAGGCTCGGGAAATATTTATTCTATTGATGATTACCGTTCGATTATCGATGAACGGGCAAGTAAGGGCTGGCGCTTTGTCGGCAGTATTCCGACAAAACAGCGCGGCACGGGTCACACGCAGGAACTCGATCTGATTTTTGAAAAAGAGATATAAACACTTGCATTTTATTTTTATTGTAGTATAATCAACTAAAATCTTATCGGAGGAAAATTATATGTTCTTTATCTCTGTTCGACGCAGACGAATTTAGCTTGTATTCGGCTTTCGGGTACAGGCTTATAATGCTGTGTGCCCAACGTAAGAGTAACAGAGATTAACCTTTTACTGTCAGCGGCGCATAAGCTGTTGACAGTTTTTTATTATTTATTAAGGAGATTTTAAAATGAACAGTAACTTTAAATATTCGTCTTTATTCAAAGTAATTTCGGAGCAGACAGATTTACCCGACAATGCCACGGTTGCCGATTTGGGCTGTAAGGATGCCGGCTTTCTTTTGGCCTTTCTGGAAGCGTTTCCCGATAAAATCAAAACAGCCGCTGGTGTGGATATAACCGACAAACGTTTTAATGACGTTGAGTATGGTAAGCCGATTGAGCTGAAGGTTATGGACTGCTCAAAAAAGCTGGACTTTGCCGACTGCAGCTTTGATTTGGTTTTTACAAAGGATATGTTTGAGTGCGTGTCGGACAAGGACTTCCTTGTCGGAGAAATTCACAGGATTTTAAAGCAAGGCGGAACGGTGGTTTCCGTAAACTGCGATTGGGACAGCGTTTGCTATAACGGAAAAAACAAGGAGCTGATTTCCAAAGCCGTTCACGCCTACGCCAAAACGAAACAGCCGTGGATGGATGACCTGGACAGCTGGATTGGCAGGAGAATGTACGGCTTTTTCAATAAGACAGGTCTGTTTGAAAGCACGGTAAGCGTTCATAACGAGGTCGAAACCGAATATAAGGAAGGAACCTTCGGCTATGATTTAAGCCTTGATATTGCGTGGCTATATGAAAATAACACAGGTGCATTAAGCAAAAAAGAATATGCTGAATTCATTGAAAACCTGAACACGGCGCAAAAGCAAAACCAATACATTTTCTCAAAGCCCTATTATATTTATAAAGGAATAAAAAAGTGAATTTTGGCCTTTGCTACGAAAAGTATCACGGCCGCTACGGTAAAATACTTTAAATCCGTTCAGCTTTCTGTTAACCTTTTCTTATCACGAAGGCGAAAACAGAAAGGATTTTTAAAAATGAAAGTAAAAGCAAAAAAACTATTGATTACGGGAACTTTGTTTTTAAGTGCGTTTGCCGTATGGACGTTGCTGATTAAAACTCTTGACGTTCAAAGCGTCGGCGTTAACGGTACGGATATCGGCTTTGCGGTGCTTAACACTCGGTTTCATTGGCTAACGGGCGTGAATATGTCCCTTTATACCGTTACGGATTGGCTGGGGCTTGTGCCGCTTGCGGCTTGTGCCTTTTTCGGTGCGGTCGGCTTTGTTCAGCTTGTGAAACGGAAAAGTTTATCGAGGGTTGATTCGGATATTATCGTTTCCGGTGTGTATTACGTTGTTGTAGTGCTGTGCTATCTGTTTTTTGAAATGATACCCATAAATTACCGCCCCGTGCTGATAAACGGTGCGGCAGAGGCTTCTTATCCCTCGTCAACAACCCTGCTCGTGCTGTGTGTTATGCCCTCGTTTGCCTTTCTTTGCAACCGCAGGCTGAAAAGCAAGAGAATAATAAGAGCAATAAATATATTTACGCTTTTGTTTTCTGCCCTTATGGTTGCAGGCAGGCTGATTTCGGGCGTTCATTGGCTCAGCGATATTGTCGGTGCGGCTCTTTTGGGTGCAGGGCTGTTCCTTGTTTATGAATCAGCCGTTATTTTTACTGAAAAACAGGAGATTGGTGTTTAATGGAGTTCAATGAAAAATTACAGGAATTGAGAAAAAACCGTGGACTTACCCAAGAGGAATTGGCAGAGCTTCTTTTCGTCTCAAGGGCAGCTGTTTCCAAATGGGAATCGGGCAGGGGATATCCGAATATCGAGTCGTTGAAGGAGCTTGCAAAATTCTTTTCGGTTACAGTTGACGAGCTTCTCTCGGGCGAAAAACTGCTGTCAATTGCCGAAAGGGAGAAAAAGGCAGATGTCAGAAAAATTTGTGATTTGCTTTTCGGGTTTGCCGATTTGCTGTCCCTTTTGCTTGTTATCCTGCCTCTTTATCCCAATACTGTCAACGGCTTCGTTTATTCGGTGAATCTGTTCGGCGTTTCCGACGTTTCAACAGTGAGCAAGGCTGTTTACGCCGTTATGTTTGCCGCGCTTATTCTATCGGGGCTTGTTAAACTGATACTCACAAGAATAAACGCAGAAAAGCCAAATAAAATTCTGACGGAAATATCCGTTATGCTGAATATTCTGACAGTGCTTTTTCTCACCGTAACAAGAGCGGTCTATGCCGCCGTTGTCGCATTTTTCATACTTGTAATAAAAGCCGTGTTATTGAAAAGGTGAATTACGCATTGTTTGTCCTCGACAGACCCTAATTTATCAACCAACGGTATAAACCGTTCCCCGAAGCGGTTATTGAACATTACGCAAGATTTTTATATAGTAACATCACAAACAAAAACGGAGGTTGATTTTATGAATCTTTCAATCGGTGAAAATATCAGACGGATTCGTCTTGAACGCAGTCTTACTCAGGAGGAGGTTGCAACGCATCTTGGCATATCCTCGCAGTCTGTCAGTAAGTGGGAGAGGGGAGAAGGCTACCCCGATATTGAGCTGCTTCCCGCCCTGGCACACTATTTCGGTATCAGTGTGGATGAATTGCTCGGCGTGAGTGAACGGGAAAAGAAAAGCAGATACGATGAAATCAACAGCACCTGGGCTTATAACAACAAAAACGGTCTGCACGGTGAAAACGTTGAGCTGATGAAGGAAGCACTCAAAAGCTTCCCGAATGACGCGCTTTTGCTCGTTCAGCTTTCAACCTCGCTTGAAAAAATCGGCACTTCGCCTGAGGAGAAAGAAAAAAACTTGCGTCGGTCAATAGCTGTGCAGGAGCAGATTATAAACTTCTGCCCCGACTGTGAGGTGCGCGGTGCAACGCTTTACAATATCTGCTTTGCCTACCAAAAAATCGGCGAGCACGAAAAGGCAATAGGACAGGCGAAAAAGCTGCCGAACCTTTATAAATCAAGGGAAAATGCTCTCGTGTATTTCCTTGAGGGTGAGGAAAAGCGTGCGGTTGCAAAATCGGCACTCAAGCCGCTTGCCTGGGATATAACGCACCACCTGACGGCACTCAGCGAAACGGAAAATAATCCGCTTTATCTTGAAAAGGCCAAACAGATTACGGCAATTCTTTCCGAATGTGAGGAAGGCTTATAAAGCTATTGTAAACTTTTCCGTTTCGTGCTAATATTTTATTGATAATATTTTACATTCGGGGTGGGTAGGCAATGAAACTTTTACTGCTGGCTGACTGTGACTGCGATTTGAGCCTTGTGTTTGATAGCTGTGGCGTTGAAATCACACGTATAACGATTCAGCAGGCTGTCGGCGTTTCTCTCGGTGAATTCGATGCCTTTGCCGTGCTTGCAAACGGCAGGGTGCTTGACCCGCGTCTGCGTGTCAGCCTTGAAGCCGAGGTTGCCGTGGGCAAACGGCTTTTCACACAAGGACTTAACAGCTGGGGCGGCGTTTATTCCGAGGAGCTTCCCGATACCACACGCAGCCGTCTTGTTGTAATCGGCAATGAAATCACCGGGCTTGAAACGGGCGATTTGCTCGATGACGGCAGTAACCGTACAATGCGCCCGTGGTACACCGTGCCCGAGCAGAAAATTCTGCTCGTTTACCGTGAACGTGTGGTTGCCCACACAAAAGTGCAGGCTACTTGCGGGGAGCTGCTTTCGGACGGCGACCCTGCGCTGTGGCTGCTTGGCGAAAACGTTATGATGTGCGGCTTTGAGCTTCACAATTTCAGCCGTGCCCGTTTTGCGCCGCGCAAAGCGTGGGAAAGCCTCGTTTCGTTTATTGCCGAATGGCTGACGGGTAATAAGCCTGCCCGTTTTCCCGAGTCTGCCGCGAGCCACCGGTTTAGCGAAGATTTTTCCGACTGTGCCGTGTTTGAACGTCAGCGCAAGGAAGCAATAAAGCAGGGCGTTGAGTGGCTGAGCCGTTATCTGGTTGATGTGGGTAACGGCGGCATAAAAGAGGGTCTGCGCCACAACACTTTCCCCGACGGTGTTCAGCTTACCGCCGACACGGTAAGGACGGACTGTTGCGGCGAAGCATCGGGTGCTTTCCGCTTTTACGGTAAAATTTACGGCGATGACGGGTGCTTGCAAATTGCCGAAAACCTGAGCAGCTTCGTTTTCGGGCCGATGACGGTTAAAGGCGGACTGCTTGACGGTATGGTGCGCTGGACTGATACGGGCTGGGAGGTCTGCTATCAGGATGACGTTGCCCGTGCAATTCTGCCGGAGCTTTATAACTGCCTTTATTTCGGGGATACACGGCGTTTTCCCGATATCTGCCGTGCACTTGATTTTCTTGTGAAAACAACCGCAAAGGACGGCTGCCGTGTTATGCGTACCGATGCCTGCAAGTTAACCGAAAGCGCAATCCTTGAGCTTTCCCGGGCCGAAAACGGTCTTCCCTCGGCACACTATAACGCCTACTACCACGCTGCCTTGCTGCTTGCCTATAAAATCGGCGGCAATGAAAAATATCTTGAGGTCGGCAAACGGGGTCTTGAAACTATTATGTCGCTATACCCCGAAACAAAGCGTGAGCAGAGCGAAACGCAGGAGCTTTGCCGCCTTGTCTTGCCTCTTGCCGTGCTGTATGGCGTGACCAAGGACGAAGCACACAGAGCTATGCTTTACCGTGTTACCGATGACCTTGTAAAGTACCGCCATCCCTGCGGCGGCTATTATGAGTGGGACACGGGCTACAAGGCAAATTTCTCCCGTGAGTCCGACGGAGAATGCTCACTGCTTACCCATAACGGCGACCCCGTTGCGGATTTGCTCTATTCGGTCAACTGGCTGCCCGTGGGCTTTGCCGTTGCACACAGCGTTACGGGCGACAAACGGTTTTATGATTTGTGGCGTGATATTTCTGCTTTCTTTGTTAAAACGCAGGTGCACTCGGACGACCCGAAAACAGCGGGAAGCTGGTGCAGAGCGTTTGATATGGATATGGGCGAGGTTTATGCCTGCCCTCACGACGTCGGCTGGGCGGCAAAATGCAGCGAGTCAGGCTGGACAAACGCCGAAATTTTAATGGGACTTATGCTGCCTGATATTATTGAATAAAACAAATAATTATGTCATTCCGAATTCGGACAAAGAGGTTTTTGCGGGCCTGCTTTAAACTTCTTCGTTTCATTCGGAATGATATCTTTTTTTACGGATTTTTTTATGTTGAAAACAGAATTATTTTAGTATATAATATTGCTGTAGAAAAAATAACAGTGCAAAAGGGGAATTATGATGGGCTACGAAAATTACAAATGGTATGTCGGTGTGCCGCATTGCCACACAACTGCTTCCGACGGCGGACTCACCTTGGAGCAGGTTATTGAAAAGGCGAAAAAGAATAAGCTCGATTTCCTTATGATTACCGACCACAACGTAAACTGTGAGGAGCTTCCCGAGGTTGACGGACTTACCCTTATTTACGGCGCAGAGCTTACCAAAAGGGGCGGCCACTGCAATATGTGGGGCGTTAAGGACGTTATCGACCGCGAGGATTATGATTCCTGCGAAACCTACGAGGATTTTCTGCGAATCAAGGACGAGGCAAAAAAACGCGGTGCGGTTATCTGTATGAACCATCCGCATTGTAAGCAGTGCCCGTGGAGATGGGAAAAGAACGCGGCAGACGTTGACGTGCTCGAAGTGTGGAATGCTCCCACTCACTACGATAACCTTGAGTGCACCGAGTGGTGGCACGAGCAGCTTCGCAACGGCTTTAAGCTTCCCGTTGTCGGCGGCAGCGATTATCACAAGGACTACGTTGTTACAAATCTTCTCACCTGGCCGGTTACATACGTTTATGCCAAATCGAATTCTCCCGAGGATATACTTGAAGCAATCGTCAACGGACATACGACTATTTGCTTTGAAGTGGGAACAACCTTCGTCGATATTGTCAGCGGTGAAAGCAGACTCGGCGATACCGTCAAGCTCACGGAAGATACAACAGTTACAATAAACGTCAAAAAGCTGCGCCGTAACCATAAGCTGATGGTCTTTAATTCCCGCGGCTTGTGCTATGAATATACCGCAAAGAAAACGGGGGATTATTCCGTAACCCTGCCTGTTGAAACAGAAGGATTTGTGTGCGCTCACGTCGTTTTTGAGCCGGGATTTTTCTACAGCAAAATCCACGACTACGCCATTGCCTCCCGAATACCCGAGCAAAAGGGTATGAAGTTGCCGCCGCTGATTTTTGCCCAGAGCGGTGCAATGTATTTTGAAAAATAATTACGGAAATTAAAAAGTCCGCACATATCGGTTACAACGCCGTTATGTGCGGAAGTTTTTTGTTCGGGATTATTCGGGTACGGTGAATGAAAGTGTTACAGGCTCAGACTTGCGGTGGTATGCACTTTCGGCCGTTACCGTGAGCTTATAGGCTTTGCCTGCTTCAAGCATATCTTTTGCAAGCGTAAAGCCTTGCGTGTCGTCTTCATCGACAATGTAGTAGGTTGCAATAAATTCATCGCTGTAAATCCCGTTACCGTTTTCGTCGGATACGGAAACCTCGTAGCTGTGAACTATATATCCTTCGGCAGCTTGTGCCTCGGTGAACGAAACTCTGTAATCGCCGTTTTCGGTTACGCTTACGTCAGCTTTTGCGTCTGCGGCGAATACGGGCGTTTTGTCGTGCGCCTTCATATTTTTGTATGTATAGGCAAAGGTGTCGGGATCGTTTATATTTTCAATGTAATAATCGCAGAAATACGTGTCCGACAAAAGGTCGTAGCCTCTCAGCCTTACGGCACCGCTGCTGTCTGCCTCAACAACGCAGAACTGAGCAGCGTCCTCGTATCTCTCGGGGTGCTGACCGACTATATAGTTCTTGTCAAGCTCGAATCTTGCCATTGCACCGACACCAACCGAAGTGTAGGAGGTCTGATTTATGCTTCTCGGGTCGTTGAACGGAAAATGCGAGTGTCCGGAAAAATTAATCACCTTGCTGTGCCCTGCAAATACGGGATTGAGCTGCGGTGTGCACCAGATTGTGCTGCCGTAAACCGTGCCGAAGGGGTGCGGATGCTGGAAAACGAACACGGGCTTGTTTCCTGACGAGGCTTCAGCCTTGTGGATTTCATCGCTTAACCATTTAAGGCTTTTGGGGGTATAGGTCCATTCAGTCAGCGAGCGTTCACCGGAAAAAGCAATGCAGGTAAAGCCGTTGATTTGGGTAACGGTGTCAAGCGAGTGAGGGAAATATTTCTCAAAAAGCTCCTTGTAGTCATCCGCCTTGAATTCGTGGTTTCCGAGAACGTTTATACATACCGTCTCCTCGCGTACGTGCTCTTTAAGCGTATCAACGTAAGCCTGATAATCGGGCTCGGTGCCTATGCTTGAAAAATCGCCGAGGCCGAAAAACGCATCAACGCCCGCGTAAACGCTGTCGTTGTCAAATAAAGCGTAGGCGGTATCAATTGCATCGGCAACATTTTCGTTTTCGTTGTGGGTATCGGTGAATACAATCAGCCTTATTTCAGGCGTGAAATCCTCGGGCGTTTCGGGCAAGCTTTCCGTTACGGTGCCCGTGTTTGCCTGTACTGCGCCCCATATAAGCGTTATAATGCAGCACAAAGCGAGAACCGAAATAATACCACCGATAAAAAGCCCGATGGCTTTTGCGGCTGACTTAATAACTCTTTTCATACCTGTCACGTATAATTAAACCATCTCGAAAGGGGTGGTTTAATTGTGTCTCCTTTCTTAAAATTATTGGTTATATTTGCAGGAGTAGCTACCTGCGATATAATTAAGACAAGCACTGTGGATTTGTATCTATATCATTACAGCTTAGACTGGTTCGAGGTGACTCAAACCACAGTGGTTTGTCTGAAATGGTAATCAGTTAGTTAACGCTTTGACGTTTTTATTTGCGTGAATACAAGGACAAGCCGTCTGTGGAAAACAGCAGTGCAGAAAAGTAAAGGAGGAAACCATGTATTACATTGGAATCGACATTTCTAAATTCAAACACGATTGTGCTGTAATTGACGACGTTGGTGATGTTGTCACGCCCTCGTGGTCATTTGCAAATGACCACAAGGGCTTTTTGCAGTTCAAAGCATTATTAGACTCTCTTGGCACAGAAACAAGAATAGGGCTTGAATCTACCGGTCATTACGGTACAAACCTTAAACTCTTTCTTGAATCGTGTAGCACCACATTCATGGAGTTTAATCCGCTGTTAATCAATCGCTTCATTAAGAGTAAATCTCTTAGAAAAACCAAAACCGATTCGATTGACTGCGAGATGATTGCCCGTTATCTGATGACGGTAGAGTACAAGCCCTATCCACCATCATTTTACCACACTGAGAAACTAAAGTCACTAACAAGATTTCGAGATAACCTTATACGGCAACGAAGCAGGCAACTCGTAGAGCTGACAAATATATTGGACAAGGTTTTTCCCGAGTTTAAGCCATTTTTTAAGGGTAAGTTTTCTACCACCGCGCTATACATACTTGCAAACTATTCGTCACCTGAAAAGATTGCGAATATGAATTCTAAATCTTACGAGTCGCTCAGAAAACTTTCTCGTGGGCGTTTTTCAGTTACCGACTTT
>JAFQRA010000026.1 GCA_017410325.1 Clostridia bacterium | reverse complement strand
TCGCATCTGAAATACAATATTTTATGTGCAGTCGGGTGTTTCTTCTCCGCAGGCATACTGTCGTATGGCAAGGAGAAAAATGCACGAATGTGCGTGAAATATTGCATTTCAGACAAATTCAATTGCTGTTTCAAAAAGTATTGGTTTATCAACAAGCTCAAATTCGGGCTTGCCTTTAAGTCCGTCCGACTCAAATATAACAATTTCGTTTTCACCCTTGTTCAGCAGGGAGGCGGGGAGATAGAGCGTGCGCTGCGGGCCGATTTCCCAGTATCTGCCAAGGTTAAAGCCGTTTACGGTAACGAAGCCCTTCGTAAAAATGTCAAGCTTTATAAACGTGTCACAGGGCTCGTCAATATTGAATTTACCCTTGAGAAAAACGGATTTTTCCTTGGGCATTTCAGCGGAATATTCAACCCTTTCAAGGTTGTTCATCCACAGGGGATATACGTCCCAGCTGAAGTGGATTTTTCCGCCGAGCAGGCACCTGCCGTCAATGCCCTTTTTGCGCATCATCTTCGGGCCGAAGTTAGCTCTGCCCATATTTTCGCAAAGCACGGTGAGAATGTCGCCCTTCTTTGCGGTGATATCAATTTCAAGCTCCTCATTGATGTAAACAATGCCGATAAGCTCGTCGTTAATGTAAATCTGTGCTCTGTCGCCGAGGCTTTCAAACGAAAGGGAAACGTCATCGTAATCTCTGTTGAGCTTTGTTCGGTAGGCTATGTAGCCGTAGCCCTGACCGTATTTTTCCATACACAGCGGTACGTCGGAATGTATGGGTGAAGAAAGCCTGTCAAGGCTATCAAAAATTCCCGCAAATTCCGTCAGTTCAAACTTGCCGTACGCCTTTTTCTTTCTGTCGGCAGGAATTTCGGGCAGGTCGCTCGGCACGTGCTTTTGTATTATTTCACGTATTTTTCTGTATTTCGGTGTAATATCGCCGCACTCGGTGAGCATAGCGTCGTAATCGTAGCTTGTTACGTCGGGTGCGAATTTTTCGTAGTGGTTTGCGCCGCTCATAAAGCCGAAGTTGGTGCCGCCGATAAACATATACATATTAAGGCTGCCTATCGTGAGCATATCGTCAACGGATTTTGCGTAATCCTCCGCCGAGGTCGTGTGGTGCATTTCGTCACCCCACGCGTCAAACCAACCGTTCCACATTTCCATACACATTTTCGGCTGGTCGGGGAAAAGCCTTGAGTGTGCGCGGAAGTTTTCCTCAACCCTGCTGCCGAAATTGAGCGTTGTGAGCGTGCCGGGAATAAATCCGTCAAGCAGATTGTCCTCGCTTGAGCCGTCGGAAGTGAAGAGCGGCACGTCCATACCTCTCTTTTTATAGCCGTCGTGCAGATAGTTAAGGTATTCCTTATCGTCGCCGTAGTAGCCGTACTCGTTTTCGCACTGAAGCATAATAATATTGCCGCCGTTTGTGCAAAGCAGGGGCTTTATTTCGGCAAGAAGCCTGTCAATATATCTGTCAAAATATTTTATGTATGCCTTGTTTGAACAGCGGATTTCAATTTTCTCGTCTGCCTGAATCCACCACGGCAGTCCGCCGAATTCCCACTCCGCACAGATGTACGGGCCGGGCCTTACTATAGCCATAAGCCCTTCGTCTGCGGCGGTTTTAATGAACTTTGCAATGTCGAGAATACCGTCAAAATCAAACTCGCCGGGCTTCTTTTCGTGCATATTCCACGCGCAGTAGGTTTCAACGCAGTTACAGCCCATTGCGCGCATTTTTTTGAATATATCACTCCACGTGTCGGGAAGATTGCGGAAGTAGTGCACCGCACCCGAAATGAGCTTTATAGGCTCACCGTCTTTAAGAAACTGATTGCCCTTTATTTCAAATGTCATTATCAGCACATCCTTTTAACAGTTACAATCTATTATATATTAAATTAAATCTATTTTCAAGATTGAAAAAATAAATTCGTTGTGTTATATTGAGCAATAGGTGATTATTATGGAACTTAAAATTATGAGCTACAATGTTCTGCATTGCGAAAATTACATAACGAAAAAAATTGATTTTGATGCCTTTGCCAAGGTAATAAGAGAAAGCGGTGCCGATATAATCGGCCTCAACGAAATCAGGGGAAACGGAATAATTCCCGGCTATACCGCGCAGGCAAAGGCTCTTGCCGAAAGGCTGGGCTATCACTTTTATTTCGCCCGTGCAATATTTGTCCGCGGTACAAGTCCCTACGGAAACGCTCTGCTTTCACGCTATCAGATAAAATCCGCTCAAACAATAATGATACCCGACCCCGAAACAAGAAACGGTAAGCATAATTACGAAACACGTTGTATATTAAAGGCTGAAATTGATGTTCCCTGCGGTCTGAATGTTCTCGTAACTCATTTCGGCCTTAACCCCGAAGAACAAATCAATGCAGTCAGAACGGTCTGCGATAATCTGCCGTCCGAGCGCTGTGTTCTTATGGGCGATTTCAACGCAACTCCGGATAATGCCGTGCTTATGCCCGTAAAAGAGCGTATGTACGACACGGCACAATGCTTTGACTGCGAGAAGTTAAGCTTTCCCTCGGATAAGCCGGAAATGAAAATAGATTATATGTTTACAAGTAAGGATATGAATGTTATTTCTGCCGATATTCCCGAAATTGTTCTGTCCGACCACAGACCGTACATTGCCGAGATAATAATTTAACTGAGAGTTTTAGGGTCTTTCCCCGTCTAACGGGTGAAAGGCCTTTTAAAATCCGAAAAAGGAGGGTGTGAAATGGACAGGGGCACTGAAAACTACGGGCGGTATCTCGCGGGCGATGACAGCGCTTTTGAGGAAATAGTTCGTGACTATAAGGACGGCTTGATGCTGTATATCAACAGCTTTACTCACGATATTTTTGCCGCCGAGGAGCTTATGCAGGAGGTGTTTGTCCGCCTTGCTGTAAAGAAGCCGAAATTCCGTCGGGAAAGTCTGTTTAAAACGTGGCTTTATGCTTCGGGCAGAAATACGGCAATAGACTACATAAGAAAGCGGTCAAAGGTTTCGGACACATCTGCAGAAAAGTTCGAAAGCGTTTTACATGAGGAGGAAACTGTCGAAAAAGCATATCTGCTTGAGGAGCGGAAAATTATGCTTCACTCGGCAATGAAGAAACTGAAAACAGAATATCTGCAGGTGCTCTACCTTGTCTATTTCGAGGAGTTTTCAAACGAGCAGACTGCAAGAATAATGAAAAAGAGCAAGCGGCAGGTGGAAAACCTGCTGTACAGGGCGAAGTCTGCCCTGAAGGAGAAACTTGAAAAGGAGGGCTTTGAATATGAAATCCTGTGAGGAGATTGCGAGAGCTGTTCTCGAAAAGAGGGATGAGTGTCTTGCCGTGAGAAGAAAAAGAATAAAGACTGCACAGCGTGTAGCGGGCAGCTTATGCTGTATTACTGCCGTGCTTATACTCGGCATCGGTGTGTGGAAAAGCGGCTTTTTCAGCCTTGACCCCGCTGTGATTATTGATGAAAGTGACACACAAGCAACTCAGAACACCACAGAACCGTCTACACAAGAACCCACTTTTGACGATAATCCTCTGCCTCACGGCGGTGACAGAGGCGGTTTTACTTATGCTTTTGTTCATAAGCTTCACGGTGTCAACGGAGAGTTGATGGACTTGGTAAAGGAAACTCGAGGCATTGATACCCACGAGTGGTTTATGGCAAAGGACGCCGAAAATAAATCATTGAAATACCGTGGCGACGAACCGGGAAGAACGCCGTTGTTGATAAATTTCTTGCGTGATTTTCAGATTACCAAGGAGGAGTTTGAAGAGTATAACAACGAAATGATACAGTCTTATACCGAGCACGACCGGGAGTATTTGATTGCTGAAACAACATTCACGCAAGAAGAAATTGATGCAATTTATTCCGGTGACAGGACAGAATGGGTACGTGTTATGGCAAACGAATACGCAATAGTCAAAAACGGCGAAGCCTATGCGGCTGACTGGTATGTTTTTGCCTCTGCCGAAGAATTGGCGGAATATTCGATTACCGTTGAAGAGGTTGACAAAGCCGTTGAAAAGCTGGCAACACTTGGCACAATGGGTGATTATGTTGAATATTATTTCAAAAAGCGTGGTTATACTCAGGAGCAAATTGATGATTTGATACGAAGCAAAAGAAAGCCCCTGACAGAACCTGTTAATTTCTTAGAAAATTTTGAATATGATGAGAAATTATATGAGCAATATAATATGAATTATATTGTCAAAATCGAACATGGCACATGGGATTATTCAGGAGAGCATTACCGCAAAGAAAATTGGGATGACAAAACGGCAACAGAATATCTGGGTAAAGATTTTGCTTCGTTAGAGAATAAAAGCTATATGATTGAGGGTATGGAAAAATGGCCTAATCAAAATCATCGTGTTGTTTATGATATGAACGGAAATATTGTCGATGACGTTATAGGCTTTCATTATAACGGTCACAGTGACGGGAGCAGTAAGGGAGTATTGATATGTGCCGCTAAGCTCATGCTTCCGCATCGTGAAGAGTATATTCTTAAAGAAGAACGTAAATCCGTTGAGGTCGTTGAGGGAACACAGGTCAGTTTTTACATTTCTTACACAACTTTTATGGCTGATTTTGAGCTTGACGGTGTTAAAGTTCGTGTTTCGTGTGACGGAGTAAAATCTTATGAAGAGTTCTATGAATTGGTTTTGGGTATGATAGAAGATCTCTAAAATACAAACATCTGCCGTATGAGCTTTGGCTTGCAAATTACAGTTTGTCTAACTCTTTTCTACCTCATCCACCGCCGTGCGGCGGTCCCCCTTCCCCTCAAGGGGAAGGCAAGAAAAGTTACTTCTATAGCTAATGGCTTCCCCTACGAGGGGAAGCTGTCACCGCAGGTGACTGATGAGGTGTATGCGGAGCATTAACCTCCTTTGCAAAGGAGGTGGATTTTGACGAAGTCAAAAGACGGAGGATTGAAAATTTTATGTTGATTAAGTTTTCAATAAGCAACCCTCAGTCACTTCGTGACAGCTCCCTTGAAAGGGAGCTATTGACAATAGCTTTTACACCTGAGAACATTCCGACAAACCGTAATTTGTTCAACAAAAATTCCTCTTTATTGTATTGTTATTTGACGAAAGATGTTGTATAATCACATATGAATAAAATAAAGGGGAAATATAATGACGTTCAAAGAATATATGGCAGGTGCGCTTACAAAGCCTATGGACGGCGACACTGTAGAATACTTCAAAATCAAGGGCAGGGTATCGGGTAACGTTCTGACAAACGCCCAGCAGAATATCCCTGCAGGCGGTTATAATTACGAGGCGGATATAACAAAATTCTGGGAAGAATTTCAGATGCTGAAAAAGGAATGTGACTATAAGCTTTCTTTCAACACGCTTATGATGCGTGTGCTTGCCGAGGGTCTCAAGGTTGCACCGAGACTGAATGCACACATGGATTATCGTCCGCTTTCTTCAAGCGGCAGGCTTATCATCAAGAAGCATATTGATATTGCAATGCCCGTGCTCCTTGAAACCGGTGAAACCTTCCCGATAAAGGTGCGCAATGTTGAAACAATGAACCTCAAAGAGCTTCAGGCAGAAATAGACAGAATGCTTGAAACTCTCAAAACAACGGACGTTGACAGAGTGCTTTTCGATGTAATTTTACAGCGTATAATTGGTTTTATCTGCAAGGGTAAGCTTCGCCAGACGGCGGCACAGATTTATACGGGCTACTGCGGCAAATTCAAGGTTGCCAAGCTTTCGGGACTGTTTGAGCATGCAGACCGTGATACTTCCAAATCATTACAGATGTATGAGCTCAATGAAGGCTCCGTCTGCCTTACCAACCTCGGTACTCTTTGCAAGGACCTCAAGGGCAACGTTACATACGCCCCGATTCTTTATCCGCAGGTATTTATAATGGCGTTGTGCTCTATGCAGGATAAAGATTACGTTTTCCGCAACGAAAAGGGTGAGGCCGATATCGCAACGAAAAAGGTTCTGCCGATAAATCTTATGTTTGACCACCGAATTGGCGGCTTTGCGGACGTAGTTCCGTTTATCAAGAAGCTGGACGAAATTTTCGCCAACCCAGAGGTAATCAGAGAGTGGTAACGGATTTTGAAATAAGAGCAATTACGGCAGAGGATGAATCAGCCGTACTCAACTTAATGCGTGAGTTTTATTCTTCGCCTGCGGTGTTCACAAACGGGTCGGAGGAAATTTTCCGTGCCGATATCAAGGCTTGCCTTGACGGCAGTCCGTATATCGAGGGCTACGTTTTCACAGCCGATACGGGCGTAAAGGGCTACGCAATGCTTGCCAAAAGCTTTTCCACAGAATTCGGCAAGCCCTGTATATGGCTGGAGGATTTGTATATCTCGCCCGAATGCAGGGGTATGGGTATAGGCTCGGCATTTTTAAAGCTGACAGAAGAAAAATACCCCGATTCCGTATTTCGTCTTGAAGTCGAAGAAGAAAACGAGGGTGCAGTAAAGCTTTATCGCAAAAACGGCTTTACGGTTTTACCTTATGTGGAAATGAAAAAATAATTTTTATGGAGTGACTAATTATGGCAAAACGAATCCTTTTTCAGGGCGACTCAATTACCGATTGCGACAGAAGACGTAGTGATTATTATCACCTCGGTTTAGGCTATCCCCACCTTATCAAGGCTTGTCTCGGCTTTGAGTGTCCCGGCGAATATGAATTTATTAACCGTGGTGTAAGCGGCGACAGAATAGTTGATTTGTATGCACGAATCAAAATGGATTTCATCAACCTCAAGCCCGATTACGCAAGCATTTATATCGGCGTAAACGACACCTGGCACGAAATTAACGACGACAACGGCGTTGATACGGCCAAGTTTGAAAAAATTTACACAATGCTTATCGAGGAAATTAAGGAAGCCTGCCCCGAAACCAAGCTTATGCTTATTGCACCTTTCGTTCTTGAGGGAAGCGGCTCCTGCAATACCGAAGAGAAGCCCACTAAGTTTAATACCTTCAGAGAAGATGTTGCACAGAAGGCAGCCGTAGTAAAACGAATTGCAGAAAAGTTTGACCTTGCTCTTGTTGAGCTTCAGCCCGCTTTCGACGAGGCTTGCAAAATGGCACCGGCTTCTTACTGGACGGGTGACGGTGTTCATCCCGGTGAATGCGGTCACGAGCTTATAAAGCGTCTCTGGCTGGATGCTTTTGCAAAAATCAAATAAACAATATTAAACCGAAAGGCTTGCCGAAATTCAATCGACAAGCCTTTGTTTTTTTATTTTTTGATTTTGTCCCAATAAGCCTTTGCCGCCTGCTCGTTTTTGTTGTCGCCGTACTCGTAATACGTTGTGTTTTTGAGTGCGTCGGGCAGGTATTGCTGCTTGACCCAGCGGTTTTCATAGTCGTGCGGATATTTGTAGAACTGTCCCTTGCGGTCGTTGTCCTCGCCGTCAAAGTGCTTGTTTTGCAGCGTTCTCGGAATCGGGCCGCTTTTGCCGTTTCTGATATCGCTGAGCGCCGAATCGATGGCTGCGTAGGCCGTGTTGGATTTCGGTGCGGTTGCAACAAGTATAACGGCGTTGGCAAGCGGAATTCTTGCCTCGGGCATACCTACCTGTAAAGCGGTGTCAACAGCCGCCTTTACTATCGGTATAAGCTGGGGATAGGCGAGGCCTACATCCTCGTTGGCACAAACGAGCAAACGCCTGCATGCGGAGGGCAGATCGCCTGCTTCGAGAAGCCGTGCAAGGTAGTGTATTGCCGCATCGGGGTCAGAGCCTCGCATTGATTTCTGGTAGGCGGAAACAATGTCGTAGTGCTCGTCACCCTCTTTGTCGTATTTAAAAGCGCTTCTCTGTGTGAGCTGTTCGCAGATTTCAAGCGTAACTATCCGCTTGTTATCAACGGTTTTGCTTGCCATTGCGCAAAGCTCTGCGGAGTTCATCGCTTTTCTTACGTCACCGCCGCAGCCGCAGGCAATGTGGCGAATAACCCCGTCTTCAAGCTCAAATTCCATACCACCTTCTTTTGCAAGAAAGTTGAAAGCACGCATTACGGCGGGCTCAATTTCCTTGGGCTCAACGCTTTTGAATTCAAAAACGGTCGAACGGCTGAGCACGGCGTTATATACATAAAAATACGGGTTTTCCGTTGTGGAAGCAATAAGCGTAATCGAGCCGTCCTCAATATATTCAAGTAAGGTCTGCTGTTGCTTTTTGTTGAAATACTGAATTTCGTCAAGGTACAGCAGTACACCGTTTATCGCGGAAAGCGTCTGCGACTGTGCAATTATCTCTTTTATATCAGCGGTTGAGGCAGTAGTACCGTTGAGCTTGCAGAAATATTTGTTCGTGCGTTTTGCAAGAATTTCGGCAAGCGTAGTTTTGCCCACACCCGACGGGCCGTAGAAAATAAGGTTCGGCACTTCGCCCGAATCTATAATGCGCCTGAGTGCCTTGCCCTCAGCGAGCAAATGCCTCTGACCGACCATATCGTCAATTGTCTGCGGTCTGAGCCTGTCCGCAAGCGGATTTCGCATAATGTCACTTCCTTTGTTAAGATCATTTTACCTTATATCAATCTCTTTTTCAAGTGTTTGTTAACCGTAAAGTAAAAATATACAAAATAATGCGTTTATATAAATAATAATTCTAAATATTGTAAATTGTAATTATTTCTTTTATGTTGTATAATTTTATCTGTTGCACTATGGCAAGGTGCAGAATAATATGTAAGTATTAAACCGTTTCAGAGGTGTATATATGGTTTGCAACAATATTCTTGAGGCGATGGGGGATACACCCATTATCCGTCTTTCCAATATGGTTGATGAGGATTGTGCCGAGATTCTTGTTAAATTCGAGGGTCTCAATGTCGGCGGCTCAATCAAAACAAGAACGGCATACAATATGATTCTTGCCGCTGAAAAGCAGGGTCTTATTAATAAGGATACAGTCATTGTCGAGCCCACAAGCGGCAATCAGGGTATCGGTCTTGCTCTTGTCGGCGCGGTCAAGGGATATAAGACAAAGATTATTATGCCCGACTCAGTTAGTGAGGAACGCAGAAAGCTTGTCAACCAGTACGGTGCAGAGGTTATTCTTGTTCACGATGCAGGCAACATTGGCGCCTGTATAGAAGAATGTCTTAACCTCGCCCTTAAAATGCAGGCGGAGGATGAAAACGTTTTCGTTCCCCAGCAGTTTGAAAACCCTGCAAACGTTGAAATTCAGCGCAACTGCACGGGTGTTGAAATCCTCAAGCAGGTAAATGCTCCCATTCACGGCTTCTGCTCTGGTATCGGTACGGGCGGTACTATTACCGGTATCGGCGAAACATTAAAGCAGGCAAACCCCGATATCGAAATATGGGCTGTCGAGCCCGAGCACGCCGCAATTCTTTCGGGCGGCTCAATCGGCACACACGTTCAGATGGGTATCGGTGACGGACTTATTCCCGCTATTCTCAACACCGAAATTTATAACGACATCTGTATTGTCAAGGACGAGGAAGCTCTTCAGACCTCAAAAGATTTGGCGTCTAAAGAAGGCATTCTCTGCGGTATTTCAAGCGGTACAAACGTTGCTGCCGCAATCCGCCTTGCAAAGAAGCTCGGCAAGGGTAAAACGGTTGTAACCGTCCTTCCCGACACGGCAGAGAGATATTTCTCAACACCGCTTTTTAACTGAATACAAATTAACAAACCGTCTTAATGAGGAGTTATCCTTGTTAAGGCGGTTTTTGTTTGTAATAATCCTTTGTCCTCACTCATAGATATATACAGATACTTTTGAAGGTGAGGTAAAAATGATGGATTTTAATGTTGAAAAGCAAAACCTGTCCTCTTGCCGTGTTATTCGGGAGGCAAAAGCCGAGCAGAGTGTGGATTGTGATATCACTCTGCCCGATTACTGTTGCGATATAAAAAGTGTGCTGTGCTGTGAGGTTGAACCGGGTGTAACAGCAGTTGATATCACGGGCAACCGCATAACCGCCGTCGGCAATGCAACGGTAAAGCTTATCTATGTCGGCGATGATGACAGAATTTCCTGCTTTGAGCAGTCCTGTCCGATTAACAAATATGTCGAAATGAGCTCACTCCCCGAGGACAGTACTATGCTTGTCACGGCCAAGACGAGCTATGTCAACTGCCGTGCCGTCAGCCCGAGAAGAATGGATGTCCACGGCTGTATCGCCATAGTTTTTTCTGCTCTGTGCTGTGAAACCTCTCAGGTTGTAAGCTCCGCTTCGGCTCAGGGAATTCAGCTTCGTCAGCAGCCCGTGCAGACCTGTAATTCTCTGGGCTGTACGTCAAAACTCTTTCAGATGAGTGAGGTCGTCCCACTGCCTGAGGGTGTACAGAATGCTAAAAGCATTCTTCGCGCCCAAGCTCTGCCTGTTATCACGCAGACCAAAAACGTCAGCAACAAAACGCTTGTTAAAGGCGATTTACAGCTTGCTGTTACGCTGTGCACGCAGGACGGAGAGGTTACCAAAACCGAACATACTATGCCGATAAGTCAGATTGCGGAGCTTCAGGGGATTGATGAAAACAGCCTTTGCGATGTGCGCCTTTCGGTTTCTTCGCTTGATGTGCAGTTGAAGCCTGACGAAAGCGGCGAAATGCGACGAATTGATGTTGCGGCCTGTGTTTGTGCCGTTGTCCGCGGTTATTCAAAGGTTTCTGCGGTGATTTTGTCGGACGCTTTTTCAACGGTAAACGAGCTTGAATTGCAAAAAGACAGCGTGTGCGAAGAAGGACTCGCCGCCGTGCTTGACGATACCTTTGTAAATTCCGCCGAGCTCGATTTTTCGGGTGCGGCTGTCGGCAGAGTGCTTGATGCGTGGTGTACGGATTTGACCTGTGTCAATTCCTTTGCCGATTCACAGCTTGATTTAAGCGGTGCGGTTACGGTCTGCGTGCTTTATGCAGATGCGGAGAATAAGCCCTGCTTTGCACGCAGACGTGTTGATTACCGCCACAATATCGCCGTCAATTCCGACACCTCAGATGTCAATTACGAGCCGAATATCTGTGTCAGCGGTATTGCGGTAAGCGGTAAGGGTACACAGCTAAACGCACGCATTCAGTTTAACGCTTCGGGCTGCGTTTTCACACGAAAAAACCACCTTGCCGTTACCGATATTACTCAATCGGGTGAAAAGAGTAAGGATAATCTTTCCGCTATCACCGTTTATTTTGCCGATAAAGGCGAAAAGCTCTGGGATATTGCAAAGCACTTCGGCACTTCTGTTGATGCCGTCAGCCGACGAAATGCGTTAAACGGCGAAGCCCTGCACGACGATACCATGCTCATCATACCCCGAAGCTGATAAAAGGAGGAACAAAAAATGGAACAGAAGAACATTTATAACGATATTGCCGCAAGAACAAACGGCGATATTTATATCGGCGTTGTAGGCCCTGTAAGAACGGGTAAATCCACCTTTATCAAGCGGTTTATGGATGAGCTTGTTCTGCCGAATATAAGCGATACCGCCAAGCGTGAGCGAGCTACCGACGAGCTGCCGCAGTCAGCCGCAGGCAGAACGATAATGACTACAGAGCCGAAATTCATTCCCGAGGATGCAGTCGGAGTAACACTTTCAGGTGGAGTGAAAATCAAACTGCGTATGATTGACTGTGTCGGCTATATTGTGCCGGGTGCACTCGGCTATATAGAAAACGAACAGCCCAGAATGGTTAAAACCCCGTGGTTTGATAAGGAAATTCCGTTTAATATGGCGGCCGAAATCGGCACGAAAAAGGTTATTGACGAACATTCTACCATAGGTCTTGTCGTTACTACCGACGGCAGTATAGGCGATATTTCAAGAGATGAGTATTGCGAAGCGGAAAAAAGGGTAGTCGATGAACTCAAGGCACTCGGTAAACCCTTTGTCGTTCTTCTCAACTGTGTTGATCCCGCTTCGGTTAAATCGCAACAGCTTGCAAAAGACCTTATTAATTCCTACGGCGTGCCTGTAATTGCAATAAACTGCAAAACGGTGTCGGAGGATGAAATTAAAGAAATACTCCGTCAGGTGCTCTTTGAGTTTCCGATTAAGCAGGTCGGTGTTAATCTGCCCGGGTGGATGTTAAGCCTTAATTCCGGTCACCCGGTGCGTACCGGTATTGACGCTGCTGTTGCCTCAGCCGCATCAAACCTGAAGCGTGTGCGTGACGTGCCGATGTTTGCAAAGGACTTAAGCGACTGTCCTTACCTTTCTGCCGTCAAGGTAGGGGAAATGGATCTTGCAACGGGCAGTGCTACCGTCAGCGCACAGACTGACCCGTCACTGTTCTTTGAAACCCTAAGCGAGGTTACGGGCACAAAAATCAGCGGTGAGCAGGCGTTAATGGATGAAATGATTTCCCTCAATAAAACAAAAAGAGCCTACGAAAGGCTCAAAAATGCGCTTGATGAGGTTGAAGCAACGGGCTACGGTATTGTTATGCCTTCAATCGAGGAACTGACACTTGAAGAACCCGAAATTATGAAGCAGGGCGGTAAATACGGCGTTCGTCTGCGTGCTTCTGCGCCGTCTGTCCATATGATGCGTGCCAACATCACAACCGAGGTTGCGCCCATAGTGGGCTCTGAATCGCAGAGTGAGGAGCTTGTAAGTTATCTGCTCAAAGAGTTTGAGGAAGACCCGATAAAAATCTGGCAGTCCAATATTTTCGGCAAATCCTTAAGCGAGCTTGTAAACGAAGGGCTTCACAACAAGCTTTGCCGTATGCCGGGCGAAGCAAGAATGAAGCTGCAGGAAACACTCGAAAAGGTGATAAACGAGGGCTGCAGCGGTCTTATCTGCATTATTCTTTAAACTTCGTTTTTGTATTTTTCGGTCTGAGCGACAGCGAGTGCATCACAGCGCTCGTTTTCGCTGTGGCCGTTGTGTCCCTTTATCCATTGGAACTCAACCTCGTGCTTTGAAAGCTCGGTCAGCAATTCGTCCCACAGGTCGGCATTGAGTGCCGGCTTTTTGTCTTTTTTAATCCAGTTGTTTTTCTTCCAGCCTTCAGCCCAGCCCTTGGTGACCGAATTGAAAACGTACTGTGAATCGGTTGTTATTTTTACCCTGCAGGGGTATTTCAGTGCTCTTAAGCCTTCAAGCACAGCAGTTATTTCCATACGGTTGTTGGTCGTTTCCTTTGCGCCGCCGGAAAGCTCCTTTTCCGTTGTGCCGAAGCGCAGTATCGTGCCCCAGCCGCCGGGCCCCGGGTTTCCGGAACAGGAGCCGTCTGCAAAAATTTCTACAAATTTGAGTTCGTTATTCATAAATTTAATCATCCCGAATATTATTTCTGTCTGGTATTTTATCATTTTAATTTGTATATTACAACCTTCAAGGATTAATTTTAACTGTTTTTGTCAAAGATAATTCAACAGAGGCTCCGTACATAACAAATTTAATCATAAAGGAGATAAAAATGAAATCTTACTGTGTGCTCAATTCTGCCGTGACTCCTGCCGTTGCCCAAAATATAGGCTCTGCCGTTACCGAGGTGTTGGGGAAAAAGCTCGGAGTTCTTTACTGCGGGTCGGACGCTTCCTATGCTACGGCTCAGAATATAGCAAAGGGAATTAAAAAGCAGGGGGGCTGTGCCTTGCTTTCGTCAGATGCGTTTGAGTCACAGTCAGCCTTTGTCTGTGAGCACTATTTGCTTGACGGTGCTTTTTTTGTCAACGGCGAAAACAAGTGCAGCATAAGCGTTTGTGCCGATAACTGTGCCGCTCTGACTTCATCTCAGGAAGAGGAGATTTCAGCTCTTGCCGCTAAGGATAATATGAGCGGTCACAGAGGCGGCAGCTTTTTTCAGACCGACCTTAATTCGTTGTATTACAAACGTTTGCTTGAAGCGGCAGAAAATCTGGAGTGTGTTGCCGTAAGCATAAAATCGGATAATCTATATATAAAAAATCATTGCATAAGAACACTGCTTGCTCTGGGCGGCGAAAGCAAGGGCAGGGTAACTTTTTTTATCAGTCCATCTGGGCTTTGCCTGAGCGCTTTGGATGAATACGGAAAAATCCGCACGCGTGAGGAGCTGCTTTCAGTTTTGTATGCGCTTAAAATAACCGAAGAGAAAACTCCCGTTGAAATTTCCTTTTCGCTTTCCGAAGCTTTGGATGCGCTTGCAAAAGAAAACGGCGTTGAAATCAAGCGCAGCTTTAGGGGCGGGAACGAAATTTTTACAAAAGATTGCGTTTTTCTAACGGTGCTGATTTTAAAGTATATGTCTAAGTTCGGCTGCGGTCTGAACGAGCTTTGCTCGGCTTTACCGGAAACCGCAGTCAGCAGAAAGAGCTTTTGCTCTTCAGCGGATATACTGAAAATTGCCGATGAAATTGAGTGTGAAAATATCGTAACGGACGGGAGAAACGTTTTTGCAAAAATAAAAGGCTCAAATGTCCTGGTTACTCCCGGTACCGCACGCGGAAGATACTGTCTTGAGGTGCAGGCGGCGGACAGCGAAACCGCACGTGAAATTGCACTTAACTTGACAGATATATATAATTAAAGTATAATAAATACCGATTAAGGATTTTTTTCGCCTTGGGCGTTAGGCGAATCGCTATATAAAAACCAAAACAAAAAACAGAAAAGAAAGAATTGATTATGCAAGAAAAAAACACACAGACAAAACAGCAGGAAAAGAAAAAGCAGACCAAAAAGTTTGCGCGTTATTCCAAAATTACCAAGCGCAGTGCGCAGGCTGAAAAGCAGGAAAAGTCCGTAAAGCAGGAGAAGCCTGCAAAGCAGACAAAACAGAACGGTGCCCGCAAGCAGAGCAAGAACGCGGCAGAGAAGAATAAGCCGCAAAAGCAGAATAAGCCCGTTTCAAGCAACCCCGTGCATATCGCCTTTCTGGGCGGACTTAACGAGGTCGGCAAGAATATGACGCTTTACGAGTACAACGGCAGTATGTTCCTTGTCGACTGCGGCCTTGCTTTCCCCGAGCCCGATTTGCTCGGTGTTGACCTTGTCCTTCCCGACTTTTCTTATGTCGAAAAGAATATCGACAGAATTAAGGGTATTGTTGTCACTCACGGTCACGAGGACCATATAGGCGGCCTTGCTTATCTTCTTAAAACTGCCAATATCCCGATTTATTCCACGAAGCTTACAATCGGCCTTATTCAGGGCAAGCTCAAGGAGCACAATCTTCTGGAGTCAGCAAAGCTCAATGTCGTAAAGCCCGGCGATACGATTAAGCTAGGCGAGTTTGAGGTAGAGCTGATTCACGTCAACCACTCAATTCCCGATGCTGTTGCGCTTGCTATCCGCTGTGAAGCGGGTACAATCGTTCAGATGGGTGACTTCAAGATTGATACAACACCTATCGACGGAGAGCCTATCGACCTTAACCGCCTTGCGCAAATCGGCACCGAGGGTGTGCTCTGCCTTCTTTCCGATTCAACCAACGCGGAAAGGCCGGGTTATACGGAAAGCGAAAAGAAGGTCGGCGAATCCTTTGAGCACCTTTTCCGCAGGGCAGGCAACCGCAGAATTATCGTAGCTACCTTTGCCTCAAACATTCACCGTGTTCAGCAGATTATCAATACTGCCGATGCACTGGGCAGAAAGGTTGTTCTTTCGGGCAGAAGCCTTGAAAATGTTGTTGCCATTGCGCAGGAGCTCGGCTATATCAACGTTCCCGAGGGTATTATAGTCAGCATTGATACCGTTAACCGCTATCCTGCCGAAAAAATGGTTATCATTACAACGGGCAGCCAGGGTGAGCCTATGTCGGCACTGACGCGTATGGCTTTTTCGGACCATCGCAAGGTTGAAGTCGGCCCGATGGATTATATCATAATTTCCGCTACGCCCATTCCCGGCAATGAGAAAACAGTCGGTAAGGTGGTAAATGAGCTGATGAAGCTCGGCGCAGAGGTTATTTATGAAAAAATGTATGAGGTACACGTTTCGGGTCACGCCTGTCAGGAAGAGCTGAAAATGATAATGAACCTCGTAAAGCCGAAGTATTTTATTCCCGTTCACGGTGAGCAGAAGCACCTGCAAAAGCACAGGCTTCTTGCCGAATCCATAGGAATTGACCATCGCAATATAATAATTGCGGACAACGGTATGGTTGTTGCCGTGAGCGAAAAAGAAATCAAAAATGCAGGGTTGGTACCCGCCGGTAAGATATTTGTTGACGGTTCCGGTGTCGGCGACGTCGGCAACATCGTGCTTCGTGACAGAAAGCACCTTTCGCAGGACGGTATTATTATCATTGCCGCAAGCGTTGAGGTAGACACGGGCTATATCGTTTCGGGCCCCGACATTATTACAAGAGGTTTCGTTTACGTAAAGGAAGCGGAAGAGCTTATTGAAGAGGCAAAACACGTTGCCCTCGATACGCTCGAAGAAAGGCTCGGCCGTGCGCCTTTGGATCTTACTGCGGCCAAGAACAAAACAAGGGATGCGGTTTCTTCCTTCGTTTACGAACGCACACGCCGCAGTCCGATGATTGTTCCAATTATTATGGAGGTATGATTTTTTGAAGCGCTTGTTCAAAAATAACATCTGCCTGTTCGGAATACTTGCCGCAGCGGTGTTTACCTGTGCCGTTATGTTCAGGTACAACAAAACCGTTGCGCTGGTTGAGTTTGCTATTTTTGCCGCCCTTGTCGGTCTGGCACTTGTCAGCAACATCACGTCGCTTAAGCACAAGGACGAAACGATATCCTCAATCAGCCGTACGCTTGACTTTTCCGAAAAGGATAATCTTCAGGGCTTTCCAATGCCTGTACTCGTCTGTACGGCCGCGGGAAGAATCCTTTGGTACAACACGCTGTTTGATTCCCGCGTGTTGGGGGATTATACGCTGATGAGCGATGATGTTACACAGCTTCTCAACGGACACGGCGCCGATGAAATTGCAACACACGACAGATTATTTACGGATATTTTTGATAATTCATATTCCGTATATCCTTTTCCCGTAACCGTCAGAGGCGAAGCGGCCTTTGCGCTTCTCTTTTCCGATGAAACCGAAATGCGCAAGGTTTACTATGAATACCGCCTTTCCCGTCCCAGCGTAATGCTTATGAGCATTGACAACCTTGACGAGATTGAGCAGTCGTATTCAGACGGCGATTTTGATGCGATGCGAAGCCGTGCCGAAAAGCTGATTGATACATGGCTTGGTGAATACGGCTGTCTCATCCGCAAACTCGGCGACGGCAGATTTGTTGTTGTCTGCGAAGAGCGTGACCTTGAAAAAATGGCGGAAAAGAAATTTTCCGTGCTAGATTTAATACGTGAATATGAATATGAGGAAAAATTAGTCGGAATAACTCTTTCAATAGGCGTAGGCAAGGGCAAAACCCTGCGTGAAGGCGAAGCCAATGCGCGCCAGGCACTTGATATGGCTGTCGGCAGAGGCGGCGACCAGGCGGCAATCCTCAGAAACGACGGATATGAATTTTTCGGCGGTGTGTCCAAGGGTGTTGAAAAACGCAGTAAGGCACGCACGAGAATAGTCGCATCTGCCATACAGAAGCTTATGGAAAACAGCTCCAATATACTGATTATGGGGCACCGTTTTTCAGACCTTGACAGTGTCGGGTCTTCCGTTGGTGTGCTGTGCGCCGCAAAAGCCGTAAACAAGGAAGTAAAAATAGTTGTCAACCGCCGTCAGTCGCTTGCCCAGGCGCTGATAGACAGTGTTGAAAAGAATACGGGCGATGTCTTTTGCTCGCCTGAGGATGCGCAAAAGCTTCTTGATAAGAAGACGCTTCTCATAATTGTCGATACACACCGCTGTGAGGTCGTTGAAAGTGCTGAGCTTTATAAGCAGGCACAGACAGTTGTAATTATTGATCACCACAGAAAAAACGTTGATTTTATCAACAATTTCATAGTTTTCCAGCACGATCCCAATGCTTCTTCAACCTGTGAAATGGTTGCGGAAATGCTGCAATATATGCCTGTAAAGCCGAAAATTACGCCGAGCGATGCCGATGCAATGCTTGCGGGTATAATGCTTGATACGCGAAACTATGCCCTGAAAACAGGCGTTCGTACCTTTGAAGCTTCAGCCTTTCTTAAAAGCAAGGGCGCCGATACAGTTAAGGTACGAAAGCTCTTTATGAATAAAATGGAAAGCCTCAAGCTTCGCAACGAAGTAATAGCTTCCGCACAGAATTACCGCTCGTGTGCAATTGCCTTTGCCGATATCATTTCCGAGGATATTAGGACAATTGCTTCGCAGGCGGCGGATGAGCTGCTCAACATAGACGGTATATCCGCTTCATTTGCAATGTTTGAAAGTGAGGGTACCGTTAACATTTCAGCCCGCTCTTTGGGTGAGGTGAACGTTCAGATTATTGCGGAAACCCTCGGAGGAGGCGGCCACATGACTATGGCTGCCGCACAGCTTAAGGGTTGTGACCGTGAAACCGCCACAACCAAACTCTATGCGGCCATTGACGAATATTTTAATAACAAATAATGAGACAGATGTTAAAAGAAACGGAGTGAATAAACTTGATTAACAGCGAAAACCTTTGTATGAGCTGTATGAGGGATACGGGCGGTGCACAGCAGTGCCCTCATTGCGGATATAATTCCGATACACCGCAGACACCGCCTTACCTTGCCGTAAGGTCGGTTATTTCGGGCCGTTATATTGTCGGAAGACTTTTGGAGTATAACGGAGACGGTGCAACATATATAGCTTGGGATATGACCGGGCAGAAGGCTGTAAAACTGCGCGAATTTCTGCCTGATACGCTTTGCAGCCGCAGAGCAGGGGAGAAGGCAATCACCGTTATGCCGGGCTGTGAAACAGCATTTAACGACTGCCTTGCAGACTTTCTTGAGCTTTGGCACAGACTTACCAGGATGAGCGGTCTCTCGGCGCTTGATAACGTTCTGGAGGTTTTCGAAGAGAATTCAACGGCTTATGCCGTTACCGATTATATCGAAACAATCAGCCTTCGCGATTATCTTCTGAGAAATAAAGCGGGCTATATTTCCTGGGAAAGAGCAAGAAGCTTGTTTATGCCCGTGCTTTCAACCCTGGGTATGCTCCATACTGCAGGTATAATTCACAGAGGCATTTCGCCCGTAACTCTTCTTATAGGCAGAGATGCAAAAATGCGTATCAGCGGTTTTTCAATAGCTCAGACACGCGCGGCGAGGGGAGACCTTACACCGCAGCTTTTCCCGGGCTACGCCGCTGTTGAGCAGTACGGCTTTGAGGGTAAGCAGGGCCCGTGGACTGATATATATGCCTTTGCCGCAACTCTCTACCGTGCGCTTATCGGTACTGATCCGATTGAAGCCACCGAACGCCTTACAAACGACAGACTTATGGTGCCCGGCAAATTTGCCGAACAGCTTCCCGCTTATGTTATCAACGGTCTTATCAATGCTTTGCAGATTCTTCCTGAGGACAGAACACGTTCCGTTGAGCAGTTCAGGGCAGAGCTTTCCGCTTCTCCTGCCGCAACAGCTTCCGATTTTACGGGCAGTGTTGCGCCCGTGGCGGCGATTGATGCCTCAGGAAAGCCGCAGGCGGATAAAAAGCCCGTTCCTCAAAAACAGCCTGTTAAGAAAAACGGAAAGAAGCTCGACGAAAACAAGCTTCTCATACTTAAAACCGCACTTATAAGTGCAATAGTCGGTCTGGTAATTTTTCTTATTGTCGTGCTTATATTCGGCGATAAAATCGGCTTCACCTCACATGAACAGGAAACTGAAATCAGCACGAGAAACGAGCTTGTTTCCGTTCCTAATTTCGTCAACCGCAACTATGCCGAGGTTACCGCAACGCCGTTCTGGACCAATAATTTCGTCTTTGAGCGTGCAGAGGAATACAGCGACACGGTTTCAAAGGGTTATATAATCAGGCAGAGCGTTGCCGCGGAAACCGAGGTTAACGCAGGCACGAAAATCGTGCTTACCGTTTCACTCGGCATTGAGCAGTTTGAGCTTCCCTATGTTATCGGAATGGACTTTGAAGATGCGCAGGAAAGACTGAAGGCGGCTAACTTTAAGGTCAGTAAAGAGCTTGTTGAAAACGACGGTACTCATACCGCAGGCGTAGTACAGAGCGTAGACAATCTTACTGTCGGCAAGAGCTATCCCAAGGGCACTCAGGTAACACTTATTGTCTGGGATGAGGCTCCCACCGAAGCGCCGCTTATCCCGCCTTTCGAAGATCCTCAAACCTCTGAAAACACTTCGGATATTGAGGAAGCCTCAACGAATGAGCCTCCCGCAGAGAATACTGAGGAAAACACCGAAGCCGCACCTGCACCCGCAGAATAAATCGGATTAAAATAATAAACACGCAGTATACCGTAAAAAGTAAGCTGCGTGTAATTTTTATTGTATATGAAAACCCCTGGCTGTGCCAGGGGTTCCGAAAAAGCTTTAGCGATGAAAAGAAAACTCCTCTTGCAGAGAGTGCGGCTACCAACAGCACAGCTAAGCAAAAGGAGAACATTCAAAAAGAATGCTATTAGCAGTATATCAT
>JAFQRA010000025.1 GCA_017410325.1 Clostridia bacterium | reverse complement strand
CATGAAGAAGAATGATGTTGACTGCTTCGATATCAAGATCCGCTCCTTTGTTGACGCAGTCAAGGAAGACGGCGAAGCTCCCGTTCCCTGCAGCCAGATTCTTTACAATCAGGCTATTATCGACGGACTACAGACCTTGAGAAAACAATCAAAAATGCCGCATCGTATTTAAAACAAGGCGGCACATATATTTTCTCTTGGGATCATCCGCTTCTGCATTGCGTTGATTTGGAGAGCGTTGCTATTTCTGGCGGCAACAGAACAGTTGCAAACGAAGAACGCATTGTTTTCAGCGGCAATTATTTAGAAGAAGATTATTACACTTTTGAGAAGTACGGTAATCCCTTAACCCTGCAAAACCGTAAGCTGTCAACATACATAAACACTCTGGCAAATGCAGGCTTTGCCGTTGAAAGAGTGGTTGAAGAAACAAGCGAAACCGTTCTCGAAAAATCAGCAGACTTCAGTTCGGGCTATTACGCCGATTTTAAAGCAAAGCACTTTCCGCTGTCGATAGTTATTAAGGCGAGAAAGCTGTGAATTTTTTATAAAATGAATTGCTTTGTCTGAAATGCTGTGATAAAATATTGGTGGAAAATATTGGCGCTTTTTTAAGGATAGTTGTTATGATTAATAAGCTGTAAAAGGCTTTTAATAAAAATCTAAAAAGGAGACAGAAGAAAATGAAAAAATTATTGTCAATCGTCCTTGCAACAGCAATGCTTATTTGCTCTTTATCCGTTGCAGCTTCGGCAAAGGTGTACGACTACGAAATTTCGCTTGGTCAGACACTGGAGGTTGCCGTAAGCCCCGTAACAGAAAGAACGGTAAAATTTGCTCCCGAGCACGATTCGGTATTTATCCTTGAAGCTGAATCCGAAGACTTGGATACATACTGCTGGCTTTTTGCTGCGGAAACAGACGAGGAGCTTCAAATATCGGATGATGAAAACGGAAGTGATTTCCGCCTTGAATATGAATTTGAAGCAGGAAAAACATATTATTTCTGCGTTGGTGTTTACGGCGATGAGGATGCTCCCGTCAGCAAATATAAAATAACGCTGCTGTGCGGTCACAGCTTTGACGGCGATACCTGTTCCGTTTGCGGTGAGGTCTGTGAGCACGATACGGTTGATTTCCTCGGCTTCTGCCTTTGCGGAGCAAAATATATCGGCAATGAGCTGGCAGTCGGCGCACAAGTGGAGTACGATAAATCTAAGACAGAAATGTGGTTCAGATTTGTTCCTGAGGAAACGGGTCTTTATCTTCTGGAATCCGCTTCGGATGATGAATTGAGTGACCTTGAAGCAGACCTTTATAATGCAGAAGGGGAGTGGCTTTGCGGCGATTCTGACAGCGTAGGTATGGATTTCCGCCTTTACTATATCCTTGAAGCAGGCGAAACTTATTATCATAATGCTTATCCGTATTACTGTGAGCCGGATACGGATATTAAATTCAGCCGTGTAACTCACACTACTGACGATGGCGTGACACATACCGACCTTGCTTTTGAGGAAGAAACCTGGTCCAACTGTACCGAGCACGGTTATACAGAGGGCGTTTACTGCAACACCTGTGAAGAATACATATCGGGTCACGAGGAACTGGAGCTCGACGAATACTGGCACATTGACGAAGATTATGATTATATCTGCGACCTTTGCGGAACAGATTACAGATGCAGGTGCATCTGCCACAGTGACAATTGGTTTTTGAGCTTTATCTGGTCAATTGCCAACTACTTCTGTGCTATTCTCGGCATCAATCAGGAATGCGATTGCGGTGATTATCACTATTATACGGAGTTTTATTATTAATATAAAAAATCCGCATCGGTTGAGTTTTCCTTAACATAAATAACTTAACGGGTTATTGAAAAAACGAACAAGGCATCTTATAATTCGCTTATAAGGTGCCTTGAATTATTTGTGAAAGGAAATTTAAAAATGATAGATAACGAAGCTGTCGGCAGACAGATTGCTTTATTACGAACAGATAAAGGGTTGACACAAAGTGAACTGGGTGAAAGACTCGGTGTATCGTTTCAGGCTGTCAGCAAGTGGGAGAGGGGAGAAACGCTGCCCGATACTGCTCTGCTGCCCGACCTTGCGAACGTGCTTGAAACAACCGTGGATAATGTTTTGTGCGGCACACAAAGACAGGTGGCGTTTAAAGGAAAATACAAGGTTTCTAATATTGTGGAGGGTCTTAACGCACTGAAAACGGCAGGTGAAAAGCTGGGTCATCATAACATAATATACCGCCACGCGGTAAACGGAATAAATACGGGGATGAACACCGATATCGAAGCCGCCTTCAGTGACGATTACGTTTTTGAAGCCTTCCTTGCCGAAGCTATCATACAAAACCTCAAAGCAGGCTATTATATCGATATTTCGGATATTAAGCGCAATTTTAAGCATGAGCATTTTTCAAAAACAGTTACCGACTATGCAAAAAAATTCAATATCTGTTAGTAAATATTCAAGCAGTACAGTCAAATCGGCTGTACTGCTTTTGTGTCATATAAGAGTATATGTTTCGTTTGCCTGCGTTTCAAATTCAACCGTATTTCCGTTTTTGTTGAACTTGATTTCGCTGTTGTCGCTTTCTCTTATTATACGCTTGATGCCGCAGTTTTCCACGGTGCACTTTCTGCCGATAAGGCTCTTTATTTTTGCCGAAGTTATCTGAGAGTTTTCAAGTGCGGCAGAAACGAGAAAAGCACCGTCGGCACGTAAGTTTTCAAATGAAGCGTTCGATTTTCTGTTCCAGCAGGGGAAAAGCCTGATTATGCCTTCATAGCTTTGCATAAGCATTTCGTTTACCGTTGCGGGAACCATAGTCAGGTGCTCTATACCGCCGCCGTGGTGGCGGAAAAGTCCGTTGGGCAGTGCAAATTCATTTATGTTCTGCTTTATTCCTTCCATCACAAAGTCGGGGTCAACGCCGATTCTTGCACCTGCGGGCAGGTATGAATTTGAGCCGTTGTCGTCAAGCCGTCTGTCGTTTGTGAAATATGAGTTTTTGGCAATTTTAAGCAGCTTTTCGTCCGAATTCAAGCCAATCTGCGAAGCAGGGTATATGTGCTGAAGACCTACAGTGTTTTCGTCTCTCCAGCGTATGCCGAAGCGTGAATATCTGAAACACCTTTTGCCGTTCTTGATAAAGGTCGGGAAATCGCTGAGATTCTTGTTGATGTCCTCCCACAGCGCGTATTTTTCGGCGCTCAGTCCGAGCTCCTTTGCCATATCGTAAACCGCCTTGAACAGCATTTTTACAAGGCCAAGCGAGTTGATGGCGTTGACTGTGTTTAATTGGCCGATGTGCGTTATGTAACGGAACTTTTCGCCGCGGTAGAAGGGAATTTCGTGCGCAGCGTCTTTTGTAATTACGTATCTTCCCCTTGATTTTACAAGGTAATCCTCCCAGAATTTTGCCGTGTTCAGCACGAAATCGTAGTAGTTTGCCTTGGCGTATTCCTTGTCGCGGGTAGAATACCAGTGCATAATCGGAATTACGCAGGCGTAGGCGGCGTTGCTTTTTTGGCCGAGGAAAAGTATTCCGTGCTCCTTGCAGTCTTTCTGTGAAAATACGTCAAGCGCCTTCGGGCCGAAGCTAACGGGGAAGGCGTAGCCGCCGCAGCCGAAGAGCTTTGCAAATTTCTCTGCGTAAGCCGTCATCTCGTTAACGGGTGTCATATAGCCGTCAAAAAGCTCAGGGTGGTTGGCGGAGAATATGCAGTAATACGGTGCCTCGTAGTTGTAATTCATGTGGTAATCTCCCGCCCAGGGGAAGAAATCGTCCGTTATGAAGTTGCCGAAAAGTCCGGGCGGAAAGCCTTTGTTGCCCATACAGCCGGCAAGGTGGTAAAGGCTTAAATTGTAGTGCTTTTCAATTTCCTTGTCCTCAAGAGTTACCCTTGAAGCGGCAAAGAATTTCTGCCATTTTTCTTCCGTGCGCGCTTTGTCGGCCGCATAGTCGCAGTCCAGAGCCATTTTAACTGCCTTGTCGGCATACTCCTCGCTGTCAAAATTCGTAACGACCGCAACGCAGTACCGTGCGGCTTTTTCGTCTGTACCGATTTTATTAAGGGCAACAGCAACGGCCGAATCACGTTCAAGGCTTTCGCCTTCAAACTTTCGGATTTTGCAAGCAACACCGTTTTCGTTAAAATCGGAATTAACAGAGCCGCAGGTGTCGGGAATTTCAATTTCAACACACGGCTTTTTTTCGGACTCTGTCTTTATTTCAAAATAAATCCTGTTTTCGGGCGCAACAAAAAACTCAGTTTCAGCGTTTGCAAAAGTACACTCAAGCAGACCCTTATCAATATACTGCTTTATGTTATACTGCGACAAGTCAACGTTTTTAATGCGGATACTGCCTACGGCTTTGATGCCGCCGTCCTTGTGTGCGCCGGGTGTGAATTTCCAGAAATCGCACTTTGAAACGTGGATAATAAGGTCGGTTTCGTCGTTGTCGAAAACAACTCCCAAATCGCCGTTAGCGCACATTGCGCCTGCGGGAATTTTGTAAAGTACCTTGCCGTCAACAGTGTTAACGGGCTTTGCCGTAATTTCGTTAAAATAAGTGTTCATTTTATCACCGTCTTCTTTCATATACAGTAGATGTTTGTGTCCCAGAATGAAATGTGCCTGTGATGCCGCAGATATATTCTGTAATCGGGGTTGATGGCGTGAATTTCGTTTATCAGCCCGAAAATGTCCTCGCTCCTGTGGTAGGCCGCCATACAGATTTTCGGTTTCGCTTTAAGTGCGTTGCGTGCGCCTTTGAGCATTTCGTTTTCTGCGCCCTCAATATCGATGTTGATATATGTGAATTTTCCGTATTTCTCAAAAAAGCCGTCAACACATAAAGCGTCAATTTTTTCTTTGCCTGTCTTTGCGCTTGCGCCGCGGCCCTTGTTGCCGTCAAATTCCAGCGTGCAGTCACGCGACCATACCGCAGCGTTGAGCAAAGTGCAGTTTTTTATGCTTTCACAGTTTGTCCGAAGCTTTTTGAAAGTCCTTTTATCGGGCTCAACCGCAACGATTTTCTCAAAGGCTTTCGTGCAGGTCAGAAATTCCTCAACCGTATCTCCGCGGTAAGCACCCAGGTCAAGAAAGCTTTCGTTTTCACCTAAACCGAGAATTTCAAAGCTCTCGCTTTTGGGCGTTTCACATTCAAAGCAGCAGTTCAGTTTACCTGTAATCTGGAAACGGATAATGCTCATAAAAACATTTTTGCTTTGTTCATCGGCAAGCAATGAATACGCTTTTTCTATCTCGGTCAGATTGTCTTTGAGAAACTTTTTGTTGAAAATATTCTCACCGTAAACGGGTACGGAGGGCATAACGACCCTGTGTCTCTCACTCAGCTTTTTTATGCTGTCAATTACTTCGGGCAGGGGGCTTGCAAAGCACAGCGCAACCGCAAATTCTCCGATTTCGTTTTCAAGCTGTGAAACGGATTTTACCGTAAAGCCGTGAAAGGTACGGCTTCTCACAAAGCCGTCGCTTGCAACAACCGCCGAGGCCTTGATTCCCAATCTCTCAAACTCATCAAACACACGGTCTGCGCCGTTGCCCGTGCCGTAAACCGCAACGGGCAGGGGAGTGCTTTTCAGAAACTCCCAGCTTGACTGAAGTGTTAATAATTCATTAAACATATTTTCCGTAATACCAACCTGTTACACCGTCTTTTTTTACAATACAGCCCTTGGAGGTCTGCGTAATCAGCGAAAGTCTGTCGCCCTTATTCACGGGCAGTACGTAGTCCGTGTAGTCGGAGCATTTATTTTCGCCTCTTAAATAAGTTGTCGGAATTTGCAGCTTTTTACCGCTTTGCACGTGTTCAATTAACGAGAATTCTTCACCCTTATTTATTATTCTGATTTCATTGCTGACCCACGAAATATGTACGGAGTTTGCGCTTGCTTCTTGGTTTTCAAGCGCAGTCACAACGGGAATTTCATCATAGCTTATATATGTAATTTCATCGGCGGAGCAGTTAATATCGGAGATAATTAGAAGGTTTAGCTGTCCGTCTTTCTTTACACCGCAACCGCCGTCAATGGATATTATTCTTTTGTCGTGATTGATTATGGGATTAAACTGCTGTATGCAATTATTGTAAAGACATACAGGCCAGTGACCAGCTATAACGTATTTGTCAAAGCTGTGTTCTGCGGTTTCCATAAAAGCATCAAATTTCGTAAGCTCAAAAATGCTTTTTTCTATGTTGTCTGCAACCTGCTTTTCACGCAAGCCTCCGTGAACTAAAACAAAACTCTGCGTTTCTATGACTGTCGGCAGACCGGTAAGAAAGCTGAACTCTTTTTCAAAATGAGCAATAACGGCTTTCTTTGCAGATAAAACATCTTCTGCCGAGTTGAGCGTGTAGCCGCATTCGTTTGCAAGCTCCTCGTAAAACGACGTACCTGCCCATTCCCTTAAATTGAGAATGTATTTGTAAAATCCGTTAACGTTATCCTCGCATAATTCGTTGATTATTTTCAAGCGGTTTGCGTCTACGTTTCCGATAAGTGGAAAAACATTACCTTGTTCGCAAAGCTCCATAACGTAGCGCAATGCATTCAGGTTTTCATTGCCTTTTTCTACTATGTCACCGACGATGAACAGTATATCGTTGCCGCAAAACTCTGCTTTTTCAAGCAGCTTTTTAAAATAAGAAAGATTACCGTGTATATCACTTGTGACAAGTATTCTTCTGCCTTGCTCAACGGTCATCTGTTCAATTTTAGCTGTCAGGTTAATCATTGGCTTTTGTCCTTCAAATAATTATTAGTATTACTATATCAAAAATACAAAGCTGTTTCAATGGTTAATTCAATAAAAAAGTGTCTTCACCCAAACGGATGAAGACACGGACATTAGCCTGATATTCAGTTGAGAACGATTTTGTAGTCAACCGATCCGTAGCCTGTTTTTACTGTTGCGCCAATCGGAACTCTTTTGGCATTAACACGAAGGTTTTTAAGGTTTACAACAACCCTGTATGACCATTCACCGCTTTCAATCATACCGTTTTCGTTGATTTTAACCTTGAGCGTGGGGTTGGCATAACGCAGTGTGATGTCGGATTCTTCAAAGCCGATATCAAACTGCGGAAGCTCCTGCTCAACAACGGAGATGTCGCCGACAACGGTGATTGCGTGACCGACAGTGCCCGAAAACTTATCGCCGTGAATACCGTCTGTCTGCTCCTTCATCGTCATTTCAATAACGGTGTATTTGCCGCTCTTGTATGCCTTAACGCTCTGCGTGTCGGATACGGTAAGCTTTTCAAAACCGCCCGTAATGCCTTCAACTTCCTTGGAATTCTTTTCAAGTGCCTTTACAAGAAACGGTGTTATCATATCAACAAGCTTGCCAAGCCAGCCGTCACCGTCGTTTACCACAAGCTCTCTCATAGTCATCGTCTGTACGGATGTTACGTGAGGATGAGTCTTCCTTGCAGCCGCCTTATAAACTGACACAATCTGTTCGTCCGTCCAGTTTGCAGGGTCAGCGTCAAGCACGGTTGCTTCTTCTGTTGAGCTTTCTTCTTCGTTAAGCTCTGTCATTTCGGCTTCACCGTCTGTTGTTGTCTCTGTTTGCGCTGAGTCGGTGCTTGCGGAAACGGTGATTTCTTCGTTGAATTCTGTCTGCCCCGTTGTTGTTTCATCGGGATTTTTTTCGTCACCGCAGGCTGTGAACGTGAATATCATTACAGCCGCAGTAAGTAAACTTAAAAGCTTTTTCATTATTTTTTACTCCTTTTTTACAGCATTCAGCCTTGTATTTTCTATTTTAGATTAATACGCTGTTTACTGATATATTCTAACACATTTTGATGAGAATTTCAATACACCGCAATTGTTTGTCCGTAAATCTTGTGTTTCTTTAATCATTATGTTAAAATCAGTACGGAGGTGTCAGCGGTGAAAAAGTTTGTACAGGTTGGTTGCGGTATACGGGGTATAGAAGGATATGCCGAACCTATACTTAAGGATTTTAAAGAGCATGTTCAGCTCTGCGGTGTTTACGACATTAATCCGAAGCGTGCCGAACTTGTGAGCTTTTATGGTGCGCCTTCTGCCGGTTAATTCAAGCATCTACAACGTTGTAATAGACGGGATTGTCGATTCTGCGCCTCCCGGTCAGCCCAACGGCTGTGCGCTTCTGTTGGGCGAGCTCGACGGAGCGTACGGTAAAAATCTGCCCGACAGTATGAGAAACATAATGATTTCCAACGTGTCCTCTGGCGGTCTGTATGCTGTAAATATCGCAGGCTACCTGACCGATTCCGTAATCAGCAACGTGATTTACAGAGGCTTGTCGCCCGACGGTATCAAATACGGCCGCCCCGGCTGTGCAAAAAATGTCAGTGTTACAAATTACGTCCACGGATGTTATCAGGCTCAGAGATAAAGTATTGACCGTCTACACGCCACCCCACCCGAAACGGTGGGTTAAGTTGAAAAAAGCGGTCATTTGACAATGTGAAAGGGACAGAGTTTTTTGCAGACTCTGTCCCTTTTGTGTGTTGTATGATGTTGTTTGTTTTATATAAGGATGATTTAAATTGAAAAATATCAAAGCAGAGTATATGCACCGTGTCGGAGTACGTCTGCAAGCCCGGCTTCACAGGTGATTCTTTCCTTTGTTTCAATGCCGCCGATACAGCACGAAGCTACGCCGTGAGCATCTGCGCCCGAGGTGAGTATCAGCTCCGGGTGAGCCGCGGCAAATTCCCGTGCCGAAGCATTATCCTCGGCTGTGTTGCCGGAATTGAAAACCTCTATTCCGTCAATACAGTCGAGCGGCAGTGGACCGGGGTTGGGGATTGAACCCCTGCGCCTGAAAGGATGGGCTTGTATGCATAATATCCCGTACTTCCCCAGAACCTCGTGCCACAATTTACAGTCGTTGTTTTCAAGCTCAGGGTGAGCGAGAAGAATTTCGGGCGTGATGCCGTAGCAAAGCACCTCAAGCCCTTTGGTGACCTCTTCCTCAACGCCGAACAGCACATCAATGCCAAGCTTATCGCCAACCTTCTTCATACGGTAATAGTCCTCGCAGTATTCCTCAACAAAAGCTTTCCAGGATATAAAGCTTTCAATACCCGTATTGCCGTGTAAAAAATGGTTGGTGAGAACACAGCCTGTGTATCCTCCCTCAAGAATTGCGTGCGCAAAATCTTCGGGAGCGGTTTTGCTGCAATGGCTCGCCGGAGAGGAATGTGTGTGCAGCTGATATTTGTACATATTCTTACCTTCTCGTTTTTGTGTATTTTAAGTTAATCAAGTTGCTTTTATCATAGCATATACAAAAATCTATGTCAAAATATTTGTCAATTAAAAGACCGTACCGTGATTGATAAAATTTATTAACTAAAAATACCCGAAGGCACTTTATAATGCTTACCATCACTTCACGCGAGAAGCGTGCTTCACGTGTCGCAAGGCACATTTAGTTGAAAATGCAGCGAATTGCCTTGAAAAAATCAAACGGCTTGCCCCATAAGAATAGCATGGATCAAGCCGTTTTCCGGTTTCGATATTATATAGGTTAAGTTTTTAACCTAATTAAGCTTTTGGAAACAATTGTTTCAGATAAGAGTATTGTTGTTAAGATATACGAGGCCTGCTGCTTTAAGAGCAACGTTAGCTTCTGCCTTGGATATTACAACCTCTTTAACCTTACCGAAAATGGTGAAGGAAACGCTGACAAAGCCGGCATCAATAGCAACGTCAAGAGCACCTTCATCGGGAATTTCTGCTCCATCGAGACCTGCGGCAACTGCAAGTGACTTTGCAACAAGAACGTTGGTTACGTATGCATCTGCATTGTACTCGCCGACAATTACGTTGTTGTCATGGCAAGCCTGAACAACTGCGAAATATTCATCGTCCGCAGCGATGTCGTAGTTATCGTTGTCATCAAGGCTGTATGCAAGGTTGAATTCTTTAGCTACAAGTGCGTACCACTCTGCCTGAGTGTATACGTAGGAAGGCTGTGCAGCCGGTATCTTGGTGTTGAGATATACAAGGCCTGCTGCTTTAAGAGCTGCGTTAGCCTCTGCCTTGGGCATTACAACTTCTTCGACCTTACCGTTAACATTTACGGAAGCATTAACAAAACCTGCGCTGACGGCAACATTAACGGCAACCTCGTCGGAAAGTCCGGGAGCCTTGAGACCTACGGCAACAATAAGTGACTTTGCAACAAGAATGTTGGTTATCTGCGCATCTGCAACATACTCACCAACAATTACGTTGCTGTCGTAGCAAGCCTGAACGGTTTCAAAATACTTGTCGTCGGCAGCAATGTCATAATTGTCATCATCTTCAAGGTCGTATGTAAGGTCGAACTCATTGGCAACAAGTGTGTACCATTCTGCCTGTGTATATGCCTGTATCTTGTTGAGGTATGCAACGCTTGCTGCTTCAAGGGCTGCATCAGCCTCTGCCTTTGTAATTACAACTTCTTTAACCTTGCCGAAAAGGTTGACGGAAACCTTAACAAAGCCTGCGTCAACAGCAACGTCGAGGGCAGTCTCGTCGGAGAGCTTTGCGCCATCAAGACCTGCAGCAACTGCGAGGGACTTAGCAACGAGAACATTGGTTACGTAAGCATCTGCATCGTACTCACCGACAATTACTTTGCTGTCGTGGCAAGCCTGAACGACTGCGAAATATTCATCGTCCGAAGCGATGTCGTAGTTGTCGTTGTCCTCAAGGCTGTATGCAAGGTCGAACTCCTCAACAACAAGCGCATACCACTCTGCCTGTGTGTATGCATCAACAGACTGAGCAGGCGGTGCAACGCCGAAAATTGATAAAACGAATGACATAATGATTGAGAAAAACTTCATTTTAGAATACTCCTTTCTTGATTTGCGTTTTAATCAAGGGCTGCCAAGTGAGCTTGTTACCTCTTGATCGTGCAACCATATTATAGCAATAGCCCGAATTTTAATCAATGAATGAGTGTAACAAGAAGGTTAAATTGTGAACTTTTTGTAAACATAACGTAACGTCATAAAAACAGTAAGGGAACAGTTGCATGATTGGAGCAAAATGAAGCAATCTTCACGTGCCGCAAGGCACACATGTTTTCTTATTTGTTTGTAAATCTTATGTTTCTTATCATATCGCGAAAGCGATATATCAGTGAAAGACAATATATGATATAATTCATACGAAACGGAAGTGCTACTTGTGATAAAAGTTAATATCATTTTTGATGCGGGATTTTAATTTGTTAAAAATATATTATTTATCCCTCAGAATATGTTATAGTAAATTTTGATAAATCAGCCGTTATTATAACCGATTAGCTGCTGTAAACGACCGATTAGATAAAAACCGACATTTCCTCTTTTTTATTTGCTATGATGGTACTGCAAATAAAAAGGAGGCTTACGAAGATGCAAGGAATAAAAACGGTTGAGCTTGTCAAAAGCTACAAAAGGCTTACTGCTGTGAACAAGCTTAATTTAGAAATACATCCAGGGGAACTGTTTTCTCTGTTAGGGGTTAACGGAGCGGGAAAAACCACAACGGTAAAGATGTTAACCTGTATAACAAAGCCAACGGCCGGGGATGCATTTGTAGGCGGATACAGTGTGACCAAACAACCCGAACAGGTAAAGCGGCTGATTGGCGTATCGCCTCAGGAAATTGCTGTTGCACCAAATCTTTCTGTAAAGGAAAACCTTGAATTAATGTGCGGTATTCATAGGTTTACTAAAGAAAAAAGCAAAGCAAAAATAAAAGAACTTACCCGTCGCTTTGCTTTGGATTCCGTTTTGAACAGAAAGGCAGGTAAGCTGTCGGGCGGATGGCAGCGCAGATTAAGTATTGCAATGGCACTGGTCAGTGAACCCGAAATTCTGTTTTTGGACGAGCCAACCCTTGGCTTGGACGTTATTGCACGGCACGAGCTTTGGGATATGATTCGCTCGCTGAAGGGTAAAACAACCGTTATTCTTACAACGCATTATATGGAAGAAGCAGAATCACTTTCTGACCGTATAGGCGTAATGAAAGACGGCAATCTTCTTGCTGTGGGAACTGCGGAAGAATTGAAGAAAATGACGGGTACAAATGACTTTGAAGCAGCCTTTGTTTCCGTTGTGAAGGAGGGTGCATTATGAGAATGCTGACGTTTGCCAAAAGATGTACAAAGGAGATTCTGCGAGACCCGATAAACCTTGCTTTCGGCCTCGGCTTTCCCTTGGCATTGCTGTTGCTTTTGAGCAGCTTGCAGAAAAATATTCCCGCAGAACTGTTTGATATTGACACACTTACGCCCGGAATTACCGTGTTCGGCTTGTCGTTCGTTACACTTTTTTCCGCCACGCTTATTGCCAAGGACCGAGAAAGCGCCTTTTTGCAGAGATTATATGCAACACCGCTTACGGGTTGGGATTTTATTCTCGGCTATATGCTGCCGCTTTTACCGCTTGCCGTCAGTCAGACGGTTATTTGCTATCTGTTTGCCATTCCGTTGGGCTTGACGGTCAGCATAAACATTATCTATGCTATAATAGGTATAATACCGATGGCTGTTTTTAATATTGCATTAGGGCTTTTGTGCGGCAGTATCTTTGGCGTTAAGCAGGTCGGCGGTATTTGCGGTGCGTTGCTTACAAATCTTTCTGCGTGGCTGTCCGGAGTATGGTTTGATTTGAAGCTTGTGGGCGGATTTTTCGAAAAAATCGCGAATGTGCTGCCGTTTGTTCACGCGGCAGAAACGGAAAAAGCATTGTTCGGCGGAAACCTTGAGCTTGCCTTAACTCACCTCATACCCATTATTCTGTACAGTGTGTTTATAACAGCGACAGCAGTGGTTTGCTTCCTCAGACAAAAGAAAAAACAATAAGGATTTGATGCGATGAAATACAAGCTCATTATAGATAAAGATGCGGATGAAGAGATAATTGCAAAGGTTCACGCTCCCTCTTCTCTGACTGAGCAGATAGAAAATCTTGTCTGCAGCTTTTCGGGTGCTGAAAGCATTATGGGATACAACGACGATGAGATGAAAAAGCTTTTATTTTCTGAAATAGAGTGTATTACTGTTGTTGATAAAAAGGTGACAGCTGTCGATACGAAAGGGAAAAGCTACCGTGTTCAGGAAAGGCTTCGTGATTTGGAGAACGTTCTGCCTTCTTATTTTATACGCATTAATAAGTCTGCTCTTGCCAACGAACACCGCATTGAGCGGTTTGACGCAGTGTTCAACGGCGGCGTGGATGCAGTGTTCAGGTGCGGTTACCGTGAGTATGTTTCGAGGCGTTGCTTTTCACAAATAAGAAGGAGGTATGAGGGAGTATGAAAAGATTTATTACGGCATTTTTTCGCAGAGGTTTGATTGCTTGCGGTTTCGGTCCGATTGTTCTTGCTGTTTTATATCTAATTCTGCATTATAAAGGTATGATAGATACATTAACTGTCAATCAGGTTTGTACAGGAATTTTTTCAATAACTGCACTTGCCTTTACGGTAGGGGGGATGAATGCTGTTTATCAGATAGAACGCCTGCCCTTGATGTCGGCAATTCTGATTCACGGTATTGTCTTATATTTCAGCTATTTAGGTGCTTATCTGCTTAATGATTGGATTGAATTGGGCACAACGCCGATTTTGGTTTTCTCGGGTGTTTTTGCTGCAGGCTATTTGGCGGTGTGGGCAATTATTTATTGCGCAACCAAACGGAACACCGAAAAGCTCAATAAAATGCTGAAAGAAAAACAGCAAGGCGCGAAAGATTATAACTGATTTATTAAATAACAATTAACTGCTTTCACTTTTGAAAAAGCTTCTTACGGTGTTGCAGTCTCTCCTTATCCAAGCAATCTTATATTATTTTTTTATCTGAAACGGATTTTCGGTTTAATAATGAAAAAAACGCTGTCGCCGATGAATAGTTTTGACTAATTTAAACCGCTGTGGTATAATCAAATAAATATGCAGCTTTGGTGAAAGAAAATATTTTGATTGATACATTATATTTTGAGGTGACAGGTATATGAAAAAAGCAAAAATAATCTTGCTTCTTTTATCTTTATCTTTATTACTTTGTTCCTGCGTTACGGAAAAGCTTTCTATTGAAGACTATGAATGGAAAATGAGCGCGGTTATGCGCGGTAACGACGGCGTTACTGCTGATACGGCTGATTTTATAGTCTGTGTAGGCGAAGCTGACGAAGTATATCCCGAGGCAAAAATCGTTGAACTTACCTTGAAAGCGGAGAATGGCGTAATCACCGTTGAAGATTTTACAAACGGCAAAACGTACACGGGTACATATAAGGCTACTGCAAAAACACCGAAGGGTACGGATTACGAGCTCGTCATAAACGGACAGACGGGTTATGCGGCTGTCGCACCTACAACGTATTACAGCGGTACGCAAGTGCCGACTCTGCCGATTAATTTCGGCGAATATTCTTTGTATTTTATCCCGATGGGTAAATAAAAAATTTTTGAGGTTGTGAACATTATGAAAAAGTCTTTTAAATCAATCTGTTGCATGTTTTTGAGTATTATGCTCGTGCTTTCCTTCGCTTTAAGCTCCCTTGCTTACACAAACACGGCCGAGGCGCAACGCTTCAATGATGACGGCACATTCAGAATTATGCACATCACTGACACTCACCTTGGATATTCCAATCTTGACGCTTCCATTTATCTTATCGCATCTGCCTGCGACAGAGAAAAGCCTGATATGATTGCTCTCACGGGTGATATCGCAATGTCCGACGACAAGGAGGAAATGGACACCTGCATTGACCGCCTTATGACTGTTTTTGAGGAAAGGAACATTCCCGTTGCGGTCTGCTTCGGCAACCACGATATTGAAACGAAGAGCTATACGAATCCGAGCGACCTTATGGCTCTTTACAATTCCTACGATTGTTCAATTTCCGTTGACGAGGGCGATGCTCTCAGCGGCTGCGGTACGTATAATATACCGATTCTGGCATCGGACAGCGATGAAATGAAATTCAACGTCTGGGTGTTTGATTCCGGCTCAACGGATGGCGAGGGCCACTACAGCAACGTTCCTGCTGACCAGGTTGAGTGGTACAAGACGGTGTATGCAAGCATTGAGCAGGAAAACGGCAAAATAAATTCGCTTGCTTTCCAGCACATAATCGTTCCCGAAATATACGACGCTCTTAAAAAATACGACACTCCGCGTGCCTATGCCTTTGAGCATATTTACAATAAGGGTGAGTATTACGCGTTTAATCCCGAGCTTGAAAACCACGGCGTGCTCAACGAGTATCCCTGTCCCGGCTATTATAACCACGGTCAGTTTGCCGCTATGGTTGAAAACGGAGATGTTTTGGGGATTTTCACGGGTCACGACCACACGAACGCATTCAGCGTAAAGTATCAGGGCATCAATATAACCAACTCACTCAGCTCAAGGTACAACGGCGATGCGTTTTCCTCGCAGTACGGCTACAGAATTATTGATATCAGCGAAGCCGATACCTCAACCTATTCAACAAGAGCCGTGCATTGGTACGAATTCTATACTCTTGCCGATACCGTTGCCTTGAAGCAGTCGGGCGACGAATACGGCGCAAGCCTTGCGTTCAGCGTTCTGTTCCAGGGCTTCTTCCAAAAGTATGCTGACAAATTCGCAACAACTATAGTCTATATTTTCACAGGCAGACAGTGTGCATATAACTGATATCTGTAAAGAAAAAGCCACGGAGAAATCCGTGGCTTTAACTGTTATTTATAGCTCTTGTCCTTTTCGATAAACTCGCCGTAAAGCTCTTTAACTGCGTAATATGACGGCTTCGGGTTGCCGTCTACGTCAACAAGGCCCCATCTCGTTTCCGTGGGACAGTCGCTCTGTCCGCAGTAGGCGCATTTGTTGTAGTCCGTGTAGTTGAAAACTATCGCACCGCAGATGAAATCGAGCTTATAGAAAAGCTTGAGCACCTTGCGGTAGAATTTTGCCTGACCTTCGGGTGTGTGGGGACAGCCCGGTATAACCGTAATTGCAGGGAGTTCCTTGTACAGGTGGTTTGTCATATCGCCGTGGAACATAAAGTCCGTGTATAATTCGGGCTTGTTTTCGCAGACGTATTTTACGTGTTCTCTGAAATGCTCGGGCAGGCTGTCAACAAAGCGGACAATGTCTTTTTTGGCTTCCTTTTCGCTTTCAAAGCCGTAGCTTTGTAAAATTGCCTTCTTTTCAGCCTTTGTCTTGGGCTTTCCCTCGCTCATATAGCCGAATTCCTGCATAAGTATCGGCTTGCCCGTGAATGCCCACAGGAATCTTGCCATTGTTTCAAACAGGAAAAAGAAGCCGGGCAGCGAGAAGAAGCAGCCGAGGTACATATCAAGCCCGACGTAGTCGCAGTATTTGTGGTAGGGCTTTAAGCCGTAGTGCAGGTCAACCTGAGGGCCTGCGGAGTTGTAGCCGATGATGATATCCTTTCTTAAAGGGTACATTTCCTCAAGCTGAATACCGATGAATTTTATTGCTTCATCCATTGTGTAGGGTACGGTAAACCTTGGCATACCCATTTCGTTGGAAATCTGCAGGCCGTCAATATAACCCTGTATTTCTTCAATCATATAGCGGCTGACAGCACGCAACTTTTCTTCGCCTTCTTTTGTGCGGCTGTCAATTCCTATATCAAAATAATGAACGGGCAGGGGAGTTATAGCCATAACCTTCAGGCCGCTTTCGTGGAATCTTCTGCACTTTTCCTTAGTCTCGGTAAACCTCGGGTTTATTGTGCCGTCTGCGTTGAACGGGCAGGGTACGTCCGTGCGCACCCACTCAATATTAGCTTCTTTGATTTGTTCGTGGTTGTCGCTTACATGGCAGGCACCGCGGATAAATCCGTGCTTTTTGCGTATTGCCTTTTCTTCCGAAAGGTCCTTGATGAAATATGATTTTACTATGTTCGTCGGGATATATTTAATGCTGTTGATAATCTGGTCTTTCAGAAACTGATCCATAACATTTTCTCCCTTTTTGTTCTGTAAAATCAATATACATTATTTTTTTCGGTTTGTCACTAACTTTTTCAAATTTATAATTATCATTACGGCTAACGAACTCAAGCTTATAATTATTCCCTCAGTCAACCCCGGTGTATGAAATTCGAGGCAGACTTTAGATTCACCCTCGGGTACGATAATGCCTGTCATACCGCCGTTGACTGTCAGAATTTCGGCTTCTTCGCCGTTTATGTAAGCACGCCAGCCGTTATCGTTCGGTACGCTGAAATAAACAAGCCTTTCCTTTGCTCCGCTTGTCGTGCAGGTCAGACCCTTTGATGTCAGCGAAATATCCGTTGCGGCTGTCGCTCTGTTTTGCTTGCAGGCGGATTTCCAATCAATATTTTCCGTGCTTTCAAGCGGCGTGACAATACCTTTCAGCTTATCTGCGGTTTCTGTGTCAACAATGCAGGCTGTTGTCATAAGCTCAATGCGTCTGTTGTTTTCGCTTTTGTCGGTTGTGTATTCAAAGCCCTCGTCAATAACGTAATAATCATAAGTCCAGCCAAACGGCGTGTAGTATTCCGCGGGAGTGCTCACGCCGCTTTTGTTTACTGTTGTTTCTATGCTTAAAACTGTTTGAACGGCTGGGGAGTCGAAATACTTTTTTGATGAAGCGTGAAGCGTGTCTTCGTAACCGATTAGCTTGCAGAACTGAGCCGTTGCCTTTGACTTGAACGAATGAAAAACCGTAGTGCCGGGTGTGTTTGCAACCATCGGATAATTGACAATTGAATAACTGTAATCGGTTCTGCTTGTGTAATTTGTCCCCTCGGTTACGGCGGGATCCATGCCGTTGTAGCTGTCCTCGTAGCTTGTGTCGGCTAGGTTTGCTTCGTTGGCGAAATACACACCGAAATTCAGCGTACAGATAAGAATAACAGCAGGAATAACCCTCTTTGCCCTGTAAAGCCATCCGTTTTTTACACTCATAAACAGCGGTATGAAGCTGACTGAACATAAGAAGACAAGCACGAGCAGATACCTGAAATCTTCCGTGTTAAAGCCTTCGGTTATGCCTATATCTGCAAGATAATCAAGAATATGTGCAGGCAGTATTTTGGCTGTAAAGTCTTTTAAAAAATAAGCCATAACCGCTTTGGCAAGCAACGGACAGCCGACAACCGCAATGGCAATTTTTATTATTGTTTTTGCACTTTTGCGGTATTCGGCTATTGCTCTTTGTTTGTCTTTTTCGTATTCTTCAATTATTTTTATGCTTGTAAGCCCTTGCACCAACACGAACGCATACCACCAGCGTGTATAGCTGACGTTGGTGAAAAGGCTGAAAATACCGTTGCCGAAAGGAAAGAGAGTTAGCACAAACAGGAATTTTATCAGCCTGTAATACCACTCCTTGCTCTTTTTTCGCAGTGCCGTGAACGTGAACACCGCACCGAAAAACGGCAGAAAAGCGTTGTTTGAATTGAATACGGAATAACGGAACCCCATAGCGCTGCCCATAATTCCCTCGCTTGGTAATATTATTCCCCTGAGCGTTTTGAAAAGCTGAGGAATTGAGGAAAGCCCTCTCACAATCGTGTCTGCAAAGCTGCCCGAAACCTTGTATGTTTCAAGCAGGCTGAACGCAGAAGGCAGCAATACGAACATAGCCGAAAAAGCTCCCAACGCATAGTAAGCTATACATATTAAAGCAGTTTTCACGCTGTATTTGCCGTTGCGTATTCTGAAAAACAGATATATCAGAAAGAAGACGGATGAAATAAAAAAGAAGTAATAATTAACACAGGCATTGAGCATTACCGCCAAGGAAAGCATAGACTTTTTTCTGCCTTCAAGAACTTCATCCGTGCAGTAAAGCAAAAGCGGAAACACGGCAATAACGTCAATGAAATGATAGAAAAAGGTTGAGTCAAGCGTAAACGATGAAAACGCATAAATCAGTGAGCCTATGAAAATAAAGTGCGGTGTATGTACGTGCTTCTTCAGGTAAATTGAAGCCGTTGTTGCCGCAACGCAGAGCTTTACTGCAAGCATTATTCCCGTGCCTGAGGCGATGAGCTTTTCCGGTATGAGAAATAACGTCCAGAAAAACGGGCTTGCCCAATTGTAAAAAGAATATGTTCCGAGAAAGTTAGCGCCGAGAAAGGTGTTGTGGCTCCAGAACGGCGTTCCCGACAGCAGCATACGCCTGCATTCCCGTATAAACGGTATCTGCTGTGTCATATAGTCGCCGACAAGATAAAAATTGCCGCCGTTTGTAATGAGTACGGGCAGTATAGCTGTTAATGCTATTGCAAATGCACTGAAACATATTTTTTCTGTTAAACATCTTTCTTTTTTCATTTCTGTGTCTGAGCCCTTTCAAAAATAGGTTTTGCGGTATTATATATCAAAATCACTGAAATTTTTTATCATCGGTACAGAAAGCGGTTTTAGGGGTACAGAAAGTGTGGCGATTAAATATTCTTTATGATTTCTATATTTGAATTTTATATTTCACATCTTAAATTCATTCAAAAATAAGGTTAATTCTGAATTAAGAATTGTTAAGAGAAAGTAACAACTTACTAAATTTTTATTAAATTTATTGGCTGAATTGTATGTAGATTTATCGCAAACAGTTGTGATATAATCAACACATAAATTAAAAATCGGAGGCAGAATATGAAACTTTCAACATCCTTTATTTATGCTTCACCCGAATATACAACCTTTGAAAAATTCGTTCCTTCGCCGTATTTCCGCAAGAGCATAGTTCTCGACAGCGTGCCCGAAAAGTGCGATATCACAATTTCCGCACTCGGCTTTTACCGCCTTTGGATTAACGGCACGGAAATCACCAAGGGCTTGCTTGCGCCTTATATTTCCAATACCGACCATATCGTATATTACGACCACTACAGCATTGAAAAATACCTTCAGCAGGGCAATAACTGCATCGGCGTTCAGCTTGGCAACGGTATGCAGAACTGTCCCGGCGGCTTTATATGGGATTTTGAGCTTGCGCGTTTCAGAAGCGCACCCAAGCTCAGCTTCTGTGTTGAGTACGGCGAAACTTCAATTGAGGCGGATGAAACGGTAAAAACCGCACCTTCGCCGATATATTTTGACGACATCCGCTGCGGCTGCAGATATGATGCACGAAACGAAATCAACGGCTGGAATCTGCCCGATTTTGATGACAGCGCGTGGGCAAACGCCATAGTTTGCTCAAAGCCCGCAGGTGAACTGAGAATCTGCGAGGCAGACCCCATTCTGCCCACGGGCGAGGAGCTTACCGCCGTTGATATTACCAAGCGCGAAGCCGTTCCGTTTGACCCCGACCACCGTAAAATCAAGCTGATGAAGCCTCAGGAAAAGAACGAGGCTGCCGAATACTGGGTTTATGATTTCGGCGTTAATAAAACGGGCCATTGCCGCCTTAAAATCAACGGCAGACCCGGTCAGCGCATTGAGCTTCAGTACGCCGAGTGCTTAAGCAAGGACGGCAAGCTTGACTACACGAACATTCACTTTTATCCCGACGGATATTCACAGAGAGACGTCTATATCTGTAAGGGCGGCGAGGAGATTTTTGAGCCGTCCTTCACTTACCACGGCTTTCAGTATTGCGGTGTAACGGGCATTGACGATGACCAGGCAACACCCGGACTGCTTACCTACGTCGTAACAAATTCCGATTTAAAGCGCAGAGGCGGCTTTGAGTGCTCGGATAAGGATGCAAACAGGCTTTGCGAAATCACCTCGGTTTCCGACCTTTCAAACTTCTTCTATTTCCCCCCGGACTGTCCCCACAGAGAGAAAAACGGCTGGACGGGCGATGCTGCAGTTTCTGCCGAGCACATGCTGATGACGCTTACCCCCGAAAAGAGCTTTACGGAGTGGCTTCGCAACATCCGCAAGGCAATGAAGGAGGACGGTCAGCTTCCCGGCATTATTCCCACGGGCGACTGGGGCTACGAGTGGGGCAACGGCCCCGCCTGGGACAGAGTGCTTACATACCTGCCTTATTACACCTATCTTTACACGGGCGACAGAAACATTCTTGAAGAGAACGCAACGGCTATATTCCGCTATCTTAATTATATTTCGCTTAACCGTACCGAAAGGGGAACGGTCGATTTCGGCCTTGGAGACTGGTGTCCCGTCGGCAGAGTTGTCAAGCCTACGGTTGAATTCACAAGCTCTCTTTGCTGTATGAGCATTGCCGAAAAGGCAGAGTTTATATTCGGCGTGCTCAATATGCCCTTACAGAAGAAGTTTGCACGCTACCTTCACGATGAAATAAAGGCGGCTGTAAGAAAACACCTCGTTGACCTCGAAACCCTCACCGCAGATACGGGCTGCCAGACTGCGCAGGCAATGGCACTTTTCCATAATCTCTTTGAGGAAAACGAAAAGCAGAGAGCCTTCAGAGTGCTGCTTGATATAATTCACGACAGCTGCGACCATATAGACTTCGGCCTTCTCGGCTCAAGAGTGCTGTTCCACGTGCTTTCCGAGTACGGCGAATCCGAGCTTGCGTATAATATGATTTGCCGCCGTGACTGGCCGAGCTACGGCTTCTTCCTCACGCTCGGTATGAACTCTCTGCCTGAGGATTTCCTTGATGCAATTTACAGCCGTAAGGATTCGCTCAACCATCACTTTATGGGTGATATTCTCAACTGGTTTATTTCGGGCGTTGCGGGCCTTAAGTATAATCCGTACAGAGACGACCACAAAAAGGTTCTTATCAAGCCCTCGTTTATTGAAAAGCTTTCTTTTGCAAGGGCGTATTTTGACTCACCCTACGGCAGAATAGAAACCGAGTGGAAGCGTGAAAAGGCGGACGTTATCGTCAGCGTCGGTATTCCCGATAACGTGTTTAACTGTGTTATCGAAGCGCCCGAAGGCTGGTGCTTTGAGGATTCAACCACTCACAAAACCCTTACGCACTCGCGTTCGTTAAAGCTCATTAAAAACGTTATGGAAATCCCCAATCCGTAAAGCGCAAATAAATCATTGTTCACAAACGGAAAAAAATTATTATTCACAAGGTATTGTGTTTTTGAAATACTTATGATACAATTACTGCGTAAAACTATATTTTTATATGGCGGTGAATTATGGCAAACGTAAAAGAAAAAGCAAAGAAGGGTGCCAGGTTCGAGCAGATTGATTACAAGGGCAACCGACGTTATGTCGGCAGGGCGGAAACCGTAGCCTACGTTCTCAACGATGCCGCACAGACCCTTAATATCAGCGATTTCTACGAGCGTTATATTTACGACGTAGTAAAAATCGACTTCAACTACCTTGCTCTTCACAATATGATAGCTACCGTTTGGGACGTTATCAACGACACCTTTATCGGCGTTATTGTTGAAAGAACGAGAACGCGTTGGGGTAAGTTCAAGCCCTATATGATTTTCGGTCAGATTCCGCTTATGATAATCGGCCTGTTCTATTGGGTTATTCCGTTTATTTTCCCCGGTGCATCTTCTACATATCTGCCCAAGCTTCTGTTCTACTCCGTAATGATGATGGTTCAGGAAACGGCGGGTACCTTTACAAGTATTGCAAATACGGGCTTTATGACGACCATTACGCCAAACCCCGTTGAACGTACAAGGCTTATCACGATGGCGCATCTTCTCTCCCATATCTTTGAGGATTTGCCCAAGCAGATTTTCGGTATTCTCTACGACCTTGTTGCCAACAAGGTTGTTGACTGGGAATTCTCCAAGCTTTTTGCAGGCTTCGGTCTTGCCTGTGCAATTCTTTCAACGAGCTTCGTTATGTACTTCTTCCTCAAGTCCCGTGAAAGAGTTATGCAGTCCGTTGAAAGACCCAGCGTTATTCAGGGCCTTAAGGCTATCGTAACGAACAAGCCTGTTCTCATTCAGGTTATCTCCTCTTTCCTCAGCGGCTTCAGCATCGGCAAGAGCAGAACGAACTTCTATATCGACGTTATCGGTTCAATCACCTGGAAAACAATCGTCGGTATTCCCGCATTCCCCGTCAAGTTTATCAGCTACAGCTTCGTTGCTCCGCTTCGTAAGCGCTTCTCCACAAAGGCTCTCTGGATTTTCGAGGATGCCTGGACGGATATGCTGTGGATGATTGTCTTCGGTATAGGCTCAATCAACAACAACTTTATGAAGAAGCCTATCATTCTTCCTCTTATGGGTATCGAAGAAATCTTCGAAATGTGCGTTTACGGCTTGCGCCGAGTTATTCCCAACGAAATCGTCAACGAGTCTATGGACTACTGCGAATGGAAAAACGGCTACCGTGCGGAGGCTATGACGGGCGTTGCCCAGTCTATGATAAGCAAGCTTCAGAACGCCGTTATGGGCAGTGTAAACGCTATCGTTATGAAGAAAATCGGCTACCAGCAGGGCCTCGATATCGGTACACAGACCACGAAGACAAAGTGGTGGATTTTTGCTCTGGGTACAGGTATCCCGATTATCACGAGCAGCCTTGGTATTATACCGAAGTTCTTCTATCCGCTTAATGCAGATATCCGCAATCAGATGTATGCCGAGCTTCAGGAGCGCCGTGACAAGATGGCAGAGATTATGAAGGACGCTTCCGCAGAAGAGGCAAAGAGAATTGCCGAAGCGGAAATCAAGGGCGAATTTATCAAGTAATCAATTTAAAATTTTCTTTAAACTCCCGACTTGCTCGGGGGTTTATTTTGTATAAAATTCTTTAATTGTCTTGATAAATTCTGTTCAAAGTGCTAAAATATTGTAAAATAATATAAAACGGGTGATTTGTTGTGGATAAATTAAGGCTTGCCGTCTGCCGTACGGATATTACCCCCGAAATCGGCGGAAGGCTTTACGGCTACCGTGACGATTTTTACAGCACCGGCATAAACGACAGGCTTTTTGCAACCGCTTTCTGTTTTACGTATAACGGCGAAAAATCCCTGCTTGTCAGCACGGATGTCTGCCTTATCAATACAAAGCTTGCCCACCGTATGAGAGCGGAAATTTCTGCCGACTGCTTGGTTGCCGTCAAGAATATAATCCTCACCGCCGTACATACTCACACGGGCCCGAATACCGCGGGTGAAGAGGGCTGGGGCGCAATTGATACCGAATACTGCGAGAGCCTATTTATCCCCGAAATCAGAAGAATATGCAAAGAAGCTTCCTCACAGCAGGGCACGCCCGTAAAGGTCGGCTTTGCTGTCAGAGAAAGCAAGGTCGGCATCAACCGCCGTGAGCTTTTTGCAAACGGTGATATAGGCTTGGGCCAGAATGAGTGGGGCACCTACGACCCCGATATGACGGTCATCTCCTTTGCCGATTATGAAAACAAGCCCATTGCAAATATAATCCATTACGGCGCGCACAATACTGCCGCAGGCCTTTGTCCGCTTATTTCGCGTGACTGGTGCGGTGTAATGTGTGACCGCCTTGAAGCGTTAAGCGGCTGTCCGAGCGTTTATTTCAACGGCTGTGAGGGCGATGTCGGCCCGAGGCTGACCAACGGCCAGACGGTAGGGGATATCAACTACGCAATGGAGCACGGCGCCGTTGCCGCAAACGATGCGGTAAATACTTACAAAATGATTAAGGAATACCGTACAGCCGATATGAAGTCCGTGCAGGCCGATATAGATATTCCGCTGGATAAGCGTGTGCCGCTTGAAAAGGCAAGGGAAGAGTACGAAAAATATAAATCGGCAGTTTACAATATCGACAGACAGACCGCCGTTTATTACGAAAGAGTTATTAAGGCTTGGGAAGACGGCGTGCCCGAAGAAAAAATCAAAACGCTTTCAATCAGCATTCTGCGTATTGCAAACCTTGATTTCATAGCTTTCCCGTATGAAATGTTTTCCGAAATATCGCTGAGACTCAAGAAAAGCTGCAAAAACAGCCGCATACTGTGCCTTAGCAACGCCAACGGAAACGACAGCTATTTCCCGTCGCAGGATCAGATGTGCCGCGGCGGCTACGAGGTCAATATGTTCAAAACGGCAGGCAGTCAGCCTATGGTGAACGATGCCGACAATTATCTTGTAACCGCACTAGCGAAAGCATTGGAGGAGATGTGATTTATGTACAGAATAGGACAGGAAGAAATCAATGCGGCCAAAACCGTAATTGAAACGAAGGACTTTTTTAAGGTAAACGGCTCTTTGCAGTCCTGCTATAAACTTGAAGAAGCGCTTAAAAACCGTTTCAGCGTAAATCACGCTTCTTTTGTAACCTCGGGCTTCGGCGCACTGGTTTCCGCGCTTATCGGTTTCGGTATCGGCCCGGGTGACGAGGTTATAGTCCCGGCTTACACCTATATTGCAACGGCTATGGCGGTAGTCAACGTCGGCGCAATTCCCGTTATAGCCGAAATTGATGAAACGCTCGGTCTTGACCCCGACGATTTTGAAAAGAAAATCAGTAAATACACAAAGGCGGTAATTCCCGTGCATATGCAGGGTATGCCTTGTAATATGGACAGAATATGCGAAATTGCAGCTAAGCACGGAATTAAGGTGCTCGAAGATGCTTGCCAGGCAAACGGTGCTTCCTTCGGCGGAAGGCTTCTCGGCTCAATCGGCGATGCAGGTGCGCTCAGCTTCAATTTCTTTAAAATCATTTCCTGCGGTGAGGGCGGTGCGCTTCTCACCAAGGACAGCAGTATTTACGAAAAAGCGTGCATCTATCAGGACAGCTCTGCAATAGCCTATTTCGGCGACCAGATGAACGGCTTTTCACAGCTTCCTTTCTGCGGAAACGAGTACCGAGGCAACGAAATTCTTGCCGCAATTATGTGCTGTCAGCTCGAAAAGCTCGACTCAATTGTTGCCGACCTTCGCAGAAATAAGGCAAAGCTGCTTTCGCTTCTCGGCGATGTCTGCGTAGCCCCCTCAAACGATGCGGATGGCGACTGCGGAATACAGATTCCCTTCCGCTTTGATACCTACGAAAAGGCAAAGGATTTCTCCGAAAAGACGGGGCAGATGCTTCTTTACAACTGCGGTAAGCACGTCTATTATGACTGGGCACCGATTATGGAAAAGAGGGGAGCGGCACACGAGCTGATGAATCCCTATAATATGCCGGCAAACAAGGACCTCAACCACAACTATTCGCCTGATATGTGCCCGAAATCGCTTGATTTGCTCAAACGCACGGTCACCTACGGAATTTCACCCGACTGGACGGATGAGGAAATAGAAGCAACAGCAGAAAAAATCAAGTCAATACTCAACGGTTGAAAGAATTAATTAATTAATCACGGAGGATAAAGGTTATGTCATCAACACTCAAAAAAACGCTTTCGCTTATACTCGTTGCTTCTCTTCTTTGTCTTACGCTTATTCCTGCAATGGCATCGGATGAGAAGAACTATATTATCGATAACCCCTACGAGGAAATTAACTGGGACACCTGGGGCGAGTACAAAACTCAGCTTCACTGCCACACAAACGCTTCCGACGGCTTTCTCACAATTGAGGAATTCGTGCAGATGCACTATGCCGCAGACTTCGATATAGTTGCCCTTACCGACCACGGTACGATAAATCAGGGCTGGAACAAGGTTCCCGAAACCGTTCCGCTTATGCGCCTTATCAAAAAGGAACGCACCAATATGGCACCTATAATCCCGATTCCGCAGGAGGATTACGAGGCATATCTCGACGGCACCTATGCCGATAAGAGCTATACCACGAAGGATGGCTATACACTTACGAGAACGAAAGAAAACGGTATGCTCGACGTGCCCAAGGGCATTGAGCTGAATATGGCAACACCTGTTGCCGACTGCCACCTCACGGGCTATTTTTCCGATTACGGCCAGGGCCTTGCAGGTGTTTTCGGCGACTATGAAACACCCTCACGCGGTGTTGCGGAAGACGGCGGTATTTCCTACCTCTCCCACGTAGGCGAGTACGTTTATACCGATAAGGACTCCGAAAATTACGTCGGTCAGCCCGTGGACGATTACTATGCCAACAAGTTCGCAAGAATTTTCCTCGATTATCCCGGCTCATCTCTCGGTATGGGCATTAACAGCGCAACGGATGCCCACACTCGCTGCGACAGAATTCTTTACGACCAAATTCTGCAGAAGACCATTCCCAACGGTGTCGTACCGTGGGGCAATACCTTTGCCGACTCCCACAACGAAAACGCCGTAAACGATGCTTACACAATGACCTGGATGCCCGAATTCACAATGGACGCTTTCCGCGAGTCACAGGAAAACGGCTGGTTCTTCGGCGTTTCCCACTATTCAAACGGTGTTGAGCTCAACGGTATGGAGGAAATGCCCGGCTTTGTTGAGCAGGACGTTTACGACACAAAGAGCTACTGGCTTGACAATACACCCGGTGTTACAAAAATAACCGTTGACCAGGAAAACGACACTATCACCGTATGGGGTGATAACGCCAATATCATCACCTGGGTTTCAAACGGTAATGTTATTGAGCGTGTAGAACTTAATGCTGACGGCTCCGCAACACTCGACCTTCACAGCGATGAGCTTCTTGACGAGCCCTATCTCTACGTGCGCTTTTATCTTTCGGGCGATAACGGCATCTGCTACTCACAGCCTATGGTGCTCAACGTTGAGGGCGAGGAATTTGCACCCGTAGACGTTCCCGAAACACACGATATTTCAACCTTCCTCCGCGGTCTTGTAACCGTAATTGACGTTGCGTTTTTCCGACTTAACCCCATCATCTGGGCGTTCAAGTATTTCGGCCTCGGCTACAACCCGATTGTAAGAATTTTTGACAAACCATAAACGTTAAAAGCACAAAGACCTTTGCTTCAACCGTGAAGCAAAGGTCTTTATCTATTTATCTCACTTATCAATTTTTTGCAACTGAAAATAAAATGTTGTAAGTTTTTATGGAGCTTTTTCGTTAAGTATTATGAAGATTATTTAGTCATGTGCTAGGGTTTATAAATTATAATGAGTTTATAAATTTAATAAGAAGCTCTTTTTGTTCGGGTGTCAGCTTTGAAACAGCCTGTCCAAACTCATCCTGCGGTTCGTCTGTGTTGAAAAAATCCTTAAGGGTTATTCCAAGTCCAAAGCAAATGTATTCGAGATATTCTACGGTAGGCTGCTTGTTGTTAAGCTCAATATCACGAAGGTAGCTTTGTGAAACTCCGCTTATGTTGGCGAGCTTGTTTACCGTTATATTTTTCTTTTCTCGAAAGTATCTGATTCGTGCACCTATATCCATAGTTTATCACCTGTCACACAAAATTAATTCTATAGTTATAACATTAACAAAAAATGTGGTGTTAAATTACAACTAAAGTGTTGACAAGTTATAATCATAGTGATAATATCAAATCAAGGAAAGAGAATTCAAAGGGGTGAAATGTTATGATTTGAACGCTGATGTGTACATATCTGCCCATTTTTTTACAGCCTTTTCGTTCCATACGGGCGGCATAGCGGCACAAGCCGCCATAACCTTTGCAATTGATGCTCCGCAGCCGAGTATCTTTTTAAGCAGGGTAGGGTATTTGATTACCTGTAAGCCCTTATTAAGAAGGTCGGGTACATCGAATTTAAACAGGTCGGTAAGTGCTGTGAAGTTTGCCGTCATTGTAATGTTATCTTCGTTGAGCATTCCCGAATTGAAGCAGTAATCAAGCTCTACGGGCTCAAGAGTGAGAAGCAGGAATTTGACACATTCAAGCGGTGCAAGCCCTGCGCCGAGTGTACGGTAATATTTTACCTGATAATTCCACAGTGAAGCGGCTGAATATGTACCGTTCTCGTCGTTGATTACGGTGTCACAAAGAATTTTTGCTGCCTTGAGCGAGTTGGCTATGCCCGAACCTATAAGCGGCACGGTCATAAAGGCACTGTCACCGATTGCGGCGTAGCCGTCTGCAACCATTATTGATAAGGGGTGACGTACGGGGATTTCCACAAACTGACCGCCACGGACTATCTCTTTTCCCAGCCTCGGACACTTTGTGCGCAGGTAATCGGCAAAGGCGTTAACCTCGTCAAGGTCAAAATCCTCAAATCTGCCTATGAGCAGGTCTGTGTGCTCTTCCTCGCTTGCAACCCAGCTTACGCCGAGCCTGTCGCCCTCAAGCAGCATTACACGGAATTTTGCCTCAACCTCTTCATCTGTTGCCTTGTTGAAAAACGCACGGAAAATGGTGATTCTTTCTCTTCTTGCAATTTCGTTTTCAATGCCAAGCTCTTTTGGCAGATTGCGTCTTACGGGTGAATTCATACCGCAGGCATCAATAACAAGGTCAGCGTATTTTTCGCCGTTTGAAGTGTTAATGCCTACTACACGTTTGCCTTCAACAATGGGGGAAACCACCTCGCAGCCGTATTCAATCTTTACTCCGCAGCCGACAGCGTGGTTGATAAGGTGGTCGTAAATATCCTTTCTCTCCATCTTGATTTCAAGCTCGTCGTGCGGCACCTGCTGCTCAAGTCCTCTCACGGTGTTGGGAGAAAAGAAGGTCATATTCTCCTTGAATTCGTACTTGCTTCTCTCGGGCATCGGAATTTCGGCAATCCTCAACGCCGCAGGAGCAAAAATATCGGTCCAGTCGTAACCGAGGGTGCCTTGTTCCTTCTTTTCGAAAACAGTTACGTCAAATCCGTTTTTTGCAAGCAAAGCCGCCGCCGCAATTCCGCCGTGGCCAAGTCCCGCAACAATAATTTTTCTGCCCATAGCTTTTACCTCCCGCTTGTTATAACTGAATTGTAACGAAATAAACATTAAAATTCAAGTAAAAAATGCTTTTTTACGGTAATCTTTATTTCTTATTAATTATTAATTCTTAATTAGAAATATAATTCCAATCTGATGTGCTAATCTAAAATTGACGGAAGAATTTACCGCCAAAAACATAAAGGAGAAAAAATTATGAAAAAGTTCAAAATCGGTTTATCATTGCTTATGTCCCTTGTAATGGTCTTTTCCGTTTTCAGCTTCGGTGCCTTTGCGGCAGCCGATACGGAAATTGACACCATTGAGTTGAATTTCAACGCAAAGCCCGGCGACAGCTTTGAGGACTGGGCAGAGCAGCTTTCAATTCAGACCGAAGGCATAGCTGTTTCCGAAACGATGGAGGAGTACGGCTTAGGTGTTCTCGTAATCGGCGAAGACGAAATGATTACCGGCACTTATGAAATGGGCGAAACCTATTTAATTACAATCTGTCTTGAGCCTAAGGACGGCTATTCATTCCCGGACAGCGCAGAAGAATTCGAATCCGTTACCGTCAATGGCGAGCCTGCGGAAGTAATGGTAGAAAGTGCACAGGTTCTTACAGTTAAAATTACCGTTACCGCAGTTATATATGAGCTCGTTATCGGCGGCACGATAGAAAGCGTAGATGCCTCACTCAATATATACGGCGATATGGCTGTTTCCGATTGGTACAGATATCTCAAAATCAATTCACAGGGTATCGAAGCTCTGTACGGCGAGGCAGATACCGTGCGTGCTTACGATAAGGACGGCAACCCAGTAATCGGCGAATTTGTTTCGGGCGAGGAATACACCGTAGAACTGTGGCTTACTGCCAAGAAAAACTGCGAGTTCAAAAAGAACGAAGCAGGCGAGGCCGCACTTGACAGCGTAAAGCTGAGCGGAAACGATGTTGATTATACGCTTGGTACGTACGAGTATGAGGATACTCAGTACGAGTACATCAAGCTCGAAACAACGGTAACGGCAAAAGAGCCCAAGTACATCGAAAGAGTTGATATTACGCTCAGCGAAAACCTTGAAGGTATGCCCGTTTTTGATTGGCAGAATTACGTTACAATCAACACCGAGGGTCTTTCCTTCCTTGGCGAAGATTACTATTCCGTAGAGGTTTACGATTACTTCGGCAACTTCGTTTACGACAGCTTTGAGCAGGGCAATATCTACAACATATTTATTTATATGACCCCCGAAGAAGGCTATTTCTTACCTCATCATGAACGCCTTGAAACCGTAACGCTCAACGGCCGTCAGCTTAGTGACGATGAAGTTTTCTATTACGAGGACTACGAAACCGGTGCGGTATATATGGAAATTTATACTCAGGTTGATATGGTCGGCGACGGCATCTGGGCACAGATTATGTTCTTCTTCCAGAAGCTTACATATTGGTTCCAGAGTCTGTTCTTCGGTTTCATTCTCTAAAACTCAATCAAAACAAAATTAACGGCAGGGTGTAAGCCCTGCCGTTAGTGTTTATTATGAAGAATTGTCAGTCAATTTCGCCGAAAGCCTTCTGTACAGCGTAATATGCAGGCTTCGGGTTGCCCTCGTAATCAACGATACCCCACTTTGTTTCTACGGGGCATTCGTTCTGGCCGCATACGTAGCACCTGCCGTTGTCCTGCCATTCGTAAACAAATGCGCCTATAACGTAATCAAGGTTTTCGATTTTGGGAATGATGTACTCGTAGAATTTTGCCTGGCCCTCTGCCGTGTGCTCAAAGCCATAGAGACCGATTCCCTCTGCAAGCTCGCAGTAAATGTGGTTGCTGTATTCGCCGTCAAAAAGGAGAGCACCTTTTTCCTCCGCACTCAGGTCGGCGTAGTATTCGTCGAATTCTTCCTTGATGTCGGGCGGAAGCTGTGCAATGAAATTGTCAATATCCGCAATTGCTTCCATTTCGCTTGAATAGCCGTAGCCTTCAAGAATTTCCTTCTTTTCTGCAGCGCTCTTCGGCTCACCGAGTCCGATATAGCCGAATTCGCACATCATTACGGGCTTGCCCGTGGCAAAGCGCACGTATTTGAGAGCCGTCAGGTACATAGCTGCGTTTTTGGTTATGTTTTCGAAGCAGCCGAGATATACGTCAATTCCTACGTAATCGCAGTATTGGTGATATTCCCTCATAAGTCCCGGCAGCTGAAGCATTGCCTGTGCACAAAGGTTGTAGCCGGTAATTATATCGCCCTTGACAGGGTACATGGCTTCAAGCTGAATACCGATGAATCTTGCCGCCTCTTCAAGCGTAAGCGGCTCTGTGAAGCGGTCAACACCCATTTCGTTGGTAATCTGATAAGCATCAACTATACCCTTGAGGTCTTCAAGATAGAAAACTGCAATTTCTTTTATCTTTTCCTCGTTTTCGGGGTTTCTCGGGTCAAGGCCGACTGCAATATAGTCATCGGGGTAGGGGGTAACGCCCATAATGCGAATGCCGTTATCCACGTATTTCTGCATTTCCGCTTTCCAGTAGTCGTAATAAATATTGCGGCTGCCGTCGGGAGCTATGGGAATGGGGATATCCTCACGCAGCCATTCAATGTTTGCTCCCGTGATAAGCTCGTACTCGCGGTCTGTGTGGCAGATACCCTTCATAAAGCCGCCGACCTTTTCTTCAACAGCGGCTACCTCCTTGTCGAAGGGTGCCGTAGGGTCGGTCAGTATAAGATTGGCAATGGGAGTAAGCACAGCCAGAATAAAGCCGACGATGGACATTAAAATATTCATAGATGTCACTCCGTTTAAAATATAATGTTTTTGTTATGTTATCATTTTTTTACTTTAAAAATCAATGAATATTTTATTAATTATTCTTCCTTTAGGAAATTCGTAATTAGAAACAATTAGAAGTGCAGTTTTTTGTGAAAAATAAATATAATAATTATAATAATTTGTTTATTTCGGTCGTGGACAAAATATTCCATTGTGATATAATGTTTCTATTAATGCTAAAGGAGAAAAAATATGATTCCGATTATCAACAAAATCATAACGCTTATTCTTGTACCGATTTATATGTGCCCGTGGCTGCCCTGCCTTAACGTAGTTAAGCTTTTCAACCAGCCCAAGGAGCTGATTTCACTCAGCGAGTACGGTGTCGGCACGGATGAGGATCCCGTTTACCTTACCGCACACAGGGGCGTTACTGCGCGTGCGCCCGAAAATACAGTTCCCGCTTACGAGGCTGCTGTTGAGCTGGGCTACTATACCGCCGAGTGTGATATCCGCCTTACCAAGGATAACGAGTGGGTGCTTATTCACAACAGCTCGATTGATACCTGGTTCTGCCAGACCGGCGAGGTTTCGGAGTTTACGCTTGCCGAGCTCAAGACCTTCAGCTATAAATGGGGCGTTAACTTCTGGCAGGAGGGGCTGACAATTCCCACGCTTGACGAATATCTCGACGTTTTCGTCGGTACAAGCACCCGTCCGCAGATTGAAATTAAGGGCGACAATTACGATTTGCTTTACAAAATAGTTGATTCCGTAAAGGCAAAGGGCCTCAAAGAACAGGCGATTATTATTTCATTTGACCTTGAACAGCTTAAGAAAATCCGTGAGCTTGACGCCGATATAGAGCTGTGGTATCTCATTGACGAAATTACCCCCAAGACCATTGAAGAAGCAAAGTCACTCGGCGGCAACGTATGGCTTTCACCCGATTTTGAGGACAACACAACGGAAAGCATACAGCTTGCAATTGATGCAGGCGTTCCGGCTTCTTTCTGGACGGTAAATACCGTTGAGGAAGCAAAAAAGCTTTACGATATGGGTATCAGATATATAGAAACCGATATCCTCTGCAACTGATTCCAGCCAACTTAAGGAGAAATTACAATGAATATTTTAGGCGTACTTATGCTTTTTAAAAACGTTTATCACGCTCTGCTTTCCGTTATCGTTGCACTTCCCCTTGTTTTCACAATGGGTGCAGACGACAAAGCAGGCACCGAGGTCGTTATTAATGAAAACGCAACCAATCCTTATATTGTCGAATACAAAAACCCCGATATTTCCGCTCACCGTTCGGGTGCCGGCGTAGCACCGCAGAACACGCTTATGGCGTTTGAAACGATGCTGGCAAATAACGAGGAATACGGCGTTGACACTTTTGAGTTTGACGTTCAGCTTACCGCTGACGGCGAGCTTATAGTTCTTCACGACCTTACTTACGATTCAACCACGAACGCGGTCGAGGTTTACGGCCACGATTCCGTTTATGCCTCCGACCTTACTCTTGCCGAGGCAAAGCAGCTCAATATGGGTGAAAACTTCCAGCTCAACGGCGAATATCCCTACAGAGGTCTTCGCGGCGACGATATTCCCGACAACCTGCGTGTTCCCACCTGTGAGGAGGTTATCGACCTTATTGAAGCCAATGCCGAGGGCAGAGAATTCCGCTACATTATCGAAATCAAGAGCACCGGTACGCAGGGCTTTGAGGCGGCGGACAAGCTCTATGAGCTCGTTTACGAAAAGGGGATAGAGGACAGGGCAATCTGGGCCTCCTCCAAGCTTGCCGTTTCCTACTATATGGAAAACAAATATCCCGATATGCCCCGTTCGGCAGGCGTTATCGAAGTTCTTCAGTTCTACATTTACGCAAGAATGGATTGGGATCTGAACGATGTTAACCCCACTTACGTTGCGCTTCAGATTCCCTACGGCCACAGCGCAGCAGACGGCCTTATCAACCTGGGCACAAAGCAGTGCATCAACTACGCCCACAAGTACAATATTGCCGCACAGTACTGGACTATCAACGATGCCGAAGCGGTTGAGTACCTCACCAATAACGGTGCAGACTGTATTATGTCCGACTACCCCGATATGGTAAACGATATCGTCAACGCTAAATAAGATAATATTATTAAAAGCTCTCTTGTTCAATCGAACAAGGGAGCTTTAATAATCAATTCCACAGCATCGGAAAATTTTCCGCAATAAATTTACTCATCGGATTATTCATATCATTTTTCAGGCCGTATTTTTCAATAGTGCTTCTCATATCGTCAAGCACAAAAGTCATTTCCTTTTCCGGTATGCGGTCAAAAGGCTTTATATCGAATAAACCTTCTTTCCGGTACTCGGCAAATTTTTCATAAATATCTTTAATTTCAATGCATTTACATACCTTGACAGGGCTTTCGGTTGTGTAGGCGCAGTTGATTGCCGTTGCATTTTCGGCGTTTTCCGCAACCTCACATTCGTACAGAAAACCCGTCTTGCCTTGGTAAAGCTTTTTAAAGCAGTCCTCGAAGTATTCGCTGTAAATAACCTTGCCTGAGTCAAAGCCGTAGGGGTAAAAGCTGAAAGGCTTTGGCACGGGCTTAACAGCGTACAGCAGAGCAACAACGGGGTTGCTCGACAGATAAACGTAAGCCTTCCCGTGCTCGGATAAAAACGGCTTTAATTGAGTCAGACCCCCAACACAGGAACCGTGATATAAAAGCATTTTTGTTCTCCTTAAAACGTGTTTATCTGCGTATCAAAACACCTTTCATAAACTGTGTTTCGTTGTGTGTTTCGTATACGATGGACTTTTCTTCCTCTGTGCATCCGATTAATATTTTAATTTCTGAATCTTTCTTCATCAAATCAACAATGCACATTATTGCATCAACCTTCTTTTCGCCGCTTCCGACCCATACGTCTATTCCCGCACCGTCCATAGATGACGTGTCCTTCAGATATCCGTAATCTACCCGATAAACGAAATCGGGATATTTCGGGTGTGAAGTTCCTTTGGGTCTGTCAATCACAATTTCCGAATTGCTTACCAATTCGTCTAATGCATTCCAGAACTCTGTATCATAGTGCACACTATCACTTCCTTGGTGCTGATTATACTGTAAAACTTCAGGGTGAAGACTTGTAGTGCTTTGTAACTACTAAAACATTACAATTATAATTCTTTTTTTGAGAGTGTAATGTAGGGCAGGGGCTCGCTCCTGCCGTAAAGTCTGATTAAACTTATCGGAAGGAGTAAGCCTCTTCCCTACGATATGTTTTTAATTGATATAATAACCAAGTAGTACGCTGTAACAACTAAAACTTCACTGTAGGGGCGGCTATCAGCCGCCAGCAAACCGAGCAATATCAGCACGGGCGGATAATATCCGCCCCTACAAAAGTCAACTTTAAGATGTTACAATGTAGTAGAGGCGATTCACGAATCGCCCGTAATTTACCTTCATATCTCTTTTACGGCGGACAATTCATGAATTGTCCCTACAATAGACGAAGACGGATTTAGTTGAAAAAGCACGCATAAGCGTGCTTTTTGTGGTGGACCCGAAGGGAATTGAACCCTCGGCCTTACGGATGCGAACCGTACGCTCTCCCAGCTGAGCTACGGGCCCAGATGTAATTTTGTAAATAGATTATAAAACAATATTAATATTTTTGTCAACCCTTGCAATGTGTAAAAAGATGTAGTATAATTACACAGTATGTTGGAGGATGAGAATGAAAAGGACTTTAACCGTAATTCTTGCGTTACTATCCGTATTTTCTCTTTTCGGCTGTTCGGCTGAAAAAATAAAAGAGGAGCTTCGCCCGACCACTACCGCCATTCCCACCGTCAGGGTTATGTTTCCCGAGGGCTCAACCGTCAGCGAAATTGCCGCCCTTTTAGAGCAGAACGGTGTCTGTGCCGCGGCGGACTTTATGGCGGCTGTCAATGCGCCGGAGGGTGACTATTACTTTATCGAGGGCATAGACAATCCCGAGGAAAGACCTTTTCTGCTTGAGGGATATATTTTCCCCGATACCTACGAATTCTATTTCGATATGAATCCGCAGGCGGTGTTAAAGAAATTCCTTGATAATTTTGAAAATAAGCTCACTCAGGCGGATTTTGACCGTGCTGCTGAGCTTGGCTACACGCTTGACGAGGTTATCCGCATAGCTTCAATTATTCAGGAGGAGGCGCTTGACCCCGAGATGAAAACGGTTTCCTCAGTGCTTCACAACAGGCTTGATTCCGCCTACGGTAAGCTCGAGTGTGACGTAACTGTTTTCTACCTTCGCAATTCCGTCGAGCCCTATGTTGAGGATATTTCCGTTTACAGCGAGCTTTATAATGCGTATAAGCGCGTCGGCTTGCCGGCAGGGCCTATAACCAACGTCGGCAGAAGCGCAATTGAAGCCGCACTTTACCCCGAGGATACCGACTATTACTTCTTCCTTACGGATAAGGATATGAACTATCACTATGCCGTAACGTGGAAGGAGCACAGCGCAAACGTCGATAAGTATATCGAAGATTAAATTTGTAATCAATGCCTGTAAAGGCATTAAATATGAAAGGAGAATTCCCCGATATGAAAAAACTTCTTGCGCTTCTTCTTGCCGCTGCAATGCTCCTTAGCTTTGCTGCCTGCGGCGAGAAAGAGCCCGACCCCGTAACAGACGAATCCACCACACTTGCCGACGAAACTCTCGACGCAAACGCTACTGAGGCTCCCTCAGCAGATGCAACAGAGTCCGCAACAGGCGAAACAGAGCCTGCTTCCGCTGAGGGTGCAACAGGCGAGGCCGCTTCCGAAGAGAGCAGCTCCGAAGCAGAAGAAACAACACAAGCCGTTTTGCCCGTTACAGTAGACGAAATCATTTCCTACTACAACACAGCAGTAAACAAGGCTGTTGCTGCAAAGGTTGGCTTTAACAAGGTTCGTTACGTTGACAACGAGCAGCTCAATGCAGGCTTCCTTCTCAAGACATTCGGCGACGTTTTGTATAAGTTTATGGGCATCGGCGCAGAAAACAAGTACACAATGGACGTAACCAAGGGTCAGTGGGAATCCGATCTTCCTCACCAGTACCTTCGCAAGAGCACTCTTACAGCAGCTGACGTTACAAATGCAACTTGCACAGCTAACGGCACTCAGTACACAGTCGTTCTTAACGTTAAGGGCGGCAAGAGTTATGCTGACAAGAATTCCAAGTCCAACAACTCTCCCATCGACAAGTGCGGTATCTGCGTTGGCGATGCAGACAAGAGCTATTATGACCACAAGACAGCTATCGTTATTTACGATGCTATTGACGACGTTCTTGGCGGCGCAAAAATCAGCGAGAGCTACAACAACGCAAAGGTTAAGGCTGTTATCGATTCAACAACAGGTCATCTTGTAAGCCTTACTGTTGAATATAATATCAGCGTTGTTATCGATGCAGCAGGCGGCGGTAACGCAACCGGTTCATCACACGTTATCTACAAGAACTTCAAGTATTAATCCGAATACATAAACAAAAGGCACTCCCGTCAACCGAGACGGGAGTGCTTTTACTTTATTTGGGCTGTTTTATATATTGTATCTGCCATAAGTCAAGGTCGCCGATTGTGATGTATCCTTTTTCGAGTGCTTCCTTGGCTGTCATCTGTGTTCCGTTTACGAATGTGACTATTACGTAATCGTTTCGTATCGACGGATAGGAATATACGTATTCATCGTCTTCGTAAAACGGCTGCAGGGCTGAGTCGGTTGTAAGCTGTTGCGTCACCGTTAAATCCTCAATTGAGGTAACAAGCGTTGTGCTACTGTTAAGCTGTGCGTCAAAACTGATGCAGCTTTTTACATCATCCTTCTTCGCTGTATACGTCAGCATCCAGCCTGCTACCAAATGTTCAACGGCCTGCGGATTGTTGGTTTGCTTTACGTAAATTGCGAAATTTGTGCCGTCGTTGTAAACGCTGTCAACTGCAAAGCGGTGCGTACAGTTGGAGCAGTGAACGAATACCGCAAACAGCACGTTTTCTTCAAAAAACGCATCATCGTACTGTGCTAAAACCGTGTTGACACTCGGCACTTCATTCCAGCCTGAATCAAGCGCAATTTTGTTACCGTTTTCGGAAACGAATCTGTCAATTTCCTTGCGGCTTTCAAATTTGTATATCGGCAGGTGCTGAATACTGCTGATGTACGCCTTGTCTGCATTAAGTCCGCCCGAAGGTATTCGGCTGCCCGTAAATGCAACGGCGGTTTGGGGATAATTCTTCGGTGCAACAGGCTGTTGCACGTTTGTCGTTTCAGGCGGCAGTTCTTTTGTCGGGGCTTCAGTTACGCGTGTGTCAGACGGATACGTTTCGTAATCGGGTGATTCTGTTGTTTTTTCGTAATCTTCACGAAGTGTTTTGTAGTATTTTACGCTGTCTTTGCTCAGCTCAAACTCAACCGATACCGTTATTTCCTCACCGTCAAGAGTGCCCTTGCTTTCAAAACGGTATCTGCCTTTTTCGCTCAGGTCCATAAAGTCAAGGCTGTATTTCTTGAACGAAAAGCTTTGCGCCTCAATATAATAGCCAATGGCGTTAAACGCAAAATCAATATCGCTCGGCTTGCGGCAGTCAACCCATTTACCGTTCTCATTGCGGTAAATGTAAAATTCTTCGCCAATTGTTAATTTTCTGTCGCTCATATTATCCCAACGGATGTTGATATACGGCGAAGTGTCCGTTGTGAGTATGTTGGTTATTTCCGCCTTGATTTCGGGATTGGTCGAGCTTGCGTTTTGGCTTTTTACATACAGATTTTTGAAGCTTCTGTCATTTGTGTAGTGAATTATGTTGCAGTAAAGCGATATTAAAATATGGTCTTGTGCGCTTTCGTAAACGTCTTTGCTTATTGTTATTCCGAACTGATTATCAGGCCCCATTGAGCGCAAATCAACCGCATTTTCGTATTGCGTTGCGCTGTCTGATACGTTACTGCTTGCAAGGCTTAAGCCGTCCGTGAAGCCGTTGTAATCCTTGCAAACCGTTGAAAGGATAAAGCCGTCTTTGTCGGGCTCGTGCGCCATATTGAATAACAGATATATTTGGTCTTCTCTGTCGCTTACGGGCATAACTTTTTCAAGATAAACGGCTGATGCCTTGCCGTGCTGAAATACCGTAATCTCGTTTTTGCCGTAGCCGTGTTCGCGGGTAACCTTTTCGGGCAGCTTGTCAAGCGGTACTCTCAGCGTAATCAATGCTCTTTCCTGTGCCGTTATTGTAAAGCCCTGCTCGTTCATAATTCTGTCGTAGTTTACGGAAATCGGGTTAGTCATAAAGCAGGCCGCAACGGCAACGCTCAGTATAACCGCAACAATAATAACCCAAAACGCAGGCTTTTTGTAGCTGAGCACGGATTTCACCCTGTCCTTTACGCCGACCTCACCGAAGGCAAGAGGGCAGGCGGTTATGCTTTTTCCGGGTGCACTGCAGTTTATAAGGGCAAGCGAGTACGGCTTTTTGATTTCCGTGCCCATTTCCTTGATAACCCTTTCGTCGCAGGCAAGCTCAATATCCCTGCAAAGCAGTATATATGCAAGCCACATCGCAGGGTTGAGCCAGTAAACACTCAGCAGAACAAAGCCAAGCGGTTTCCAGATGTGGTCTTTTCGCTTTAAATGAGCCGTCTCGTGCGCAATGACGTAGCTCATATCCTCCTCGTTCAGGTAAGAGGGGGTATAGATTTGTGGCTTGATTATCCCTAAAATAAACGGTGTCGGAATACTGTCGCAAAGTAAAACGTTATCCCGAAGCCGTACGGATGTCCTGACTTTTCTGCGGATAATTATATAGCTTATAAGTGCGTAAAGCAGCATTGCCGCAATACCGATAAGCCACAAAAACTCCAGCTGAATCAGGTCAATGCCGACACTGCTTACGGGTGCATCGAATTCCTGCGTTACCGTTTCGGGGTAATTCGGGTTTGTAATAATATCAATAGTGAATTTGTCGTGCTGTGTTTCCTGGCTGAAAATTGCCTCCTGCGGTATTGTTTCTCCGCTTGGCACAAGGCTGAATGAGCTTTCAAGAGAAAACGGTAATATAAGCCGTATTGCAACCAGTCCCCACAACGCAGCAATAAGCGACTTCGGTGCTTTTTTCAATACAAAACGCAGTAACACGATTGCAAGAATCAGAAATGTTGCAGATATGCTGACGTTAAGCGAGCGGTAGTAAAAATCGTTTACAAACCAGTCAACGGCGGTAGTGATTATATTAAAAATATCCATAATCACTTCACCTCATATTCGTCAACCAGCCGTCTTAATTCGTTTACTTCCTTTTGCGTAAGTTTTTTCCGCGAGGTAAATGCGGCGAGAAAAGCGGGGAGTGAGCCTTCAAAGGTTTCCTCGACAAACTTTTCACTCTGAATGGAATAAAACTCCTCGCGGCTTATTTTTGCCGTTACCGTGCTGCTTTCGGTTTGAAATATTCCTCTTTCGCACAGCTTTTTCAGCACGGTGTAGGTGGTCGTGCGCTTCCAGTTAAGCTCTTTTTCGCAAAGCGAAACGAGCTCCTTCGTGCTTAATGGCTCGTTTTGCCACACGATGTCGGCAAAGCGGCTTTCAACAACTCCCAATTTCATTTCATCCATATATGTAAATCCTCCTTTTGTGTGTCTACTGTCAATAGACTACAACTATAGTCTATCACCGATAGACAACCTTGTCAATAGTTTTACGAAAATTGTAAACAGGAAAAATTGTTGTTGCTAAACTGAAAAAACAATAGTAAAATGTAAGCATAAATAACAGGAGGTAATTCAAGCTATGAAAGAAATTCTGATGTCCAATATTCCTGCCGCCGTTGCGGTAATAGGTCTCGTATGCTACTTTTTCGGTATGGCTGTTGTGTTTATTGCTTCACCTGTAAAGAATGCCGAAAAATTTGCGGTAAAGCCCGTTGATAATGCGGGTAAAACCGAAATCCGTGTTTACTACGGCGGTATTTCTTTTGCACTCGGTGCGTTTTTGCTCTATCTTACCGTTGCGCTCAAAACCCCCGTCTATTCTCTTGTCGGCGGTGTTATCTTTGCAACAACCGTGTTTGTCACCCGAACGATTTTTCTCTGTGTTGACAAGGGCTGGAAATGCCCCTATACAAAGCTTGCAATTCCTGCAGAGGGCCTTTTCGTTATCGCCCTGTGGACCTGCTTCGTGCTTTCCAAGGTGCTTTATTGATAATGTTTCATAAAAATTCAATAATTTATTGACTTTATATATAAAAATTGTATAATTAAACCAAATATTATGTTAAGTGTGAGGGCTTATTTATGTTTGTAACTATTTTCAGGGCGATTTCTGCATTCTTTATGGCTATTGCCACGCTTATCTCTTTCCCCGTTGCGGGTAACATTTCCGCACCGTTTGCACCGAAGGACGAGGAAAACGTTAAGCTCACCTTTGCAACAATGTCCGACACGCATGTTAATTCCACCTCTCAGGGCCGCGTGTTTATGACTCAACTCGGCCTTGCCGATATGCAGTATGCGGATTATCAGCTTGATGCGCTCGTTCACGCGGGCGACATTACCGACCACGCCTATCCCGAGGAGTGGCAGAACGTTGAAAAGGCATTTGCGGATTATACACCTGCAAAAAATATCATTTTCGCTTTGGGTAATCACGATACGTGGGGTGTCGATGCTGAAGGTAACGACTCCTACGAGGTATCAAAGCAGCTTTTCATCGAGTACAATAAAAAAATCGCCGACAGAGAAATTGAAAACGTCTATTATTCAACCAAAATCAACGGCTACACCTTTATCGTACTCGGCAGTGAGGCTGACCACGTTGCCGCCGATGTAAGCGATGCTCAGCTTGCCTGGTTAGAGGCGGAAATGGCGCTTGCCGCCAAGGATGGCCTGCCGATTTTCGTTGTTTTCCATCAGCCGATAAATCAGACTCACGGTCTGCCCGAATCCTGGGGTGATGAGGATTATGACGAAATGACGGGCGGTATCGGCCTGCAGTCCGAAGCAGTCAACGCAATTCTGCAAAAGTACAACAACGTGTTCTATATCAACGGCCATATCCACAGCGGAATAAGCGATGAACTCAATTACAAAATCAACGGCTTCAAGAGCATTGAGACCCACGGCAATATCACGAGCGTGAATCTGCCCAGCTATATGTACCTCAATCTTCGCGGTCAGCTTATGAGCGGCCTCGGCTTTGTTTTCGAGGTTTATGAGGATGAGGTTGTAATCCGCGCAAGAAGCTATTCCAGCAACATCTGGTACACGGCTTACGAATACACAATTCCTCTCGTTGAGCAAGCCGATACCGAACTGCCTTCCGTAGAGGAAACAACCGAAGAACAGACAACCGAAGAGCAACCAACGGCTTAAAGCCGAAACAAATAAAAATAAGGAGACTGATTTTATGAAAATTACATTCATGGGCGCCGGCAGTACCGTATTTGCAAAAAACGTTCTGGGTGACAGTATGTGCACACCGGCTCTTTGCGAAGCGGAAATTGCCCTTTACGATATCGACAAGCAGCGCCTTGAAGATTCCGAGCTTATTCTCAGTGCCATCAACAACAACGCAAACGGCGGTAAGGCAAAAATCAAGGCCTATCTCGGCGTTGAAAACCGCAAGGAAGCTCTGCGCGGAGCAAACTTCGTTGTTAACGCAATTCAGGTCGGTCTCTATGACCCCTGTACGATAACGGACTTTGAAATTCCGAAGAAATACGGCCTTCGCCAGACTATTGCCGACACCCTCGGTATCGGCGGCATTATGCGCGGCCTGCGTACAATTCCCGTTCTTGAGGATTTTGCAAGGGATATGCAGGAGGTCTGTCCCGATGCATGGTTCCTCAACTACACCAATCCCATGGCCATCCTTTCGGGCTATATGCAGAGATATACAGGCATTAAAACGGTAGGCCTCTGCCACTCCGTTCAGGGCTGTTCCCGTGACTTGCTCAGAAAGGTCGGTATGGACGACAAGGTGGAAGGCAGATACGACCTGATTGCAGGTATTAACCACATGGCTTGGCTGCTTGAAATTCACGATAAGGACGGTAACGACCTTTACCCCGAAATCAAGCGCAGGGCAGCCGAAATCAACGCTGCCGCCCTTGCAACCTCTGACCCCGAAAAGAAGCACGACGATATGGTGCGCTTTGAGTATATCAAGCGCCTGGGCTACTACTGCACGGAGTCCAGCGAGCACAATTCCGAGTACAATATGTTCTACATAAAGGATAAGTACCCGAACCTTATTGCCGATTATAACATTCCGCTCGACGAATATCCCAGACGTTGTATCAATCAGATAGGCCGCTGGGCAAAGGAAAAGGAAGAGCTTTTCAACAACGGCAAGATTACTCACACCCGTTCACACGAGTATGCTTCTTACATTATGGAGGCTATGGTTACCAATAACCCGTACAAAATCGGCGGTAACGTGCTCAATACCGGCCTTATCGACAACCTTCCTGCCGATGCCTGCGTTGAGGTTCCCTGTCTTGTCGATGCAAGCGGCGTAACGCCCTGCCACGTCGGCAGACTTCCCGTTCAGCTTGCCGCAATGAATATGACGAATATCAACGTTCAGCTTCTCACAATCGAAGCCGCCGTTACCAAGAAGAAGGAGCACATCTACCAGGCAGCTATGCTCGACCCGCATACGGGCTCAGAGCTGAGCATTGACGATATCGTCAAGATGGTCGATGAACTCATCGAAGTCCACGGCGACTGGATGCCTAAGTATCATTAAAAAGCAATGCCGTCAACTTAAGAGATACAACTCAATGGTTGTTCGCGTAGGGAGCGGCTATCAGCCGCCCGATAGGTTTCATCTGACTTCACGGGCACATAATATGTGCCCCTACTGTGAAGTTTTAATTGAAACAAGCTAAGGCGGAATATAACTTAACACTTAAAACAAGCCGACACAAATTAGAGTCGCACTCTAAAGGACAGTCTGGAAACAGGTTGCGGTGTAGCCCGTTAGGGCTACGCCGTTTTCCTTATTTCAAGCGGTTTTTAGGGGATTTTCACGCATTTCCTGAATCGTTTCAAGAATCTCTTGTTCTGTCGGTATGTTTATAATACCCGCTGCTGTAAATGAAATATCAACAGGAACATGCTTTAATCCATCATCACCTTTGATACTGTTATGAACATCTATTCGCTTAATCAATGTGTTTACAAGTGTAGGTGTTAATTCTTTTAAGTCGGTGCAACCACGAATTGCTTTTAAGAAAGCATCAAGGTCTATTTTTTCTTGTTCAGCTGTTTTTATTGCTTGCTTGTCGTTTTCTACTGCAGCAAGCAATTCTTTTTGCTCTTTTTCATAATTTGCCGACATACGATAAAATCGTTCATCGGAGACCTTGCCAAGAAGATTATATTCATAAAGACCTTCAATTAGTTTATCTAATTCAGCGATACGCTTTTGAGCTTTTTCTACCTTTTGTTTCAACAGCCTAATATTTATTTCCCTATCAGCTGTGTTATGCTTTGCGTACAGATAAAGAAATATCGGTTCAAATTCAGTAACATATTTGGCTACGGCTTTTATGGTGTCAAGAACAATTTCTTTTAATACCGCATCACGGATAAAATGAATTGTGCAGGAACCTCGCTTTTCTTTATATTGGGAGCAACGGTAAAATTCTTTTCCATCCTCAATACTTTTTGCTGCACAATAATATAATTTCGAACCACAATCAGCACAATATAAAAGTCCTGAAAAAATGCTTGTTTTACCTGTAGCAGAGTTTCGTCGGCGACTTTTACGTAATTCCTGAACTCTTTCAAAAGTATCTTCATCAATAATAGCTTCCTGAGTGTTTGGAATTATATTCCATTCCTCCTCAGGGTGATATACTGTTTTCTTAACTTTAAAACTTACATAAGATGTCATAAAGTTTACCGTACAACCGGTGTATTGACGATTTTCAAGAATGTGAATAACTGAGTCCGATACCCATCTGTATGGATTCTCAGGTCTTGGATTAGAGCACTTACGCCCATTACGATAACAATATTCGGTGGGAGTAATTATTTCTTCACTTTCTAATCGCTTTGCTATTTGTGACGGCCCCAACCCTGCAAGACATAGTTCAAAAATATACTTTACAACTTTTGCGGCAGGTTCATCTACAATCCACTGCTTAGGGTCATCTGCACTTTTTACATATCCAAAAGGTATTGAAGCGGAAACTCTTTCTCCATTGTCGGCTTTTGCTTTCCAAACAGCCTTTATTTTCTTGCTTGTTTGTTCTGCATACCATTCATTAAATATATTGTAAAAAGGCATCATTTCAAGACTGAACTGACCCCAAAAAGTTAGACAAAGTTTTAAAATAAAACTTGTGCAAATTGAATATTAAGCAGCTAAAATGGCTTGAGATCTGTGCATAGCAGGTGTCAAGCCATTTAATTTTAGCTTGATTCTGCGATTGTTGTAAT
>JAFQRA010000024.1 GCA_017410325.1 Clostridia bacterium | reverse complement strand
CCGATAAAGCACAAATGTATTACTGCACAACCGTTGCTTGAAAAAATACATATCGAACCGCATCTTGATAATATTGAACTTGTAGTTGTCGGCGGAGAGTCGGATTATTGTGCACGGGTGTTTGATTATGATTGGGCACTTGATATCAGAGAACAGTGTGTTCGTAAAAACGTATCCTTTGAGTTCAGACAATGCGGAACTCATTTTATCAAAGACGGTAAGGAATACAAATTGCAGACAAAAGACCTGTGCAGTCAAGCGAGAAAAGCAGGAATAGATTTTAAGGCTCACAGATAAATTCATGTTAATCAAGCAAAAGCAACAGCAAGTTGCTTGTTAATAAAACCATTCGGCGTTAGAATAATACTGAGGTGATAAAATTATGGAAACAAAAGATATTATTCTTGAACTCAGAACAAAAAACGGCATGTCACAGGATGAGCTGGCAGAGAAAGTGTTTGTTACCCGTCAGGCGGTCAGCCGTTGGGAGAACGGTGAAACAACCCCTAACACGGAAACTCTGAAGCTTTTATCAAAGCTGTTTGATGTTTCAATCAATACTCTTTTAGGCTCTCCGCAAAAACTCGTTTGCCAATGCTGCGGTATGCCGCTTGAAGACTGTAATATCAGCAAGGAAACAGACGGCTTTTTTAACGAAGAATACTGTAAATGGTGCTATGCTGACGGCGAATATATGTATCATAATATGGATGATTTAATTGAGGTCTGCGTGCAGAATATGGCAAACGAAGAGTTTTCTTCGGAACAGGCTCGTGCTTATATGAAAGATATGCTGCCGAAGCTGAATTACTGGAAGCAATATAAAAATCTTGACGGTGCGGATAAGTTCAACGAGTTCAAAGAACAGCTTATCAAGGAATTCAATGATTTGCATATTGAGGGTATGCCGAAGGTTGAAAAGCTCAACGCACTTGTAGGCGGATATATCAATCTTGGATACCGCCTGCCCAACGGAAAAACCGTAAAATTTCTCGATGACAACGCCACGTATCTCGGCAATCAGCTTGAATGTGAATTCGGCGGTGACAGGTGCTTCGGTATTGCGGCGAATATGGATTTTCTGCTTGTCTGTACCTATGAAGCAAACGGTGAAAACCCCGAGCTTGTTGTATATAAAAAGAGATAGACATAAAAAAGCAACCACAAACGGGTGGTTGCTTTTCCTGTTTTATCTTATGCTGTTTCTACGCTGTTTGCTTTCTGAAGGCCGTATTTTTCAATAGCGTTTTCACGCATTTTGTACTTGAGGATTTTACCTGCGGCATTCATCGGGAAGGCGTCAACAAAGTCAATGTATTTTGGAACCTTATGGCGGGCCATATTGTCCATAATGTATTGCTTCATTTCTTCTATTGTCATTTCCTCGCCCTCCTTAAGGATAACGCAGGCGCAGATTTCTTCACCGTACTGCTCATCGGGTACGCCGATAACCTGAACGTCGTTTACCTTCGGGTGAGTGTAAATGAATTCTTCGATTTCCTTCGGGTAAATGTTTTCACCGCCGCGGATAATCATATCCTTAAGTCTGCCCGTGATTCGGTAGTTGCCGTCCGGAGTTCTGCAGGCAAGGTCGCCCGTGTGCAGCCAGCCGTCCTTATCGATTGTGGAGGCTGTTGCCTTGGGCATCTTGTAGTAGCCCTTCATAATGTTGTAGCCGCGTGCAACAAATTCGCCCGTAACCTCGTCAGGGCAGTCTTCACCGGTTTCGGGGTTGACAATCTTGCACTCAATTTCGGGCAGCGCACGGCCGACTGTTGCAACTCTGACCTCCAACGGGTCGTCCGTTGAGCTCATTGTACAGCCGGGTGAAGCCTCGGTCTGTCCGTAAACAATGGTGATTTCCTTCATATTCATTTTGTTAACAACGTCCTGCATAACGGAGATGGGGCAGGGGCTGCCTGCCATAATGCCCGTTCTCATATATGAGAAGTCCGTTTTCGGGAAATCCGGGTGCTCAAGCAGAGCAATGAACATTGTTGGAACGCCGTGGAATGCGGTAATTCTTTCGTTGTTGATGCAGGCAAGCGACGGCTTGGGTGAGAAATAGGGGAGCGGGAATATCGTGCCGCCGTGTGTCATTGTTGCGGTCATGGCAAGCACCATTCCGAAACAGTGGAACATAGGCACCTGAATCATCATTCTGTCAGCGGTGGAAAGGTCCATTCTGTCGCCGATGTTTTTGCCGTTGTTTACAATGTTGTAGTGGGTGAGCATAACGCCCTTGGGGAAGCCTGTCGTGCCCGAGGTGTACTGCATATTGCATACGTCGTTTACGTCAACATTGGCTGCAATTCTGTAAACCTCTTCAACGGGTACCTCGGAGGCTCTTGCAATAGCCTCGTCCCAGGTAAGACAGCCCTTTTTCTTGAAGCCGACCGTGATAACGTTCCGCAGGAAAGGAAGCCTCTTTGAATGGAGGGGCTCACCGGGTACGGTGTTTTCAAGCTCGGGGCAGAGCTGGCCGATTATTTCGCTGTAGTTTGAATCTCTCCAGCCGTCAATCAGAATAAGAGTATGTGTGTCGGACTGCTTGAGAAGATATTCTGCTTCCGCAATTTTGTATGCGGTGTTTACCGTAACGAGCACGGCACCGATTTTTGTTGCCGCCCAGAAAGCGATATACCACTGGGGAACGTTGGTTGCCCATACGGCGATGTGGCTTCCCGGCTTTACGCCGAGCGCAAGAAAGGCTCTGCAGCATTCATCAACGTCGTCACGGAACTGAGAATACGTTCTTGTATAATCAAGCGTTGTGTATTTGAAAGCGTACTGGTCGGGGAATTCCTCAACCATTTTGTCGAGCACCTGCGAAAAGGTCTTTTCGATAAGAGTTTCCTTTTTCCAGACGTAGTTGCCCGTGTGCGCCTTGTTCCAGAAGAGATTTTTCTTGCCTCTTGAGGTGTTGCCGAAACGTGCCATAAAGCTGACGTAGTGTGAGAAGATGATTTCCATATCATCAAGCTCGGGCATCCATTTGGGGTCCCATTCAATTGAGGCGTAGCCGTTGTAGTTGACGGATGTAAGAGAAAGTACAACCTCGTCAATGGGAAGCTCGCCTTCGCCGATGAGGCAGTATTCGGGCGTGCCGTTTTCGCAAACAGCATCCTTAACGTGAACGTGCTTTACGTATGCGCCCAGGTTCTTGATTGTGATTTCGGGCTCTTCCTTGGCTATAAAGTATGTTGAATAAACGTCCCACAGTGCGGCAAGACTGTCACAGGCGAAGGTGTTAAGCACTTCAAGCAGCTTTGCCGAGTCTGCAAAAATGCCTGCCGTTTCAACGATGATTGTAACACCCAGCTTCTCGGCCTTGGGGATTATTGCGGAAAGAACGCTTATAACCTCGTTTTTCTGTGTGTCGTAGTCAGCACCCGTGTCGGTTGCTTTGATGCGTACGCAGGGGATATGAAGCGCACAGGCAATCTCAAGGCACTTGTCAAGCTCCTTTGTGAAGGCCTCTCTGTCCTCGACACAGGCAGGGTTTGCAAGCGTGTCAATACAAGGAATTCTCAGATTCTTCTCGTACATATTGCGTACCGTTGCCTGAGCGGAGGTTGAATAGAATGCGCCGTTTTTCTCGCTGAAGGAAGAGTTGTTGATATTATGGAGCTCAATACCGTTGAAGCCTTGCTTTTCTGCTATATGGCAGAACTCATCCCATGAATATCCGTGCCAACCCTTGGTTGAAAAAGAAAGCTTCATAGTTATCAGTTCTCCTCAAAAATAATCTTGTTGATAGCGTTGATATATGCTTTTATGCTCGCGCCGATAATGTCTGTCGAAATGCCCTTGCCTGCATAAAGCTTGCCGTTTGAGCGAAGCCTTACGATTGCGGAGCCGACAGCCTCTCTGCCTTGCGTAACGGACTGAATCTGGAAATCGTCAAGCTCGTAGTGGTGGCCTAAAATCTGCTCAATGGCGTTGAAGGCGGCATCGATGGGGCCGTCGCCGATGGCAATGGCGTTTTTCTCCTGCTCATCCTTTTCAAGTGTAATCTGAGCGGATGAATTTATAATGTTGCCTGAGTTGATAACATAGTTGATAAGCTTATAGGCAGGAGTTACCTGAAGTGCACTCGTGGCAACAATGGCATCAAGCTCTTTGTTTGAAACGGGCTTCTTTTTAGCAAGAGCTCTGAATGCCTCGTAAACCTTTGCGTGGTCCTCCTCGGAAAGGTCGTAGCCCAGCTTCTTGACAGCGTCTGCAACGGTCTGAGCATCATCGTTTTCCGTAAGGCTGAATTCCGAGTAGGGAACGGTAACGGCAGTGTCGTCTGCTGTGGGCTTGCCGTGCGTAATATTTGAAACCTGGGAAATAATACGTGAAAATTCCGTGTAATTGAGGTCAGCGCTGATGCCAAGCTTGTCGCCGCTGTTTCTGACGATGTTGGATACGGTGAGAAGCGGTGCAATTCCCATATTGCTGCCGCTGGCTGCTTTGATTTCATCTGCACCTGCGGCAAGAGCCATCATTGAAGCGGCTGCCGAGCAACCGTTCTTGTTGTCGCACATAACGCCGAGCTTTACGTTCTGTAATGCGGGAACGCTTTCTTTCGTTTCCTTGATGAAATCAACAAAGGTGTCGGGCAGCATGGCGGCTTCATCGTCGCAGATTGTAACGGTTTTTGCACCTGCGCTGACAGCGGCGTTTATTGCATCGTAAAGGAAATCCTTTTCAGCTCTTGTTGCATCAAGCGCAACAAATTCAACATCACTGCAAAGCGAAGCGGCCTTGGTAACAAGTGAAGTGATAAGTTCAAGCATTTTCGGTGCCTTTTTGTGGCAAACGTATTCCATCTGAACGGGGGAAAGGGGAAGCGCAACGGAAAGACGGGGCTTGGAGGCGGAAGAAATTGCGTTCCATGCGTTGACAACGCCTTCCTCGGTCATGCCCGTGCATACGCTCATTGTGCTGTTTTTCAGAAAAGCACAGATTGTTTTAAGTAGGAGAGTGTCAATTTTAACGTTTTCAATTACGGGGAATTCTACAACCTGAACCTTTGCGCTTTCAAGCAGTCTTGCGATTTCAACCTTTTCCTTGAAGCTGAGAGACGTGTCCTTGGACTGCGCTTTAAGGACAACGGTGCGGTCTGCAATAATGATGTTTCTCATTTTGCTCATCCTTTCGTATAAAAGATTATTTGATGTAATAATTGTTTTAGGAAAATAAAAAAACCTGAGGTCAACAAGCTGTGACCTCAGGGACGAATTTAAAATCCGCGGTACCACCCCGGTTACTGCAAAAGCAGTCACTCCATTAAGACTCTATAAAGTCTGTAGCCATGATAACGGGGCATCCGTAGCTCCTTACACGCGCAGGCGGTTGGGGAGCTCTGCTCCGGAACGAGACCGAATTTTTGTAACAGATTGACTTGCACCAACCGTCAACTCTCTGGACTGCCGTACCAAAAACCGTAATTCCTTCGTAGCATTTAACAATATTAATGGAATAATATCATTAATATACGCTTTTGTCAACATTTTTTTTGATTTTGTTTGCGGCTTGTGCCTGAATTTTCCGAAAACAATTTTTTTGAAAAAACTATTGACATGCATTTTTCATTGTGATAATATTTACCCAATATAATATCGCAAATAAAAACTGTGACGAAGACGGTTGAAGCTACGGTCTTTCAGAGAGTTGGCGGTTGCTGCGAGCCAACAGTACCTTGTTTCAAAACCCATCCCTTCCGAGTTGAAGAACCGAACGATTTTCCAGTAGGCTTCTTTCGAGTATGCTGCGTTAGTGCAAAAGGGTTGTTTGACCCTGAGAGGCAAGTTTTTCTTGCAATTTGAGTGGTACCGCGGATTTTATAATTCGTCTCAAAGAGAAACGTAAAAGTTTCTTTTTGGGGCTTTTTTATTTGCGTTTTATAATTATTTCCTGAAAGGGTGAGAGATTATGCTTGACAATTCTTATGAAAACAAATTAGCAGAGGTGGCTGAGCGAATTAAGGAGCTGCGCGACATCTACAATCTGTCCGATGTTGATATGGCGGAAAAAACAGGCGTAAGCCTTGAAGAGTATCTTGCGTACGAAAACGGTATGGAGGATATGCCGTTCTCGTTTGTTCATAAGTGTGCATTGGCTTTCGGCGTTGAGCTTACCGACCTTCTCGAAGGTCAGAGCGCAAAGCTCACAACATATAACCTTACCAGACACGGTCAGGGTCAGGTAACCGCCAACGAAGAAGGCATTCTTATTCAGAACCTTGCTCCCAAATTCAAGAATAAGCTTGCCAATCCGTACTGGGTAAAGTACGAATATTCAAGCGAGCTGCAGACAAAACCGATTGAGGTTACAACTCACTCCGGCCAGGAGTTTGACTTTGTTGTCAAGGGCTCTCTTAAGGTTCAGGTCGGTGACCACGTGGAAATCCTTCACGAGGGCGACAGCATATTCTACAAGAGCTCAATTCCTCACGGTATGATAGCTGTTGACGGTGAGGACTGTCTTTTCCTTGCCGTGGTTATGGCTGAAGACGAGCAGCTTGCCGACACCCATATGAGCACCGTAAACACCGGCAAATCCACGGCAGAGGAGAAGCTCATCTGCGATAAATTCATTACGACTACGGTTGACGAAAACGGCGTCTGCAACGGCATTAAGTTCCATAATGAGGATAAGTTCAACTTTGCGTTTGACGTTGTTGACAATATCGGCAGAAACTATCCCGAGAAGCTTGCAATGATTCATATCGCGGAGGATATGACGGAGCGTAAGTTTACCTTTAAAGAGATGAAAGAGTATTCCTCGCAGGCGGCGAACTATTTCAAATCTCTCGGTATCAAGAAGGGTGACAGAGTTCTTCTTGTGCTTAAGCGCAATTATCAGTTCTGGTTTGCTATTCTCGCTCTTCATAAGCTCGGCGCAATTGCAATTCCCGCAACGAATCAGCTTGTTGTTCACGATTATGAATACCGCTTCAATGCGGCAGGTGTAAGTGCCGTTGTCGTTACGGCAGACGGAAAGGCAACCGATTATATCGACGAGGCACAGAAAAACTGTCCTACTCTTAAAACGAAAATCGTTGCCAACGGCTCAAAAGAGGGCTGGCATAATTTTGACGAGGAATTCGGCCTTTTCAGCAGGAGATTTGTCCGTGAGGCTGACTCTGCCTGCGGCGATGACCCGATGATTATGCTCTTTACCTCGGGCACGACGGGTTATCCGAAAATTGCGGCTCACAGCCATAAGTATCCTCTGGGCCATTTTATTACGGCTAAATACTGGCACTGCGTACAGCGTGACGGCGTTCACTTCACGATTTCGGAAACAGGCTGGGGCAAGGCGCTGTGGGGTAAGCTCTACGGTCAGTGGCTTTGCGAGGGCTGCGTATTCGTGTATGATTTTGAGCGTTTTGATGCCTCAAAGATTCTTCCGATGTTTGCAAAGTACAACATCACAACCTTCTGCGCACCGCCCACAATGTACAGAATGCTTATCAAGCAGGATATTTCACAGTATGATCTGTCCTCGATAAAGCACGCAACAACTGCCGGCGAAGCTCTTAACCCTGAGGTTTTCAAGCAGTTTGAAAAGACAACGGGTCTGAGAATTCACGAGGGCTTCGGTCAGACGGAAACAACTCTTTCCATTGCAAACCTCAACGGCACGAAAATCAAAATCGGTGCTATGGGTAAGCCTACACCGCTTTATGATATTGATGTTGTTGACCCTGACGGCAACTCCGTTGCAGACGGTGAAACTGGCGAAATCGTTGTAAGACTGGGCGATAAGAATCCGTGCGGACTCTACCTCGGCTACTATAAGGGCGCCGAAGTGGATGAGGAAAAAACTACGGAGGCTATGCACGACGGTCTTTATCATACGGGCGATACTGCCTGGAGAGACGAGGACGGTTACCTGTGGTATGTCGGCCGCGTTGACGACGTTATCAAATCCTCCGGCTACCGCATCGGCCCGTTTGAAATAGAAAACGTTATTATGGAGCTTCCTTATGTTCTCGAATGCGGCGTTTCCGCTGCTCCCGATGAGGTTCGTGGCCAGGTTGTCAAGGCAAGCGTTGTTCTTACCAAGGGTACTGAGCCGACAGAGGAGCTCAAAAAAGAAATTCAGGAATACGTCAAGAAAAACACTGCTCCTTATAAATATCCGAGAATCGTTGTTTTCAGAGATGAGCTTCCGAAGACAATCAGCGGAAAAATAATGCGAAACAAGCTTTGATTTATATACAAAATCACTATTGACTTTTCAATATAATTGTGGTATCTTTGAGTGAGTTGAATATTAAAGGCGTTGAAGAAAAGGGCACGGTATACCGAGCTTTCAGAGAGATGACGGTCGGTGCAAGTCATAGCAAGGTTTCCGGTGTTTGTAGTTTCCGAGCCGGGAGGAAGAAAGGCGTTTTGCTTAGTAGAACCTCTCCGTGATTGCTGCGTAAATGCATAGAGGTTGGCAGACCTTGAGAGCGGCAGTTTTTACTGCAATTTGAGTGGTACCGCGGGTTGGCATTAACTCGTCTCAAAGATTATCTTTGGGACGGGTTTTTATGTTTGCTCCCACAAAACAGGAGGATAAACCAATGGAGAAAATGACGGGTCTTGATTTCAAAATCAAGGAAATGGCCGCCAGAATCAGAGAGCTTCGTGAAATTGAGGGCTATACCGCCGCTCAGATGGCGGAAAAAACAGGCGTTTCCGAAAGCGAATACATTGCTTGCGAAAACGGTGAAAGCGACCTTAACTTTGCTTTCATCTACCGCTGTGCGTTAGCGTTCAACGTTGACGTTTCAAGCATCATCGAGGGCAGCACGCCTAAGCTTACAAACTATGTTTTCACAAAAGCGGGCAAGGGTCAGAAAATTGAAAAAGCGCACGGTATGACTTATTTTAACCTTGCCGCTAAATTCAAAAACAAAATTGCCGAGCCTCTTTTCGTTGAAGCTACATACAGCGAAGAAAACCAGAATAAGGACATTGAGCTTACGTCACACGACGGTCAGGAGCTCGACATCGTTATTGAGGGCAAGCTTAAGGTTCAGGTTGGCGAGCACTCCGAAATTCTCGGCCCGGGCGACAGTATTTATTACGATTCGCTGACACCTCACGGTATGATTGCCGTTGACGGTAAGGACTGTACCTTCTACGCTATCGTTCTCAACCCCTCGGGCGAGCCTATTCCCGAGCTTCAGCCCGCAAAAACCGTTAAGGATACAAAGCCGGCAGCCGTTAAGGACACCAAAGAACGTATTTACAAGAAGTACGTTGACGTTGCCGTAAACGAAAACGGAACACCTACTTCGATTAAATTTAAAAACACCGAAAATTTCAATTTTGCCTTTGACCTTGTGGATGAGCTTGCGGACAAAGAGCCCGAAAAGCTTGCAATGCTCCACATCTCACGCGACAAAACGGAAAGGCGCATTACCTTTAAGGATATGAAAAAAGGCTCTGCCCAGGCAGCCAACTATTTCAAATCCCTTGGTATCAAAAAGGGCGACAGAGTTATGCTCGTGCTCAAGCGTCACTACCAGTATTGGTATGCAATGATCGGTCTTAATAAGCTCGGTGCCGTTGCAATTCCCGCGCCGAATCAGCTTCAGGAGCACGATTTTGAGTACCGCTTCCGGGCGGCAGGGGTCAAAGCCATTCTTTGTACTGCCGACGGCGATACCGCTCATCAGGTAGAGCTGGCCGCAAAAACCTGTCCTTCGCTTGAACACAAGATTATTGTCAACGGCGAAAGAGAAGGCTGGAGAAACTTCGATGAAGAGAGAGTTCTCTACAGCACTCACTTCGAGAGGGGCGAGAATGCTCCGGGCGGAGACGACCTTATGCTGATGTTCTTCACATCGGGCACAACGGGTTACCCCAAAATTGCGGCTCACAATTACAAATATGCACTGGGCCATTTCCATACCGCAAAGTACTGGCACAATGTTGACCCCGAAGGTCTGCACTTCACAATTTCCGATACAGGCTGGGCCAAGTCAATGTGGGGCAAGCTTTACGGCCAGTGGCTTTGTGAGGCGGCAACCTTTGTTTACGATTTCGACAGATTTGATGCGGCAGATATCTTGCCGATGTTTGCAAAGCATCATATCACAACCTTCTGTGCACCGCCCACGATGCTCAGAATGATGATAAAGCAGGACATTTCAAAATACGATTTCTCGTCCGTCAAGCATATGACGACGGCAGGCGAGGCACTCAACCCCGAGGTTTACCGTCAATTTGAAAAAGCAACCGGCCTCCAGATTCTGGAGGGCTTCGGTCAGACCGAAAGCACAATGATTATCGGTAATATGACGGGTGCCGACCATAAAATCGGCTCAATGGGTAAGCCTGCTCCGATTTATGACGTCAGGCTCGTTGATAACGACGGCAACGAAGTTCCTGTCGGTGAAAACGGCGAAATCGTTGTCAATGTTGAAAACGGTGCTCCCTGCGGTCTGTTTACCGGCTACTATAAAGACGAAGCCAAGACAAAAGAAGTCTGGCACGACGGCTACTATCATACGGGCGACGTTGCCTGGCGCGATGAAGACGGCTTCTATTGGTATGTCGGCCGTGTTGACGACGTTATCAAGTCCTCAGGCTACCGTATCGGCCCGTTTGAAATTGAAAGCGTTATTATGGAACTTCCTTATGTTCTTGAGTGCGGTGTTTCCGCCGCCCCCGATGAGGTACGCGGTCAGGTTGTCAAGGCAAGCATCGTGCTTGTCAAGGGCACGGAGCCGACTGACGAACTCAAAAAGGAAATCCAACAGTACGTCAAGGAGAAAACAGCTCCTTACAAATATCCGCGAATCGTTGTATTCAGAGATGAGCTTCCGAAAACAACAAGCGGCAAGATAATGAGAAACAAATTATAATATGCAGAGGTGATTAAGGTGCAAAGCAAGAGAATTACGTTGTTCGCGGGCCATTACGGCTCAGGCAAAACGAACATAGCGGTCAATTACGCTTTCTATCTTAAAAATCTCGGCAAAGACGTTGTCGTTGCAGACCTCGATATCGTTAACCCCTATTTCCGCACCAGAGACAGCATTGATGAGCTTAACAGTGCCGGCATACGCCTTATATCCTCAGCCTTCGCTTCCTCAAACGTTGATTTGCCTGCATTGCCGCAGGAGGTTTACTCGATTTTTGACAAACAGGGAGAAAGTGCTATAATGGATATCGGCGGTGATGACCGTGGCGCTTATGCTTTGGGCCGCTATGCCGACTTCATTAAAAACGAAAACGATTATGAAATGCTTTTCGTTTTCAATAAGTACAGACCTCTTACTCCCGCGGCTCAGGATGCTCTTGAAATTATGCGCGAGATAGAAGCGGCGTGCAAAATCAGCTTTACCGCAATTGTCAACAACTCTAACCTTGGCGAAATCACAACACCTGAAGATGTTTTGGCTTCTGTTAAGGAGGCGGAGAGGTTAAGCGAAATTTCGGGGCTTCCCGTAAAAATGACAACGGTAACGGCCAATTTAGTTAATAATCTCAACGGAAGGATTCCCGATCTGTTTCCGCTGACTTTACAAAAAAAGATAGTATAATAGATTTTTCCTGAATGGAGGCAGAAAAATGGCAAAAGTAACATTCGCAGAAAATGTGTGCAAGGGCTGCGGCCTTTGCGTAACGGTTTGCCCTAAAAAAATAGTGGAGCTTGACTCTGCAAAGCTTAACGCAAAAGGGCATCATCCTGCTCATTGTATTGATGAGAGTCAGTGCATTGGTTGTGCTTTCTGTGCAACAATGTGCCCTGACTGTGCAATCACGGTTGAAAGGTAAGGTGAAAATAAATGGGTGAGAAAGTATTAATGAAAGGTAACGAGGCTATTGCCGAGGCCGCTATCAGAGCCGGCTGTATGCACTACTTCGGTTATCCTATCACTCCTCAGACAGAAATCGCCGCTTATATGGCAAAGCGTATGCCGAAAATCGGCGGCGTATTCCTTCAGGCAGAAAGTGAAATTGCTGCCGTAAATATGGTGCTTGGCGTTGCCGCAACGGGCAAGCGTGTTATGACGTCTTCATCAAGCCCCGGAGTTTCTCTCAAGAGTGAGGGCATTTCCTATCTTGCAGGCTCGGATCTTCCTGCTCTTATAGTTAACGTTCAGCGCGGCGGCCCCGGTCTTGGCGGTATTCAGCCTTCGCAGTCCGACTATTTCCAGGCAGTCAAGGGCGGCAGCCACGGTGACTTCAAGAAAATTGTTCTTGCACCGTCTTCCGTTCAGGAAATGGCTTCCCTTACTTCAACGGCGTTTGACCTTGCCGACAAGTACAGAATGCCTGCTATGATTCTTGCAGACGGTACAATGGGTCAGATGATGGAGCCCGTTGAGCTTCCTGAGCCCAACGCAAAAACGTTTGACAAGCCCTGGGCGCTTACAGGCACAAAGGGTGAGAGAAAGCACAACATCGTCAACTCTCTTTACCTCAAGCCCGAAGAGCTCGAAAAGACAAACTTCGAGCGTTACGAGCGCTATAAGGAAATAGAAGAGAACGAAGTTCTTTACGAAGAGTACCTTATGGACGATGCGGAAATCTGCGTAGTTTCTTTCGGTATTACTGCCCGCGTTGCCAAGAACGCTATTGTAGAAGCAAGAGCAAAGGGCATCAAGGTCGGTATGATTCGTCCGATCACACTCTGGCCGTTCCCCAACAAGGTTCTCAGAGCGGCGGCCGACAAGTGCAAGGCGTTTATTTCCGTAGAAATGAATATGGGCCAGATGATGGAAGACGTTCAGCTCGCTGTTGAATGTAAGAAGCCCGTATATCTTTGCAACCGTGTAGGCGGTATGATTCCTTCTCCCGAAGAGGTTCTTGCAAAGATTGAAAGTGTCAATGAAGGAGGCGACAAATAATGGCTGTTGTATTTGAAAAACCCAAGTCATTAACTGATGCAACTCTTCACTATTGCCCCGGTTGCACACACGGTATTATTCACCGTCTTGTTGCTGAGGCAATTGATGAGCTGGGTATTCAGGGCAGAACAATCGGCGTAGCACCCGTTGGCTGTTCAGTTATGGCATACGATTATTTTGACGTAGATTTTGTTCAGGCGCCTCACGGCAGAGCACCGGCAGTTGCAACGGGTGTAAAGCGTGCAGACCCTGAAAACAACATTGTATTTACATACCAGGGCGACGGTGACCTTGCCGCTATCGGTACTGCAGAAACAGTTCACGCAGCAGCAAGAAGAGAAAATATTACCGTTATTTTCGTCAACAACGCCATTTACGGTATGACGGGCGGCCAGATGGCTCCCACAACTCTTCCCGGTCAGGTAACCCAGACCTCTCCCTACGGCAGAGACGTTGAAACTGTCGGTTACCCCGTCAAGGTCTGTGAACTGCTTTCACAGGTGGACGGTGCGGCATATCTTGAAAGAGTTGCAGTTAACAGCCCCGCAAACATCAAAAAGGCAAAGAAGGCTATCAAAAAGGCTTTCCAGAACCAGCTTGAGGGCAAGGGCTTCTCACTTATTGAGGTTGTTTCAACCTGCCCCACAAACTGGGGTATGACACCGGTCAAGGCGCTTGAGTGGCTTGAGCAGAATATGCTTCCTTACTATCCTCTCGGTGTTTATAAAGATATCTATGCAGAAGAGGAGGCAAAATAATATGAGCTGTAATATTCTTTTTGCCGGCTTCGGCGGTCAGGGTATCCTTTTTGCAGGTAAGTTTGTTGCATACAAGGGTCTTCTTGAAAACAAGCAGGTTTCCTGGCTTCCGTCCTACGGCCCCGAAATGCGCGGCGGTACAGCAAACTGCAGCGTTATCGTAAGCGATGAGCCCATCGGTTCTCCCATCGTCAGCAATCCCGATGTTCTTGTTGCAATGAACCTTCCCTCGCTCGACAGATACGAAAACGAGGTCGTTTCCGGCGGTAAGATTTTTGTTGATTCAACACTTATTTCCCGTAAGGTTGAAAGAACGGATGTTGATGTCTACTACATTCCCGCAACGGAAATTGCAAACGAAAAAGGTATCAGTACACTTGCAAATATGATTATAACCGGCAAGCTTCTCAAGGAAGTTCCGTCACTCGGCTTTGACGGTATTGACGCACCCTTGGCAAAGGTTGTTTCTGCCCGCCATCAGGATCTTCTTGAGGTTAACAAAACAGCACTTAAGCTCGGCTATGATTATTGAGATTAATTGAAAAGAGGTATTTTTCAATGAGCTACGATTTTAAAATAGAAAGAACAACCGCTCCAAAGGCAAAGCCGGCAGACGAAAGCAAGCTCGGCTTCGGCAAAATCTTTACAGACCACATGTTCGTAATGAATTACGACGAGGGTCAGGGCTGGCACGACGGCAGAATTGTTCCCTACGGCCCGCTTTCTCTTGACCCGTCTTCAATGGTTTTCCACTACGCACAGGAGCTTTTTGAGGGCCTTAAGGCATACAGGGTTGCTGACGGCAGCATTCAGCTTTTCCGTCCCCAGAAGAACATTGAAAGAATGAACAATACCTGTGACCGCCTTTGCGTTCCCCGTATTGACCCCGACCTTGCTCTTGAAGCAATCAAGGCTGTTGTTGACGTTGATAAGGACTGGGTTCCCCACAGCGACGGTACTTCTCTTTATATCCGTCCGTTCATTATCGCAACAGACGCTTTCCTCGGTGTTCACGCTTCTCACAGCTATATTTTCTGTATTATCCTTTCACCTGTCGGCTCATACTACGCTAACGGTATGGACCCGGTAAAGATTTACATTGAAAGAGAATACGTCCGCTGCGTAAAGGGTGGTACGGGTATGGCTAAGGCAGGCGGTAACTACGCCGCATCCCTTATCGGCCAGGAGAAGGCAGACAAAATGGGCTACGCTCAGGTTCTCTGGCTTGACGGTGTTGAAAGAAAGTATATCGACGAAGTCGGCGCAATGAACGTTTTCTTTGTAATTGACGGCGTTGTTATCACTCCCACTCTCGAGGACGGCAACATTCTTCCCGGTGTTACAAGAGCTTCCTGCATTGAGGTTCTTAAGGCAAACGGCTACAAGGTTGAAGAAAGAAAGCTTTCCGTTGATGAAGTTAAAGAGGCTTACAAGGCAGGCAAGCTTACCGAGTCCTTCGGTACAGGTACAGCGGCCGTTATTTCTCCCGTTGGCGAATATATCGACGGTGACGAGCATCTCATTATCAACGAGTCCAAAATCGGTCCCGTTGCTCAGTTCCTTTATGACGAGCTCACCGGTATTCAGTGGGGCAAGAAGGAAGATAAGCTCGGCTGGATTGTCAAGGTTAACTGATTAACCGTATAAATAATTAATCATAAACTGACTTCGTTAATTGCGAGGTCAGTTTTATTTTTGGCTAATCAAAAAGCATCTTGTTTTTCACTTTTCTTATATGATATAATCGTTTTGACAATCAGGAAACATAAGGGATAATTTATCTATAGACCGGGGTAATTATGATTATTCAAGTGGAGAACAAAGACCAATTAAATATCTGCCTTGATATAATCCGCAAAAGCTTTTTTACTGTTGCGGAAGAATTCGCCTTGACCGAAAACAATTGCCCTTCCCATACCGCTTTTATGACAATTGATAAACTTGAAAAACAGTTTGACGGTAACAGAGCTATGTTTTTGTTTTATCAAGATGAAATACCTGTCGGGTATTTTTCCCTTGCGAAGTGCAATGATAACGAATGGGAAATGAACAACCTTGCAGTTTTACCCGATTACCGCCATTTGGGGTGCGGCCAAAAAATGGTTGAGTTTGCTGTTGCAACGGTAAAAAGCTACGGCGGAAATAAAATATCAATCGGTATAATTGAAGAAAATGTAAAGCTTAAAGATTGGTACTTAAAACTCGGATTTAACCACATTTCAACAAGAAAATTTGAACACTTGCCGTTTACGGTTGGGTTTATGGAGCTGAATGTATAAAGGAGAAGCTTATGCCAAAAGTATATTTAATCTGCGGTAAAATCTGTTGCGGTAAAACTACTTATGCCAATAAACTATGTAATGAAAACAATGCCGTATTGCTTTCTGTCGATGAAATAACCCTTGCTCTTTTCGGTCAGCACACGGGTGACAAACACGATGAATACGTAGAAAGAACAGAGAAATTTCTGTTAAATAAATCATTGGAACTTATCAGGAAAAATATTAATGTTGTTCTTGATTGGGGCTTCTGGACAAAAGCAGAACGCACGGCTGTAAAAGAATTTTACAAGTCCCGTAATATCGAATACGAGCTTCATTACGTTGATATCAGCGACGAAGTGTGGAAATACCGCCTTAATAAGCGGAACAGCGCTGTGCTCCAAAACGAAACAAGCGCATACTACGTTGACGATAACCTCGCTTTGAAATTTGCTTCAATTTTTGAATCACCAAGCGAAAAAGAAATTGATATGGTTTATTGCGGAGAAGAAAAATGACACTCGATGAATTTATAACCTATCGCAATATAAAGGTTAAGGACAATGAGCACCGAAAGGTTATAGAGCTTTTTTATCCGTATCTGCGTAGTGTTTCTGGTGATGAACGCCTGTTGCCTACAATTCTTGAAAAGTATATCGGTGTTAATTTGTCAGGTGTTTGTGTTGTTACAGCTTGCTTTAACGGTGTGAACGATGGCGCAATACCGCCCTGTGACGATGTTGATTTGTATATCAAATTAAGCAACGGTGTAAAAGTGTTTGTCTACGGCAGAGAAACACAAGATTTAAAGCAATCAAATAAAGCTGAATATGTCATAAAGTTGAATAAACTTTAATAGCCTTCCTCTGACGTTAAGTTTGATTAAAGCAAAAACTTTCTTTGTAGGGGCGGCTATCAGCCGCCAGAAAACCGAGCAATATCAACACGGGCGGATGATATCCGCCCCTACAAATTCCGGTTTGTCAAAGAATACCTCAACTCGGTAGGGGAGAATTGTATTCGCCCGAAATTTACCGACATATCAACCCCATGTCGGGCGATTGGAAATCGCCCCTACTTAAAGTAACCGTATAGTAAGGGTGAATCTGTTAAATGGACTTGTTAACCAAACCCAAAATCAAACAGGAACTTCAAAAACTTAATATTCCGTACAGTACAATTGACATAATACAAAACAAAGACGGCGTTATTGTTGCGAGGGTTCGTAGCAATGAAAAGTCATATATAATCAAGTGTTTCCAAAATGAAGAATACAAACGAGAAATAAATAATTATAAACTCCTCAACTCGTTAAATATTCCAACCGTTAATGTAATCGGGTTTACCGATTCGGCCATTTTTATGGAAGATATTTCCCAAAGTGATACATTAAGGCTTGGCACAAAAGACGATTTGAATGATGTGGTTATCGCTCGAAGAATTGCCGAATGGTTTAAACTATTACATACAAACAGCATGGATTTTACTGGAAAACATAGTTATGATGAAACGGATTTTATAACAAGAGATAATATCGAAATTATCAAAGAAAAAACAGGCACACAAAGCCTGCCAGTTTGGAAACTTGTTGAGGATAATTTTGATATTATTGTATCAAGAATAAAATCCTTGCCCCGAGTGCTTACCTACAACGATTTTTACTACACAAACTTAATTGTTGCAAAAGATAAGTCGTCGGCTTTTATGTTCGATTACAATTTGCTTGGCAAAGGGTATGTGTATTCAGACATACGCAACGTGTGTTCATCCCTTTCTCAAAAAGCTCAAAAGGCGTTTGCTGAAGCTTACGGAGATTTTGATAAAAGTGAAATCATAGTTGATGGCGTTGCATCCGTGCTGGTTACGCTTTATCACGCCTGTCAGAGGACAGCCTTTCCTTCTTGGGCAGAATATGCCGTTGAAGAACTGAAAACTGATTATGAGAATAAAGTTTTGATATTGATTAAAGAATAATTAACAACACCCTGAGATACAAGCCGTATCTCAGGGTGTTTTCACATCATAATCTTATCTTATTCCGTAATTTTCAATTACGTAGTCCATATCCTTGTCGCCTCTGCCGGAGAGGTTGATGAGCACGGAGCCGTGCTCCATTCTCTGTGCAAGCTTCATACCGTAGGCAACGGCGTGTGCGCTTTCAATTGCGGGAATGATACCTTCAAGACGGGAAAGCTTGAAGAAGGCGTCAATCGTTTCCTCGTCATCGATAACGTCGTACTTGACTCTGCCGATTTCCTGGAGAAAGGCGTGCTCGGGGCCCGAGGAGGGGTAATCAAGGCCGCTTGCAACTGAGTAAACGGGTGCGGGTTCACCGTTTTCGTCCTTGAGCATAATCGAGTTGAAGCCGTGCATAATGCCTTCCGTGCCGTATTTAAGGCTTGCGGCGTGGTCGCCGAGCTTGGGGCCTCTGCCAAGGGGCTCAATGCCGTAAATGTCAACGCTGTCGTTGAGGAAGCCTGCGAAAAGGCCTGCTGCGTTGCTGCCGCCGCCGACACAGGCAACGATTGCGTTGGGCAGGTGGCCTGTCATTTCAATAAACTGCTCTCTTGCCTCAATGCCGACCACGCTCTGGAAATCTCTTACCATCATCGGGAAGGGGTGAGGGCCGAGGACTGAGCCGATGCAGTAGATTGCATCGTTGTATTCCTTGCTGTATGCGTCAAATGCGGCGTCAACAGCCTCTTTAAGTGTCTGTAAGCCGTGCGTTACCTCAACAACGTTAGCGCCGAGAATCTTCATTCTTGCAACGTTGGGTGCCTGCTTTTTGATATCGACACTGCCCATATAAATGTCGCACTCAAGGCCGAAATAAGCCGCCGCTGTTGCAAGTGCAACGCCGTGCTGTCCTGCGCCCGTTTCGGCAATGACCTTCTTCTTGCCCATATATTTTGCAAGAAGCGCCTCGCCCATACAGTGGTTGAGCTTGTGTGCGCCGGAGTGGTTGAGGTCTTCACGCTTTGCGTAAAGCTGTACCTTGCCGCCGAGTGCGTCCGAAAGCCTTTCAAGGTGGGTTACGGGCGTGGGTCTGCCCTGGAATTCCTTGCGGATTCTGCGAAGCTCTGCAATGAATTTTCTGGACTGGCAGATTGAATAGTAAGCTTGCGTAATTTCAGCCATAGCGGCCTTTAATTTGTCGTCCACGTATACTCCGCCGTATTTGCCGAAGTAGCCGTTTTCGTCCGGGTAATTATTGAAATAGGTTTCAAAATCTACGTTGTTTAATTTCATTTTTATTTCTCCTTAAAATATAAAGCGGTTGAGTTGAATTTGAATTTTCAGCTACGCCATCGTTTCGTAAAAAGCTTCATAAAATCACTTCCGTAAAAAATAAGTCCTTGGCAGATGTCGTTTTCTGCCAAGGACGAATAAACTGATTATCCGTGGTGCCACCTTGATTCACGCTTTGAAGCGTGCACTTTTCAAGAGTACCGTCATACTCCCGACAACTAACGTATGTCCTCACGTTGCAGAATACTCTGTACAAAAAGTACATTTGACTGCACCCTCAGCGGTCCATTTGACGAACTGTTTCTTACCCGGATTTCAGCTGCCCGGGCTCTCTGTAAAGGCGTTTTTCGCCGTTATCTCCGCTTCATCGGTTTAACTGTTCAATTTATATTATTATATTACCCCGAGCTGAACTTGTCAAGAAAAATTTGCACCGTACCGCTTTTTTATTCCTCTGTTTCTTCCGACGGGGTTTCATCTGCCTCTTTTTCGGCAATCTCTTCGGTGGTTTCTTCGGGAGCCTCCTCTGAAGAAGCCTGTGTTGCTTCTTCGTTGGCTTTTTCGCTTATATTTCCCTCAAAATCAACGGTGTATTCTTTAAGCTCACAGCTTTCGGAATATCCGCTGAGAAGTGCTGAAACAGCCTTTTTGCGGCGGAAAATAACGAATACGACAAGAAGGGCAAAAATTGTCACTGCGGATATGCAAACACCCGCTTTAAAGCCCCTTGCTTCGTATTTAAGCTCGATATCGTGCGTGCCTTCGCTTATATAGAAGCCGATGAAGCCCTCACCGATTTTGCATTCCTGCATTTCCTCGGTGCTTACTCTTTCGCCGTCAACGTAAATCTGCCAGCTTTCATCGTAGGGGATGGAGGTGTAGAACACTGAGTTGCTGTTTGCCGTTACCGTACCCTTGATAAGCGTTTCCTCAAAGGTTTCAACCTCAAGCTGTTCAGCTTCAAGCATTTCATATCCCTTTGTGAATTTGTTCATATCGAGCTTGCAAAGGTAAATGTCTATATAACCGGAGTTGCCGTTATCAATAGGAACGTTTACGCTCAGCTCCGAGCCTGCCTCAATTTTTCCGAGGCTGACTATATGCTCCGAGCCGAAGTTGTGCTCATACTCGGTGTCGCCGTAGTACATTGTAACGCTTTCAACGTTGGATGAGTTGATATAGATATAGTACTCTGCGCTTTCCGTCAGGGTGTAATTGGCGGTAAAGCTTGCATCAACGTCGTAAGCTTCACGGAAGAAGGTGAGCTCGCCGTCATCGTAGCCAGATGTGAAATCCGAAATGTTGTTATAGTCGAAATAGTCAACGGGCAGCTGCGTGAATACCTCGGGAATACCCGTCGCACGCTCAAAATAGTCGTTCTGTACGGTGAACGGGTTGGAGTTGGAGTAGTCCCAGCCTAAAATTTCACTGCCGACACAGTAGCCAATGGGCAGATTGAATTGGTTTTCGTATGCCGTGAATTTGCCGCTTTCCGCAACCTTTACGAAGAATTCCTCGCTCTGTTCGGGTGTCGTTGTCGTGTTGTCAACAACATATTTGAGTGAGGCCATCATATTGAAAACGGGTGTCTGGAAGCCGTTGTAGGTGTAGCTGTTGATAAAGTTGCCGTCCATACCTAGGTAGTGAACGAGGTTTGACGTTTTTTCGTATGCCATTGAGGAGAAGATTGAAATACCGTTGTAGCCGTACCAGCTGGGATCCATTCTGGTGCGCAGGTCAGTAAGCTCCATTCTGTAGAAGCCGTTGTCCTCACGCTCGTCAAGCTGAGCCTGAAGCGTTTTGAATTCATCGTAATCATCGGTGTAATAATGCTTTTGCTGCTGCATTACGTAGTGCGAGGTGTTGCCTATAGCCGCCTCGGAAACAACACAGCAGAAAACGAGCAGGGCAATTGCGCTTGTCTGGTATTTGCCGCTTTGCATCATCAGCATTACAAGCGTGTAGAATGCAACGAAGATGAGCGAAATAATAACCGTGTCTTCGGTAACGTTCTTTGATCCGAGCTTTTCTGTGATTATGATAAACGCCATTGCCGAAATGCCGACGGTGAGAAGCATTTTCGGCGGAAATTCTTTTATCTTGATAAGTGCCTTGTACGCCATTGTAAGCAGTACAAAGGAATATACATAGGAAAGTCTGTACGGCAGGTCGTTGGGGAAATGGAAGCCGTGCCAGATGTAGTTGAGCATATTGAGGTTGAAGCTGACAAACAGCAGCGCAAGAAGCACTACGTAGGAAATCTTCTCTCTCATCGTGTAGGACTTTGAGTAGAGGAAGAGGGGAGCCAACATTGCCGCAAGCACACCGCAGTAAACGTTGGGCAGTACGTCCTCACCGCTGCTGCGTATTGTGGGGTTGACGGAGCTCAAATGGTTGGCAATAAAGTCGAATATCTTGAAATATGTCTTTGTTTCTTCGGGGAAGGTGCCCGAGGTTGCCGAAGAGCTCTGCAGAATAAATACGAGCGGAATAAGCAGAAAAGCCGCTATGCCGGCCGCCGCAACCGATGCACCTGCAAAGCGTATGCCTGCGCTGAAAAAGCGGGAATTGTTGAGATTATAAAGCGCCGAGGTCTTTTTCGGAGCTTTTATTTTTTTGCCTTCCTCGCTGTAATATTTCGTTACGGTGAACTTTTCCGTAAAGGAATAGCGGCCGAGATAGAAGGCAAGGAAATAAATCACAGAGAAAATACAGACGATATATGCCATATAGTAGTTGCTTATCATAACGAAAGCAAGCGAAAACATATATGTTCTGAATTTACCGTTTTTAATAATCTGTTCAATGCCGTACATTACTAGAGGAAATACCGCCATGGCATCAATCCACATTACGTTCCAGTAATATGCGAGGAAGAAGCCGCAGAAGGAATAAAGCACACCGAAGGCGGAAATTGAAAAATCGTTCTTGCCCGTGCTTTTCCTCAAATAATAGGAGAAGAATGCGCTTGCGAATGCGGCCTTGAAAAGCACCATAAGCGCGATTGCTTCGGGCATATTCTTATGTCCTAAAAGCAACATAAAAATTGCCGTCGGGCTGGCAAGATAGTTGCTGAAGTTGCCAAGGAAGCTTGAGCCGAGACCCGATGTCCACGAATAAATCAGGCTCTTTCCTTCCGTTATTCTGTCGTAAAGCTCTGCAAAAAGCGGGCCGTACTGGTGGTAAAGGTCCATACGCAGTACGGTGTAATCGCCAAAGGGTATTACATTGAAGCAGTAATACACAATAACCATTACAAAAGCCGAGGCGCCGAAGGCAAGCAGAGAATACTTGTTGCGGGCGGCAGCCTGCATCAGTCTGTTCTTTTTCACTTTAACACTCCTTATTTTTCCATATTTATATTTATATTACCATATTATGGAGGCTTTTTCAACAGATTTTGTTGTGTTTAGGATAATTCATAACGGCAGTTATTATTCATCGGTTATAAATTAGGACAAGGTCACATAAATATGTGATAACAAACTAAAGGAGTGTTTAAAATGAATCAGGAGAGTGTAAAACGCTTTGACTCTGCGGCGGCCTGCACAGGTAAAAGAATACGTTCTTTATTGCTCAGTTTGCCCGAAAGCATCAAAACACAGGCGCAGGAAATCCGTCTGCGGTGCGGCCGCCCCGTAACGGTTTGCGGCTTGTTCGGTGTTGTGTTTGTGCTCGATTCGGGCAGAAGCAGCTTTATCTGTTCGGACTCTGCGGTAAAAGCATCAATAACCGATATTGAGGAGTGCTTCGCTATCGTCTGCGGCCATTCCGTGCATACGCATCGCAGCGGTATCTGCGCAGGCTATGTTACCGTTAACGGCGGCCACAGAGTCGGCCTGGGCGGCACGGCTGTGTGTGACAGAGGGGTTGTAACGGGCGTGCGTGACGTGTCCTCGGTAAATATCAGAATTTCACGGGAATTCAAGGGCATAGCCGATGCGGTTTTTGAAAACATACGCTTGAACTCAAAAGGCGGCCTTATTATTGCAGGGCCTCCGTCAAGCGGAAAAACAACCGTTCTGCGTGACCTTGCAAGGCTTCTGGGCGGGGAGGAGGGCGGTTACGCAAGAACCGTGATAATTGATGAACGCGAGGAAATTGCCGCCTGTGTCAACGGTGTGCCCGGTAACGATATAGGGGTTACCTGTGATGTGCTTTCGGGCTATCCCAAAAGCGAAGCGGTGCTTATTGCTCTGCGTTCAATGTCACCCGAAAATATAATTATTGATGAAATCGGCAGTATGGAGGAGGTCAAAGCAGTAGAACAGGGGCTTAACAGCGGCGTACGGTTTATACTGAGCATACACGCTTCGTCAAAGGGCGACTTTCTTTCCAGGCCGCAGGCGATACGCCTGATTCTGACAGGTGCTTTCAGCGGCGTAGTCTTCCTCGGCGGGGCGGAAGCACCGTCAACGGTACGCGAATACATAACGGCAGGTGAATTGATTGACAAGACTTTTAGGAGCGGCTTTTCTGACTGCGGCATCGGTACTGGCAGGGTTTTATGCGGGAGCACGGGTTAAACTGAAATGTGAAACGCTTGCGCAGTGTACGGCGCTCACGGCGTTTTTTGCTTCGGCAATAAGCCATTCCGGCGAAAGTCTGCCGGTTATTGTTCAGCGTGCCTGTAAAAGCGGCAGCTTCAATCTCCTCGGGTTTCTTGAAACAATAAACAATTCCGATTTGTCAGAGGGCTTTGGCACTGTCTGGGGCGGCAGTTTGGAAAAAACATCCGCCTGCCTTGATGCTCAAAATAAAAATCTGCTCAAAAGCTTCGGCGCACGCCTGGGTAAAACCGATGCGAAAGACCAGGTTGAGCTGTGTGAGTTTTACAAAAGCCGCTTTGAATTCAATGAAGCACAGCTGAGAAAAAAATGTACTGAGCAGGTAAAGCTGTGCCGTGTTGCGGGTGCGGCGGTGGGAGTGCTGCTGTTCGTTTTTCTGTCGGGAGGATAAGCCGTGGATGTGTTGATGGTTTTTAAAATTGCGGCAATAGGTATAGGGGTTGCCGTCGTACATCAGGTGCTTTCAAAATCGGGCAGAGAGGAATATGCAATGCTCACAACACTGTCGGGTGTTCTGGCGGTGGTGATGATGCTTTTGCCGCATCTTGCGGATTTGATAGATACCTTAAAAAAACTTATGGATTTTTAACAGATGGACATACTTAAAATTCTGCTTGTTGCACTTGCCGCCTGCATAAGCGTTGTCGTAGTTTCACAGCACAGACCGGAATTTTCGCTTTTGCTTCAGCTTTGTGCCGTGGGGGCAATAGTTCTGCTTACCGCAGATGCGGTTGCCGAGGTTTTTGCACAGACCAAGGATTTGGTTTCATTTGCAAAAATAAACAGTGAGTATATTAATATACTGCTTAAAGCTTTGGTGATTGCCCTTTGCGGCAGGGTGGTATGCGATATCTGCGCCGACACGGGAAACAGGGCTGTCGCCGCCTGTGCCGATATGGCGTGCAGGCTGAGTATAATGCTTCTCTCCCTGCCTATGCTGAAGGCGCTTGTGCAGCTTGCAACGGAGCTTATAGAAGGATGAAATTCAAAAAAACAGCCGTAATTCTGGCACTTTTATTAATGCTTTTCTGCTTTTCGCCAAGGGCGCAGTGCGCGGAGAACAACGAGCTTTATGATGAACAGCTTGAAGCCAGCGGAGCAAATGAGCTGTTCGATGTGCTGACAAGGGATGAGCTTGAGCTTCTTGAAACACTCGGGCTTGACGAAATCGACTTTGACAGTGTGTTCTCGCCGTCTTTGCGGTCGGTAACCGATTTGTTCTGGCAGATTATCCGAAGCGAATACAGACTGCCGTTTGAATCCCTGGGCGTCGCGGCAATGTGCGTGGTTGCGCTTGCCGCGGTTTCGCAATTCCTGCCGGACGGCATAAAGATATCAAAAGTGCCGGGCTTTACGGCAGGCATCATGACGGCGCTTTCCGTTGTTATTCCGCTTTCTTCGTGCATTACCCGTGCCGTCAGCGCAATTGCTTTGAGCAGTAATTTTGTAACTGCGCTTATTCCGGTGCTTGCCGCAATAATAACGGCAGGGGGAAAGCCTTCGCTTGCCCTGACGTACAATTCCTTGTCCTTTGCGGCGGCGCAGGTTGTTTCGTCACTCGGCAGCACTGTTATCAGACCCGTAATTCAGGTAATTATGTCGCTGAGTATAATCTCGTGCGTTTCACAGTCGGCAGATATATCAAAAATTCTGGAGTTTGCAAAGAAAACGGTCGTTTTTGTTATGAGCCTTTCAGCCACGGTTTTTGTTACTATGCTCTCTCTCAAAGGTATGCTTGCCGCCTCTGCCGATACCGTTGCGGTAAGAGGAATACGCTTCCTTATAGGGAATATGATACCCGTCGTGGGCGGCGCGGTAAGCGATGCTTATCTGTCGATTGTCGGCACGCTTTCGCTTGTGAAAAACACGGTCGGTGTGTTTGCCCTTGCCGTAGTTGCGGTCATAAATCTGCCCGTGATAGCGGAATGTATTATGTGGGTGCTGACACTCAATATGCTGGCGCTTTTGGGGGACGTGTTTTCGCAGAACGGCCTCAGCTCCTTGTTTCGTTCGGTATCGTCAGCGGCGGTTTTGCTTTGCGTTACCGTGGTGTTGGAAATGCTTGTTTTTTTGCTTTCCGTCGGACTGGTGCTCGTGATTGGGGGAAGTGCCTGAACTTATGGAAAACCTTAAAAGCTGGGCGGTTTGCGTTGTCGTTTCATCGGCTGTTGCGGCAGTTGTTGAGCTGCTTGTACCCGAGGGCGGAAGTGAAAAGCCCGTAAAATTTATAACCTCCGTATTTGTTCTGTTTGCCTTTGTTTCGCCGTTTGCGGATTTTGAACCCCTGTCTGCTGAGTATACGCAGGGCGTGGAGGATTTCATGGAAGCACACGAGCTGCAAGAGCAAATAGAAGAGCAGGCAAAAACCAGCCTGGAGGGACAGATAAAGTCTCTGCTGTCAGCCTATGTTGAAAGCGTGGGTGCCGTGTGCGAAGCCGTTGAGGCGGATGTGGTGATTAATTCCGATAAGGAAATATATCTTGATTCGATAACCGTTTATATATCGGACGGCAATGAAGAAACAATGAGAAAGATAGCGGAATATTCATTAGAGAATTTCGGTATGGCGCCGGAAATAAGGGAGAGAGAATGAGAAAAGCTGCCAGGGAAATTGAACGCATAACTGCGTTGCTGAAAAATGACAGAAAAAAGTTAATAATCGTAACGGTTGCCTTGCTCGGAATTATACTGATTGTAATATCTTCTGTCGGGGAAGAAACCGTTTCGGAAGAAGCAGCAGCACAGCCGCAGTCGGACTTCAGTGAGAGTGAATATACCGCAAAGCTTGAGCAAAGGCTTGAGGAAACCGTGTCTTCGCTTTACGGTGCCGGCAGGTCAAGAGTTATGGTGACGCTCGAATGTGACTACGAAACCGTTTATGCCCGTGACGGAAGCTACTCAAAGGACGAAGCTTCAAGCGATGAAAAAAGCGAATACATAATCATTGATTCGTCACAGCACGAGGACGGCCTTGTTCTCAAAACAGTTACCCCGAGAGTGAGAGGTGTTGCCGTTTTGTGTGAGGGAGGCAATGACCCTTATGTGTGTGAGCAGGTCAGCCAAATGCTGTCGGCGTTGCTTGACCTCGGCTCAAACCGCATAAGTGTATCAAAAATACAATGACATAACCGAAGGAGAGAAATTCAATGAACATCATAATCAGAAAAAGGCAGATAATAATGTCAGCGCTTGTCCTTGCACTCGGGTCGGCGGTGTTTGTCAACTGGTATTTTACCAAGCCGCAGACAGAGCAGGTGCAGGGTGAAGGGCAGAGCTATTCCGTCGTGGGTGACGCACAGTATGTCAATGCGGGCGGTGAAACAGAAACCGCCGTGCAGACGGATACGCTTACCAAAGTGCGTTCCGAGCGGAATAAAGCGCACGATGAGGCGTTTGATAAGCTCAAGGCAGTAATCAACGATTCGTCGGCTTCTCAGTCCGCTGTCGATACTGCCGCCAAAAAGCTTGCCGAGCTTACGCAGAGCATTAAGCTTGAAGCGGATATTGACGCGCTGATTAATGCCAAGTGCGGCTTCGGGTCAATAACCACGCTTTCGGAGTCTGCGGCGCAGATTGTATGCGAAAAGGGCAGCCTTGATCCGAACGCAATTCTTCAGATAAAAGAAATTGTGATCAAGCACGCAAAAATAAATTCCGAAAATATTACGATTTTCGAAGCAAAGTAGTTGTATATTAATAAAAATATGCTATAATATATAAAAAGTCCGATAAGGAGGACGTTTGTTAATGAATAATAATTCAAATTCCGGCCCGGTTCAGGGGCTTGTGATATCAGATGAAGTAATCGCTTCAATTGCACTTGCTGCAATTAAGGATGTGCCCGGTGTCGGTAAACCCGTTCCCCGTCCCGCAGATACGACGAGCTTTGCAGGTCTGTTTGAAAAAACACAGAAAACCGTCGAAGTAAGCAAGGCAGACAATGTCTATTCAATCACAGTCAATATAACCGTAAACGAGGATGCGAAAATCCCCGCTGTTGCCGCCGAGGTACAGAAGGCGGTAAAAAATGCGGTTCAGGAAATGACCTCAACGGTTGTTTCAAAAGTTAATGTGGTTATTGCAGGCGTGGAAATTTCAGATGCACCTAATCAAGAGAAAAACGATTGACGGATTTTTTACCCTCTGCACGTTCTGTTGACGCAGAGGGTGTTTTATTAATTTATCGGAGGACAAGCCATGACAAGACGTGAAGCAAGAGAACAGGCATTTATACTTATCTTCGAAAAATCCTTTAACAGCGAGGCAGGAATTGACGAAATTCTTGACCTTGCAAAGGAACTGGAGCTGATTGATGACGATGAGTTTCTTGAAAGCCTTGTGCATAAGACCTGCGAAATGCAGCAGGAGATAGATGAACATATCAGCAGTAACTCAAAAGGCTGGAAGATTAACAGAATTGCAAAGGTTCCGCTTGCAATTATCCGCCTTGCACTTGCGGAAATTCTCTATTTTGAGGATGTTCCTGCCGGTGTATCAATTAACGAGGCGGTTGAGCTTGCTAAAAAATACGCTAATCCTGAGGATGCCTCGTTTATCAACGGTCTTCTCGGTACGGTTGCGAGGTCGCTGTAATGCCTTGCTATCTCGGTGTTGATACAAGCAACTATACAACCTCACTCAGCTTTTTCGACTCGGAAAAAGGCGAGGTTATTCAGCGCAAAAAGCTCCTGCTCGTTGCCAAAGGACAGTTGGGGCTAAGGCAGGCGGATGCCGTGTTTTATCATACCGTACAGCTGCCGGAGCTTTTTGAACAGCTTAAAGCCGATTGCGATTTGTCGGCCGTTGCCGCTGTCGGCGTTTCGGACAGACCCTGCGGTGACGAAGGCTCATATATGCCCTGCTTTCTGGCGGGTATCAGCGCCGCTGCCGCTTTTGCCTCGGCCAACAATCTGCCCGTTTTGCGCTTTACACATCAGCAGGGGCACATTGCCGCCGCACTCTTTTCGGCAGACAGGCTCGATTTGCTGGGTGAAAAATTCATAGCATTTCACGTTTCCGGCGGTACAACGCAGGCACTTCTCGTTGAGCCGGACGGCGAAAATATCTGCAAAACAAAGCTCATAGCCTCTTCTCTCGATTTAAAAGCGGGACAGGCTGTCGACCGTGTGGGCGTTATGCTGGGGCTCAGCTTCCCTGCGGGTAAGGAGCTGGACAGGCTTGCTTGCCTTTGCGAAGAAAAAATCAAGGTGAAGCCGGTGCTTCGCGGTTGTGACTGCTCACTTTCGGGTGTTGAAAACAAGTGCAAAAAAATGCTTGACGAGGGTGAAGGCAAGGCGAAAATCGCTCGTTTCTGTATTGAATATATCTGCGCTTCGCTTGACGGTATGGCAAAGGCACTGCTTGAAGAATACGGAAAACTGCCGCTTGTTTTTTCGGGCGGCGTAATGAGCAACAGTATAATCAGCAAGCGGCTGGGCGAAAAATACGGCGCTTTTTTTGCCGCACCCGAATTTTCGTGCGACAATGCCGCTGGTACGGCCATTCTCACATCAATGAGGAACTGAAATGAACAATATTCCCGTTCTGACGGTCGGTCAGATAAACACGTATATCAAGTCGATAATCGACGGCGACCCAAATCTCAATTACATTTTTGTCGTTGGTGAGATATCGAATTTTACCAACCACTACCGCACGGGCCACTATTATTTCACGCTGAAGGACGAAAGCTCCGCCATTAAAGCGGTTATGTTCCGCAGCAGTGCACAGCGTATTAAATTTGTGCCCGAAAACGGTATGCGCGTGATTCTTCGAGGCAGGGTTTCCGTTTTCGAAAGAGACGGGCAGTATCAGCTTTACGTTGACGATATGCAGCCCGACGGTGCAGGTGCGCTCAATCTCGCTTTTGAACAGCTCAAGGCAAAGCTTGAAGCACAGGGCCTTTTTGATGCTTCGCGCAAGAAGCCCATACCGGAAATACCCGAAAGGGTGGGTGTTATCACTTCGCCTACGGGTGCGGCGGTCAGAGATATACTCAATGTTCTCGGCAGGCGTTTTCCGCTTGCAAAGGTTGTCTTCTGTCCCGTTCAGGTGCAGGGTGTCAGCGCCGCACCGCAGATTGCCGCGGCAATTGATTTGTTCAACCGCTTCAATGCCGCCGATGTGCTTATTGTCGGCAGGGGAGGTGGCTCGATAGAAGACCTTTGGGCTTTCAATGAAGAGCAGGTCGCTCTTGCCGTCAGCCGAAGCAGTATTCCCGTCATTTCCGCTGTCGGTCACGAAACGGATTTTACAATCTGCGATTTCGTTGCCGATTTGCGTGCCCCCACTCCGTCTGCGGCGGCTGAGCTTGCCGTGCCGGATTGGGTTGAGCAAAGCTCTTACGTCAGCGGCCTTATGCTTCACGCTTCAAGCCTTATAAGGCAGAATTTAGCCGAGCAGAAGGTGAGAGTAAACACACTTTCGCAAAGCCGTGTGCTTAAAAATCCGCTCGAAACCGTTGAGATAGGCAGGCAGACGCTTGACAGTCTTCTCAACCGCCTGCTCTTTGCAGAAAAGTCAAACTTCACTTCATCGGCTTCACGCTTTGCCGAGGCTTGCGCAAAGCTCGATGCTTTAAGTCCTCTGAAAGTGCTGTCCCGTGGCTATGCCGCTGTTTATTCGGGCGGTAAAATTACCGACAGCGCAGCAAAAACCGATATGACAAAGAATATTTCCGTCCGCTTTGCCGACGGTGAAATAGAATGTAAACCGCTTGAAAAAAAGCTGTTTATATGATGGAGAGTTTGCTATGGAAAAATTGACATACGAAAAGGCTTTGGAAAAGCTTGAAAAAATAGTTACCCAACTTGAAACGGGCAGTATTCCGCTTGAAAAATCAATGGCGCTTTTTGAAGAGGCTAACAAGCTTGCTGTTTACTGCAAGGAGTGCCTTGACAGCGCAGAACAGAAAATAGTCCGCCTTACCTCAGACGGAACGGAGGCTGATTTCGTTGAATAAAGCCTACAGCGAAAAAGAATATGTCGAACTCATAAACAGTGCTCTTTACGGCTTTGTTGAGCTTACGGGCGGTGAGGAGGACGAGGTATCCGTTGCTATGCTTTACAGCCTTAAAAACGGCGGTAAGCGTGTGCGCCCTATGCTCGTGCTCGAATTCTGCCGTGTCTGTGGCGGCGATGTTCAGGCGGCTCTGCCCTTTGCCTGTGCCGTAGAAATGATACACACATATTCCCTCATTCACGATGATTTACCCTGTATGGATGATGACGATTTCCGCCGTGGTATGCCCTCCTGCCACAAGCAGTACGGTGAGGCAACTGCCTTGCTTGCGGGTGACGGCTTGCTGACCCTTGCCTTTTCTGTTTTGTCAAAAGCTGTTTTGTCTGCCGAAAAGAAGATTGAAGCAGTAAAGGTGCTTGCGGACTGTGCAGGCCACCTCGGTATGATAGGCGGCCAGACAATGGATCTGGCACACGAGGGACAAAAAATTACTCTTGACCAGCTTCGCAAGACCGATGCTCTCAAAACAGGCAGGCTTATACGCTGTGCCTGTGCACTCGGCTGTATTGCCGCGGGAGCAGGCAGGCAAATGCAGGAGGCTGCCCGAAAGTATGCCGACAGCATAGGCCTTGCTTTTCAGATTGTTGACGATTTGCTTGATATAACCTCAACCTCCGAAGAGCTCGGAAAGCCCGTCGGCAGTGACGAGGAAAACGAAAAATCCACATATCCTGCCTTGCTCGGAATGGAGAAATCGGTGCAGCTTGTTGATGAGCTGACTGTCGAGGCTGTGGATGCGCTGAAAATTTTCGGTGATGATTCAAGCTTCCTTGCCGATTATGCCGTAAGGCTTTCCAGACGCAACAAATAAATTACGGAGTTAATTTTAATGAACGACTCAATGCTCAGAAACATAAAATCTCCCGCGGATATAAAGGGCTTCAGTTTTGAAGAGCTGGACAGCCTTTCCCGGGAAATAAGAGAAACGCTGATAACCACCGTTGCCAACAACGGCGGTCATTTGGCGTCCAATCTCGGCGTTGTTGAGCTGACTATTGCAATGCACAAATGCTTTGATTCGCCCAGGGACAAGTTCGTTTTCGATGTCGGCCATCAGGTTTATACCCACAAGCTCCTCACGGGCAGATATGACAGGTTTTCAACCCTGCGTACCCAGGGCGGTATTTCGGGCTTCCCCAGACCTAAGGAAAGCGAGCACGACCCGTTTTGCTCGGGTCACAGCAGCACGTCAATTTCCGCCGCATACGGCATAAGCGTTTCCGAGGTTATAAAGCATTCCGATAACTATACCGTTGCCGTTATAGGTGACGGTGCGTTTACGGGCGGCCTTGCCTACGAAGCTATTAACAATGCGGGTAGAAACAAGGATGCACGCCTTATTATTATCCTCAACGACAACGAGATGTCCATTTCACAGAATGTCGGTGCGGTTTCAAAGTACCTTACCAACATCCGCACCACCAAGGGCTATTTCCGCCTTAAAGCAGGTGTGGAAAGAGCGCTCAATCACATTCCTCTTATTGGTGAAACACTTTCCGCGAAGGTTTATAAGCTTAAAACGAAAATCAAGGACAAGGTCTATAACAGCAATATGTTTGAGGACCTTGGCTTCAGATATATGGGCCCTGTTGACGGCCATAACATTAAGAAGCTGTGCGAAGTGCTTGAAGAATGTAAAAATATCGGCGGTCCCGTGCTGCTTCACGTTCATACCACCAAGGGCAAGGGCTACGAGCTTGCCGAAAAGAACCCCAGCGTATTTCACGGAATTTCACAGTTTGATACCGACACGGGCGAAACCGTTTCAAAGGGTGCGAATTTTTCGGATGAATTCGGCAAATATCTCTGCGAGCTTGCAAGCAGGGACGAGCGAATCTGCGCCATTACCGCCGCCATGTCGCTCGGTACGGGCTTGAGCGAATTCTGCAACACCTATAACGAACGCTTTTTTGATGTCGGCATAGCCGAAGAGCACGCCGTTGTTTTTGCCAGCGGTCTTGCAAAGGGCGAAATGATTCCGTTTTTCGTTGTTTATTCAACGTTTTTACAACGCTGTTACGACCAGCTTATTCACGATGCCGCCTTGCAGAAGCGGAAAATGATTATAGCGGTTGACCGTGCAGGCTTCGTCGGCGAAGACGGCGAAACCCACCAGGGCATATTCGACGTTGCTTTTATGAACACAATATCGAACTTTACAATTTACGCCCCTGCAACGTACGAAGAATTAAGGCACGATATGTACCGTGCGGTATATAAGGACAGCAACGTTGTTGCCATCCGCTACCCCAGAGGTGCCGAATGTGTACTGCCTGCCGATTTCAAGCCCACTTACGATGTTTACGATATTTACGGCGATGAGGATGCAAAGGTCACGATTGTTACCTACGGCAGAATTTTCGGCAACGCCTGTATCGCCTGCAATAATCTGCGCTCCGAGGGCAAATCGGTGCGAGTTGTAAAGCTCAATCAGATTAAGCCGCTTGACCCCTGCATAATTGAAATACTCAAAAACGACAGCAACGTTTTCTTTTTTGAGGAGGGCATACAAAACGGCGGTGTCGGCGAAAAGCTTGCGTTAAGGCTTCTTGAAGCAGGCTACAAAGGCGAGTATAAGCTGACCGCGGTTGATTACTGCTTTGTCGAACACGGCAGTGTTGAAGCAACTATCCGCAACAACTCTCTTGATGCCGACTCAATGGAAAAAACGGTGGGAGGTGCTTTTGTTGGCTGATAAAAAAAGGCTCGACGTAGCAATTTTTGATATGGGTCTTGCCGAAAGCCGTGAAAAGGCAAAGGCACTTATTATGGCAGGTCAGGTTTATCTCAACGGTCAGAAGGAACTCAAAGCCGGCGCTAATGTCAAGCCTGATGACAGTATTGAGGTAAGGGGCGAAAAAATGCCCTTTGTCAGCCGCGGCGGATATAAGCTTGACAAGGCAATGAAATCATTCCCGATTGCTCTTGAAAACAAAATATGTATGGATGTCGGTGCTTCTACGGGCGGCTTTACCGACTGTATGCTGATGAACGGTGCCGTCAAGGTCTACGCGGTTGACGTCGGCTACGGCCAGCTTGCGTGGAAGCTGCGCAGTGACGAAAGGGTAGTCAACCTTGAGCGTACCAATTTCCGCTACGTAACCCGTGAACAGATTCCCGATGAAATTGACTTTTCAAGTGTTGACGTGTCTTTTATTTCACTCAAACTCATCCTGCCCGTGCTTTATTCTCTGCTTAAGGACGGCGGCGAGGCTGTCTGCCTTGTCAAGCCGCAGTTTGAGGCGGGCAAGGAGAAAATAGGCAAAAAAGGTGTCGTGCGCGACAAAGCGGTGCACCTTGAGGTTATAAACAACTGCATAGGCTATGCGAAAGAAAACGGCTTTGCTGTCAAGGGGCTTGAGTTTTCGCCCGTAAAGGGTCCTGAGGGCAATATTGAGTATCTTCTTTATATTGCAAAATCAGACTGTGAGGATGAAATAATTTCTCCCGAACTGACAGTTGAAGCATCACATAACGAGCTTGATAAATAATGAACATAGGTGATGGTTATGAAGATAGCAGTCATACCTAATTTAACGCGTGAATACGCACTCAAAACAACCCGCCGGGTTGTGGAAGAGCTGAAAAAACACGGTTGTGAAATCGTGCTTGCGGATTATTGCGAGGAGGATTTTTCCTCCGACAGCACTCTGCTTTTTGGCGATACGGAGGATGCAATCCGTCAGGCGGACGTGATTGTGGCAATCGGCGGTGACGGCACAATCCTTCGCATAGGTAAAATTGCGGCAAAATATTCAAAGCCAATTCTCGGCATCAATGCAGGCCGTCTTGCCTTTATGGCAGGCCTTGAAAGGCACGAGCTGGATTTACTCGGCAAGCTTTTCACGGGTGAATACAAAACCGACCAGCGAATGATGCTGGAGGTTCTTATCTTTGATAAGGACGGGCTGTGCATTAAAAAGCACAACTGTATAAACGATGCCGTTTTTTCAAGAAAAACCAACAGAACGATTATTGAGCTGACTGTTGAAAGCAACGGCAGACTTGTAAATAATTATTGGGGCGACGGTGTGATATTTGCTACCCCCACGGGCTCAACGGCTTATTCGCTTTCCGCAGGAGGACCGGTTGTTGACCCGACGATAGAAAGCATCATACTTACCCCGATTTGCACGCACTCTCTTTTCAGCCATTCGATTATATTCCGCGAAGACGAGAGAATGAGAGTGTATGCAACCAAGGATGATGAAACGGAGCTTTGCGTGCTGTGTGACGGTGAAGAGCCCATACAGATTGAAAAGGGCTGCTCGTGCGTTGTGCAGAAGGCGGAAACTGCGGCAGAATTTATCCGAATAAAAACCGACAGCTTTACCGAAATACTGGTAAGTAAGCTGATAAATTAAAGGAGGACAAGGCTATGAAAAAAAGAAGACACGAACTGATTATCAAGGCGATTGAAAACAAGGATATTGCCACTCAGGAGGAATTGCTTCTTGCTCTGCGTGAAGACGGGCTTGATGTTACGCAAGCCACCGTATCGCGTGATATCAAAGAGCTTGGCCTCGTCAAATCAATGGGCAAAAACGGTAAATACCGTTATTCCGTGCCCAAGAGTGCTTCGGGCGAATCGGGCAGAACCTTCCACAACATAATTGCACCTTCGGTTTTATGGGTGGATTTTGCAATGAACACCGTGGTAATAAAATGCTATGCAGGTATGGCTCAGGCCGTCTGTGCGGCAATGGATACTATGGAGCTCAGCGGCGTTGTCGGTACTCTTGCAGGTGACGATACCATATTTGTGCTCTGCCGTAACGAGGCTCTTGCACACGAGCTTACCGTTAATCTCAGACACATGATTTCAAAATAATTCTTAAGCATCAAGAGGTGGGGAGATATGCTCCAGAACCTTAAAATTGAAAACGTTGCAATAATTGAAAGCGCCGATATCTTTTTTGAAAAGGGCCTTAATATAATGACGGGCGAAACGGGTGCAGGTAAATCTATCGTTATTGACTCGATAAACGCTGTTCTCGGCGAAAGAACCTCCAGAGAGCTCGTGCGTACAGGCTGCAATAAAGCAAATGTTACTGCCGTTTTTAAAACTCAAAGCAAGGGTGTATCGGCCGTGCTGAATGAATTGGGAATAGAGTGCGAAGCCGACGGCAGTCTGCTCATCAGCCGTTCAATCAGTGTTGACGGTAAAAATGTCTGCCGTATAAACGGAATGCCCGTAACCGTCGGTATGCTCAAAACGCTCGGCAGAGAGCTTATAAATATCCACGGTCAGCACGACAGTCAGCAATTACTCAACCCCGAAACCCATTGCAGCTTTGTCGATAAGCTTGCGGGGAACGAAAGCCTGCTCGAAGAGTATGCGCTGGCTTTCAATAAGCTTTCTCAGCTTAAAAGAGAGATTGCCTCTTTGCAGACGGATGATGCGGCAAAGGCACGCAAAATCGAACTGCTCACATATCAGATAGATGAAATTGAAAACGCAAGCCTTACGGTCGGCGAAATGGAGGAGCTTAAAGGCATACGTACGCTTCACCGTAACAGCGAAAGAATTATCGACAGCGTAAATGAAGCCTATGCGCTGTTAAACGGTGCCGACGAAATGTCGGGTGCGCTTGAACAGATTAAAATGTCTGCCCGTCAGCTTGACTCGGTTTCTCAGTATTATTCAGCTCTCGATGAAAACGCCGAAAAGCTAAGGGAAATAAGCTATCTTATAGAAGACGTGCAGGACAGGCTGTCGGGTGTTATGGATGAGCTTGAATACGACCCGCAGTACGCTCAGGCTGTTGAAGACAGGCTCGATTACCTCAACCGCTTAAGCCGCAAATACGGCGAAACGGAAGAGGAAATGCTCAGCTTCTGCGAAAAATGCCGTAAGGAAAGGCAGGATATAGAGCTTTCCGATGAAAGACTTGCTCAGCTTGAAGCCGAAGAAAAGAAGCAATACGAATACGTTGCTTTGCTTGCTGAAAAACTCACCCGGATAAGAAAAGCAACGGGTGTTGATTTTTCGGAAAAGGTCAGGGAAGAGCTCGTTTTCCTTGATATGCCAAACGTTGTTTTTGCCGTAGATATAAAACCGTGCGAGCTGAATGAAAACGGTGCGGACGAAGTGGAGTTTCTCATTTCTCCCAACCTCGGCGAAGCGCCTAAAGCCATGGCGAAAATTGCCTCGGGCGGTGAGCTGTCCCGAATTATGCTTGCAATAAAAAACGTTCTTTCCGATAAGGACGGTACGGAAACCCTTATTTTTGACGAAATTGATGCAGGTGTCAGCGGCAGAGCAGCCTCAAAGCTCGGCAAAAAGCTCTCTGCGGTTTCACACGGCAGACAGGTTATCTGCGTAACCCACCTTGCACAGATTGCCGCACAGGCTGACCACCATTTCGAAATAAGCAAGGCTTCTCACGGCGGCAAAACATATACCAGCGTAACTCCGCTTGACTTTGACGGCAGGAAGCGTGAGCTTGCCCGTATCATCGGCGGCGAAGATATTACGCAGGCACAGCTTGATATGGCTGAAGAAATGTTGACAAAAATTTAATTTTATTATATTATCACAATAATTGTAATTCGGAGGAATTTTAAAATGAAGATTTATGACGAGCTCGTTGCCAGAGGTCTTATTGCCCAGGTAACGGATGAAAAGGAAATCAGAGAGCTTATCGATAACGGTAAGGCTGTTTTCTATATCGGTTTTGACCCCACGGCTGACAGCCTTCACGTAGGTCATTTTATGGCACTCTGCCTTATGAAACGCCTTCAGATGGCAGGAAACAAGCCGATTGCCCTTCTCGGCGGAGGCACAGGTATGATTGGCGACCCTTCGGGCAGAAGCGACCTTCGCCAGGTGCTTACCAAGGAAACAATCCAGCACAATGTTGAGTGCTTCAAGAAGCAGATGAGCCGCTTTATCGAATTCGGTGAAGGCAAGGCTATGATGATTAACAATGCCGACTGGCTTCTTGACCTTAATTATGTTGATGTGCTTCGCGAGGTCGGCCATTGCTTCTCTGTCAACAATATGCTCCGTGCAGAATGCTACAAGCAGAGAATGGAAAAGGGCTTAAGCTTCCTTGAGTTCAACTATATGATTATGCAGAGCTATGACTTCTACCACCTCTATAAGGAATACGGCTGTAATATGCAGTTCGGCGGCGACGACCAGTGGTCAAATATGCTCGGCGGTACGGAGCTTATCCGCAAAAAGCTCGGTAAGGATGCCTATGCAATGACTATTACTCTGCTTCTCAATTCCGAGGGCAAGAAGATGGGTAAAACCGCTTCGGGTGCAGTATGGCTTGACCCCGAAAAGACTACTCCGTACGAGTTCTATCAGTACTGGCGTAACGTAAGCGATGCCGATGTTCTCAAATGCATCCGTATGCTTACATTCCTTCCTCTTGAAGAAATCGATGAAATGGATAAATGGGAGGGCAGCCAGCTCAACAAGGCTAAGGAAATCCTCGGCTTTGAGCTTACGAAGCTCGTTCACGGCGAAGAAGAGGCAGTCAAGGCACAGGAGGCAGCACGTGCACTCTTCGCAGGCGGTGCAAATACCGATAATATGCCCACAACAGCCCTTGCCACAGAAGATTTTACAGACGGCAAGGTAGGCATCATTGACATTCTTGTTAAAACAGCAATCGCAAAGTCAAGGGGCGAAGCACGCAGACTCATTGAGCAGGGCGGCGTTTCGCTCGATGATGAAAAAGTAACCTCAATTGATACCTTTGTTGATGAGGCTCAGCTCAATGACGGTGGCTTTGTAATCGTTAAGAAGGGCAAGAAGGTTTTCCACAAAATCACAAAATAAATTATACAAACTGTTTAATGCCGACGGTGAAAGCCGTCGGTATTTTTTTGCGCCTGCGGCAGATAATAAAAGCAAATTATCGGATTGAAGGATTGTACCTTGAAGAAAAATTACGGTGTGCTTTTTCCAAGACCCCTCGTGGTGTATTTCAGTTTGCTTCTGGTTCTCGGGCTGCTTCCCGTGCGCATTCTGCTCGTTGGCGGCGAGTACAGCCCGGCGGCGGAAAACTCAAGCGCAAAAAGCTTGACAGTGGCTCACAGCAGAGGCGTTATATACGACAGACGGCTGCGGCGCCTTACCTGCGAAAGTACGGTTGCCGTGTCCGTTGTCAAGCCTGCTCTCTCTGCGCTTAATGCTTTGAGAAGCGTTCTTGATGAAAATGAATTTTCGGCAATAAGCAGAGAAATATCACAGCTCAATCCCGTTATTCTCAAAATCGGCAATTCGGTTGAAAGTGACGATATTATGACGTTACCGATATACAATCGGTATAGTTCAAGCCAAAAAGCTTCGCACATTATCGGCTATCTTTCGGACGGAGAAACCAAAGGTGTCAGCGGAATTGAAAGGAGCTTTGATTATTATCTCTCTGCTCAGAGCGGTCGGCTTGACGTGCGCTATTTTGCCGATGCAAACGGAGCGGGTCTTCAGGGCACGGATTTTGAGATGGTCAACAGCAACTACAACAGCAGCGGCGGTGTCGTTTTGACAATTGATAAAAAAATCCAGTCAGCGCTGGAAGCTGCGGCGGATGAGTGCCGCCTGAAAAAAGGCGCGGCGGTTATGCTGGATATAAAAAGCGGTGAAATCGTGGCGGCCGTAAGCAGGCCGGACTATGACAGAAACAATATTTCCGCCTGCCTTACAGATGAAGACCTTCCTCTTTTCAACAGGGTGTTCGGTTCGTATCCTGTCGGTTCGGTTTTCAAGCCGCTAATTGCCGCAACCGCACTTGAAAGCGGCACAGACCCGCTGGCAGAGTTTGAATGTAAAGGCTATACGGTATGCGGCGGTAAAACCTTTAAGTGTATGAAAAACCACGGTACGGTCAATATGGCGTCCGCTCTGGCTTATTCGTGCAACTGCTATTTTATCAATCTCATTGAACAGCTTGATATCGGCCGGGTGCTTGAAGCGGCAAAAAATCTCGGCTTCGGCAGCAGTATAGAGCTGGCTGAGGATATGTGTACCTACAGCGGAAATCTGCCTGAAGCCGCTGAGCTTGAGCAGGCGGGTGCAAGAGCTAATTTTTCCTTTGGTCAGGGCAGTCTTACCGCAAACGTAATTCAGATAGCCTGCCTTTATTCTGTAATTGCCAACGACGGTGAATACAAAAAGCCGTATCTTGTCAAGGGTCTTTGCGATGAAAATATGAATATTATCGACGAATACGCTTCGCCTTCGCCCGTAAAAGTGTTTTCGGAATCAACGGCCGATACAATCAGCTCTTTTCTGGAACTTGCCGTGCGTGAGGGCACGGGTACTGCGGCGCAGGCGGAAAACTGCCGTGTCGGCGGTAAAACGGCAACGGCGCAGACGGGCGAATTTATCGGCGGCGAGGAGAGGGTCGTCACGTGGTTTGCAGGCTTTTATCCTTACGAAAAACCCGAATATGTGCTTGTTGTAATGTGTGAGGACGGTGACTCGGGCTCTTCGGACTGTGCTCCCGTGTTTTCGAAAACAGTAAATAATCTTTTAAATAATTATTAAAAGTATTTGCTTTATTATAATTATTGTGCTATAATGCATTGATATGAAGATAGGGGATAGTACGTAATGAGGATTTTGGGAATTGACCCCGGCTATGCAATAGTCGGCTACGGTATTGTGGATTATGAAGCCAACCGTTTCAAGGTTGTGGATTACGGTGCGGTTACAACTGCGGCACATACACCGTTTGACCTGCGCCTGCAAACAATTTACAACGGTCTTTCCTGCCTGATAGAAAAGTATTCCCCCGATGCTATGTCAATCGAAAAGCTCTTTTTTAACACAAACACGACAACCGCCATTGATGTTGCGCAGGCAAGAGGCGTAATCGTCCTTGCCGCCGCACAGGGCGGACTGGATATTGCCGAATACACTCCGCTGCAGGTTAAGCAGAGTGTTGTCGGCTACGGCAGGGCAGAAAAAAAGCAGGTGCAGGAAATGACACGGCTTATGCTTAACCTTAAGGCTGTCCCAAAGCCCGACGATACTGCCGATGCCCTTGCCCTTGCAATCTGCCACGCTCACAGCGCAGGCTCACTTTTGGGCAGAATGAATAAAATCGGAGGATAAAATATGTTTTATTCACTTACCGGTACAGTTGTACATACAGACGAATCAAGCGTTGCGCTTTCCTGCGGCGGTGTTGCCTTCCGCTGTTACACCAGCTTCAATACCCTGCGTAAAATCGCTTCAACGGGCGAAACGGTAACGCTTTATACATATTTGGCGGTGCGTGAGGATGCGCTCGATTTATTCGGCTTTGCCGATACGGACGAGCTTGACTGCTTCAAAATATTAATCGGTGTGTCGGGTGTCGGCCCGAAAGCGGGTCTTGCCATTCTTTCACAGCTCACTCCCGATAAGCTGGCGTTGGCTGTTGCTTCGGGCGATGTCAAGGCGATTACTGCCGCACAGGGTGTCGGTCCGAAAATCGCACAAAGAATAATAACCGAAATCAAAGATAAACTTGCTCCCTTTGCAACGGGTGCGGCTGCGGTGGAATTTGCCGAAGTCAAGGTCGCCGTTTCGCAGGAGTCGGGCAACGAAGCGGTCGATGCGCTTATGTCACTCGGCTTCTCCCGTACCGAGGCAAGCGTTGCCGTAGGCAGGCTTGACCCGGGCTTACCTGTTGACGAGCTTATCAAAAAAGCCCTTCTTTCCCTGTCGGGCGGATTTTAAGAGGTGAGAACTGATGTTTGACAATGAAGAAATGGATTTTGAAAGCCGTATAGTTGCCTCCGGATATACCCCTGAGGATAACAATATCGAGCTTTCTTTAAGACCTCAGTGCCTTGATGATTACGTAGGACAGGAAAAGGTAAAGGAAAACCTGCGTATATATATTGAGGCGGCTAAAAACCGAAATGAACCGCTTGACCACGTTCTGCTTTACGGCCCTCCGGGCCTGGGCAAAACCACTCTTGCGGGAATTATTGCAAACGAAATGGGCGTTAATTTCAGAGTTACCTCGGGCCCCGCAATCGAAAAACCGGGCGACCTTGCGGCTCTGCTTACCAACCTTAACGACGGCGATGTGCTTTTTGTCGATGAAATCCACCGCCTTTCCCGTGCGGTAGAGGAAGTGCTGTACCCCGCAATGGAGGACAATGCTCTCGATATCATAATCGGCAAAGGCCCTTCGGCAAGGTCGATAAGGCTTGACCTTAAGCGTTTTACCCTTATCGGTGCAACAACAAGGGCAGGCCAGCTGAGCGCTCCTCTGCGTGACCGCTTCGGCGTGCTTTTCCGTCTGGAGCTTTACACTCCCGAAGAGCTTGCGGGCATAATAAAACGCTCGGCGGGTATACTCAATATCGAAGCAGATGACGACGGCGCTCTGGAAATTGCCTCGCGTTCACGAGGTACTCCCCGAATAGCAAACAGGCTGCTCAAGCGTGCGCGTGACTTTGCCGAGGTTTTCGGTAAAGGCGTAATCGACCTTGAAAGTGCCCGTCTTGCACTAAACCGCCTTGAAATTGATGAACTCGGTCTTGACAATATTGATAGGCTTCTTCTCTCGTCAATTATCAAGTTTTACAAGGGCGGCCCCGTCGGTCTGGAAACGATAGCAGCCGCTATCGGCGAGGAAGCAATAACGATTGAAGACGTTTACGAGCCCTATCTTATGCAAATCGGTTTCCTCAGCCGTACACCGAGAGGCAGAGTTGTTACTCCTGCGGGCTATGCTCATTTAGGTATTCCTATGGAGGGTCAACAGCGGCTGTTCTGAGAGGAATGATTTACACTGGGAAGATTATTCGGTACGGACGGTGCAAGAGGTGTAGCCAACAGTGAGCTGACGTGTGAGCTGGCTATGCAGATTGGCAGGGCGGCGGCAATGGTGCTGTCGGACGGAAAATGCAAGCGCCCCAGGGTTTTAATCGGCGCAGACACAAGAATTTCTTCCGAAATGCTTTGCTCGGCAATTTCCGCAGGGCTTTGCTCTGTGGGTGCGGATGTTCTTGTGCTGGGTGTGCTTCCCACGCCTGCCGTGGCTTTTCTCGTTCAAAAATACGGATATGATGCGGGTATTATGATATCTGCTTCCCACAACCCCTGTGAATACAACGGAATTAAAATTTTTAAGTCGGACGGATATAAGCTGCCCGACGAGCTGGAAGAAAAAATAGAAGAGATTATTCTCGACGGTACCGTGGTGCCGGACGTTAAAACCGGCGGCGGTGTGGGCAGAATACGCCACGCGGATATGCCGAGGTTTGATTATATCGAGCATCTGCTTTCAACCGTTAACGGCGGCTTTTCGGGGCTGAAAATCGCTCTGGACTGTGCCAACGGCTCCGCCTCTCTTACAGCGCCTGAGCTTTTTACCGAGCTCGGTGCGGATTTTGAAATACTTTCCGCCGTGCCCAACGGTGTCAACATCAACCGCGACTGCGGTTCAACACACCTTGAGCCCCTGCAGAAATTTGTTGCCGATAACGGCTGTCAGGTGGGCTTCGCCTTTGACGGCGATGCAGACAGGCTTATGGCGGTTGACGAAAACGGCAGGGTGGTTGACGGCGACAAAATCGTTGCAATCTGCGCTTCGTATCTTAAAAACCAAGGCAGGCTGAAAAAGAATACCGCCGTTGTCACCGTGATGAGCAATATGGGCTTTCACGATTTTTGCAAAAGCCACGGAATTTCGGTTGAGCTCACCTCGGTGGGTGACAGATATGTTCTTGAAAGAATGCTTGAGGGCGGTTATTCAATCGGCGGCGAGCAGTCGGGCCACGTGATTTTTCTTGACTATGCCTCAACGGGTGACGGTCAGCTTACCGCTATCCAGCTTTTGCAGATACTGCGTGACAGCGGCAAAACACTCAGCGAGCTTGCAAGTGAAATTGAAATTTATCCGCAGGTTATGTTGAATGTACGCGTTTCCCAAATGGGAAAAGCAAGATATGCCAACGATAAGGAAATCCGAAAGGCCGTAGAGAGTGCCGAAAAAGAGCTGGGTGCAAACGGCAGAATTATAGTGCGTGTTTCGGGCACGGAGCCGTTAATAAGAGTAATGGTTGAGGGCAAAAACGAAACACAAATAAAACGCATTGCAGACGAAATTGCAAGTGTAGTCAGAAACAGACTGATATAGATACAAAAGCTAAGAGGAATTTTAAAATGAGAGTATCGGACAAATGGAAGGAATATGAATTGCTCGACTGTACCAACGGCGAGCGTCTGGAGCGTTGGGGAGATATTATCCTTATCCGTCCCGACCCGCAGGTTATCTGGAAAACGGGCAGACGACACCCGCTGTGGAGAAAGGCAAACGCCAGGTATAACCGTTCGCAGTCGGGCGGCGGCCATTGGGAGCTGCTCGGCAAGCTTCCCGACAGGTGGGAAATTGCCTACGGCGACCTGAAATTCAACATCAAAACAATGGGCTTCAAGCACACGGGTCTTTTTCCCGAGCAGGCGGCTAACTGGGATTTGGTGCGTGAAATGATTGAGTCTGCCGACAGACCGCTGAAGGTGCTCAACCTCTTTGCCTATACGGGCGGCGCAACCGTTGCCGCACTCAAGAGCGGTGCTCACGTCACTCACGTGGATGCTTCAAAGGGTATGGTGCAGTGGGCAAAGGAAAACGCTGTTTCAAGCGGCGTTGCCGATGCACCCGTAAGGTGGCTTGTTGACGACTGTATAAAGTTTGTTCAGCGTGAAATCAGAAGAGGAAACAAATACGATATCATTATTATGGACCCGCCGTCATACGGCAGAGGCCCCGGCGGCGAGGTCTGGAAATTAGAAGACGAGGTTTACGGCTTTGTTGAGCTTTGCGAGCAGCTTTTGTCCGACGAAGCCGAAGCTATACTCATAAATTCATACACAACCGGTCTTTCACCGTCTGTTATGGAATACATACTCGGCTCAACGGTTGTGCCAAAGCACGGCGGCTTTGTTTCGGGCTCGGAGCTCGGTCTTACCGCAACCCAATCGGGTATGCCTTTACCGTGCGGTGCTACGGCAATATGGAGAAAACAGGGAAAGTAAAAGAATGGGAAAGATAATTGAGTTTGAAAACGTAAGCTTCCGTTACGAGGCGGACGAAGAGGGGCAGCAGCTTCCTCTTGCCGTAAAAAATATCAGCCTCGGTATAGAGGAGGGGAGCTTTGTTGCGGTGCTGGGTCATAACGGCTCGGGTAAATCCACCTTTGCAAAGCTTACAAACGCCATAAACATACCCGAAAGCGGCAAGGTTACCGTAAACGGTCTTGATACGGCGGATGAAAACAATACGGACGAAATACGCCGCACCGTAGGTATGGTGTTTCAGAATCCCGACAATCAGATTGTCGCCACGATTGTTGAGGATGACGTTGCCTTCGGCCCCGAAAATCTCGGGGTTGAGCCTAAGGAAATCCGTAGGCGTGTTGACGATGCTTTAAAGGCTGTCAATATGTATGATTTCCGCAACAGCGAGCCGTATAAGCTTTCCGGCGGTCAGAAGCAGCGTGTTGCAATTGCAGGTGTCATTGCTATGCAGACAAGGTGCATAGTGCTTGACGAGCCTACTGCAATGCTTGACCCCAACGGCAGAAAAGAAGTCCTTGCCACGATAAAACGCCTTAATAAAGAAAGAGGCATTACCGTCGTGCTGGTAACCCACTTTATGGACGAGGCTGTTCAGGCGGACAGAGTAGTGGTTATTGATAACGGCGAGGTTTATGCGGACGGTACGCCGCGTGAGGTTTTCTCAAAGGCGGATGAGCTTATTGCCGTCGGTCTTGACGTGCCTCAGGCAACACAGCTTGCAAAAGCTCTGAAAGCACAGGGCGTTGATATAAGAACGGATATACTCAACGAAGAAGAATGTATCCAAGCAGTTATGAAACTTTTGAAGGAGTAAACGATGCCGATTATTTCGCTTAAAAACGTTACTCATACATACAGCGAGGGTACACCGCTGAGTGTGAGTGCGATAAAGAATATAAATCTGGATATTGAAGCAGGCGAGCTTGTCGGCATTATCGGTCACACAGGCTCGGGAAAGAGCACGCTCATCCAGCATCTCAACGGCCTTTTAAAGCCCAACGAGGGCAGTGTTGAAATTGACGGTGAGAACATCTGGGCAGATAAGAAAAAAATCCGTTCCGTGCGCTTCAAGGTCGGTCTTTGCTTCCAGTATCCCGAATATCAGCTTTTTGAAGAAACGGTTTACAAGGATATTGCCTTCGGCCCTAAAAATATGGGTATGAATGAGGCACAGATAAAGGAAAGCGTTCTTCGTGCGGCCCGATACGTCGGGCTGAAGCCTGAGCTTATCAACAAATCACCCTTCGATTTGTCGGGCGGTGAAAAGCGACGTGCCGCAATTGCGGGTGTTATGGCAATGAACCCGAAAATCCTTATCCTTGACGAGCCCACGGCAGGTCTTGACCCTAAAGGCAGGCAGGAGATACTCGCAATGATTAAGGATTACAAAAAGAAAACGGGCAGTACGGTTCTGCTTGTCTCCCACAGTATGGAGGACGTTGCAAGCGTAGCCACGAAAATCCTTGTTATGAACAAGGGCGAGGTCGCAATGTACGATACCGTTCCCAACGTTTTTTCAAAAGCTGATGAGCTTGAGAAAATCGGTCTGAACGTTCCGCAGATTACGAGAATTTTTATCGGTCTGCGTGAAAAAGGGCTTGATGTCGAAACGGATGTATATACGGTTGCGGAAGGCTGCCGCAGACTGTTATCCCTTTCGAAAGGGGGTAACTGCTGATGGTCAGAGATATCACTATCGGTCAGTATTATCCCGGTAAATCCCTGCTTCACAAAATGGATCCCAGGGTAAAAATAGTGCTGACACTTCTGTTTATCGTCGTAATCTTCCTTTGCAAAAACTTCTGGTCGCTCGGTCTTATGGCGGCATTCCTCTTTGGCGGCATCTGTATTTCAGGTGTGCCGGTTAAAATGCTGTTAAAAAGCCTTAAGGCAATATTGCTGATAGTCTTTATTACGGCGCTTCTCAATCTTTTCTACGCCACGGGCGGCAAAACCCTTCTTGACCTCGGCTTTGCAAAAATTACGGACAAGGGTGTCTATACCGCAATCTTTATGACCGTGCGCATTTCCTGCCTGATTACGGGCAGCTCGCTTATGACATATACCACGACACCTACGATGCTCACCGATGCTATCGAAAGGCTTCTGTCACCGCTTAAGGTGTTTCACATTCAGGTGCATACCCTTGCAATGATGATGACTCTGGCTCTCCGCTTTATTCCCACGCTTATTGAAGAGATTGACAAGATTATGAACGCACAGAAGGCGAGGGGAGCAGACCTTGAAAGCGGCAATATTATTGACCGCGCAAAGGCACTCGTGCCTATTCTCGTTCCGCTTTTTGTCTCTTCGTTCCGCAGGGCGTATGAGCTTGCCTTTGCAATGGAGTGCCGCTGCTATACGGGCGGCAACAACCGCACGCGTATGAAGCAGATGAAATTATCGCTGCTTGATCTGGGCTTTGTTTTCGGTGCGGTAATACTGCTTGCAGGTGTTATCCTGCTCAACCGTTTCTTTGCCCATTTGATTTAATTTCAATTCGTTTATAAGGTGTCGGTATGAGGAATATACTTCTTACAATCAAATATCTCGGCACCGCCTACAGCGGCTGGCAGGTGCAGGCAAATGCACCGAGTGTGCAGGAGACTTTGCAGGATGCGGTTGAAAAGCTGTTCGGTGTGCGCGAAAGCGTTGTCGGCTGCAGCCGAACGGATGCGGGTGTTCACGCCAATATGTACTGCTGTAATATAAGAACAGGCTCGGCTTTGCCCTGTGACGTGGCGGTAAGAGGCTTAAACGCTCATCTTCCCGACGATATTGCCGTTTTGTCGTGCCGTGATGTGGATTATGATTTTCACGCAAGATACGATTGCCGCGGCAAGGAGTACATATATATCATTCACAATTCTCATATCCGTGACCCGTTTCTGCTCGGCAGAAGCTGGGATTTCAAAAAACACATTGATGCCGAGTTTTTAAATGAACAGGCACAAGGCTTTGTCGGCACACATGATTTTAAAGCCTTCTGTGCCTCGGGCAGCAGTGTTCAGTCCACCGTGCGTACGGTAAAATCTTTCCGAGTGACACGTGACGGCGAAAATGTTATAATGTCAGTCAGCGCAGACGGATTTCTTTACAATATGGTGCGCATTATGGTCGGTACGCTTACCGATATTACGCTGGGCAGAATAAAGCCCGATACGATTCCCGAAATAATCGCTTCCCTTGAGCGGAAAAACGCAGGTATAACCGCACCGCCTCAGGGACTTTACCTAAACCGTGTATATTATTCAGGAGAAGAATTATGACGGATAACAACAATAATAACAGAAAATTTACCGAAGAAGACGAGCGCATAATGCAGGAGCGTATGCTCGAACGCAGGCAACAGCGTGCCGAGCAGAAAAGACAGCAGGAGCTTAAAAAACAGAAGAATAAGCAGACCGTGAAGAAGCTTGTTTTTGCGGCAAAGATTTTTCTTGCCGTGGTTGTTGTTCTCTCACTGCTTTTCGTTGCGGCGAGGTCTTTGGGCAACGTTACCTTTTCGAAGGCGGCAGATTATATCTCGCAGAGCATATCCAACCTCAAGCCCGGCGACGGATATCCGGTAGAAGTCGGCTCGGGTAAGGTAAAGGATATGCAGTCAATGGGTGACTGCGTTGCCGTGCTTCGTGATGATAACGTTATGATGCTCAATTCAACCGCAAAGAAGCTTGCGGATTACACTCATTCATACTCCAAGCCCGTTATGAGCGTGTGCTCGGGCAGAATGCTGCTTACCGACCGCACAACGGGCAGATATTTCATTGCGGACAGCAGCGATATTCTTCACGAAGATGAGCTGAATGCGGAAATCTACTGCGCCGTAATGGGTAAAAAGGGTAACTTTGCCTTTGCCTGCGCCGCAGAGGATTCCTCAAGCGCGGTAAAGGTTTACGGCTCTGATTATAAGCAGGAGTTTACCTTTAAGTGCGTTGCGGAATATATAATTGACGTTTCGCTTTCTTCCGACGGCAAACAGCTTGCCTGTATCGGCCTCGGTGCGGAAAATGCCGCACTCTATTCCAAAATCTACATTATCGACATAAAAGAGCAAAGCGTTGTAAATGAGCACAGGCTTGACGGTACAAACCTCAGCAACGTATTTTTCAGCAGTAAAAATACCGTTATTGCCGTGGGCGAAGCCTCGTATTTTATTGTTGAGGACGGCGAAGAAAAGCGTGAAGTCAGCTTCGGCGGCAATACGATTGCTTCCTTTACTCCCTTTGAAAACGGCAATTTCTCAATCGTTCTCACCAGATACGGCAGTATCGGCTCGGGCGTGGTTGCCTTGTTTGACAGCAAGGGTGAGGAGAAATTCACCGTTGAGCTCGGCTGTGACGTTGAATGTATAAGCTACGACGGCAAAACCGTCTGCCTTGTGGATTCGGACAACGTTCTTTATTCTTACAATTCCTCGGGTAAGCTCGTGGGCAAAACACAGCTTGAAATGAGTGCGCAGAGAATTGCCGTAAGCGGTAAATACTGCTATACTCTCTGCTATGGCGATTTGCTGCGCTGCGACGTCAAAACTAAATTGGCTCAGAAGGGAGAATAAATGGAAATTTTTATAAAATACAGTGTTGATGCAATACTGCTGATTTTATTAATCACAAATATTCTCGACTCTGCACGTAAAGGCTTTTTCCGCTGCGTGCTGTCGCTGGTTTGCGTGTTTGCTGCGATATTTGCTTCCGTGACCTTTTCACAGCCGCTTGCCGAATGGAGCTACGACAATATCTTTTCGGCACAGATTGAAGCGGAAATCGAACAGGCACTTGAAGACGGAATTAACAGCAGCTCCGTTGCACGGGCGGTTACTTCGGTTCTTGAAGTAATACCCGGAGTGCTTACAACGCAGCTTGAAGAAATGGGCATCGACATAAATGCTCTTACCGAAAACATATCCTCTCTTGAGCTTTCTGCTTCCGATACGGCAGAAAAAGTATCGGCGGATATCATCCGTCCTGCCGCTCTTGTATTACTGAAAATGATATGCTATGTCCTGATTTTCATAGCCGTGCGCTTTGTATTGGGGCTTATCATTGGTTTGATAGATAAACTGCCTGCGCCAAAGCTGTTCCGCCGTGCCAACAAGTGGCTGGGTGCGGCTTTGGGCACCGTGAAAGGAGTGATATTGGTACTGGTTATCTGCTTGTTTATCAATGCCTGTTCAGGGCTTTTCAGGAACAATGAAATGCTGAGTGCTTCGGTTGAAAATTCACGCATCTGTTCTTGGATAAGTGAGCTGGGTGAACCCGACCTTGACGCAATTAAATCCGATATAAACAGTATAGTAAAATAATCTTATATATATTTAAGGAGTGTACAAAACTATGGACAGTATCAAACGTTATCTTACAGGCTGGAAAACAATACCGAACTTTATTTCATTTTTCAGAATTCTTCTTATTCCCGTATTCGGTGTTCTTTTCCATAAGGGCGAACTCGTGTGGGCACTTATTGTTATAGTCGTTTCAGGTCTTACCGACTTTGTTGACGGTAAAATTGCACGTAAGTTCAACCAGATAAGCGAGCTGGGCAAAATGCTTGACCCTCTTGCCGATAAGCTCACGCAGATTACTCTTGCAATCCTTCTTTTCCTTGAATTCAACGCTTCAACGGATAAGGTTATGCACGCTTTCAGCTACGTTTTCCTTATCTTCCTTGTCAAGGAAGCAGTTATGACTGTTTTTGCCGTTATTATGATAATCCTCGGAATGGTACCGTCAGCCGCTGAAATCTACGGCAAGGTTGCAACCTTTGTTTTCTACGGTGTTATGGTTGCTCTCTTCCTCTTCGGACCCGAGGTCGGTGTTTTTGCAAGTGCTTTTACACTGCCCAATATCGTTTGCATCGTGCTCGTATCAATTTCTGCGGTGCTTACAATCGTTGCCTTCGTGTCGTACATTCCCGATGTTGTAAGACAGGTAAAAGAAAAGTATCTCAAGAAATAAGTATTATATCATAGGAGTAAGTTTTAAAAGATGAAAAGAATGATGTGCAGTAAGTGCAAGCAGCGTCCGGCGGTTATTTTCATTCAGCGCGTTGAAAACGGGCAGTCCAATCCTTCCGGCTACTGTCTCAAATGCGCAATGGAAATGAATCTCGGCCCCATCAAGCAGATGATGGAAAATATGGGGATAACGGAAGACGATGTCGATGCGGTAACAGAGCAGATGGATGCCGCTTTCCAGGGGCTTGACGAAGGTGCTTTTGAAGCGGGCGGTGCACCCACCTTCCCGTTTTTGCAGAACTTTGCCGCAATGAATTCCTCCGAGGCCCCCAATGTTGAGGACGGTGAAGAGGGCGAAATCGTTGCGGAGGAGGTGCCCGACGGTAAGCCGAGTATCTTCGGTAAAAAGAAGAAAAAGCCCGATGAGAAAAAGCGTAAGTATCTCTCTCTGTACTGTACCGACCTTACCCGAAAGGCGAGGGACGGCAAAATTGACCGAATCATAGGCAGAGACAACGAGATTTACCGTGCTATCCAGATTCTTTGCCGCCGTTCAAAGAACAATCCCTGCCTTATCGGCGAGCCCGGTGTAGGTAAAACAGCCATTGCCGAGGGTCTTGCCCTCAAAATAGCAAACGGCGACGTGCCTGCAAAGCTTGCAGATAAGGAAATACACCTGCTGGACCTTACAGCCCTCGTTGCGGGCACACAGTTCAGGGGTCAGTTTGAAAGCAGAATAAAGGGCCTTGTTGATGAAGTAAAGGCAGAGGGCAATATAATCCTCTTTATTGACGAGGTGCACAACCTCGTCGGTACGGGTGATGCGGAAGGCTCGATGAATGCCGCAAACATTCTCAAGCCTGCACTGTCCCGCGGAGAAATCCAGATTATAGGTGCAACAACCTTTACCGAGTACCGTAAGTATATCGAAAAGGACGCGGCGCTTGAACGCCGCCTTCAGCCCGTCAAGGTTGAAGAGCCTTCCGTTGAGGATACCTATAAGGTTCTCGTGGGAATCAAGGACTATTACGAGAATTACCACAGAGTAAGAATCAACGATTCGCTTGTTTACAGCGCAGTAGTGCTTTCCGAGCGCTATATAAACGACCGCTTCCTGCCCGATAAGGCTATCGACCTTCTTGACGAGGCGTGCACCTGCGCAAACCTGAGAAACAAGTATATCTCAATGCACGAAATGGCGGAAAAGCGTCTTGGAATGCTTAAGGTTGAGCATCAGAAGCTTTCCGAGGAAAAGGAAATCGACTACGAGGCCGTGTCTAAGGTTAAGGCAGAGATTATGGCTTGCGAAAACGAAATAATTAATCTTGCCGAGCTTGCAAAGGACAATAACGTGACCGAGGATGACCTTGCAAAGGTTATCCAGCTCTGGACGGGTATTCCCGCGCAGAAGGTTATCGAAAGCGACCTTCGCCGGCTTGCCGACCTTGAAAATAAGCTCAAGGAAAAGCTTATAGGTCAGGACGAGGCCGTAAAGGTTGTTGCCGCCGCAATCAAGCGCGGCAGGGTGCAGATAAGCCCGAGGCGCAGACCGTCATCGTTTATCTTTGTAGGTCCCACAGGTGTAGGTAAAACGGAGCTCGTAAAGCTACTTTCGCAGGAGCTTTTCGATACACCCGAAACGCTTATCCGTCTTGACATGTCCGAGTTTATGGAAAAGCACAGCGTGTCGAGAATTATCGGCTCACCGCCCGGCTATGTCGGATATGATGAGGCAGGTCAGCTCACCGAAAAGGTTCGCAGAAAGCCTTATTCTGTTATACTTTTTGATGAAATTGAAAAGGCACATCCCGATGTAATGAATATCCTTCTCCAGATTCTTGATGAAGGAAAAATTACCGATGCACAAGGGCGAACTGTCAGCTTTGAAAACACGGTTATCATTATGACCTCCAACGCAGGCAGCGACCGCAAGGGAGATGCGCTCGGCTTTGCAAAAAGCAAGGCTGAGGCAAGCACCGACAGGGCAATGAAGGCTCTTCGTGAATTCCTGCGCCCTGAGTTTATAGGCCGAGTTGACGAAATTGCCGTGTTCAACGACCTGACGCAGGAAAACTACGAGCAGATAGCCGTGCTTATGCTGGACGAGCTTGTCGAGCCTCTGCAGAATAAGGGCATCAGCTTTTCGTGGTCGGACGATGTTCCTGCCGTGCTTGCAGGAAAATGCGAAAACGGCACGAGAGGTGCCCGCGATTTGCGCAACGCAATCCGCAGAAGCGTTGAGGATAAAATTGCTAACCTCATCGTTGAAAACGCTGACTCACCGCTTAAAACGGTTGCTCTTTCAGCCGAAAACGGCGAAATCGTAATATCCGCATTTTAAGCGTAAAGCCTCTCCCGAACACCAAGCGGGAGAGGCTCTTAAATTTTTTTAAAAAATTTTTTTTATTTTTGTCACAAAACGAATTGCTTATGTGTGTATAATATAAATGGGTATATTATTGCCTTTTTACGGTAAAGGGGTGAGAGAAACGGGAATTAAATCGCGCTATAACGAAGAATTACGTTTCGTTGAATATGCTGTTGAGAAATACAGCAAAACGCTTTTCCGTATCTGTTATTCCATTTTGCTCAACGAAGCCGATACCGAGGACGCCTTGCAGGAAACCTTTATCCGCTATATGACAAAGGCTCCGCTGTTCAAGGATTCCGAGCACGAAAAGGCGTGGCTGATTAAGGTTGCAACCAACATCAGCAAGAATATGGTGCGCTTTCGAAAAACACACCAGTCTGCCAATCTTGCCGAGCTTGAAGGAATAGGCATCAGTCCCGATGACAGAGACTTGTTTGAAACGATAATGCATCTTCCTTCAAAATACAAAATAATACTGGATTTGTATTATATAGAAGGCTACAAGTCCAATGAAATTGCAAATATTCTTGGTCTCAGCCCCGTTGCCGTGCGTAAGCGCCTTCAGTACGCAAGGCAGCTGCTGAAAAATGAACTTGAAAGGAATGGTTGAATTATGAAAGTAAATAAAATCAGGGAATACAGCCGTGTTATGAATCAGGTTAATATCAGCGAGGGTATGAAACAGAGAATAGCAAGAAACTGCGCAAGGTATGTAACGCTGCAGAAAACCAAAAGCAGAAAGTTCACCGTAACAGCGGTAATAAAAGAGAAAACTTCGGACAGGATATAACCTGTCCGTTTTTTATGGGAATTATTTCATAATAAGGAAAAAATAATAAATAAAAGAAGGAGAAATTTATGAAAGAACCCTTACTCTACAAAATCGTAAAGCCGCCTCTCAAGGCTCTGTTTACGCTTGTGTTCAGACCCACCGTGGAAGGCAAAGAGAACATACCCGCCGAAGGGAAGATAATCCTTGCGGGAAATCACACATCGGTCTTTGACTGCTTCACCGTTGCCGTGTCCACCAAGCGCTGTGTGCATTTTATGGCAAAGGCAGAGCTTATGAACGGTATCGGCAAGCACATATTCCCCGGCCTGGGAATAATTCCCGTTGACCGAAGCACCAACGGGAAGCAGGCTGTTGTTACCGCAGAGGAATATCTGAACGACGGCAAGCTCGTTGCAATTTTCCCCGAGGGAACAACAAACAAAACCGACGATATTATGATGCCCTTCAAGGGCGGTGCGGTCAAAATCGCTTCCGACACGGACTGCGATATCGTCCCCTTTGTCATAAGCGGCAAATACAAGTATTTCAAAAAAAGCGTAAAAATCAAGTTTATGCCCGTTATGAAGGTTGAAAGAGGAAGCCTTAAAGCGGCAAACAAAGCGCTTTATGAAACAGTAAGAAACGAATTGGAAAAGGAGTACGGAGTAAAGAAATGAAAAAAGAAATCAAGAATCCTGAGGACAGAGAGCTCGGATACAAGCTGTTTATGCCTGTGTTCAATCAGTTCTTTAAGCTCTATTTTAATCCCAAAACCTTCGGCAAGGAGAACATACCTGCCGACGGCGCAATCGTTATTGCGGGCAACCACAAGCACATTCTTGACCAGTGCCTTACTATTGCCAACACCAAAAGAATGATTCACTATATGGCAAAAAAGGAATACTTTGACGGCAAATTCGCCTGGTTCTTCCGTGCTATGGGCTGCATTCCCGTTGACAGACAGAATACCGATATCCGAAGCGTAAAATCCGCAATGAAGGTGCTGCGCAAGGACGGCGCAATAGGCATTTTCCCCGAGGGCACACGAAACAGAACGGATGCGTTTCTGCTTGAATTCAAGCCGGGTGCGGTATCCCTTGCCAAGAAAACGAATGCTTATCTCGTGCCCTTCGGCATTACGGGCGATTATAAATTCCGCAGCAAAAACCTTACAATCCGCTACGGTAAGCCCTTTAAGGTAGGCGATATGACTGCGGAACAGGCCAACGAAAGGCTTTACCGCGAGGTTGAAAGACTTATGCTCGAGGGAACAGATAAAAAGAATTTAAAGGTCAGTTAATATCAGGAGTAAAAGGGAAAGATGAAAATCGGTATGGATGTCGGCTCAACCACCTTAAAGTGTGTTGCGCTTGACGATAACAACAATATTGTTTACAAGGCATATGAACGCCACTATTCAAAAATTGCTGAGCTGATTTCAAAAATGCTCGGCGAAATTATTGAAAAGCACCCCGATTTTTCAGAATCGGTGCTTTCCGTTGCAGGCTCAGCCGGTATGGGCTTTGCGCAAATGTATAACCTCGAATTTGTTCAGGAGGTTTACGCAACAAAGGTTGCCGTTTCAAAGCTTCTCGGCCAAACGGATGCCGTTATCGAGCTTGGCGGCGAGGATGCAAAAATCCTCTTCCTTACCAACGGTACGGAAGTTCGTATGAACGGCTCGTGTGCAGGCGGTACGGGTGCGTTTATTGACCAGATGGCTTCGCTTCTTGAAATGTCGCCGCTTGATATGAACGAAATTGCAGGTAGAAGCGAAAAGATATACTCAATCGCTTCCCGTTGCGGCGTTTTTGCAAAATCGGATATTCAGCCGCTTCTCAATCAGGGCGCAAAGAAAAGCGATGTTGCGGCAAGCATATTCTACGCCGTTGTCAACCAGACCGTTTCGGGCCTTGCACAGGGCAGAAGAATTGAGGGCAACGTTGTGTATCTCGGCGGACCGCTCAGCTTTTTACCCGAGCTTCGCAAAGCCTTTGACAACACCCTAAATGTAAAGGGTGTCTGTCCCGAAAACGGACTTTATTTTGTCGCTATGGGTGCGGCTTTCAGCGCAAAGAGCAAGCCCGTAAACGTAAAGAAGCTTATTGAGAATATCGGTGCAGGCAGGGTCAGCGGTGAGTACCCTTCGGCCAAGCCCTTGTTCCTGAACGAAAAAGAGTATGATGATTTCCTTGAAAGACACGGCAGAGATTCCGTTAAGAACGTAAATCTCAGAGAAGATAAAAACGTTTACATAGGCATTGACGCGGGTTCAACCACCGTGAAGGCGGCTGTTATCAATAAAAACGGCGAGCTCGTATTCAGCCGTTATATGCCAAATTCCGGTGAGCCCGTTCGGCTTGTTCGTGAATTTATCGGCGAGTTTTATTCGCTTTATCCCGATGCAAAGGTCGTTTCGTCTGCGGTTACGGGCTACGGCGAAGAGCTTATCAAAAACGCCTTTGCGGTCGATTACGGCATAGTCGAAACCGTTGCCCATTTCACTGCTGCAAAGAAATTCAAGCCCGAGGTCGATTTTATTATTGACATCGGCGGTCAGGATATAAAGTGCTTCAAAATACGCAACAACGCAATTGACAACATTTTTCTTAACGAAGCCTGTTCGTCGGGCTGCGGCTCTTTTTTGCAGACCTTTGCAAGCGCCTGGGGCTATACCTCCGAGGAGTTTTCAAAGCTCGGCCTTTTTGCGGACAGGCCCGTTGACCTCGGCTCACGCTGTACCGTCTTTATGAATTCCTCCGTCAAGCAGGCACAGAAGGACGGCGCTTCAATTCAGAACATTTCCGCGGGTCTTTCAATAAGCGTTGTCAAGAATGCTCTTTATAAGGTTATAAGAGCAGCCAACGCCGATGAGCTCGGCAAAAACATAGTCGTTCAGGGCGGCACCTTCCTTAACGATGCCGTTCTGCGTGCCTTTGAGCAGGAAATCGGCAGAAACGTTATCCGCCCCGACATTGCAGGCCTTATGGGTGCGTACGGTGCGGCTTTGTGGTCGATGGAAAACGCGGCGGATAAAAGCACGTTCATCACTACGCAGGAGCTTGAAAGCTTTGAGCATACCGTCAAAACCGTTGCCTGCGGCGGCTGCAGCAACAACTGCCGACTGACCGTGAATACCTTCAACGGTACGAGAAAATTCATCGGCGGCAACAAGTGCAGTAAGCCCGTTAAAAGCACTGTCAAAACCTGCGAATACAATATTTATGATTATAAGCGCAAGCTTCTTGAAAAGTATTCCGACACAAAGGGCAGCCGCAGAACAATAGGCCTGCTTATGGGGCTTAATATGTTCGAGCTTCTGCCTTTCTGGCATACCTTCTTTACCGAGCTCGGCTTCGGTATCACGCTTTCAGATAAATCTTCAAGAGAGCTCTACGTTTCGGGTCAGCATACAATTCCGTCCGATACTGTCTGCTATCCCGCAAAGCTGCTTCACGGCCACGTTGAGTCGCTTCTGAATAAGGGTGTCAGGGATATTTTCTACCCCTGTATGTCTTATAATATCGATGAGAAATTAGGTGACAACAACTATAACTGTCCCGTTGTTGCCTATTATCCCGAAGTACTCCGTTCAAACGTAACCGCTCTTAAAGAAATCAACTTTGTCAGCGATTATGTGGGCTTACACAGACCCAAGGATTTTGTCGGCAAGATACATAAAATTATCTGCGACAAATTTGAAAACGTTGGGCTTGACGCGGTTAAGAAAGCCGCCGACAAGGCTTATGAAGAATATCACCTCTATATGAACAAGGTGCATATAGAAGGTCTTGACTTTATGAAGAAGGCAAAGAAGGAGAACATTCCCGTTATTATCCTTTGCGGCAGACCCTATCACCTTGACGAAGAAATAAACCACGGCATAGATAAGCTCATCTGCGAATGCGGTGCAGCAGTAGTCACCGAGGATGCGGTAAGTCCTCTCGTGTCAAAATTCCCGACGGATGTCCTCGACCAGTGGACATATCATTCACGCCTTTATGCCGCTGCCAAATATGTTGCGGACAAGCAGGATAACGATATCAACATTGTCCAGCTTGTTTCCTTTGGCTGCGGTGTAGATGCAATTACAACCGACGAAATGCGTTCAATCCTTGAAAGCAGAGGACGCATATATACACAGATTAAAATAGACGAAATTTCAAACACCGGTGCGGTAAAAATCAGGCTCAGAAGTCTGTTTGCCGCAACGGGAAGATAAGGAGGGGAATTGTTATGAATCCTGAAAACAGAGTTGAATTTACAAAAGATATGCAGGATTACACAATCCTCGCACCGAATATGGCGGATATTCATTTTTCGATACTGATGAATGTCCTTCGTGAATACGGCTACAAGGTTGAGCTTCTTAAAAACGACGGCAGAGCGGTCGTTGATGAGGGACTAAAATATGTCCATAACGATACCTGCTATCCTGCCTTGCTTGTAATCGGTCAGCTTATTGATGCACTCAACAGCGGCAAATATGATGTGAACAAAACCGCTTTGCTGATTACCCAGTCGGGCGGCGGCTGCCGAGCATCAAACTACATTCATCTGCTTCGCAAAGCCCTGCGTAAAGCAGGCTACGGGCAGGTGCCCGTAATTTCTCTAAACCTTTCAGGTCTGGAGAAAAACAGCGGCTTCAAATTAAAGCCCTCAATGGCGCTCAAGGCTCTTTCCGCGCTCATTTACGGCGACCTTATTATGCTGCTCAAAAATCAGGTTGAGCCGTATGAAGTGAACAAGGGTGAAACGAACGGACTTGTTGACAAATGGATTGCCGATATCAGCGCAATGTTCAAGCAGAAAAAGGGCTACTCCATGCGTGAAATGAAACGCATACTGCCCGAAATTACAAAGAGCTTTGCCGATATAAGGGTAGAAAAAGTGCCGAAGGTCAAGGTTGGTGTCGTGGGCGAAATTTACGTTAAATATTCGCCGCTTGCCAACAACAATCTTGAGGATTTCATAAAATCGCAGAATTGCGAGGTTATGGTGCCGGGCTTACTCGGCTTCTTCCTTTTCAAAACGGATAACCGCCTTGAGGATATCAAGCTTTACGGCGGTAAAAAGCTCAAGAAAATCGCAATGACGGTTGCTATGTGGTATTTGCAGAAAATCGAAACAATGCTCAACACCGCCGCAGGTGCCTACGGCGATTTCTGCGTGCCTGCACCCTACGCCCACATAAAAGAAAAATGCACCGCAATAATCGGTGCGGGCTGTAAAATGGGCGAGGGCTGGCTGCTTACGGCTGAAATGATGGAGCTGATAGAGAGCGGCTACGGCAATATCGTGTGTGCACAGCCCTTCGGCTGTCTGCCAAACCACATCGTCGGCAAGGGTATGATAAGAAAGCTCAAGGAGCTTTATCCGCAGTCCAACATAGTCCCCGTTGACTACGACCCCGGTGCAACCAAGGTAAACCAGGAAAACAGAATAAAGCTTATGCTTGCCATAGCCCAGGAGGCATTATAAAAACTGCCCTGTACTCGCTGTTTTGAGTACAGGGCTGAAAATTTTTAAAGAGTAACGGTTACGTTGTTTTTGTCTGAAATATATGCGTTTTCAAGCAGCTCCGTCAGCGCAATTGCAAGGTCGAGGCCTAAGCCTTCGGGTGTGCCCGTGCCGTCAATGCAGGCATCAATAAACTTGTTGAGAGGCTCTGCGTCGGCGTTTTCTGTCTTGGGTACGATAGGCTCGTTGCTGATTTCGGCTGTTTCCTTTGTCTTTACGGTAATTTTTCCGCTTTCCTCAAACAGTGAGCCGTCCGTGCCGTAAACCTCAAGCCTGTGCGGTGCGTAGTAGGAGTCAAAGCCCGTTTCGGAAATACCGATTACGCCGTTTTCAAACTCAATAATCGATACGGCGTTTTCGTCAACCTCACTGCCGAGTGGTGCGTTGAAAAGTGAGCTGATTCTCTTGGGCTTACCGCAAAGAGCAGCAAGCTGATACATCGGGTGACAGCCAAGGTCCATCATTGCGCCGCCGCCTGCAGCAGCTTCATCAAACCAGTATTTGGGAAGCCAGCCGTTGCTTACACCGCTGTGTGCGTTGCGGATACGGATTGTCGTAACCTTTCCGAGCTTGCCCGAGTCGATATATTCCTTTGCCAGCTTCATAACGCTGTTGTAAAGCTGAGGGTAGGAGATTGTGAAGGTAACGCCTGCTTCTTCAATTGCGGCGGCAATTTTTTTGCAGCCCTCAACGGTTGTTGCAAGTGCCTTTTCGGTGAATATGTGCTTGCCTGCCTTAGCAGCCTTTATAAGTACTTCCTCGTGCATGGTTGTGGGTGTGTCGCAGATAACTGCGTCAACATCCTCACGGGCAAGAAGCGTGTCAAGGTCGGCTTCAAAATCTGCGCCGAGCCTGCCTGCCCATTCAGCGCCTCTGACGCTATCCTCGTCCCATACAGCGGTAATTTCTGCTTTGCCTGTTGCAAGGACATTTCTTGCATAACCTTCTGCGTGTACGTGCCATTTTGAAAGCATTGCTACTCTGAGCATAATATTATCTCCTTAAATTTCAGATTTCAGTTACAATTTCGCCGCAGCCGTTAGCTTTTTGTTCAGCGATGAATTTTTCAATTGCTTCCGCTTTAGGCATAGCCTCGGAACAGCTGTGTGCGGAAACGAGCATTGATGCCGATGCCGTTGCAAACTCAAGCGCATCCTTAAGCGATTTGCCGTTGAGAAGTGAATAGAGGAAGGCGGAAGCGTATCCGTCGCCGCCGCCGAAGCCCTTGAGCATCTTGACGGGGAAGATGTTTACCTTGTAATTTTTACCGTCACAGGCGTAGGCGTATGAGCCCTCCTTGCCGTGCTTGATGATAATGAGCTTTGCGCCGTAGCCGTGCCAAAGCTTTGCAGAGGCAAGGTCATCGTTGCCGCCGCCCGTAATGGCTTCCGTCAGGTCGAATTCCTCGCGTGAGCCGAGGATGATGTCCGCGTTCTGTGCAACGAGATTGTAGTAAATGGAAATTTCGTCCTTGTTTTTCCACGTGTAGCTGCGGTAGTCAATATCAAATACAACAATCGTGCCGTTCTTTTTGGCAAGGAACATAGCCTTGAGTGCGGCCTCTCTGCTGGGCGAAGCGCAAAGCGAGGTGCCCGAAATAACAAGCATTTTTGCCTGCTTTATGTATTCCTCGTCAATGTCCTCAACACTGAGCATAAGGTCTGCAACGCCGTAGCGGTACATCAGAATGCTTGATTCTGTGGGACTTTTGATTTCCGTAAAGGTAAGGCCGAGGTTTTCGCCGTTAGTGCAGCGGACGATGTGTGAAACGTCAATGCCGTCGTTTCTGAAATAGTTTGTTACGTAGTCACCGAACTGGTCGTCGGAAACTCTTGCAAAAAAGCCGCACTTTGCGCCGAGCCTTGCAAGGCCTACGGCAATGTTTGCGGGTGAACCGCCGACATACTTGTTGAAGTTACTGCTTTCGGAAAGCGGCTTGTTCATGTCGGTGGGGTTGAAGTCAATGGCAACTCTGCCAAGCGGAATTACGTCAAAGGGTCTGGTGCTGTCAAAATTAAAGTAGCTCATAGGTGTTTCTCCTTTTTATATAAGATGTGCTTTTCCCGCACAGTCAAAAATTTCAATGTGTTTGATTGCGTTTCGGTATGCGCCTTCAACCTCGGCGGCCTGCAAATCGTAATAGCCGCTGATATTTCCTTCTTCATAGGCGCGCCTTACGCTTTGCTGAACGCTGTCAAAGGTAGCGGTTGCAATGTTTATTTTCTTTATTCCGTTTTCACGGCACCTTACGAATTCCTCGGGCAGTATTCCCGTACCGCCGTGAAGAACAAGCGGAACGTCAACGCTCGATTTGATTTCTTCAAGTATATCAAACCTCAGACGCGGCGTTTCCTTGTAGTTGCCGTGAGCGTTGCCTATTGCAATTGCAAGTGCGTCAACCTTTGTTTTTTCAACGAATTCAACAGCCTGAGCAGGGGAGGTACAGTTTATTGCAATATCCTTGCTGCCGTCCTCGCTTCCGCCTACACAGCCGATTTCCGCCTCAACCGTCGCACCGTATTCTTTTGCAAGCTCAACGGTTTGCTTTGTTTTGGCAATATTTTGCTCAAGCGGCAGGTGAGACCCGTCAAACATAACGCTCGTAAAGCCTATTTCAAGCGCCTGCTTTATTTTTTCTAAGGTGAGTCCGTGGTCAAAATGCACCGCAACGGGAACACTTGCGTTTTTTGCGGCGGCAACCATAAGCGGCCCGATTATTTCAAGCGGCGACTGCTTGAGCCTTACCTGGGCAATCTGCAAAATCACGGGGCTTCGCGTTTCCTCGGCGGCTTTAAGTACGCCGAGCACCATTTCCATATTCGCAACGCTGAAGCTGCCGACAGCCCAGCGGCCTTCTCTTGCTTTTTCAAGCAGAGTTTTCATATTGTACAGCATAAAACCATTACTTCCCGAAATTTATATTACTTTATTTTTAACATATTTATCTTAAATAGTCAATTCAAACTTGAAATGTATTTTTCTGTATGTTATAATAGCAGAAAATTATTTGTTTAGGATGTGTCATTATGAAAAAAACAAACGGTTTTATGTCGGAATTCAAAACATTTATTATGAGAGGCAACGTTGTTGACCTTGCAGTCGGCGTTATCATCGGCGCCGCTTTCCAGGCTATTATCAAGAGTCTTGTTGACGACGTTGTTATGCCCGTTATCGGCCTTATCACAGGCGGTCTCGATTTCTCAAATCTTTTCGTTTCTCTCGACGGTAACGAGTACGAAACACTTGCCGCCGCTCAGGAGGCCGGTGCCGCAACTCTCAACTACGGTAACTTCATCGGCGCAATCTTCAACTTCATCATTATGGCTTTGGTTATCTTCTGCCTTGTAAAGGGTATCAACACTCTCCGCGCAAAGACAGAAAAGAAGGCTGAAGAAGCTCCCGCGGCACCCACAACAAAGAAGTGCCCCTACTGCAAGAGCGAAATCGATATCGAGGCTACAAAGTGCCCCAACTGTACTTCCGATGTAGAATAATTCTTCGGTGATTTAAAATGAAATTCGGTTTTATCGGTGCCGGCAATCTTGCAACCGCCTTGGTTGCCGGTGCTTCCAAAACAAGCTTTTTTAAAGAGAACGAGTTTTACGCCTACGATGTTTTTGAGCCGAGCCTTGAAAACATTGCCTGTTTCGGCGTAAACAGGTGCGCAAGCGTAACAGAGCTTATTGAAAACAGCGATACGGTAATTCTCGCCGTCAAGCCCAAGGATTTTCCTGCGCTTCTCACATCAAATGCAGAGGCTTTCGGCAAGAAGAATCCCTTTATTGTTTCCGTTGCGGCGGGTACGGATTTGTCGTATGTCCGCTCGCTTTTAGGCTTTGATGCAAGGCTTGCAAGAATTATGCCCAATATCAATGCTTCTGTCGGCGGCTCTGCAACGGCAGTCTGCTGCCCCGAAAACGTCACGGCAGAGGAAAAGCAGAGCCTTATCGGCTTTTGCGAAAGCTTCGGTTCGGCATTTGAAATAGGGGAGGAGCTTTTCCCCGTTTTCGGTGTTATCGGCGGCTGTTCCCCTGCGTTCAGCTATATGTACATCGACCAGCTTGCCCGTGCGGCGGTAAAGCTAGGTATGAACAAAAAAACCGCACTTATGGTTGCCGCACAGGCAGTTAAGGGCAGTGCGGAAAAAATACTTTCCGCCAACGAGCATCCCTACGACTTGGTTGACAAGGTCTGCTCACCGGGCGGTACCACAATCGAAGGCGTTGCCGCTTTGCAGGCAAACGGCTTTGAAAATGTGGTTAATGCGGCGGTAGAAGCTGCATATAATAAAGACTGTAAAATGAGAGAGAAAAAATAACTGAAAGGTAGCATATTTCCAATGAACATTATTACTATCCGTGAGCTGTTTGAAAAAAGAGAACAGTTTTACGACAAAGAACTTGAAGTCTGCGGCTGGGTGCGCAGTGTCCGTGCTTCAAAGGCATTCGGCTTTATCGTTGTAAGCGACGGTACTTTTTTTGAGCCTCTGCAGGTCGTTTTCCACGACAATATGGAAAACTTTGAGCAGGTTTCCAAGCTCAATGTAGGTTCGGCCATCATAGTCAAGGGCACGCTCGTTGCAACTCCCGAAGCAAAGCAGCCCTTTGAAATCCAGGCAACTCAAGTCTTTGTCGAGGGTGCATCAACTCCCGACTATCCGCTTCAGAAAAAGCGCCATACACTCGAATTTCTCCGCACAATGACTCACCTTCGCGCAAGAACAAATACCTTCCAGGCGGTGTTCCGTGTCCGCTCTCTCATTGCTTTTGCAATTCACAGCTTCTTTATGGAGCGCAATTTCGTCTATGTTCACACTCCCATCATCACAGGCTCAGACTGTGAGGGCGCAGGCGAAATGTTCCGCGTTTCCACTCTTGACCCCGACAATCTGCCTATGACCGAGGACGGCAAGGTTGACTACAGCCAGGACTTCTTCGGCAAGCCCACTAACCTCACCGTAAGCGGTCAGCTCAACGGCGAAACCTATGCAATGGCTTTCCGCAATATCTATACCTTCGGCCCCACCTTCCGTGCCGAAAATTCCAACACAACACGCCACGCGGCAGAGTTCTGGATGATTGAGCCCGAAATCGCTTTTGCTGATTTGAGCGATGATATGCAGCTGGCCGAAGATATGCTCAAGTACGTTATCAACTACGTTCTCGAAAAAGCACCCGAGGAAATGAAATTCTTCGACAGCTTTATCGACAAGGGTCTTCTTGAAAGACTTCACAATGTTGTCAACTCCGATTTCGGCAGAGTTACCTATACAGAGGCTATCGAAATCCTTTCCAAGAACAACGCAAACTTCGACTATCCTGTTGAATGGGGCTGCGATTTGCAGACGGAGCATGAGCGTTACCTCACAGAGGAAGTGTTCAAGCGTCCCGTATTCGTTACCGATTACCCGAAGGAAATCAAGGCCTTCTATATGAAGCTCAACCCCGACGGAAAGACGGTTGCCGCTATGGACTGCCTTGTTCCCGGTATCGGCGAAATCATCGGCGGCAGCCAGCGTGAGGACGATTACGACAAGCTCGTAACCCGTATGAATGAGCTCGGCCTCAACCCCGAGGATTACGATTTCTATCTCGACCTTCGCAAGTACGGCACAGCCCGTCACGCAGGCTTCGGCCTCGGCTTCGAGCGTTGCGTAATGTACCTTACGGGTATGTCCAACATCCGTGACGTGCTTCCCTTCCCCAGAACAGTCAACAACTGCGATATCTAAACTTTAAAATCAACGCCTGCTGTTATCGGCAGGCGTTTGTGATATAAGGAGTTATGTTCTATGTCTGAAACGATGAAATACAAAAACCCAGCTTTATCTGTTGAAGAACGTGCGGAGGATTTGCTTTCCCGTATGACTCTGCGCGAGAAAATTGCCCAGCTTGATATGAAGTTCGGCAGTAAATACTGCACCGAGCCCGACCCCAATGACAACTGCTCCGTTACCGAAACGACGGATTATTATTGGGATAAGCTGCGTGAGGATTTTCCCGACGGCCTCGGCTATCTTCACGATAATTATTCCGTGCCTGCGGTAATGAATAAGCTGCAGAAGTTCTTTATAGAAAATTCACGTCTCGGTATTCCCGTGATTTTTACGGGTGAGGCGCTTCACGGTATAGCCGGTACAAGGGCAACCGTTCTGCCGATTCCCACAGCCTGGGCGGCAACCTTTGAGCCGAAGTATGCCTACGAAGCGGGCAGAGTTATCGCAAAGGAAACACGCTCGCTCGGTATTTACGAGGTGCTTGCACCCAATCTCGACGTTGCCCGTGACCCGCGTTGGGGCAGAACGGAGGAAACCTTCGGCGAGGATACCTGCCTGTCAAGCAGAATGGCGGCAAGCATAGTAAGAGGTCACCAGAACGGCGATATTTCCGCAAAGGACTCCGTTGTTTCCGAGCCGAAGCACTACTGTATCCACGGTATTCCCGAGGGCGGTGTCAACTGTGCAACCGCAAGAGCAGGTATCAGAGAAATAGAAAGCTGTTATCTGCCCGTATTTGAAGCGGGTATCAAAGAGGGCGGTGCCTACGACGTTATGGCAAGCTATAACTCAATCGACGGCGACCTTATGATGACCTCAAGCCACTACCTGAAAACCGTGCTCAAAGAGCGTTTAGGGCTTAAGGGCATCTGCCGTTCGGACTGGGGCGGACTTCGCCGTGTGCACTACCTGCACAAAATGGCGAAGAACGAAAAGGAGGCTATCTACCTTTCAAAGAAAAACGGTCTGGACTGTCAGGGCGGCGATGAATACCCGAACAAGCTCTGGGTTGACAGCCTTGAAGAGCTTGTAAACGAGGGTAAGCTTGACGTTGAAAACATCAACGAGTCCTGCCGCCGTGTGCTTAAAATCAAATTTGAGCTCGGTCTGTTTGAAAACCCATACACCGATGAAAACGAGTACAAGAATATAATCAACTGTAAGGCTCACCTTGACAAAGCGCTTGAAATTGCCCGGAAGTCAATTATTATGCTCAAAAACGACAGTATACTGCCGCTGCAAAAGGGTAAGTATAAGAAAATCGCTCTTATCGGCCCGTCGTCAGACAAAGTCCGTCTTGGCGGCTATTCCGCAAAAATCGTCGGCAGAAAGCTGAAAACTATTTTCGATATACTCAAAGAAGAGTTCCCCGAAGCCGAAATTATGCAGTGCGACGGCTGCGGTATCAGCGACGGCGACTTTCAGTTTGCTCTCGGTGACCAGCACCACCTTCAGGGCATAAAGGCAGAGGAGCAGTCCGAAAATATTGAAGAAGCAGTGAAGCTCGCAAAGCAGGCGGATTTAATTATCTTCTGCGGCGGTGACGATACTATTTCAAGCGGCGAGGGCAGAGACCGTTGTGAGCTGACCCTTTGCGGCAGACAAAGCGAGCTTATGAAGCTGCTTTCCGCAACGGGCAAGCCCATGGTCTTCGTTATAATTCACGGTAAGCCCCTTGCAATCAAAGAAGAAAGCGATATTTCAAACGCCGTGCTTTCCTGCTGGTTTGGCGGCGAATGCGGTCCGCAGGCGATTTGTGACGTCCTCACGGGCAAGGTCAACCCCGGCGGTAAACTGCCGTTTTCACTTCCCAGACGTTCTACAATGATTCCCTGCTACTATTCAATGCTTCCCGGTGCCAGCAACGAGTATTACGAGGGCAGGGGAGACGCACTCTATCCCTTCGGCTACGGCTTGAGCTATACCACCTTTGAGTATTCCGACCTCAGGCTCGAAAAAACAGGCAAAACCGATGTCAAAGTAACCGTAACCGTTAAAAACACGGGCAAAACGGCAGGTGACGAGGTTGTGCAGATTTATGTTGAGGACTGCGAAAGCTCCGTTGTCACGCCGCTTCTCCTGCTAAAGGATTTCAAGCGCGTCACCCTTGAACCGGGCGAAGCAGAGACCCTTGAATTTAACCTCGGTTATAAAGCCTTCCGCCTTATGAATCAGGCGTATGAATGGGTAGTTGAGCCGGGTACATTCAAAATTTCTGCCGCCTCATCCTCAAGGGATATTCGTTTGTCAGAAGAAATAGTGCTTGATTGATTCCAATTAACAAAGCCCTTGGGAGCACAATAGTTCCCAAGGGCTTTCAGATATGTGAAAAGAATTTTTAAAATATTTAAAATAAGTCTTGATTTTTTTGAAAATATAGTGTAGAATATCGACTGTTGACTTATGGAGAGTTGTCCGAGCTGGTCGAAGGAGCACGATTGGAAATCGTGTAAGTCGCTAAAACGGCTTCGAGGGTTCGAATCCCTTGCTCTCCGCCATAACCCCATAGATAGATTTATATTTCTGTGGGGTTTTATTATTTTTAGAGGGTGAACGAAATGAATGATATGTTAAAAAATTATATCAAATTTGTTAATACTCTGAATTTCAATCAACTTGTTGAAGAGGGTAAAATTTGTTCGGTAAAACTTATTGGTACTGTTGTGGATTTAAGTACCGGTACAATTAAATCACAAGATTTGTATGCAAATAAAATGTCTACAATCTTTCTTGCTTTATGTCAATCCACAATTTATAATGGTGTAACTGAAAAAGAAATTGAATTTATTTGTGAAACTTCTCCGGTTACAAGAGATATTGTTATTGAAACAATTAATGGTTTAGTTACAAATTCTTTTTCAGAAGCTTTAAGTAATATTCAAGAACTTATTCCTATGATTCGTTCAGAATTTAAATCTAAAGATGAATTATTGACATTAGCTAAATACATAATACTTCTTTGTGGTGTTGATGGAAGTGTTACTTTGTCAGAAAAACAATTTATTAAAATATTTGATTGCCTTCTTGGATGATGTGGTCATTTTTTGCCATAAGAACTAAGGTTCTTATGGCTTTTTTGGCCTTTGCAAAGATCAAACAGTAAACCTTATGAAACATACAACACTTGAAGATTTAAACTCTTGTAATATAAACTTTGTATGAAATATTGCTATGTATTATATATTTTTATTTCACTCCATACCTCTATAAGCCTTTCTAAATTCCACCCTGCGTTGGCAGGGGAGCTTGAGGGCAGGCAGACGGCTTCTCTGCCTATAGTGTCACGGATATATTTGTTGTAATACTTTTCTGCTGTTTTGCCGTTGACAAAAATCTGTTTAATATCTGCGCTTTCAAGAATTACCGTCAGGTCGTTAGCTTTTACGTTTTTTATGCTGCTGTCCGAGCTGCCCGTAATGTCGCACGAAGCAATCACGTCCCACAGCGCAATGTGATTCTTGTGAAGCAGTCTGCTCTTTTCTTCAATTGTCACAGGCGTTTCTTCACCCGTTACCGCGGCAATAACCCTCCAGAATCTGTTCTGCGGATGACCGTAGAAAAACATCTGCTCACGGGATTTAACAGACGGAAAGCTGCCCAAAATCAGCACCTTTGAATTTTCATCATATAAAGGCGGAAAAGGGTGTTTTTGCATATTTATATCCTCCTTATAAATAAGAGTTGACATCATGGTATATTTTATATATAATTTAGTTAGAATAATGCTACAAGGAGTTGATTTTATGAATATTCGCCCGTCAGCAGCAATCAGACAGAATTACAACGAAATTGCAGAGCTTTGCAAAAAAACCGGAGAGCCGGTTTATCTTACCAAAAACGGTGAGGGCGATTTGGTTGTTATGGATATTGAAGCGTTCACAAGGCGTGAAAAAATGCTTGCACTCCGCGAGGAGCTTCTTGCGGTTGAAGCAGACAGAATTGCAGGTGTCAAAGATATCACTCTCGATGAGCTTTCAGATTATCTTGATGAAGTAATCGGAGGATAATAATGAAATACACCGTTGTTATATCCGACAAAGCTAAAATGCAAATTGCCGAGCATATTTCTTTTGTTTCAAACGTGAACAAGGACAGTGCAAGAAAAAATATCATAGAACGGCTACGCTCTCTTTCAGAAATGCCACGCAGATATCCTTATCTGAACGGGGAGTTTATTGAGAAAAATCATTATCGAAAAATGCCGTTAGAAAACAGATATCTTGCGATATATCATATTGAAGAAAACCTTGTTCGTATTGACTATGTGCTTGACTTCCGTCAGGATTACGGCTGGCTTTTGAAATAACTTGTTAACCGAGAGGCTGTGGTTTCTCGGTTATTTTATTTGACAGCAAATGTCGCAACATACTGCGGATAATATTTGCCGATTATGTTTCCGCCTTCTCCGTCACGGTCTTCGTATAATGCTTTGAGTGTAAATCCTGCTTTCAGCTGACCGCCGATTTGCTCATCCAATGTATGGCTGAACTGTACGCCGTCACCGTTTGCAATCATTTTCTCAAGCCGTTCTTTCGGCATTTTGATAGGATTGAACGGCAAGGGATTAACAACTTTCAGCGGGTCATTTTCTTCAAATAAATAGTCGATACCGTTATCAAGCCCTGAAAGCAACCTGCCACCCTTTTTGAGGACACGGTAACACTCGTTCCAGACGTGATAAACATCTTCAACATAGTTGTTTGAAACGGGATGAAAAATCAAATCAAAGCTTTCATCTTCAAAGGGAAGCGTTTTTGACATATCACCCTTGATGATTGTAATGCTGTATCCTTCTCTTTCGGACACCTTTTTCTCTGCTTCAAGCTGTCTGTCGGAATAATCAAACACGGTACACTCTGCACCGAGTTTTGAAAGCACGGGCATCTGCTGACCGCCGCCGCTTGCAAGTCCCAATACTTTTTTACCTTTCAAATCACCAAACCATTCGTGAGGAACAGTGATACAAGGTGTAAGGTAAACTGCAAAATTATCCGCATTAGTTTTTGCGTACTCTTCGTGACTTATAGGCAAGGTGTATTGGCAACCGTCTTCTGCCCACAAATCCCACGTTTCAGAATTTATTTTAGTATAGTCAATCATAATATCACCTTTACAAATCAAACTTTTCTTTTATCATTTTCGCAACAATGTCGGGTGCTAAGTTTGAGTTATCAATCTTAATATAATTCGGGAACGTTATTTCACCGTCATAGCTTTCGGTGCGGTATTTTTTATCGGTATCAAGCAAGTCTTTTCTTGCAAAATCAAGGTTGCGTTTTGACGGCTTATTGTTAAGACGGTTTTCTGTTGAGTTCCTTTCAAGTCTTATCTCTTGTGAAGCAACAAGTTCAACATAATATACTTCTGAACCTTGTTCTTTGAACAAATCGGAAACATATTTTATATAATCCCAATCGCCTTGGTGGTCGAAAGCCCAGACATAGGTGAATATCATTCCGTAATTGTTGCTTTTTGAAAACTCTTCAAAGAAAACCTGTCGTAATCTATTGACTGTTTTTCCCTCGTAATATCCGAATATTTCTATTACCGGCTCAATAGTCATATGATTGTGAAATAATTTAAGGTCGGTAATCTTTGTGAGTTCTTGCCCGACAGTCATTTTACCGACAGCTAGATTGCCGAATATTATAACTAATTTCATAATATCAAATCCTTTAATTCATATTCTTTCAACAAAATCAATCAACTGTTTCAGATTGTGTATTGTCCATTTATCGTTGTTTTCTCCGCTTCGGTCAAGATAAAAGGCTGTAAAACCTTGTTCTCTTGCTCCGTCGGCTTCTTCCTTGCAGTCGTCAACAAATATACTTTCTTCGGCGGTGACGCCTTGCGCTTTAAGTGCGGCGTTGAAAATAATCGGGCTCGGTTTGCCTGCACCGACCAATGAGCTTGCTGTGAATGAAGTGAAATATTTTGCAATGCCAAGCTGCTGTAATGTAAATTCAAGCGAAGGAGAAGTGTCGCTGATAACTCCCATTTTGTAGCCACGGCTTTTGAAATACTCAAGTACCTCAACCGTTTCGGGAAACAAAGCTCTGTCACCGTTGCACCAAAGCTCATTCAAAAGAAGGTCTGCTTTTTCTTTAATGTTTTCCGTTACACCCTCACCGACCAGCAGGTGATAATAGTATCTTCTGAAAAACTCACGCTCATCATCAAGCGTTCTGTACCAAGGCTTTCTGCCTTCGCTTGCAAGGTGAAATAACGCCATCATTTTGTTGTAATCAAGTTCAAACGGCTTACCGCTCCAGCTGCTGATTTGCCTGTCACGCCATGCCTCTTTTTCTGCGGTGAAATATGTAAGCGTACCGTCACGGTCAAAGAATATGGCTTTGAACTTTTGGTTTGTGTTTTCTTTTTCATTCAGATACAAATCAATAATTCTGTTGCGGTAATAGTTTGCTTGCCACTCCGAACCTCTGTCAGTTTGTTCAAATTGATTTACCCACTGAAAATAATGTGTCAATTCGTGAACAAAAGAAGAAAGTATCGTATATGCGGCATTTTCTTTGCCTTCAATTTCGGCTTGTTTCAAATAATCGCCTGTAGGAATCCTGATGTATGGCTCATCGAAAGTATCAAAATACCTGAAAGAACCCCAAGCCATACTTCCATTCATCAACTTAATTGTTTCGCTTTCCTTGACGTATACTACAACACGGATGGGAAAATAATAATTCTTCCTCAACCATTTTGTAAAGTCTGTAAATAGCGATTTTATATCACCGTGAACACCTTTTTCAAAACGTAAAGCAATGCCCGTTCTTATATCTTGGTTATCATATATTTTTTTATAGTTTTGTGACTTCCAAGGATTCATAATTGAAGCTCCTTTTATTTGTTTTTATACAGAATATGCCACACGTCACTGCCAACAAATCCGCATTTTCTGTATAGTGCTTCAGGTTTTGTAGAATTATCCACTTTACCCGAAACTGTAGCAAAATCGGCAATATCTTTCATTCTGAACAGAAGTTCGGTTACTATCAACTGTCCGATTTTCTTGCCACGGTATTCAGGTAACACTTGTATCCACTCGAGTATAAGCTCTTTTACTTCTGCATCATAGTCAGCCAAACCGCAACCAACAAATTTACCCGTTGCTTTTTCTTTAACCATTATCCATAAGTTTTTGTTATAAACAGGTGTTTTGATATAACTTTTGATAAGTTCCGCATTCACCGAAATATCTGTATATGAATCGTTGATTATCTGCACGATTGTTTTTATATTTCTTCGTGTTGCGGTTGTGATTTCAAAATCATCGATTACGATTTCGGGTATCTCTTTAAGGCTGTGATACAAACGAAAATACTTTTCATCAGTATATTCTGATAAGATATCTGCACTAAAATCCTTATCGTGTAGGATTTTTATATCAGTCGGTACTACAATATTTTTAGCCTTCCAATACGGAATTGAAAGAGTACCGCAAGGGTTGTTAAGATATTCTGCTAATGTAACCACGGCTTAATCCCATCCTTGTTGTAATGTCGTTAACTTAAGAGATATAACTTAAATGTTATCCGTGTAGGGGCGGATATTATCCGCCCGATAGGCTTCTTCCGGCTTCGCGGGCACATATTATGTGCCCCTACTACGCTGTAACAACTAAAACTTCACTGTAGGGGCGGCTATCAGCCGCCAGCAAACCGAGCAATATCAGCACGGGCGGATAATATCCGCCCCTACAAAAGTCAACTTTATGATGTTACATTGTACTACGAAAGAAGTCTGAACTTTAATGAAACCTTAAATTGGCGATGTTGTTTGTCTTGGTAGGGGCAGTGTAACAATTAAAAAATTATATTTATATCACTGCACGACAGAACTGTAGGGAAGGGTCTTGACCCTTCCGAAAAGTCAGATAAAACCTGTCGGAACGGTCGAGACCGTTTCCTTGAACGTTTGGCAGGCTTATCACAGATTTTAATTATTTGAAAGAGATAAAATGTATTTTTCCAAATCATCAGGCAGTGCCTTCTTTAAAGCTTGTTTCGTCAAGGTTCTTACTGAATACTCCTCAAATGCGTTGAGCTTACCGCTCTCGTTATCAAGATAATACGAAGTGTCTATACCGTCAAAAAGTTTTTTGTTTGCAAGAATACGGCTTTGTGTTTTGATTATATACGGATGAATTATATGATGCAAAAACTCGTGTATTACGGAGTCTGAATTAAATGCACCCGAACAGATAATCAACTGTTTATCTGTAACGTGATAATCGCTTGAATATGCACATTTTATTGGTGATAAAACTATTTTAATGGTGTTGATGTCAGTATTGTATTTGTCTGTGCATATTTCAATTGTTTGCTGTAAAGCTGTCAAGGTATCTGAGTTTGCTTTGTTCTGCTGTTCTATCCAACCGTTTTCCCATTCTAAATATTTTTTAAACGGTTCGCTGTTAATAACTCTGTTTAATTCGGCAGGAAAGTCGGCAATCCAAGACCAAAAATTTTCATCTCTTTGAGTATCTTCCAAATTGCTTGCTGACATAACAAAATTTTTGTATTCTGCAAAATCCGAAAAACGAGCCGTGTCGGTATTAATATAAAAAACTGCTGACTCCATCAGAGCTGCCCTCGGCCAGTAAGAATATGTTTCACAGGTGTTTTGTTTGGCTTCGGAAAAGAAAACGGAATATAATTCGGGATTGTAAAATGATTTAACGGATTCAATTTGCTTCTGTGTTCTCGCGAATGAGTAATAATCATACCCGGACTGTAACAGCGCAAAATATATTGCGGATATTGAGGGGGCATTTGTTATTGATATGTTTTCGACAGTATGTGTTGCTTTAATCACGGTTTAAATCCCTTCTCGTCTTTGTAGTACGCTGTAACAACTAAAACTTCACTGTAGGGGCGGCTATCAGCCGCCAGCAAACCGAGCAATATCAGCACGGGCGGATAATATCCGCCCCTACAAAAGTCAACTTTAAGATGTTACAATGTAGTAGGGGCAATTCACGAATTGCCTGTGCTAAAAGTAATATGCCGTTTTGCAAATTTAAACAAACCTTACTATATGTCATTCTGAGGCGTAGCCGAAGAATCTTTCTTTTTGTGTTTTAAGATTCTTCACTGCGTTCAGAATGACAATTATTTTTGCGTTTGCTTATGTTAAAAATGCGGATATGGCAATTGACTCGGGCGATTCGTGAATAAAACCTGCATTAACACTTCTTTTCAAAACAGGCTAAAACCAATCCCGGCTCTGCTTCAAGGCGTTTGCCTGTGTCCTTATAGCCGCATTTAGTATAGCATTTTCTGTTTTTTTCCAAATCCTCGGGAAAATCAACATATAACTTTCTCGGCTTTTTCAAAAATTTTTCCGACTGCAATATTGCCTCGGTTGCAATGCCGTGGTTCTGATATTCGGGCGAAATATATACCCTTCCGAGATAATATTTGCCCCAACGAAGATTCTTTATAAACGGTGTAGAGCCTTTTATTCTGTACAAAATACCGCCGACAATTTTTTCGTCAAGCAGAATTGTCAGATACATAAAATTAGGGTTATCCAATCGGCAAAGGATATCACGTTTATCTCTTAAGCACGGATTGCCTTTATCGTGATACTTTTCATAAAGCGGCTGAAAGGCTTTTTGCTGAATATCCGTCAGAATATCAACGTCTTCTGGTGCGGTTAATCTTAATGAAATCATATTTATCACTCCAAATAAAAAAACTCCTCCGATAAAAAATCAGAGGAGTTCAGGTATAACAATATAAGCTTATATTGCGGGCAAAACAACGTCTGATTCAATATACGGTTTTGAATAATACATATAATACGTTGTCATTTTGTCCGCCTGCCTTTCAAATAATTTTTTTATGATTATACGCTCATATTTCAAAATTGTCAATATTTTTGCTTTCCGTTGCTTTTTGGCAAAATCTGTGCTACAATCTTCCGGTAAAAATTTTTATTGAGGATATATGAATATGCAAACGTTATCTTTTGTTCTCAGCACACTCGGCCTTGTTTCAATGATTGCGGCTTCACTCATCAAGGGCCGCAAGATGAAGCTGATACTTTTCTTCGTCTTTTGCAGCAACGTTCTTTTTGCCACAAGCTATCTGCTTGCGGGCAGCGGAATCAACGGTGCGGCTTCCTGCTACCTCGGCGGTCTGCAGGCAATAATCAACTACTTTTTCGATTCAAAGGGTAAGCCGCTTCCAAAATGGCTCGTTGCGCTTTACGCACTCGGCTTTGTTGCGGTCAATCTCGTTTTCGGCAGCTTCAACGGGCTTACCGTGCTTGCGATTGTCGCTTCGCTCTCGTTTGTTATGTGTATCGGCCAGAAAAACGGAGCAAAGTACCGCTTCTGGGTTATTGTCAACAGTATTCTCTGGTGCATATACGACCTGATTTCCAAGTCCTACGGCGCATTCGTTTCGCATATCGTTCTGCTCGGCTTTACTGTTGTGGGTATGATTATTCACGACCGCAAGAAGGGAAATGAAAAATAATTATGTTCTACGAATTATATCATAAACACCTCGGCTATACTCACACCGCAACCCTTGAAAACGGTGTGACCATAACCTGCTATGAAGACGGCACGGCCGAAGGCAACGACGGCAGAAAATACCGCGTTGTCACTCACCTTGACGAGGAAGAGGACGTCGTTGTGGACGGCTGGGAGCCGATAGAGGAATAAACGTAAAAGCTGTTTTGCTTGAGTGGGCAAAGCAGCTTTTTGAATTTTAAGTTAAATTTCTCTGCACCGTATTGACCTTTGTTTATTAATTGATATTATGAAGATATAACGCAAATCCGAAAGGGGAACGAAAGCAATGAAAAAGCAGCTCCGATTTAAAAAAGACAAGCCGTTCAGAATATTTTTAATGTCAGACCTTCACGGCGGCAAGGGTGTCAGCGACCAGCTGCCCGAAGCGATTGAAGCTGTTATGGCAAAATATGAGCCCGACCTTGTTCTGCTTGGCGGAGATACTGCAGGCTGCGGCCCCGTGCACGTTGAAACCGAGCAGGATTTGCGGGAGTATCTCGATATTATTACCGAGCCGATGAATAAGCGTAATATCCCGTGGGCACATGTTTTCGGCAATCACGACGATAACTACGGGCTGTCAAGAGAAAAACAGCAGGAGATTTACGAGTCCTATCCGCTTTGTCTTTCCGAGGCGGGGCCCGAGGAAATCAGCGGTGTGGGTAATTACTGCCTTCCCGTTTTTGCAAGCGACAGCGATAAAATCAAATTCGCCGTCTGGGGCTTTGATTCTCACGACAATCTCCGCGGCTTCAGGCGTGAATACGGTCTGCCCGAGGATATGAAAATCGTTCTCCACAACCACCTGCACGACGGCACGGATTATGACGGCGTTCATTTTGACCAGGCGGCGTGGTATTATTTTGAGTCGATGCGGCTGGAAAAGGAAAACGGCGAAAAAATACCGGGTATGATGTATATGCATATAGCAATACCCGAGTTTTATCTTGTTTCGCAGAATTATCACGACTGTAAGTGCTACGGCAGCAAGTGCGAAAACGTGGCTTCGGGCGAAATCAATTTCGGCCTGTTTGCCGCTTGCCTGCAAAGGGGCGATATCAAGGCTATCTTTGCAGGGCACGACCATATAAACGATTTCCACGGCACTTATTGCGGCATTAAATTTGCCTATGACGGCGGCCTTACCTACGACGGCTATCAGCGCGACTGGATAAGAGGCGGCAGGCTTATCGAAATCAACGAAAACGACAACTGGAATTTTACTTCCGATATGGTCTATATCTCCGATATTATGGGTGAAAAGGGTAATAAACGCAAATGAACGTAACCGAAAAGCTGCTTTCAATGCAGGACACCGAATATAAGGCATTTCATTCAAGGCTTATGCCCACGGTTGATGAAAACAAAATAATCGGAATCAGAATACCCGTGCTGCGAAAATTCGCAAAAGAGCTTTCGCTCGATGAGGCAAGGGCGTTTATGCAGTCCTTACCGCACGCCTGTTACGAGGAAAACAACCTCCACGCATTCCTGATTGAGCGGATAGGGGATTACGGCGAGTGTATGAAGGCTGTGAATGCCTTTCTTCCCTTTATCGATAATTGGGCAACCTGCGATTCCCTGCGCCCGAAGGTGTTTAAAAAGCACCTGCCCGAGCTGCTTGAGCAAATAAAGATTTGGATAAATTCAGACCACGTATATACCGTGCGCTTCGGTCTGGAAATGCTGATGCGTTACTATCTTGACGGTGCGTTCCGCCCCGAATATCTCACCCTTGCCGCAAGTGTAAAAAGCGGTGAATATTACGTCAATATGATGCTTGCGTGGTTTTTTGCAACGGCACTCGCCAAGCAGTACGAAGCAACCCTTCCCTTTATCGAAAACAATACCCTTGATAAATGGACACACAATAAAACAATTCAGAAAGCCGTTGAAAGCTACAGAATTACAGACGAGCAAAAGCAATATTTAAAGACACTTAAAAGGAATTAAAAATGCATTACAGTATTGAAAGAATTACTACAGAAAATTATAACCGTTTTGAGGATATGGTGTATTGGCGTGTCAATTCCGTTGAACGTACGCCTGCTTGCACATCTGTAACCGATGCGGTGAAGAACGAGCTTGAAAACAAGGATTTTTACGTATATGCCGTTGAGGTTGAAAACCGATTCATCGGTTGGATATCGCTGACCTATATTCCGAAAATCGGTATATGGGGCGGTCACGGTCATATTTTCGTGGATGAGCTGTGGGTACAGCCCGATTACCGTGGCAAGGGTCTTGCAAAAGCTCTTATGAAAAAAGCTGACGAGCTTAAAGAGAAATATAATGCAACCGGTATAAGGCTTTACGTAAACGTTAATAACCCCACTGCAAAAGGCTTGTATGAAAAATGCGGTTACGTTGAAGACGGACAGGCGTATTTTATGGAGAAATGATATGAAAAATTTATACATTATCGGCGGTACTATGGGTGTAGGAAAAACAACCGTCTGCCAACAGCTTAAAAAGCGGCTGAACAACAGCGTATTTCTCGACGGCGACTGGTGCTGGGACGCTTCACCCTTTCAGGTAACGGAAGAAACAAAGGAAATGGTTACGGATAATATCTGTTATCTTCTTAATAATTTTATCCGTTGCTCAGCCTACGAAAACATCATTTTCTGTTGGGTTATGCACGAGCAGTATATTATTGATTCGATACTCGCAAATCTTGAAACGGATAATGTTAATGTGAAATGTATTTCATTGGTCTGCAACGAAAATACATTACGCAAAAGACTTGAAAAGGATATTGCCCACGGTATAAGAGAAATGGATGTTGTTGAACGAAGCCTGGCAAGGCTCAGTATGTACAGCTCACTCAACACTGTCAAAATCAATACTGACAGTAAAATGATAGATGATATTGCTGATGAGATAATCAGGCGTTAAATTACAGGTTGTAGGGGCGACCTTTGGTCGTCTGTTAAATGAGAACAAACCTAAAAAAGGACTTTTTTGTAGTGCAATGCAACAACTAAGACTTTATATTTATATCAATGTACGATAGAACCGTAGGGAACGCTCTTGAGCGTTCCGCAAGGTCTGATGTAGCTTATCGGAACGGTCAAGACCGTTCCCTACTCTCAATGGCGGTCGAGAAAGTGAAGCGACCCTAACCTCCTTTTCAAAGGAGGTGGCACGGCATAAGCCGTGACGGAGGATTGCAAGATTTTATGTTGATTGAATTTTCGACGAACAATCCTCAGTCTCGCTTTCGCTCGACAGCTCCTTTCAAAAGGAGCTAAAGCATTATTCTACATTGATAAAAACCCCGACAAACCGCAATTTGTCCATAAAAATCAAGAGATTTTATTCGTTATAACTTATAATTTCCTGCGGGTGAGAGAAATGAACGGTTTAGACGCAGTTGTGGATGCTCAAAGGTATATAAAACTTCATTGTAACGACGAGAATTTCAGCCGTGAATCGGTTTGTACTTCTGTCGGTTATTCACGCCGTCAGCTTGACAGATTGTTTAAAAAATATCTGCAAATGACGCTTTGTGAATATATCAAATCGGTTACTTTAACAGAAAGTGCAAAGTGCCTGCTTGAAACAAATGAAAATATTCTTGAGGTAGCTTTGAAAAGCAGGTTTGATTCTCACGAGGGCTTTTCAAGGTCGTTTGCAAAACGCTTCGGTATTTCTCCCGAGCAGTACAGAAACAAGCAGATTGCCATACCGTTGTTTACTCAATATCCCGCAAATCATTATCGTAATATGAAAGAGGAAAAAGTTGTGGACAATACATCAATTTGTACGGTTACTCCAGTATTCAGAGAAAAAAGAAAACTCATTTATCTTCCCTCAAAATCCGCTGACGGTTATTTTTCGTTTTGCGAAGAGGTCGGCTGTGACTGGGAGGGACTGCTAAACAGCGTGCCCGAAAAATTTGATACGGCCGCGCTTCTTGATTTGCCGGATTTTCTTGTGGAAGAGGAAATGAGCTGTACAGCCTGCGGTATTGAAGTGCCGTTGGATTATGATAAGCCCTTGCCGTCGGGCTACAAAAAGGCAGAACTTGACGAATGCATAATGCTTTATTTTCAAAGTGAACCTTATGATAACCCCGATGATTTCGGCGAATATATAGGCAAAGTTTTCCGTGCGATAGATAATTATGACTTTGAACGCTACGGTTACAAAACAGCGTATAATCTTGCGCCGTATATGAATTTCGGCGCTGAAACAAATATAGGTGCAAGAGTGGCTGTGCCTGTAATAAGAAAATAGTATAATCGATAGCTAATTGGAGTTGAACAAAATGAAGAATAAAACTAAAATTAATAAAAAATCCTGGCAGAAATATATAAGCATGATTGCCTTTGTATTTTTGGGCGGTCTTATGGGCTACGTGACGGTTGGATACGCTGACAGCTTTGGTCATACAAGTCCTTTTGTCGGCCTCTTTTTGTGGCTGATGATGTTTGTTGCGTTTTTTGTTCATATCATTGTTCACGAAGCCGGACACCTCGTTTTCGGCTTGCTTTCGGGCTATAGGTTCAGCTCGTTTCGTATCTTTAACTTTATGTGGGTGAAGGAAAACGAAAAAACCGTATTCAAGCGCTTGAAAATTGCAGGTATGGCAGGACAGTGCCTTATGTCACCGCCCGATATGGTCAACGGCAGTTTTCCTGTTGTGCTGTTTAATCTCGGCGGTGTTATTATGAATATTGCTTTGTCGCTTGTCTGCCTTGTGCTATTCTTTGTTCTTAAAGATTGGGCTTATGCTTCGTTGGCGCTGTTGGCTTTTGTCTGCATAGGCTTTGTGACTGCCTTGATGAACGGTGTTCCTTTGAATACCGGTGACGTTAATAACGACGGTTACAACGCCGTTTCGCTTTCGGGTAATACGCAGGCAATGCGTTCGTTCTGGGTGCAGCTTAAGGTAACCGAAATGCTCACAAAGGGTGTACGGGTCAAGGATATGCCTGCCGAATGGTTTGAAGTACCCGATGATGAAGTTATGAAAAACGGTATGGCTGCCGTTATGGGCGTTTTTGCTGCAAACCGTTTGATGGATGAGCAGAAATTTGAAGAAGCGGACCGTCTTATGTCACACATACTTGAAATTGACAGCGGTATCACGCCTTTGCACAGAAATTTAACCCTGTGTGACCGTGCCTATGTTGAAATGGTGGGTGAGAACAGAAAAGAAGTTTTGGATGAGCTGCTCACAAAAGAACTTTGGAATTTTATAAAGAAAATGAAAAAGTTTCCTTCTGTTCTGCGGACGGAATATGTGTATTCGCTTCTTGTTCTTAAAGATGTGAATAAGGCTCAGAAGATTAAAAAGCTGTTTGAAAAGATAGCGCTTACATACCCGTATCCGCAGGATATTCAGTCCGAAAGGGAGCTAATGGAAATTGCGGAAAAGAAAGCTGTCTGAATTTTGCACCGATGCCGGCCGGCTTCGGTGCTTTTTTATAATTTTCTGCCTCTGATAAAAAACGAGTAAACGAGAGAAAAAACGAGCATATAAAAGAAAAACGGAGTATTTCAAAAATCGCCTCGGATTTGTGTTGGGAATTTGCGAAAAATTTTTAAAAAATTGTTGACATTTGCCGTTTTTCGCTCTATATTAATCTTAATTTATAATAGCGTAATTTGATTTATAAAAAAGGATTTTTCAGAGAGGGGCTGCATAATTGGAAAACAACATTATCATTGATCTGAAAAATATATCCGTTTCTTACGACGGAGAACCAATACTTAAAGACTTGAATCTCTACATCCGTGACAAGGAATTTATTACCTTCCTGGGTCCTTCTGGCTGCGGTAAAACGACTACCCTGCGTGTAATTGCGGGCTTTATTGAGCCGGATGGCGGAGATGTCATTTTCTATAATAAACGAATTAATGGTGTACCTCCTCATAAAAGGCAGGTTAACACCGTTTTTCAGCGTTATGCGCTTTTTCCTCACCTTAACGTTTATGAGAATATCGCCTTCGGTCTGCGGCTGAGAAAGGTCAGCAATAAGGAGATTAAGCAGACCGTTACGGATATGCTTGCCCTTGTAAACCTCAAGGGCTTTGAGAAGCGTAATATTCAGTCGCTTTCTGGCGGTCAGCAGCAGCGTGTTGCAATCGCACGTGCTCTTGCCGTTAAGCCCAAGGTGCTCCTTCTCGATGAGCCGCTGGGTGCTCTTGACCTTAAGCTGCGTAAGGATATGCAGGTTGAGCTTAAGAAAATTCAGCAGCGCCTGGGAATTACGTTTATTTACGTTACGCACGACCAGGAAGAGGCTCTTTCAATGTCTGATACCGTTGTCGTAATGGATAACGGCGTAATTCAGCAGATAGGCACACCTCTCGATATTTATAACGAGCCGAAAAACGCCTTCGTTGCCGACTTTATCGGCGAGAGTAATATTCTCGACGGCGTTATGATTGACGACTGCCTTGCAGAATTTTCGGGCCACCGTTTCGAGTGTCTCGACAAGGGCTTCGGCAAAAACGAGGCGGTTGACGTTGTTGTGCGTCCCGAGGACGTTGACGTTGTAGAGCCCGAAAAGGGTATGCTCTGCGGTGTCGTTACGTCAGTTACCTTCAAGGGCGTTCATTTTGAAATTATCGTTGATATCGGCGGCTTCAAGTGGATGATTCAGACTACCGACTATCAGCCCGAGGGCGCAAAAATCGGTCTGTTCATCGAGCCCGATGCAATTCATATTATGAAAAAATCCGCCTATTCCGGCCTTTACGGCGACTACAGCTCCTTCAGCGAGGAGTTTGACGAGCTTTCCGACCCTGAGGAGGTGGAGGAGGAATGAGCAGCCGTTCACTCAAAGCCAAGCTTGTTGCCTCGCCCTATATCGTCTGGTCGGCAATTTTCGTAATCGCTCCGCTTATCTTCGTTGCCTACTATGCGTTTACCGATTCGAGCGGTGCTTTTACCCTTGAAAACGTTTCGGAGCTTAGCAAGTACACAACCACGTTTCTGCGTTCAATCTGGTTCGGTATAGTTGCAACAATAATTTGCCTGATTATTGCTTTTCCGCTTGCCTATTTCATTTCGCAAAAAACCGAAAAGGTACAGCGCACACTTGTGTTGCTCGTTATGCTTCCCATGTGGATGAGCTTTCTTATCCGCACCTATTCGTGGATGGCGCTTTTGCAGGATACAGGTATAATAAATTCATTCCTTGTAAAAATCGGTATCGACCCCGTACATATGATTAATACGCAGGGTGCGGTAATTCTCGGTATGGTTTACAATTTCCTGCCCTTTATGATTACACCGATTTATTCCGTTATGGCAAAGCTTGACCACAGTATGATTGAGGCCTGCCAGGATTTGGGCGGCAACCGCCTTACCTGTGTGCGCCGCTGTATAATCCCGATGAGTATGCCCGGTGTCGTTTCGGGCGTCACAATGGTCTTTGTCCCGTCCGTGAGTACCTTCTATATTTCGCAGAAGCTCGGCGGCGGCTCGTTTGACCTTATCGGCGACGTTATCGAAAGACAGTTCCAGCAGTCATATAACTATAATCTCGGCGCGGCAATTTCCTTCGTGCTGATGATTCTCATTCTTATCTGTATGGCGGTTATGAACCGCTTTACGGGTGACGAGGAGATGGCGATATGAAAACAGCTTCAAGAATTTATATTGCCCTGGTTTTTATCTTCCTCTATGCTCCGATTTTCGTGCTTATTCTGTTTTCGTTCAACTCAACGAGCAGTACGAGCGTTTTTTCGGGTTTTTCGCTTGAGTGGTATAAGGCAATACTCGAGGACGAAGCCACTCTCAAATCGCTTTACAATACGGTTATCCTTGCCGTTGCATCTTCTCTTACGGCAACCGTGCTCGGCACGGCGGCGGCAGTCGGCATAGACCGTTTCAAAAAGGGTCCTGCGCGCTCAGGCGTTATGGCGGTTACGAATATACCTATGATGAATCCCGAAATCGTTACGGGTATTTCGATGATGCTGCTGTTCGTCTTCGTCGGCAGGCTTCTTAAAACGGATTCCGTGCTCGGCTTCGGCACTCTGCTTATTGCTCACGTTACCTTCAGTCTGCCTTACGTAATCCTCAACGTTCTGCCCAAGCTCAGGCAGACCGACCGCAACCTTGCCGAGGCAGCACAGGATTTGGGCTGTAAGCCCGTTGCGGCGTTTTTCAAGGTTGTTCTGCCCTCAATTATGCCCGGTATCTTAACGGGTATGATTATGGCGTTCACTCTGTCGCTTGACGATTTCATAATCAGCTACTTTACAAGCGGCCCCGGCTTCCAGACGCTTCCGATAGCCATTTTCTCAATGACCAAGAAGCGAGTCAAGCCCGATATGTATGCTCTTTCCGCTCTCATCTTTGTGAGCATTCTTGTTCTTCTTATTCTCTATAATCTTGCCCAGGCAAAGAGTGAGGATAAAACGAAGAAAAAGAAATAATTTTCATCATCCTACGAAGGGAGATGTGTGCTTTTGAAAAAAATACTTTCGGCCGTTTTTGCCGCGGTTATCTGTTTTTCGTCTGCCGTTTGTGCTTTTGCCGCAACGCAGAGTGAGGTTGATGCACTCAGGGGAACAACGCTTTATGTATACAACTGGGGTGAATATATTTCCGACGGTGCTGACGATACGCTTGACGTCAATAAGGCTTTTGAAGAAAAGTACGGTATCAACGTTGTTTACGATACCTTCGACAACAACGAGGTAATGTATTCCAAACTCAAAAGCGGCGGCGTTTCCTACGATATCGTAATCCCGTCAGACTATATGATTCAGCGTATGATAAACGAGGATATGCTTGAAAAGCTTGATTTTTCAAACATACCCAACTTTGAATACATTCCAGAAAAATACCGCAATCCCTCTTACGACCCCAAGAATGAATATTCCGTACCCTATACCGTAGGTATGGTCGGCCTGATTTACAATTCCGCTATGGTGGACGGTACTCCCGACAGCTGGTCTTCACTGTGGGATAAGCAGTACAAGGGTCAGATTCTGATGTTCAATAATCCCCGTGATGCCTTCGGCATTGCGCAGAATCTCCTCGGTATGGATTACAACACCGAATCCGAAATGTCGTGGAAGGTTGCCGCAGAGCTTCTCAAGAAGCAGAAGCAGATTTCACCGGTTTATGTAAACGACGAAATCTTCCTCAAAATGGAAACGGGCGAAGCTGCCTTCGGTGCTTACTATGCAGGTGACTTCCTCACAATGAAGGACAATAACCCCGACCTTGAGTTTGTCTATCCCAAGGAAGGCACGAACTACTTTGTCGATGCCGCCTGTGTGCTTAAAGGAAGCAAAAACAAGCTTGCCGCAGAGCTTTATATCAACTTCCTGCTTGACCCCGAGGTAGCTCTTGCCAATGCGGAATATATCTGCTACGCAAGCCCTCACACCGGTGTTTACACAAACCCCGAATACACCTACTATCAGAATGAAATTCTCTATCCCGCAAACGAGAATTATAAAACACAGAGCTATCTGAATCTTTCTCCCGAGACCCTTGAGCTTATGAGCTCGCTTTGGGACGATGTTAAAAACTTCAACTCCGAAGAGGGCTTAAGCAATTACGATTTTTTCTTTGCGGACGGTGAGCTGGGTTCGGCGGACGGTGCATCTTCCCTCACGCCTGAGGGTACGAAGTACCTTGTCTATATCCTCGTTTTTGCGGCGGTTTGCTTTGCTTACGTCATTTTCCGTTATGCAAGAAAGAAGTACAGAGAAAACGTTAAATAATTCCTGTTTCGGGCGGCTTTGATTGCTTGAATTCGCTCGAAACAATCAAAAATGTTTATTTTCGGCACATTTTGTGTTGATTTGAGCAAGTGAATATGGTAAAATAAGGGTGTTACAAACGGTAACGCTCTTATTTTTTTCGGAGGTGACAGTATGAAGTACACTATCAATAAAACCAATTTCCGCGATTTCAGCTTTTATGAGCTCAACAAGCGCGAGGGCAGAGCGTATTTTATTCCCTTTACCGATAAGGCTGTGCTTGAAAAGACGGATTTTCGCAAGGAACGTTTTTCAAGTGACCTCGTAAGAGTGCTCTCGGGTGAGTGGGAGTTCAAATATTATGCCCATGCGGCAGATCTTCCCGTAAATTTTGATACGGAAAAAACGGAGTTTGACAAAATCAACGTTCCATCAACCTGGCAGAGAACGGGCTATGAACCGCCCGTATATCTCAACTGCCCCTACGAGATTGAAACGAAGCCGCCCGTATTGCCCGACGATATGTCTGCAGGTGTTTACCGCAAGACCTTCGAGGTAACCGATACGGATAAGGTTTATCTTCTTAATTTCCTCGGTGTATGTCCTTGTATCGACCTTTATATCAACGGCGAATACGCAGGCTACAGCGAAGGCTCACACAACACGGCAGAGTTTGATATTTCTTCCCTTGTCAAAAAGGGCGAAAACGAAATGCTCGTTGTTCTTCATAAGTGGAGTGTCGGCACCTTCCTTGAGTGTCAGGATATGTTCCGCGAAAACGGCATTTTCCGTGACGTTCTTCTTTGCGAATTCCCCAAAACATATATCAATGATTTCTACCTCAGAACAGCCAAGAAGGCAAGCGGATATTCACTCAACGCCACTGTAAGCGTTATCGGCGACAGGGAGGGCTATACAGTCGAAATTCTTGCCAAGGATAAGAACGGCGAAGTTCTTTTCAATGACGAGGCAGATGTCAATATTCCGATGAACTTCTACGACCTTGATGTTGAAGAGTGGAGCGCAGAAATCCCCGTTCTTTATGAAGTATATATTACTCTTAAGAAGGACGGCAAGCCTGTTGAAAGCCTTCGTTCTTACCTCGGCTTCAAGAATGTCAGAATTAACAAGAACATTTTCCTTTTCAACGGCGAAAAGATTAAGTTCAAGGGTGTAAACCACCACGATACACACGAGAAGACCGGTTATGTAATGACTGTTGAGGACCTTGAAAAAGACCTTGTTCTTATGAAAAAGCTCAACGTCAACGCAATCCGTACCTCTCACTATCCTCCGGATCCGCATCTGCTGATGCTTGCCGATTACTACGGCTTCTATGTTGTTGACGAAGCAGATATTGAAACGCACGGCTGCGGCTGTTCACCTCACAACAAAATCAACCTTATCAGCAGCGATATGAAGTGGGCCCCCAGATATATCGACCGCTGTGTCAGAATGTACAACCGCGACCGCAACCACGCCTGTGTCACAATGTGGTCACTCGGTAACGAGGCAGGCGGAATCAAGTGTCACGATGCCTGCTACGACGTTCTTCGCAAACTCTGTCCCGAAATTCCCGTTCATTATGAAGGTGCCTGCCGTTCGCCCAGACTCGGCTACGACGTTATTTCCGAAATGTACACGCATCAGGACGACGTGCTGAAGGTAGGCGAGGGCACGAGAGGTAAGCTTTACCGTCAGAAGCCCTTCTTCCTTTGCGAGTACGCACACGCTATGGGTGTGGGCCCCGGCGGTATGGAAGACTACTGGCAGCTATTCTACAAGTACGACAACCTTATGGGCGGCTGCATCTGGGAATGGGCTGACCACGCAGTATATCACGAGGACGGCCCGTTCAAGTACACCTACGGCGGCGACCACGGCGAAAGAAAGCACGACAGCAACTTCTGCGTTGACGGTCTTGTTTATCCCGACAGAACGCCTCATACAGGTGCTTTGCAGATGGCAAGTATCTACCGTCCGCTCCGAGTAAGACATACAAGAGGCAACAGCTTTGCCTTCCTCAATACCAACCGTTTCAGAGCTTCCGATTACCTTACCGTAAAGTGGACTCTTCTAAAGAACGGTGTTGAAATCAAGGGCGGCGAGTTCGTTCCCGATATCGCACCCAAGGCAGAGCGTGTCGTAAGACTTGCTCTTCCCAAGATTAATCCCGATTTTGAATATCATATCAATTTTGATTACTACGACGGCGATGAAAGAATAGCAACGGAGCAGGTTGCTCTCAACGAGGTTTACACCAAGTTTATCCGTAAGAATTGCACGGATATCTCCGTTGAGGAAAAGGACGATGTTCTTGAGGTTAAGTTCAACGGCGGTAAGGCTTGCTTCAGTATGGAAACAGGCGATTTCGTAAGCTACGAGTTCGGCGGCAAGCAGATGTTTAATACCGCCCCCGTCAGCGGAAGAACGCTTATGCCCAATATTTTCCGTGCAATGACCGATAACGATAAGCTCCACATGGGCAAAAAGTGGATTAACAACGGCTACGATAAGTACACCGTAAAGCTTGATGAAATCACGTACAGCCTTGAATATAACGAGGTTGAGGTTGAAACCGAGCTCTACCTTATGAAGGGCACGAAGAAGATTTTTGAGGCTGAAATCGAGTATGTAATCAAGGGCAACGGCTCCGTTAAGATTAAGGCTGAAATTGAGCCGGGCAGATTCTTCGTTGAGGATGACCTTCAGCGCTTCGGCCTTATGTTTGAGCTTCCCGTTAACTTTGAAAACGTTGAATACTTCGGCCTTGGCGACTGTGAAAACCTGCCGGATTTCAAGGAGCAGTCCAGACTCGGTATTTATTCCGCAACCGTCAGCGAAATGCATGAGGATTATATCTTCCCGCAGGATAACGGCAACCACGGCGAGACTCGTTGGATGAAGATTACCGATGCAGACGGCGACGGCCTTCTCTTCTGCAACAGTAAGGGTAACTTCTCCTTCAGCGCGCACCACTATACCCAGAAGCTTCTCCACGAGGCACAGCACCAGGAGGACGTTCACGATGAGAACACAACCGTTGTCTGTGTCGATGGCTTTGTAAGAGGTGCAGGTACTGCAAGCTGCGGCCCCGATACCCTTAAAAAGTATTGCTTCAGCGCAAAGAACGGTCTCAAGTTCCGCTTTTCAATTCTTCCCATCAGTGAAGGTAATGACGAATAAATGAAATTTTCCGGTTGTTTAATCGCCAGCGATTATGACGGCACCCTCTATAATAACGAGGGTGTCGTCACCCCGCAGGTAAGAGAAAAAATAGCATATTTTATCGCAAACGGCGGCAGTTTTACCGTCTGTACGGGCAGAACCGTGCAGGGCTTTCACGCCTATGAAAGCTCTTATATCAACGCACCCGTGCTCCACGCGAACGGCTCAACCTGCTACGATTACGAAACACAAACCCTCGTTTTCGGCGATTCCGTAGGCGAGGAGATTTTCGGCGCACTCAGAAGCGTTGCAAAGGAATTTCCCGAAGCCGCAATTGAAATGTACGGCTTTTATGATTCCTTTGTAATCAATAACTGTGAAACCTCACATAAGCATTTCACCGTGCAGGATATAAAATACAGCGTTATAAATGACCCGTCCGAGGCTCAGACTCCGTGGCAGAAGGTTATGATTTATTCGGAAAACGATTCCGTTAAAATTCAGACCTTTCTGCAGGAAAATCACCCTGAGGTGCATTTCCTTCCGACAACGGGAACGTATATTGAAATTATGAAGCCCGGTGTCGATAAAGGAAGCGGTCTGCTTAAATTGGCAGATTCGCTCGGTATCGACCACGGGAAAGTGTTCGCAGTAGGCGACGGCTTTAACGACAAGGAAATGCTTGTTGCCGCCGCTATAGGCTTTGTGCCGTGTAACGGCAGTAAAGAGGCACTTGCCGTTGCGGACAGGGTAGTTCGCTCCAACAATGACGGAGCCGTAGCGCACGTTATCGAAATTCTTGACGAAATGTTTTAAAAATCATTTGACTTATTTCTTCGGCTATGGTATTATACGGGTTAGCGGATTTATTTCCGCTACCCATAGTCGAAGAAATATGATAGGCCGGTGTGGCGAAATCGGCAGACGCAAGGGACTTAAAATCCCTCGGTGGCAACACCGTACCGGTTCAAGTCCGGTCACCGGCACCATATTGAGTATTCATAAGGGATTTGACCTGTGAATACTCAATTTTTTTGCTTAAATAGAGTTTTGTATATAGTTTGATATAGTTTTTATGTATCGTCGCATTCCTTTCGGAGTGCGACTTTTTTGTTATGCTGACTTTTCTGTAGGTTTTGCAATATAGCCTATTGCTACTCCCTGACGGGTATCTGCTGTGAAGCAAGGCTCATCGTTCTCAGGTATTTCAAGGTATCCAACAAAGTTGTAGTGAATCACTACTCTCTGTGTCTTGTTTTTACCCTTGCCCTCTGCCTCATAAACATCAATGTGGTCTATGAGCTCGTGGATGAGTGGTGCTGTAATCGTATCCATATCCAAGAATTTTCTTACTGCACCGATAAACATATCCTTGCTGTGCTGAACCGTTTGCATATTTGCAACCCGTTCTCTCAGGTTAAATATCTTGACTTTCAGTTCAGCTCGTTCAACCTCATATTTGTGTGACATGTGAGTAAACCATTCATCCGTAACCTTGCCCGTTGCATTGTCTTCATACAGTTTCTCATAAAGAGAAGCAACTGTCTGTTGAAGGACTATTGCTTTCTGCAGTTCACCCTCAAGGAATTTCTTCTCTTCATAGAAATCCTTATGGGTTTTCTTTTCAAGGATTTCAACAAGCAGAGGCTCGTCCATTTGAAGCATTAATGCAAGGCGTTTCAGCTCAAGGATTACTATCTGTTCAAGAACATCTGCACGGATATAGTGCCTTTCAGGGCAAGTGCCACGGGTATCTTTTACATAGTTACTGCAACTGAAATAGTGAATATCCTTGTTAACGGTATTCGTGTGATAACTCATATTACTGCCGCAATCTGCACAACGGATAAGACCGCTGAAAATATGCTTTCTTGCATTCTCTTTTTTAGGCGCTCTGCGTTTAGTTCTTGCTATAAGCTTTTGTACCGTTTCCCAAGTGTCACGGTCTATGATAGGCTCATGAACATCCCTGAATATTTTCCAATTCTCTACGGGATTATCAATACGGGTTTTGTTCTTAAAGTTTTTTGAATAGGTCTTGAAGTTGATAATATCACCACAGTATTCCTGTTGACAGAGAATTTTCTGTATAGTAGTTTTACACCACTTATACGGGTTAGGCTGTGTTTTCTTACCGCCACGGTTCAAGCCTTTGCTTTGCCAATAAGCCATGGGGATAAGAACTTGTCTGTTCTGCAATTCTCTTGCAATAGCTTCGTTACCCATACCCTCAAGACACATTCTGTAAATATCCCTGACCACTTCTGCAGCTTCAGTATCGATTATCCACTTCTTTTTGTTTTCCGGACTCTTCATATACCCGTAAGGTGGCTGTGATAACGGTTCTCCCATATTACCACAAATACGGTGAGCGCTTCTGACCTTACGGCTGATATCTCTCGCATACATTTCATTCATAACATTCTTGAAGGGTGCGATTTCGTTTTCACCCTCATCACTGTCAACCATATCATTAACAGCAATAAACCTTACGTTATGCTCAGGGAAATAGTTATCTGTGTAATGACCGACCGAAACATAATCTCTGCCTAATCGTGAAAGGTCTTTGACAATAACAACTGAGATATATCCCATTTCAATATCGTCAAGAAGCTCCTGAAAAGCAGGTCTGTTGAAGTTTGTTCCCGTATAGCCGTCATCAACATAATACTTAGTATTTGTTAAACCTAATTCCTTTGCCTTTTGTGTCAGCATTTTCTTTTGGTTGCCGATTGAATTACTCTCTGTCTCTGCACCGTCATCTCTTGATAATCGGCAGTAGATAGCAGTAATTCCGATGTTTGCTTCAGACTGCATTAATCCTCCTTCCCGGCAGTCAAACATACATATTCTGCATTCATTGTATTTTTATCATCGGCATTTGTCAAATGTGCAAAATCACTGCCTACATATTTTTGTGCTTTGTCACTTATGGTGTTTTCAATCTTACAAATATTCACGGGTGCGAATTTGGAAGAAACCTTGTAAAGTACACCGTCAATTACATATTCACTATCAGAAGCGAGTCCATAAAAATCTTTAACCTTTTTCATTATCTCGCACCTCTGTCTTTCTGCTTCATAAGATGCTTACCATAATACTCAACTGCCTTTGCAAGAAAATCTTCCTTTTCTTTTACGGTAGCAGTAGATTTCATATATTTACTGATTTTATCTTCGGGGATTTTAACTGTAACGACCTGATTAGGTTTTGGCTGTTTAACCATACTAAGAATTGTACCGACATTAAGATTTCCTTCTTGTTCCAACTTCTTCAATTTCTGTGCCTGTGCAAGGGACGGTGTAGCGAGCTCTTTTTCAATAGCCTCAGCCAAAAAGTTCTGATGGCCTTGGCTGAGATATGAAAGCTCAACAGCAGGACCAAATGCTATTTTACCGCTATCTACCAAAGCAAGAAGCCTCGGAATCAGGTTGGTAAGGCGGATATATCTTTTCACCTGAGAAGCACTGTCGGTATCGGATATTTCATCCGCAGACAACTTCGGTCCGACTTGGTCTGAAGTTAAATCTGTGCGTTTACCTTGTCTTTTAATGGCATCCATTTTCATCTTGTATGCAAAGGCTTTCTCCGAGGGCAAAATATGCTCTCGGTGCAGATTACTGTCAACAAGGATAATATCCGCTTCCTCTTTGCTTATGTCCAATACAACAACGGGCACCTCTGTCAGTTTAAGCCTTGTTGCTGCAAGGAAACGTCTGTGACCTGATATGATTTCGTACACATCCGCTTTATCATCCTTTCGTACTATAAGAGGCTGTATGATACCATTTTCACGGATACTGTCTTCCAACGGCTTCATATCCTCTTCACGGCACTTGTACGGATTCTTAAAATTCGGAACAATACTGCTCATAGGCATCTTTATGATTTCTGTTGTCTGAGGCTTTATAGCCTCTGTTTCTTCTGCTTTCTCAAACAGGGTGTTAATAAAATTATCTTCTTTTTTCATTTAATTACCTCTCTTTTTTTATTTCTATATTTTTGTTGGTTTTCTCTTTTCGGACAGTTTTCAGCACATCCGAGATAAATGCTTTTACTTTTTCAGGCATCAGCCTCAATGCCTCAAGATATGGTGCACAGACTTGTTCAAGTTCATGAAGTCTTTCACTCAATCTGTTTATCCTGCATTGCAAATCCCAAACCTTGCTTTGTAGCCTTTTGTTTTCATGTTCAAGGTTGTATATTTTGCTTCGTGCTGCAACGGACTGCTTTGCCATTGTACTTAAATCTTCAAAATCCTTAGCAGTAACAGTAACCTTACCGGTTATGGACTTTTTACCCATACCGTCAATCTCATAGAAGGTTTTATTCACGGTCTGAACTTCATCGTATCTGATTTCTTCCGTCTGCAATCGTTCTTTGATTTCCTCAAGGCGTTTCTTATCCTGTTGAATTTCATATTGCAGACAAGACAGATGCTCAGCCGTACTGCCTTTTTCACCACGGATGAAATCATTGAAACCGGCTTTTTGCATATGGTTGAAGAAATCATCCTGCAGGATACTGTAAGACGGAATCAGTACAGGCTTGCCTTTTTCGTTGAATACAACATTACCGTTTTCATCCACAGCCTGAGGTGATTTCCATTTCTTTGAGTGGCTTATCTGATTGACGTTTTCTTTCACAGTACCTACAAGCGATTTGTCCTTACACCGCTTTGTCCATAAGATTTGCTTTTCTACAACAGGCAAAGCTACAAGATGCATATGATAGTGATACACAGGTTTTCCATACTGTTCCGTGAGAGCTATATTCAGTTCATCGGCATGCATTACGGCAGAGATGATATTCTGTTCGCCGTAGAGATTGACTGCGAAACGATAGGCTTCCTCATAAAACTCTTTGGCATATTCATAACCGCCGTGAGTTTCAAAGTAGTCTGTGTTGACATCGAATATGACTTCATCAAAGACTTTCGCATCAGTTTTCAGGCCACGCATACAGACTCTCTTTTCGGCTATGAGCCTATTCAGTTGTTCATAGTAGGTCAGTTCACCGCAGCTCTTGAAATGCACATTCATATCACACCGAGCCATATCAACATTCATATTTGCGTAAGACTCATTCTTTCTCTCGTTGTGCCTTTCACATTTGCCGATTGAGCTTTGTGTGTGAGTGACAACTCTTGCTACACTGTAATTTTTCTTTGACATAGGTTTTTACCTCCTTTCTGCATTACTGCTTTATTTGTTCCGCACTTTTCCAAAGTACGTAACCCACTATGACACTTTCAGCCTGAACAGCTGCAAAGATGTCAGTGGGCTCTGCGAGGCTCATAAACTAAAATTTCTCGCTTATCAAGGGAGCGACAAACTTTAGTTGCGGTATATACCGCAGACGAGCTTCGCTATGTAGGGTGGCTGTAGTATCCTTTATACCGTGTTACGTTTGTGGGGGCAGTTATTATATAAAGAAATTGTCCCTAAAAGTAATGGGAACAAGCCACATAAAATTGTTCCTGATTTTCAGAAATACTTTTTAGAAAACAAAAAGCCGTCACATAGACAGCACAAATAGCGGGAAGACATTTCATCCTCTCGCACAGTTTGCACTGAAACTATGTAACGGCTTAAACTTTAAGCGCTGATTGTCCGTATGTTTCCCGACCAAGTATTCGGACAGATACTCTTCAGGTCAGTACAGTGATTTCCGACTCACTATAATAGACACTAATAAATAGGTGTTTCAGTTTATATGTAGTTGTAACGCAAATACATTATTTACTAACTTATCATTGTAATGAACCTTTGTTTCTTTGTCAAGAGTTTTTTACAAATTTCAATTCTAACCTCAAGAATCTAACGCAGTATTCTTACAACAGAATTTGGGTGCTTTGAAGTATACAGTTTTCGCTTTGAACACCTCTATTAAACGACATTCAAAAAATAAAAATGTTCCTGTATTCTGTAAATAATCTGAGTAACAGTTTTTACAAAAATCCCCAACAGATTTTACTCCGTCGGGGATGATGTTATTTGTTAAGCTCATCTGTTATGATTTACCAATAGACAACTCCGCATTCGCAAATTAAGTTTATTGCAATCTACAAAACATTTTGTAATAGCACAAAATGTTTTGTTCACGGAGCGATATATTCATCAACTGGATTTTTGTTTGCATAATCAAGTTTTTCATTAATAAGGTCTTCTAATGATTGCCCCGTAACTTTTTTAATAGATGAATTTGATTCCTCATATATTTTTTTATTTATTGAGCTACCTAATGATTGTTCTGTAACGTTGTCAATAGATGAATTGAATTCTTCATATATATTTTTATTTACTGAACCATCACCGAAATTTACATCTGCATATGCTAAATAATGAGGATATTCAATGGGTGGGGAAACTTGATTATTTATATATTGAATGTATTCATTATAAATTTTTGTTTCACTATATATTCCATCAGAATTGCATACAAAAATTGTTCCGTTTTCGCCACCGCCAGTTATAGTACCATCATATTGACCATAGCCCATAAAAATATATACTTTATGGGCTTCAGGCATTAGATCGTTCTTATAAATTTGTAAAACTTTTCCGTCGCTGCTCAAACCACAATCTTTATAAAACGTAATTATTTCTTCTTCTTTGAGATTTCCCTTCATATTTTTTAAAACCTTAACTATACATCGCGTCATTGGAGTATCAAATTCAATTATTGAATCAGGTAACTCATCTTTAGAAATCTCTGTATTACAGTCTTTTACTTCTAAAACTTCACAAATAAATACATAATCTTTTGCACCAACAACTGCATAGGGATCATTGATATCTATAGCATAATTTCCTTCAATATAAGAAACTTTTGGCTGTTGATTTTTAAATGATACTGTACCGATAGTGAAAACGCAAATTATAGTTATAAATATTGCAGAAATAACACTTTTTTTCATGATAGCCTCCTAATATTTTCAACTCTATGTGAGCTTATATGTCGCAACATCGTCCAAACTAATCGATGTGCCATACGCCAAACCACCCTGCGTCATTATATTTCCCTGTTGACTACTTTCATACAGCCCTAAACAATGCCCGAGTTCATGTGTCACAGTATGCATTCTAACCACATCTCCTGGAAGTGCATCCATAGGAATTGTATAAAATGTTATTTTTTTAGTATCTGCTGAAGTAGTTGCAAAAGTCTGGGTATTCGAGGGGTTTTGGAGTGCATCAATAATTTTTACATCTTGCACAACACTTAATGAATCTTTTCTAAAAATAGTTGCATTTAATCTGTTATTCCAAGCATATGCTGCTTCAGTAACCATATCTGTATATATTGATGATGAGTCCCAATCACAGTGTCCACCACTATCAACTAAATCATATGCCCATTTATATGTTGTTCGGGTTGTGCTTTCTATAACCCAATATTGATTACGTGCTGCATCTATACCTTCATGCGCATCATAATTTACAATGTTTGTTCCATCACTAATTGAACCGCCATAAGCCTCTAAAACTTTTATCATAGCATGCTCAGCTAATGTACTCTTATTAATTATATACGTTATACCCAATGAAGCATCGCCAATAAACATAAAGATGGCTCTTGATGGTATTGCTGTTCCCGATGCAAAATATTCTATTGTTAGTTTTGCATTATTCGTTGATGTACTGTTCTTGAGTGAAAGATAATAATTTGAATTAATCGCAGAACGTATAATACTATAGCCATCAGAATAAGTATATATATGCCATCTTTGAGATGCCGTTACATCACCACTATAAATCTTTATTTCCTTTCCATTGGATACGGTTCCGTTTGGCACTGTTATGTATTTTCCACTTTTTACTGCACGTATATAACAATATTCATTGTTTGGTGCTGTGGGGCCGTATGAATATGCCGTGACAGCACCAAACAAAGAAAATAGCATTACAATTATCAATATGCAAGAAAATAACTTTAAACGACTTGATTTCATTATTAAAACTGTCCTCCTATTATAATAATCTGGTTTAGATATTTAGGCAAGTAGTTATCCTTTTCGTGAAGCAGTAAATTATACTGAAAGCTTCATACTGGACTAAAATAATACTTTTCAGCCATTAATAAACTTCATAATTCAACTATCAATTGTAAATTGCAATATTATATTGAAACAAATACAAATCAGTACATTGGATTCACATCCTATTTTTTCAGCTAAGAAAAACAAATCTTTCCTTTCATTATTATAGTCTTGAAAATTATGCAATCTTACAAGGTAATACTGTATAAATATTCCGTTGTGAGTTTGTGCATTTTAACGTGGATGGTGTTAATTTTTAGCAAAAATTTTGGTGATATGAAATCGGGTCACCAAAGTATTTTTTTAAGTCTAAAAATATATCAAATTATCAGTAAATTCATTACTATGGCTGATTATAATTATGATTGAATGCTGACTTAGTTTTATTAAACAATTCTTCAATTTTTGAATATGAAAAACATCTAGTGCAGTATCTGGTTCATCCAAAATATAAACATCAGCATTTTTAAGAAATGTTTTTAAAAGACCTGCAAGTTGTTTTTGTCCCCCAGACATGCAATTACATTTTTTTTGCATAAAACTATCGAGTTCATCTTCATTTTGAAAAAAACCATATAACATACTGTCTTTGATTCTTTGTTTTAAATCTATATCTGTTATGTTAAGAATGTTTGAAAGATACATAGCAACTGTTAAATCCGGGAAGTACTCATCCTGTTGTAATACTGATATTTTATTTTTTCGCATTGTATAAAGATCAATTTCTTTTAAATCAATTCCATTAAATGAAACAGTTCCTTTATTTAACTTTTGATATATGCCCAGTATGATATTTATGCAAGTTGATTTTCCTGAACCATTTCTTCCAATGAATTGATATATGCTTCCCTTTTTAAATTTTTTGACTTCATTTGTAAGATTTAATCCAACATCCGATTCTCCATAGCCAAATTTCACATTATATAAAGCAATTTCATCTATAGCATTTAAAACAACATTTCCATTATTTTCATTTTTGATTTTAGATAGTTCATTTAATCTTTGTAGTGATGCATTTGCATTTTGGCTTACCTGTGCGAAAGAAAAATAAAAACTTATAACATTAAATAGTTGTCCAAAATATGAATTTGTTGTTGTAAGTCCACCAATTGACATTACTCCATTTAATGTTTGATATGCACTTACAATCAGCATGCTACTTAATGCAAAAACAGAGAGCATACTGCTTATTAAGGAAATATTTTGATTTAATTTTGTATTTCTTAAATTAGCTGAAAACACATCATCAAATGAGTCTTTCATTGTATTGTTGCTAATATCAAAAAGAACATCGGTTTTTATATTTTTTATATATTTTAGTTGCTCAAACAATTTCTTGTAGAATACAGTATTAATTTCTTTTACTTGTAGGTTTGAATTAAATAATTTTTTCTTTGATAAAAAGAAACATAAAATATAAATAGGAATAAATAGCAATGCAATAAAAACAATTTTTGTGCTTATTTTTTGCATTGCAATAATCAAAAAAATAAAATATATAATGTTTACAAAAAATTGAATTATGTAATTAAAATAAAATGATACAATTGTTTTTGTATCAGCGGTTATTCGTTGTGTCAATTGCGAAGCATTGAAATTGGTGAAAAAATTATCCATTGGTATTTTTTGTATATGATTAATATTTGCACGAAGAATGTTAAATTCAAGATTGCATATTACTTTCATATTTATTATTTTAATTACGTAATTTAAAATAATACAAAATGCATTTAAAATAAATATAAAAACAATAAAACGCAATATACTATTCATATCAACTGGAGATATCAATGAATCAATGAATATTCCAATATAATATGGAATTATTGCAGAAATTCCAGTATTTATAATTGATAAGAAAATTGAAACAACGAACAATTTTTTTGATTTATCTAAAAATTTAAGAATATATCTACCTAATTTTATCATCTATTTTCATCCTTGTCATCATTTTCTTTGTTGTTGCGAAAATATGGACAAACATTAACTAGTATTACTAAAGTAACAACGCATATCATTTCAACAGCTTCTAAAATATTTTCAATATTTTTATAGTCACCAAATTGTAACCTGTCTATTAAAAAAAATATAATAATCTGAAGACCTATAAAGAAAAAAACAGGAGCTATGGCTTTGGAAACTCTTTTTTTGTTGAATCGATTTTCCGCTTGTTTATATCCAGCAAGGAAGATTAAACCTTTTGAAGAAAACAGAATTATTCCATATATAACAAATACTATTCCCACATATAATCTAAGCAAATACCTCACCCCCTTACATTTTTATAAATCCATCCTCACATATGAGTAACTAAGACTTGGTTAAATATGTATTAGCATAAAGAACAACATTATATATGGCAGCAGCAATTATAACTGCTGATATTAATATAAATATGCTACCACCAGATGGTTCATCATCGGAACTATAGGTTGAAATCCCATCATTTTCAAATAAATCAGGACTATTATACTCGGAAAGGTAATCGTCATTCATAAAATCAACTCCATGTAAAAATATTATATGTGAGGATGGAATTTATAAACTATGATATCACCAAATTTTGATTCTTGTTTTAATGTTGTGAAATTCTCAAATCCTAATTGGATTAGATCTATGCAATCCTGTTTTTTTGAAATAATATGAAATAAAATATTATACTTATTAAATTCGTTTTCATTTATACCACGAATACCCAGTTCAACAATTATACTTTTTTTTATGAATTCATGCATAATGTTTTCTTGACTTTTAAAGAATAAGGTGTTAATATCAACAATTCCATTAAAAGAATCAATACT
>JAFQRA010000023.1 GCA_017410325.1 Clostridia bacterium | reverse complement strand
ATTACAACAATCGCAGAATCAAGCTAAAATTAAATGGCTTGACACCTGCTATGCACAGATCTCAAGCCATTTTAGCTGCTTAATATTCAATTTGCACAAGTTTTATTTTAAAACTTTGTCTAACTTTTTGGGGTCAGTTCATATTCGCTCACAAGCCGTTATCTTCTTTTATTTCTGATTGTTCTTTGCTGTATTAATTGATGCTACAAGCAATCTGCGTATTGTACCGCATTGTGTTTGCAAATCTGCTATTGAAGATTTATCAAAAATTTCCGCATCAACCAAAAGTTCCAACCAGTATTCGGTTTCATAACACTCTTTAAGTGCTATCTGAAGTTTTGCAATAAAATCTGCTCTGCTGTGAGCATAGTTTGCTTCGTGAATATTCGCACCAATAGAAGTAGCCGCTCTTTCAAGCTGATTTCTCAAAGAAAAGTGACCGTTTATATTTTCGCACAACCTTAAGCTTTTGACAGCAAAATCTTTTGACAAATCTCTGAGTTTTGATTCAGCCATAATTACTGCTCCTTTTATGTTTAAATAATCAACTAATCCACTCACGTCCGCAGACATTTCACATTGCAACGCAATATTTCACATTGTTTTAAATATTTCACAAATCCGAAGGATTTATTTCGTTAACATTACTGTTCAATATAAATTCTGAGCGTATCGTCGGGACTGCCGGGGCCGTAGAGGTAGGTAAAGGAGTATGTGCCGTCCTCTTCGTACTGCACGTAGTAGCCGTCGTAGCCGTTTACGCCCGAAACATCAACGGGAATTCTGTTTTCGCCGTCAACCATATAGAGCTTCGGGCTTTCAAGGTCTGTAAAGCCCATAATCTTTACAGCCATAAGGTTTCTGCCGCCGCTGAGCAGGAATTCAGCCTTGCCCGATTCTGCGCGGATTGTGGAAACAAACGTGTCCTCAACGACCTCACCTGTAAAGGCCTCAACCTTTATAGGCTTGATTGCACTGTCCTCACGAACGCAGCGCACGTTATCGTCGTTTTCTTCCGTACCGACACCCCAGGGAAGGAGTATCATATCGATTTTAATGCTGTCGCCGGGCATAAACGTGATTGCTTGTGCATCGAGCGTCAGACTGCCGCTGGTTTTTTCTTCATTTGCGTTGATTCTTGCAACAAAACCGATATCCTGCTTTTCGCCGTTCATAACAATTTCGCTGTTCTTGATAATCATTGCAAAGTTACAGCCGAAGTGGTTTGCAAGCTGGTCGGCAGTATCTTCCGTTACGTCGTAGAAGCCCCAGTAAGGACACTCGCTGCCGAGGTTGAAGTATTTGTCCGTAAGAGTATTTGCGCTTGTGCTTGCGGCGGTATTCGTTTCGTCAAGATAGCCGAACTTATTGTAATCCACAAAGCGACCGTCAAAGTAGAACAAATCAAAATCGCGCTTGAAATTGCTGAAGGTAATTTCGCGGTTAAACTGAACGTCGAGCGTGTAGTAGGTTCTGTTTTCGTCCGTCTGCGGGAATTCAACGTGGCGGAGTGAATAGGTGTAGGAGCCGCAGTCGGAAACGTAATCATTTGTAATATCGCTGTAGAGCAGGCCGGTGCTGTCAATTTCACAGCCGGTGTACTCGCTGAGCACCTCTTCGGACTTAATGCCTAAAATCCGCTTGTCGTATGTCATAAACTTAAGTATGCCTACGGAGTTGAACTGAGGCTGTTCAGCCCACATACTGCCGCTTCTGTTGCGGAAATCGGGCAGAGTCCAGCCGTCCTTTTCCGTTACGAAATAGGGAGCTATACAGTTGGATTCCGTTGTACCCGTTGAAAGGTGGTAGTAGGAAACGTGGAACTCAATTGAGGACAGCTGCTTGAGCGGATTGTGGCCCCAGTTCTGGTAGAGGTTGAGAAGCGTGAAGCTGACGCTTTCGTTTGCCTTTACGGAAACGGGGAAGAAGCTGTCGCCGTACTGATAGTCCTTTATGCTGTAGAAGGGCTCGCCGCCGTCACCCTGGAAATTCTTGCAGACCTGAACGTTAATCGGCACGAGAGTGTCCGTATCGTCAAGGATTGCACCCGCCTCAAGGCAGCCGTTATTGCCCTTTGAACGGATATAGATTTCTCTGTCGTTACCGTCTGCGGTAACTGTAATCGGCGCACGGTACTGAAGCTGAGGGTTGGCATAAGCCGTGTTGAAATCCGTGCCGTCAATACGCAGGGTATACGCACCCGTGAGAGCATCGTAGCCGAGGTAGCGGGCGTTTGAATTGCCGGCATCAACGGTGACGGTAAGCGGATTTTTCTCCTCGTAATTCTTCTTTGCTACGCCTTCAAAGCTGTGAGTATCGTCAGTATAAATTCTGAAGCCGAAGGTTACGTTATTGAGGGTGTAGCCGCCTGTTTCGTCAAACTTGTTGATGCCGGTACCTGCAGTATAGTTTGCATACTGTCTGATGTAGTATGTATCGCCGAACTGCTCTACAACGGTTTCCTTTGTCGAACCGTCATTCGGTATAATAAAGCCGACAACACCTACGCCGTCAATATCAAAAGCTGCATATTCAACGCTTGAAAAGTCGATATTAATTAAATCGTCGTGCACACCGTTTTTATCCTTAACCTCAACTGCCTTTACGGTGTTTGCATCAAGCGTGATTTCGCTGCCGAAAGCTTCCAGGTCGGTTGTGGCTTCGCTTGCAAACAGAGAATACTGAGCGTAAAGCCTGTCGCCGTAAACGTGGTAGGCTTTATCGACCTTAAAGAAATTTTCGGCCGCACCGTAATCACGCACGTGACATTCGTAATAGTATTCACCAAGACGGATGGTGTTTATTCTGCCCTGGTCCTTTGAGGTGGAAAAATAGCTTCTCAGGCCGTCCTGCTCATAGAAGCTGTCAAAGCTGTCGGCAATATAAGCCTTGCCGTCTTTGTCGGTAAGAGTTGCGCTGTTGACCTTACCGAGGGTGTGGGTAAGCACCGCATTGGCGTTTGCCATTGCGTAGGCAGAGCGCTCAGCGTCCGTATAATAAGCGTCAACCTGACTTGCTACAGACGAAGCGTACTTGATTGAGTCGGCAAGCGTTGTATCGCCGTCAATATCGTTCACAACCTGTGTTTCCTCTTTTTCGGGTGCTTCGGGCTCAACGTAATCGCCGTAGCTGACATTAAGCACGAGCATCTGAAGGAACGAAAGAATAACCGCAAAAATTTTTCTGATAAATTCCATAACCGTTCTCCTTTACTCAAATTATGCTATACCGAGCTTGCGTGCCATTTCTGCCGTTTTGAGTTCAAGCAGCTTGGAAACGCCCTTTTCCTGCATTGTTACGCCGTAAAGGACGTCGGCCTCCTCCATTGTACCTCTGCGGTGAGTGATGAGGATGAACTGCGTGTTGCCCGTCATACGGCGTGCATACTGCGCGTAACGTGCAACGTTAACCTCGTCAAGCGCCGCCTCAACCTCATCAAAGAAGCAGAAGGGTGCAGGCGAAACCTTGAGAATTGCAAAGAGCAGTGCAATTGCGGAAAGTCCCTTTTCACCGCCCGAGAGCAGGTCAATGTTCTGAACGTTCTTTCCGGGGGGCTGTACCTTGATTTCAATGGGACATTCAAGCACGTTGTGCTCATCCTCAAGAATAAGCTCTGCCTTACCGCCGTCAAACAGCTCGGAGAAGGTTTCGCCGAAGTAGCGGTTGATTTTAGCAAACTGTTCGCGGAACTGAGCAGCCATTTTAGAGGTGAGCTCTGCAATAAGCTTTTCAAGCTCCGTTTTGGATTTTTCTATATCGGCTATCTGTGCGCTCATAAACTCGTATCTTTCCGATACTTCCTTATATTCGTCAATAGCCGCAACGTTTACGTTGCCGAGCGCACGGATTTTGTTTTTGAGCTCCTGAAGGTGGCGCTTTGCCTCGGCAGGGTCGCCCAAATCAATTTCAAGTGCCTGTGCCTCGCTCTGTGTGAGCTGATATTCGTCGTAGAGCTTGGAAACGGTGTCATCGTGCTCCTTTTCCATAACGCCCTTACGCTCTTCAAGCCTTGCAACCTCGCCGCCGAGCTTTTCACGGTCAGCCGATTTTGCACGTTCTTCAACACGAAGCTGTGCAGCCCTTGCATCAAGCTCATTTTTCTTTTCAATCAGCTTGGCAACATCTTCCTTGGACTCCTTACCCTTGCTGCGAAGAGCCTGTGCCTGCTGTTCAAGAACTGCAATGTTATCCTTTATATCGCAGTTTTTCTGCGCGATTTCACCGATTTCACGGTTGAGGTCCTCCATACGGATGCCCTGATTTACCATACGGTGGCGAAGCTGAGCAACAGCCTCCAGCCTGGCCTGAATGTCCTTCTGTGCGGCAAGTATATCGAGCTTTGCACGGTTTTCCGCCTTTTGGAGCTCCGTTTCATCCTCACCGAGCTTTGCACGGGAGGAATTGCTCTTTTCAATTTCAAGGCGGAGGGCTTCGTTATGCTCTTCAAGCTCCTTTGCCCTTGCCCTTGCATCCTCAACGGTTTTTGCAAGAACGGCAAGTCTTTCGTCTGCCGTCACCTTTTCTTCTGCAAGCTCGTCAATTGAACGCTGTGTATCCTCAAGCTTTTCAATAACGAGTGTCAGCTCACTCTCGCAACGGATAACGTCCTCCTGTGCACGGGTGAAGTCCGCCTGCGTACCTGCAAGGTCTGCTCTGCAGGCAGAAAGGTCGGCAAGCAGTTCCTTATTGCTGAGCTGCTTTTGCTCAAGCTCGCCGCTGAGCTTCACGCACTCTGCATTAAGGCGCTCGATTTCGTTTGCACGGCTGAGTATGCCTGCATTCTGCGTTCTGGAGCCGCCCGTCATTGAGCCGCCCGGATTTACAACCTGACCGTCAAGAGTGACGATTTTGAGGCGGTGGGAATATTTCTTGGCTATCATAATTGCGCAGTCCATATCCTCTACAACAACGGTTCTGCCGAGAAGTGAGGATATGATTTCGTTATATTTTTTGTCACAGCCGACAAGCTCGCTTGCAACCGCAACGTAGCCGTAGCAATCGTCAAGGCCCTTTTCGTCAAGGCTCCTGCCCTTTACCGCCGTAAGCGGAAGGAAGGTTGCACGGCCCGATTTGTTATCCTTAAGGAAATTGATTGCTTTTTTAGCATCGGTTTCGGTCTGTGTGACTATGTTCTGCAAAGCCGCACCAAGGGCGGTTTCAATTGCAACGGAATACTCCTCGTCAACGCTGATGAGCTGTGAAAGCACGCCGTCAATACCGCGCAGTGTACCGCGCTTGACCTCGCGCATAACAGCCTTTACGGAGCCCGAGTAGCCCTCCATATTCTTCTCTAAATCATCGAGCATTCTCGCCCTTGAACGTCTGCGGTCAATTTCAAGGCCGAGTGCGTCAATTTCCTTTTTCAAATCCTCTGCCTTTTGCGTACGTGACTCAACCTTAAGCTCGTAGCCCCTTACGGCATTGCCCGTTGAAACAACGAGTGCCTTTGCTTCTTCGAGCTTTTCCTCGCAGAGCTTCTTCTTTTCGTCAAGCTGCTTTTTGGCATCGTTACGGGAGGCAACGATATCGTCTATGGTTTCAAGCCGGGAGTTGATTTCTTCAACCGAAGAATTTGCCGTTGAAATTTCGACACGGCAGTCGCCGATTTTAACGGCATATCGGGATATTTCTTCGGAAAGCTCGGCAATTTTTTCAACAAAAACCCTGCTCTGCTCACGCAGACCCTCAATCTTTTCTGCCGCTTCGGCAAGCTGAGCTCTCTTTTGCTTTTCCGCATTTTTGAGAAGCTCAACCGTCTTCATTGTTTCGGTAATCTCATCGTCAAGATTCTGCTTTGACTCAACGGCAATTTCCATATCGCGGGTGATACGGGCAATTGCCTCGTTATTGTGCTCGATTGAGTTGAGCTCAACGGCAATCTGCGCATCAATCTGTGCCGCCTGCTCCTCAATGCTGGAAGCACCAAGGCGGATATCATCAATCTGCACGGTGATTTCACGGCTGTTTTCCATAGCCGTTTCCATTTCTTCAACAATTCCTTCAAGCTCCGCCTCAACAGCCTCATACTGTGCAACGGCTGTGTCGAGCTTGTCCGTATGAGCCTTTAACTGCTCACGGACCTTATCTATCGTATAGAGCCACAGACCTATTTCAAGCCCCTTGCGTTCTTCTGCAAGAACAAGGAATTTCTGTGCCTTTTCACTCTGTATTTTAAGCGGACCCACTCTGTCCTCAAGCTCGGTGAGAATATCGCGCAGACGAATCATATTTTCCTCCGCCTGGTCAAGCTTACGGTTGGCATCGTTTCTGCGGTAACGGTAAGCGGAAATGCCCGCCGCCTCTTCGAGCATATCGCGGCGCTGACTGGATTTGGAGGAAACCATATCCGCAACCCTGCCCTGGCTGACCATTGAATAGCCGTCACGGCCGAGGCCCGTATCCATAAACATTTCGTTTACGTCCTTAAGTCGGCAGGTTTCGCCGTTGAGCATATATTCACTTTCGCCCGAGCGGTAATAGCGGCGCGTAACGGAAACCTCGTCCTTGTCGCTTTTGAGCGCACGGTCGGTATTATCAAGCCTTAAGGTAACCTCGGCAAAGCCCTGGGCACGGCGCACGCCCGTACCGCTGAAGATGACGTCCTCCATCTTCGAGCCGCGCAGATTCTTGGTTGACTGCTCACCGAGCACCCAACGCACGGCATCGGAAATATTGCTTTTACCGGAGCCGTTGGGGCCGACAACAGAGGTTATACCCTGCCCGAATTCGAGCACGGTTTTGTCGGGAAACGACTTAAAGCCCTGCATTTCAAGTGATTTCAAAAACATTTCGTCTCAATCCTTATTTCTCTTAGGTTTATATCGCTGCTTCCTCTGACCTTGCAGCAGTAGCCCTGCTCAGCCAGACGGAGAATATTTTTCTTTTTCTGTCCCGTCGCCTTGGAAATTTCGCACGGCGAAACGGTTATTTCATAGCTGCCCTTGGGTTTGCTCTCAAGAGCAGAAAGAATTTTTCTGTAGTATATCTCGCCCTCGCATAACTCCCGCATAGCAGGGTGATAAGCGCCCGCAAGGTAATCGCGCTCAACGTCACTCTGTGCGTGTAAACCCACACGGATAACGCTGATACCGTTCTCCTCAAACATCGGCAAAAGCCTTGCAACAAGCTGCACGCTCTGCTGTAAATCGGGCGGAGCATATTCGCCGCTTTCGTACTTTTCGCCGAGCAGAGTGTTTTTCAGCACGACTGTCGGATAAATCCTGACCGTGTCCGGCTTAAGGGTAATAAACTCCTTGGCGGTGTTTACGCTGTCCGTATCATCTGAGCCCCAAAGCCCCGTCATCATCTGCAAGCCGAGTTCAAAGCCGTATTTCTTAATAAGCTTTGCGGCTTTTCTGACGTCTTCTGCCGTGTGACCTCTTTTGTTGAGAGCAAGCACGCCGTCGTCCATACTCTGTGCGCCCAGCTCAATTGCACTCACACCGTATTTTTTCAGCAAGGAAAGAATTTCATCATCAATAAAATCGGGTCGGGTGGAGATTCTTATTCCGCCGTTTAAGAAGCCGTTTTTTATGTATCCCTGAGCCGCTTCAAGCAGAGCGAGCATATAGCCGCGCTCAATTGCGGTAAAGCTGCCGCCGAAAAAGCCGAGCTGAACGTAAGCATCCTCACAGCCGCCCTTCATAGCGGTTTCGCAGGCATCGATAACGTCCTGCGGTACAGGCTGCTTTGTGTGACCCGAAATGGCACGCTGGTTGCAAAAGCTGCAATGATTGGGACAGCCGCTGTGCGGAACAAAAACCGCTATGTTAACGTGCCTCATTATTCTATTCCCATAAGCTTTAGGGCTTCGCCTGCCGCCGCCTGCTCCGCAAGCTTTTTGCTGTGGCCGCTGCCCCTGCCTATACAGTTGGAATTGAGGTGAATTTCCACCTCAAATATTTTGTCGTGTGCAGGACCGCTCTCACCGACAAGCACGTATTCGAGCCTTTCCTCGGGATTGCGCTGAATAATCTCCTGCAAAACGGTTTTGTAGTCCTTAAAGGCGGAGTCGTTTTTGTGGCTCTGTGCTTCCCTTAAAAAACGGAGCACGAATTTCTTTGCTTCGTCCATACCGCCGTCAAGATAAATTGCGGCAATTACCGCCTCAAACGCGTCCGAAAGAATGGAAGGTCTTTCTCTGCCGCCGGTGTTCGTTTCGCCCTTGCCAAGGCGGATATATGAGCCAAGGTCAATCTCCTTTGCAAAGCCGAAAAGCGATTTTTCGCAAACGGTAGCCGCACGCAGCTTTGTCAGCTCACCCTCGGGCATGCTTTTGCGGTTGGAGAAAAAGAATTCTGCCGAAATAAAGCCGAGCACGCTGTCGCCCAAAAATTCCAGACGCTCGTTGAATGCACCGCCGCACTCGTTTGCATAGGACGAATGTGTGAGTGCCGTGAGCAGAAGCTCCTCGTTATTGAATTTATAATCTATTTTCTGCTGAAAGCTCTTTAAATCAGTCTTCATCTTTTTCTTCCCCGACACTTCTCTTAATCTCGCCGATTACGTCCTTTTCAACACAGTTTACAGCCTGACGGATTGCGTTTTTGAACGCTCTTGCGTCAGACGAGCCGTGTGCTTTGATTACGGGCTTTGCAATACCCAAAAGCACTGCACCGCCGTACTCCTTGTAATCCATCTTCTTTTTGAACGCATCCATACCGCTCTTTACGCCGATATAGGAGAGCATAGAAAGAACGTTTTTCTTGAATATCGCCTTGATGCTTCCCGTAAGGGACTTTGCAACGCCTTCGTACATTTTGAGGATAACGTTGCCCGTAAAGCCGTCGGCAACTACAACGTCTGCCACGCCGAAAGCGATGTCCCTTACCTCCGCATTGCCCATAAAGCTGATATCCTTCTTCTCTTTAAGAAGCGAATAGGTTTCAAGCTGAAGCGGTGTGCCCTTGTTTTCCTCAACGCCTATATTTGCAAGACCCACGCTCGGGTTTTCATAGCCCATAATCCTGTTCATATAAACGCTGCCCATCTGAGCAAACTGAACAAGGTGCTCGGGCTTACATTCAACGTTCGCACCGCAGTCCAGAAGCATAAACGCCCGCTTGTCGGAGGGCATAACGCTCGCTATTGCGGCACGCTTGACTCCCTTTATACGCTTGACGATAAAGGTTGCGCCCATAACGATTGCACCGGTGCTGCCTGCGGAAACGTAGGCAACTCCCTTACCCTCGGTAAGTGCCTTCATACCTACGGCAAGCGAGGTATCGGAATGCTCCTTCATAACCGTCCTCGGGTCGTACTCCATTTCAAAAACCTTTTCGGCGTGAAGAATTTCCATATTCTTCATTGAAACTGAGTTTTCCTTTGCACAGGCGAGAATTCTGCTTTCATCGCCGACAAGCAGAATTTCAACGCCAAGCTCTTTAACGGCAAGAGCACAGCCTTTTAAAATTTCAAGCGGAGCGTTGTCACCGCCGAAAGCATCAACAATAATTTTCATTTTATTCCTCTTTATTCTGTTTCCAAATCGTTTAAACCGCGTGCAGAAAGTGCCGCATAGCGTTCACGCTTGTCCCGTATTTTTTCGGAAAGCGGGGGCAAAACGCCGAAATTGGCACCCATAGGCTGAAAATCCTTTGAGGGTGACGAGCTGATATATTCAGCCAGCGCACCCATCATAGTAGTATTTTTAAGTATTAACGGTGCTTCGCCTTTTATGTGCCTTGCGGCATTAATGCCGGCAAGAATACCTGACGAAGCCGATTCCATATATCCCTCAACACCCGTTATCTGACCCGCAAAATAGAGTCCTTCTCTGCTGCGGAAGGAATAGTCCGCATTCAGCAGACGGGGCGAATCGATAAAGGTATTGCGGTGCATTACACCGTATCTGACAAACTCGGCATTTTTGAGTGCGGGTATCATCGAAAAAACACGCTTCTGCTCGCCGAATTTGAGATTGGTCTGAAAACCGACAAGGTTTAAAAGAGTGCCGTCTGCATTTTCCTTACGAAGCTGTAAAACCGCCCACGGTCTGTGCCCCGTTTTCGGGTCGCGCAGACCAACGGGACGAAGCGGACCGTAGCGCATCGTATCCGCACCGCGGGAAGCCATAGCCTCAATCGGCATACAGCCCTCGTAAACGTCGTGACGCTCGTCAAAGGCGTGCACGCCTGCCCTTTCGGCGGTTGTTATCGCCTCATAAAAGGCCTCGTATTCTTCCTTATTCATCGGGCAGTTTATATAATCGTCCTCACCGCCCCTGTCGTAACGGGACTGGGTGAAAAGGCAGTCGTAATCAAGGCTTTCCGCCGTGATTATGGGCGCAGCGGCATCAAAAAAGCTTAATCTGCCGCCGCACAGAGCATCAATATCGGCGGCAAGGCTGTCCGACACAAGCGGACCTGCCGCAACTACAACGACACCCTCGGGGATTTTTTCCGCCTCGCCGTGTTTAACGGTGATAAGCGGATTTTCGTCGATAAGCTTTGTGATGATTTCGGAAAACTCATCTCTGTCAACGGCAAGAGCACCGCCTGCCGCAACAACACATTTTTCAGCCGCAATCATACACACCGAGCCGAAGCGGCGCATTTCCTCCTTGAGCATTCCTGCCGCAGAGTCAAGGCGCATAGCCTTGAGCGAATTAGAGCAGACCAGCTCGGCATAGCCCTGCATTTTATGAGCGGGAGAAAACTTCAGCGGCTTCATTTCCAGGAGCTCGGTTTCGATTCCCGCTTTTGCAAGCTGCCACGCAGCCTCAACACCTGCAAGACCTGCACCGATAACCGTTGCCTTATTCATCCTCTTTGCCTTTCTTTCTGCTTGCCTTCTTTTCAAAGCCGCAGCCCTCGCCGAGACAGACTACCTTGCCGCCGCGCTGTTTGAAAAGGCTCTTGCCGCAGTTGGGACAGCTTTCCTTGGTGGGCTTATCCCAGGTTGCAAAATCGCACTTGGGCCAGCCCTCACAGCCGTAGAAGACGTAGCCGCGCTTACTGCGCTTTTCAACAAGCTTTTCGCCGCACTTGGGACAATTGGCACCCGTTTCCTGAATAAGCGGCTTTGCATTTTTACAGGAGGGATAATTCGGGCAGGCAAGGAATTTGCCGTAACGGCCCGTTTTAATAACCATCATTGCACCGCACTTATCGCAGGGAATGTCGGTCTTATCCTCTTCAAGCTCAATTTTGACACCCTGCATATCTGCCTTGGCCTTGTCGAGAGTTTTCTCGAAATCGCCGTAGAAATCACGCAGGACGTCGATATAATTCTCCTTGCCCTCTTCAACCTCGTCAAGTGAGGTTTCCATCTGGGCGGTGAATTTGACGTTTACAATCTTCGGGAAGCGCTCGCCGAGCAGATTCGTCGTTGCAAAGCCGAGCTCCGTGGGGACAAGCTGCTTTGCACTGCGCTTTACATATTCACGCTTGATAATTGTTGTAATGATTGTTGCGTAGGTGCTCGGACGGCCTACGCCGTTTTCCTCAAGAGCCTTGATAAGCGAAGCCTCCGTGTACCTTGCAGGGGGCTGAGTAAAATGCTTTGCAGGTACGAGCTCCTTGAGCTTGAGCACCTCGCCGCTTTTGAGCTCGGGAAGCTTGCCGTCCTTCTCGCCGTCCTCGTCCTCCGTGCTCTCTTCATAGAGTGCCGTAAAGCCCTCAAATTTGACCTCGTAGCCCGTTGCGTTGAAGATGCAGTACTGCTCTTCGCCTTCGCGCTGTGCCTTGATTTCGGCCTTCACGGTGTTCTGTACGCAGTCTGCCATAAGGCTTGCCATAAAGCGCAGCCAGATGAGGTTGTAGAGCTTATACTGCTCAACGGTAAGGCTGTCCTTTACCATTGCGGGTGTGAGCGCAGGGTTAGTCGGACGAACGGCCTCGTGACCGTCCTGGGCGTTTGCACGCTGTTTGAAGTAACGGGGCTTTTCGGGCAGGAACTTGTCGCCGTATGCGGCTCTGATATACTCGTTGCCCTGCTCTCTTGCCTGGTCAGATATGCGCAGTGAGTCCGTTCTCATATAGGTTATAAGACCCATTGAGCCGTGACCCTTGACGTTGATACCCTCGTAAAGCTCCTGCGCAACCTTCATTGTACGCTGAGACTGGAAGTTAAGGCGGCGTGAAGCCTCCTGCTGCATTGTAGAGGTTGTGAAAGGCGGTGCGGGACTTTTTTTGCGTGTGCCCTTCTTTACCGTGCCGACGGTGTAGACTGCACCGTCAAGCCTTGATATATAGGAATTCGTCTGTTCTTCCGTAGTAAGCTTGACCTTGCCTGTTTCATCACCTGCAAATGCGGCAGAGAAAACTCTGCGTGCAGCGGAGGTGAAGCGAGCATCAAGTGACCAGTACTCCTCGGGAACAAAGGCGTTGATTTCGTTTTCCTTATCTACAATAAGTCTTACCGCAACGGACTGAACGCGGCCTGCGGAAAGACCTCTGCGGATTTTCTGGCTGACAAACGGGCTGAGCTTATAACCGACAAGTCTGTCGAGAATACGCCTTGCCTGCTGTGCGTTTACCATATCTATATCAACCGCACGGGGGGCAGACATACCCTTTTCGATGCCCGAACGGGTGATTTCGTTAAAAGTAACTCTGTTCTTCTTTTTAAGGTCAAGACCCAGCAGGGTTGCAAGGTGCCACGAGATTGCCTCACCCTCACGGTCAGGGTCGGTTGCGAGAAGAACGCCGTCGCTCTTTTTAACGGCACTCTTAAGCTCCGTGACAAGCTTTTCCTTGCCCTTGACTATTTCGTACTTGGGCGCAAAGTCGTTGTTCACATCAACGCTCAGCTTTGAGGCAGGCAGGTCACGCACGTGGCCCACGGAAGCCATAACCTCGTAGCCGTCGCCGAGGAAGCCCTTGATTACCTTTGCCTTTGAAATTGACTCAACAATAACAAGCTTTGACATTTAAGTATGTCCTTCCTTTTCAAACTATTTTATATCTGTTGCCTGCACATTCCGTAATTAACCCTTCGAGTTCAAGCTCGGTGAGTGTCAGAGAAAGAGCAGGTGCATCAAGTCCGCTTTTGGTGACAAGCAGGTCAAAGCTCATCGGCTCACCGCCGAAAAGCTCATAAACAGCCGCCTGTCTCTGAGATAAACTTTCGGGTGCGCGCTTTTTGACGGGCTTTTCATCCGCCTTTCGTTCAAGCGTGCGTTCAACCTTGCTCAGATTGATAAGCTCGGGATAAGTATATACATAATCTTCAAGAACATCCGCCGCAGATGCAATATGTTTGGCGCCCTGTGAAAGCAGGAAATTCGAGCCGACAAAAGCTGAGCTGATTACGTCGCCCGGTACCGCGCCTACGTCACGCCCCTGTGAGAATGCGTGCTTTGCCGTGCCCAAAGAACCGCTCTTTTCGCTTGCTTCCACAACAACCGTCATCAGCGACATACCGCTGATTATGCGGTTTCTCATCGGGAAGCTGGCTCTGCTGGGCTTTGAAAGCGGAAGATATTCGCTGATTACCGCGCCGTTTTTCGATACGGAATTGCGAAGCGCTTCGTTTTCGGACAGATATGAGGCACCCAGACCGCAGCCCATAACGGCAACGGTTTTGCCGCCGGCGCTTATTGCGCCCTCGTGAGAAGCGGAATCAATACCCAGGGCTCCTCCGCTGATAACCGTAACGCCTGCGCGCACAAGCGAAGCTGCCAGACGGAAGGCAACCTCTTTTCCGTAGAGAGAAGCCTCTCTTGCGCCGACGATTGAAATACACAGCTTATTCTTCAGGCTTTCCTTATCGCCGTTTGCGTAAAGCAAAGCGGGAGCATCCTTTATCATACCCAGGTGTACGGGATAATCGGCACTGTCCTGAGGTATTATATGCCACAAATTCGCCTTGCATATCTGCACCGCTCTGCTTGCCGCTGACAAATCGCGCTTTGAAAGCTTTGATATCTGCGCAGGTCTGAATATTCCGAGCATACGCCACTCGATTTCACCTGCCTCATAAAAAGCACGGGCACCGCCGAATTCAGTGACGGCGGTAAGGTAATCAGAGCCTGCGCCCAGACACTCTGCAAGCCATATACGGTAAACGTCCTCGCCGTAAGCGGAACTCATCTCATCAGCTCCCACATAATTATCGCCGCCGCCATTGAAGCGTTGAGCGATTCTGCTCTGCCGCGCATAGGCACACGCACACGGTGCATACAGCTTTGCATCGTAGCCTCTTCAACGCCGTTGCCCTCGTTTCCGATGACACAGACCGTTTTTTCGCCGAGGTCTGTTTTGGTGATATCCTCTGCGCCTTCACCCGGAGTTGAGGAAAGGGTTACGTAGCCCTTGCTCTCCAGCTCCTTCATTGCTTCGGGCATATCGGAAACACAGATAAACGGCATACGGAGCATTGAGCCCATAGCCGCACGCTGTGTCTTCGGGTTATACACATCACAGCAGCCGCAAAGCACTGCGCCGCCTATTCCCAACGCCTCCGCGGTGCGGATGATTGCGCCGAGATTGGCAGGGTCCTGAATGTTTTCGAGCGCAACCAATTTTGCGCTACTATATATTTTATCTATATAATGCTTTTTGTCAATAGTTTTGCACACACAAAATATACCCTGAGGTGAAAAGGTGTCCGACAGCTTCTGTGAAATTTCCTCGGAAATTTCACAGGCTTCGACGGCCTTTTCTTTAAGCAGTGTAACCTCATGCGAATACTTTTCCTCCGCCCTTGAGGTGTAAAAAAGCCTTTCAACCTCAACGTTCATTGCGGCATCAGCGCAAAGCCTTGCACCCTCAAGAAAGAATAAGCCTTCCTCACGGCGTGCCCTTGCGCTGTCCCTCAGACGGACGGCCTGTTTTATTTTATCGTTGTTTTTGGCAGTTAATACAGTCTGCATATTTATCACCAAACAAAAACTCAAGCCCACGGTTATTTCCGAGGGCTTGACATAGTTATTGATTATTAAAGTGCTGCCTTTGCCTTCTCGCAGATTGCTGTGAAAGCTGCGGGGTCAGAGATAGCGATTTCGGAGAGCATCTTTCTGTTAAGGTTGATGCCTGCCTTCTTGAGGCCGTTGATAAGTGTTGAGTAGTTCATGCCGTTTGCCTTTGCAGCAGCAGAAATACGGGAAATCCAGAGACGGCGGAAATCTCTCTTCTTGAGCTTACGGCCGATGTATGCGTACTGGCCGGACTTCATAACAGCCTGCTTGGCGGTCTTGAAAAGCTTTGCCTTTGAGCCGTAGTAGCCCTTTGCCATTCTGAGAACTTTATTTCTTCTCTTGCGAGTCATTGTTGCGCCCTTAATACGAGCCATGATTAGTTACCTCCAAATATTATTCTTAAGTTTTGAGCCGACCCTTTTTATTATTTGTAGGGAATAAGGCGCTTGATCTGCTTGCAGTTTGTTACGTCAGCAACAGCTGTCTTGCGGAGATTTCTCTTGCGCTTTGTGCTCTTCTTTGTAAGGATGTGTGATTTGTAAGCGTGACCTCTCATAGGCTTGCCGTTCTTGGACAGCTTAAAACGCTTCTTTGCACCGGAGTGAGTTTTGATCTTAGGCATTTGTTTTATCCTCCTTGATTATTTTGTTGATTTAGGTGCGAGGAACATCAGCATCTGGCGTCCCTCGAGCTTTGCGGGCTTTTCAATATTGGCAAATTCTGCACAGGCCTGTGCAAAACGCTCCATAATTTCGTTACCGAGGTTGGTGTGAGCCATCTCACGGCCTCTGAAACGGATTGAAACCTTGACCTTGTCGCCACCGGCAACGAATCGCCTCGCGTGGCCGACCTTAGTGTCAAAATCGTGCGTATCAATGTTTACGGAAAGGCGAATTTCCTTGACTTCAACGATGCGCTGATTCTTCCTGGCTTCCTTTTCCCTCTTTGCCATATCGAAGCGATACTTGCCGTAGTCCATAATTTTACACACAGGCGGTTTGGCCTGCGGAGAAATCTTGACCAGGTCGAGATTCTGCTCATCCGCAATCTTCTGAGCCTCGCTAGCCGACATGATGCCAAGCTGTTCACCGTTGCTGCTTATGATTCGCAGCTCCTTGTCTCTTATTTCTTCATTGATCTGCAGTTCTTTAGCACTAATGTTCAAGCACCCCCAAAAAATAATAAAAACGCGCAGGCAGAAACTACCCACGCACACAATAATACACCGCCGAAAAACGCCCAAAGGCACACGGTGAGGTTATTGACCGCCGTAGAGCTTTGCCCCGACGGTGAGGACACGGGAAGAATCCTGCTTTGTTTTGCCTATAGATAATAACAGACTTTTGCCCTGCTGTCAACTGTTTTTTGAATATTTTTGGCTTCCATATTTTTTCACAACAAAATTGACGAATAATATTGCAATTGCTCTGCATTTATTGTACAATAAGCACACTTAAATCCCACAGGAGGTATACATAATGCCTGCAGATAATATGATTAAAATTAAAACAAAGCAGAACAACCTTTTTCTTCGTGTTTCACAGGGCCATTTTGCAACCAACCACTCACACAGTAACTATTATATTGATGTTGTTGCCCAGAAATCCCGTCTTTCCGAGGCAAAGGCTGTTGCCAAAGCACTTTGCGGCAGCTACAACTATTCAACAGTCATAGATACCATCCTCTGCCTCGACGGCACAGAGGTTATCGGCACCTGCCTTGCAGACCAGCTTACCAAAAACGACTTTATGAACATAAATGCTCACCAGACCATTTATGTTATGACACCCGAAATGACAGGCACGTCGCAGATGATATTCCGCGACAACCTTGTGCCTATGATTCAGGGCAAGCACGTGCTTGTGCTTGCGGTTTCCGTTGCAACAGGCGGCACCGCAAAGGCGGCTATTGAGGCTGTGCGTTACTACGGCGGCGAGGTTTCCGGCGTTGCCTCAATCTTCTCCACAACGGAGGAGTGTGCAGGCTATACGGTCACTTCCGTTTTCAACCCCAACGACCTCGACGGTTATTTCACCGTGCCGTCACACGAATGTCCGCTTTGCAAGCAGGGCAAAAAGCTCGATGCACTCATCAACAGCTACGGCTATTCAAAGCTGGGCTGACACCGATAATATATAAGTTGTACAAGGCGTTGTCGGCAAACGGCAGCGCCTTTTGTCATAAAAACAATTGCACAGGCGTAAAAATTATGGTAATATATATTTGTATGGGTATAAGTATTTAACAGTAATATATCTTTATTTCATCAACATATTCAAGGAGATTTTTTCACGTTATGGATAAGCTTACCGTTCTGGTGCTTTTCGGCGGCAAGTCGAGTGAGCACGACGTTTCGTGCGTTTCCGCTTCCTCCGTCATTGCAAACATTCCGCAGGACAAATACGATATAATCAAAATGGGTATAACCAAGGACGGTGCGTGGTACCGCTTCAACGGCGACACAGCGCTTCTGCCCGAGGACAAGTGGCTTGAGGATACCGTTAACCTTGTCCCTGCCTTTGTATCCCCCGACCCGACAGTCAGCGGCATAGTTGAAATAATCAACGGTGAAGCCAGGCAGACAAGGGTTGACGTTGTTTTCCCCGTGCTTCACGGCAAAAACGGCGAAGACGGCACGGTACAGGGTCTGCTTCAGCTGGCTGAAATTCCCTATGTCGGCTGTGATATGACATCGAGTGCGGCCTGTATGGACAAGGCACTCACAAACGCACTTGCAGACCGCGCAGGTATTCCGCAGGCAAAGTGGCTCAGCTACACCGAGCACGAATACCGAAGCAACCCTCACAAAGCACTTGATGAGTGCGCAGAAAAGCTCGGCTACCCGATATTCGTAAAGCCCGCAAAGGCAGGCTCTTCGGTCGGTATCAGCAAGGCAAGCGACCTCAACGAGCTGGCAGACGCTTTTGAAACGGCCTTTGCAAACGACAGCAAGGTAGTGCTTGAAGAAACCGTTATCGGCAGCGAGGTGGAATGTGCCGTACTCGGCAACGATGAGCCCGTAGCCGCAACGCCGGGTGAAATTGCACCCTGCAACGATTTCTACGATTACGAGGCGAAATACATTTCGGGCGACAGCGGCCTGTTCATCCCCGCAAGAATAAGCGAGGATATGCTCAAGAGGGTACAGAAGGAAGCAATCAGAGCGTACAAGGCTTTGGGCTGCTCGGGCTTTTCAAGAGTGGATTTCTTTGTAAACGGCGAAGAAATCAAGCTCAACGAAATCAACACCATTCCCGGCTTCACCTCAATCAGTATGTACCCCAAGCTCTGGGCGCACAGCGGCCTTCCCTACCCCGAGCTTATAGATAAGCTGCTGTGCCTTGCAATAGAAAAGAGGGCACGGGAAATATGAGCAGAAAGGTAGTTATCACAATTGCCGACAGGCACGAGATAGACGGCGAGCCCGAAGAGGCAAAGCTCACCACCGTCGGCGAATACGACAGAACGCTTACGGGCTTTGTGCTCCGCTACGATGAAACTGAGGATTTCAGCGGCAGCGTTACAACGCTCACCGTTGACGGAAGCAAGGTTACGATGCACCGCCTTGGCGGCAAGCACAACGCACAGCTTATTGTCGAGCCGGGCAAGCGCTACAGCTGTATGTATGCCACCGAATACGCCGACCTTATGCTCGGAGTCAGAGGCAAGGACGTACGAAGCCGTCTTAACGAAAACGGCGGCGAGCTGAATTTCAGCTACACGCTGGATTTCAACACGGGCTTCTGCTCACACAACGAACTGAAAGTTACATTCCGATTTGAATGAGAGGTAAAATATAATGTCTAAAATTGTCCAGCAGGTACAGGACAAGCTCACCTGTGCCATCAACCAGGCTTTTGAAAAAGCAATAGCAGACGGCACTCTGCCCGAAGCGGAAATTCCGTCCTTCAATATTGAAGTTCCTGCAGACCGTGCCAACGGCGATTTTTCCAGCAATGCCGCAATGGCAGGCGCAAGAGCTTTCCGCAGAGCACCCAGACAGATTGCCGATGCAGTATGTGCAAACCTCAATCTTGAGGGTACTTACGTTGAAAAGTGTGAGGTTGCAGGAGCAGGCTTTATCAACTTCTACCTCGGCAACGATTATTATTCCGCTATTCTGCGTGACGTGCGTGAGTGCGGCGACAGCTACGGCTCCTCCGATTTCGGCGGCGGCAAAACGGTAAACATCGAGTTCGTTTCCGCAAACCCGACAGGCCCGATGCACATGGGCAACGCCCGCGGCGGTGCACTCGGCGACTGTCTTGCCGCCGTTATGGACAGAGCAGGCTATAAGGTAACAAGGGAATTCTACGTCAACGACGCAGGCAACCAGATTGCAAAGTTCGGCCTTTCTCTTGACATCAGATATCAGCAGATTTTCAAGGGCGAGGATACCGTTGAGCTTCCCGAGGACAGCTACCACGGCGAGGATATCAAGGAAAGAGCACAGCAGTTTGCCGACATTCACGGCGATAAATATATGAACGCATCCGAGGAAGAGCGCAGAGCGGCACTCGTTGAATTTGCACTTCCCCTCAATATTGATAAGATGCACGAAAACCTTGACAAGTACAGGATTTTCTACGACGTATGGTTCCGTGAAAGCTCACTTTATAACAGCGGCGAGCTTGAGGAAACCCTCAATATGCTCAAGGAAAAGGACCTCACCTACGAAAAGGACGGTGCAGTCTGGTACAAGGCAACCGAGCACGGCGGCGAAAAGGACGAGGTGCTTGTGCGTGCCAACGGCAACCCGACCTATTTTGCCGCAGACATTGCCTACCACCGCAACAAGCTTGAAAAGAGAAAGTTCGACAAGGCTATCAACATCTGGGGTGCTGACCACCACGGTCACGTTGCAAGAATGAAGGGCGTGCTTGAAGCACTCGGCACGGATTCCTCAAAGCTCGACATCATTCTTATGCAGCTTGTCCGCCTTACACGCGGCGGCGAGGTTGTAAGAATGAGCAAGCGTACGGGTAAATCCATCACTCTCGTTGACCTGCTTGAGGAAATCCCGATTGATGCGGTACGCTTCCTGTTCAATATGCGTGAGCCCGGCTCACAGATGGACTTTGACCTTGACCTTGCCGTTGAGCAGAGTTCACAGAACCCCGTTTACTACTGCCAGTATGCACACGCAAGAATCTGCAGTATCTTCAGAAAGCTCGGCATTGAGAGCATCGAAGCAATTGAAGCCGGCAACGAAGAGCTCGCACTGCTCACAGCACCCGAGGAAAGAGAGCTTATCAGCCACCTTGCCTCTCTCACGGGCGAAATCGTAAACGCGGCAAAGAACTATGACCCCGCAAGAATAACACGCTACTGTGTCGAGCTTGCAACACTCTTCCACAAGTTCTATAACGCCTGCCGTGTCAGCACGGATGACGAGGCACTCACAAGAGCAAGGCTCTACCTTTGCTCCTGCGTCAAATCAACACTCCACAGCGTACTCACAATGCTTAAGATAGACGTTCCCGAATCTATGTAAATGTGTAACTGCCGAGAATTGCATATTCAACAGTTACCAGGAGGATTAAATATGTACAGCGTAAATATTATTGCTCACAGAGGCGCAAACAAGCGTGCGCCGCAGAACACTCTCCCCGCATTCCAGAAGGCGATAGATATGGGTACACACGGCTTTGAAACCGACGTACACCTTTCCAAGGACGGCGTACCCGTAATCTGCCACAACTATACAATCGACGAAACCTCCAACGGCTCTGGCAAGATCGAGGAAATGACACTTGCCGAGCTTAAGAAGTACGATTTCGGCGCATATTACAGCAACGAATTCAAGGGCACTCCCCTGCCCACGCTTGAGGAATTTTTACAGCTTGCCAAGGGTAAGGGCCTTAAAATCCTCAACATTGAATTAAAGCCCGAAAGCGATGCCGCAAGGCGTGAAACACTCGTAAGGAAAACGCTTGAGCTTGTTGAGCAGTATGAGCTCAGCGACATTCTGCTCATTTCCAGCTTCAGCAAGGAAATACTTGAATATATCAAGCAGATTGACCCCAAGTGCAAAACAGCCTTCCTCTACCCCGCAGGATACAAGAAGGCTCTGCTTTCAATCTTCCCGCCTTTCAAGGATATGAAGAAAATGGACTGCCACGCCGCACACCCGCACAAGCTTTGCATAAGAGGCAGCTTTGTGGAAAACGCCCACAAAAACGGCCTTCAGGTTAACGTGTGGACGGTTGACGAGGCAGAAGAAATCCGCAACATGATTAAAGCGGGGGTTGACGGCATCATCACCGACTGCCCCGACAGAGTACACCAGATTCTCAACGAAATGAACGGATATCCCGAAAGCTGATTCGCAATCTAATAAACTTACAGCCCTGTTCAATCAAGAACAGGGCTGTTGCTATAATTTTTATTAATGCAAAGTGCAAAACGCAAAATGCAAAATTGTGGGAGGGCTACGCCCTCACCCAATTTATAAAAAATTATTATCTCATATTTATTATCTTTTATCTCTTATCTCACGATGATTTTAGATACCGCTTAGATAACAGATAAGAGATAAGAGATGACTAACAGATAATAATTACAATCGGAGCGAAGCGACCCTTAATTTTGCACTTTGCACTTTGCATTTTGCATTCTGCATTGTTTGTCCTCGACAAACTGTAATCAATGCCACGACACACCGCTTTCGTCTACCCCATCAATTGTCGCTATTTTTACGGGCACTTTTTTGTAGCCCGTATCGGTTATAAACTCAACCTCAATTACGCCGCTGATTTGCGGTAAAGCAACCGTTGCCGTCAATCTGCCGTTTTCCGTTTCCGCTTTTGCGGTCACCGTCTGCATACCGTCACCCGAAAAGACAAAGCTGTACTCATAGCCGTTTGAATAAACTTTGGGCATATACTCTGCCTTGATTACGATTTTTTTGCCTTGCGTGCCCTGAACTGAAAATTCCGCAGCACCGCCCATAGTCATAGTTTCGCCAGGCTCAAGCGATACAACTTCATTCGGAAAAACGCTGTCGTTGACATCTGTTCGCATCATAAACACACCCGCAAAGCCGAGTACTATAAGCAGCATTATAATATTTATTGCAATCAAGACACCCAGCACGGCAACAAACACCTTGAACGGCGTTGATTTATACCACTTTTTCTTTTTCTCTTTTGCTTCCCCGTTATATACCGTTTCCGCAGTCGGCTGTGTACGGACTTCCTCATAGCCCAAAAGCTCATTTGGCGTAACCTCAAGTATTTCACAAAGCTTCATTATGTTTGCCGTTTCGGGCAAAGCCTGGCCGTTTTCCCACTTTGAAATCGCCTGACGGGAAACACCGAGTCTGTCGGCAATTTCCTCCTGCGATAAGCCTTTCGACTTTCTCAAAGAAGCTAAATTTTCGCTGAAATTCATACCGAGCCCTCCTTTTCTGCTTCGATTTTACCACAAATCCCTTTTACACGCCACCGCTTTTGGTTGGAAATTGCGCAACCTGAGGTTGCAACGGCTGATTCACTTCAAATTCTGCCCCCAAAACAAGTATTCCGTGTAAATTGATACAGTGATATAAAATCACCCGAACAGAGTATCTTCTCTGCTCGGGTAATTATCTTTGAGTGTTTCATAATCATTGGATATAAATAATCTCAAACACTATCCGTGATTTTGCCAAAATCTTTCAAAGCTGTAATTATACCGTTTTCGGCTCTGATTTCAAAACAATAAGAATCATATATAGCTTCAGGTTTTCTGTTAAACAAGATATCAACAAAGCCCACATCCAACAGATAAAAACAGTTTAAATATATGTCGTAAATTGTGTGCGTGTCGTTGTTTGTATATTTTTCGCCCTCAAAAATTGCCGCTCCTGTTGTTCTTATAAAATCCATAGAATTTAAACTGTCGTAGCCTATTTCTATTTCAGAAAACCAATCAGCAACTTTTTCGCCGTGAGTTCTGCTCTGATATGATTCATTAATATCGTTATTGGAATCGTCAATGAAAAATTTACTTTTTACCTTACCGTCCTCACTATAAGAAACCAGTATACAACTTATCACATCATCAAATTTATTTTGGTCGTCCATAGGATTGGTATAATAATAGAAGATGTAGCTATTGTCCTCAATGTTTTCTTTAAGTCTTGCTTTTAATTTTTCATCAACAGCATAGGAAAATGAATAACTATTGTCTAAATACTCTTCATAAGACCCGTTGTATTTTTCAAATCCGTTTTTAGTAAGTAAGTTTTCAGTTTCCTTTATGTCATCATCTTTGCTTATCGAAATATATACTGCTCTTTGTTTTGCAGTTATGTTTGACGTAAATAGTTTTTCGTCCATTTCCACATAACACTCTTGCTTTGATTGGTCAAACCAGTATTCATACTTTTCATAAGAAAAAAAGTAATTTACAATCATTATCATTGACAAAAAAGAAAGCATTAGTGTAATTGACTTTATTGATAAAAAATGTTTTTCCTTTTCGAAACGGCTACTTCTGTTCAATTTAATAAAACAGATTAATGCATAAAGCCACAGAAAGATTACATTTATCCAATATGAAGCAAAGTCAGAAAAGTCTGCGTGTGCACCCGTAATAGAACTTAATATGTACTCTAAATTTAATACAATTCCGCTGAATATGGGATAAAACAAACCGCTTGTGATAAACGACCCAAGAGCCATAAGAGCAAAGGCACAGGTTATACCTAACAGTTGTTTATATAGTTTTTGTCTGCAACACTTTACGGTATAAATAATAATGCCGATTGCTACTGCAAGAAAAATGACCATCGTAAAAATGTCCGGCATATATTCCAAAGGCGGATCAGGTAACAACGCATATCCCCAACCTGCAATTATAGATAACAGGTTTAAACCGCACAAACCGAAAAACAGCAAAAAGCCTTTCAAAGAGCTGTCCTGATGAATAGCTGCTAACGCTTCTCTGACAGGCTCTGCTTCGCCCATTTGCTCAACGGCCTTTTCAAAAGCAGTAACTTCATCGTAGCCAATTTCCATATAATAATCGGCTCTGTCAAAAATGTGACATTCTATTTCTGCACGAAGTTCAGCTTTTTTGCCGTCAGGAAGTTTTTTCGGTATGACCATATCGAGATAATCTTCGACAATTTTATGTTGTTGCATTTGCAACACCCCCGATTACCTTGCCAACAGCTTTGGAATATGATTCCCATTCTCGCCTATTTTCCTCAAGTGCCTTAAGTCCTTTTTCAGTCAGATGATAATATTTTCTTCTTCGTTCTCCTTCTTTGCCTTCCCAATAGGACTCAACGAATCCGTCTTTTTCAAAAGCATGAAGAATAGGATACAAAGTTCCCTCTTTCAACGAAAAGACAAACTCAGAACGAATTTCAATCTCTTTAATTATTCTGTAGCCGTACATATCACCGTTTTCAAGTACCGAAAGAACAAGAAAAGCCGAACTGCCTTTTGTGAGTTCTTTTTTTATATTCATATTTCCACCTCATTAATGGTATTAAAACGTCGATACCTCGAAGTTCTATGCATAGAGTAACACAGTATTGTAATTTTGTCAATAAAAAAATCCGTAACCTTAAAGATTACGGATTTTTTATTGGTGGACGTTAACGGACTTGAACCGCTGACCACTCGCACGTCAAGCGAGTGCTCTACCAACTGAGCTAAACGTCCATAGCTTTTCGCAACAGTCGATATTATAAACAAAAAAAACAGATATGTCAAGTAAAACAGTAAAAGTTTTTAAAAATATTTTTCTGCATCAGTATAAAAAACAATTACGGCTGTTGACAACTTAATGAGAATAAAAATAAAAGTGATACAAGGTGTGCCATAAACGGTTACCCCCGAATAAAAGAGATGCAACCGCTACTGTTGTGAGACACAGCTTAAAGCTGAATTATAATAAAACAGGATTATTGTAAAGTTCATTAAGCACAGTAAACAGCAACTCACAAGTTTTTATATTATATCAGCTTTTCGCGTTGACTAATCACCATAAATGGATTAATATATATTTATATTCCTTAACAAGGAGCTGACATTATAATGAAAAAATCAAAGGTTTTGCTTAAGGGTCTGGGTGCTGTTGCCGCCGCGGCAGGTCTCGGCGTGCTTGCAACCGGTGAGGTTATGTGGTTTACCACGCTCACAAACAAGGGCAACAAGCTCGGACAGAAGTTCATGGCTAAAAACGAAGAATTCCAGAATCAGTTCGTCTGTGATGCCGTTATTCAGGCTGAGCCCGAGCCCACGCTCTACGAAACAACCGATTTTAAAGGCATATCAACTCTCAACAGCCTCGGAGAAATATGCAACGCAACCTTTTTCCCGAACGAGACAAAGGACAAGTGGGTTATCCTTTGCCACGGCTACACGGCTGACCCCGCCAGCATGGAGCGTTACGCAAGACAGTACCATAAAAAGGGCTTCAACATAATTATGCCCTATATGCGCGGCCACGAAAAAGGCGTACGCACCAACGGCCACACCGCCTACACAATGGGCTGGATGGACCGAATTGACCTGCTCGGCTGGATTGACTACTGCATAAGCGAAAACCCCGATTGCAAAATTATGCTTCACGGCGAATCAATGGGTGCCGCAACGGTAATGATGACGCTCGGCGAAAATCCGCCGTCAAACGTCGTGTGTGCGGTAGAAGACTGCGGCTACACGAGCGTGTGGGACGAATTCACCGTACAGATGAAAGAAATGTTCGGTCTGCCCCAAATGCCGTTTATGTACACCTCAAACTTTGCTGCCAAGCGCCATATCGGCCTTGACTTCAAGCAAGCCTCCCCGATTGAAAAGCTCAGAAGCTCCACCACTCCCCTGCTCTTTATTCACGGAGAAGCAGACGATTTCGTGCCCCACAGAATGGTACACGAGCTTTACGGCAGCTACAACGGCGAAAAAGACATTCTCACAATTCCGGGTGCTACCCACGCAGTTTCCGTTGACACAGACCCCGATACGTATTGGGCAAAAGTCTGGGAATTTGCAAAGAAGTATATTGATATAGAATAATTATGAAAAAACTTACCGTAGTGCTTGCCGTTGTGCTTGTGCTTTGCGTTGCGGGTGCCGTACTTGTTACCGTATGGCTTAACAGAAGCGGCAAGCCCGTGGAAAACGCAACCGCAACTCAAGCCCCGACAACCGAAATTACATCAGAATCGGACACAACCGAATCGGCATCAGAAGCAACAACGGTGCAGGAGGAGTCTTCAAAGCTCGATATCACCTACGAGCCGACCACCGTTTTTGAGGTAAAAGCCGTAAAGCGCGAATTCAAGGGACAGCAGGACCGTTTCAAGCTTTATAAGCAGGTGCTTGAAGCCACCGTCAACCCCGAGGTTGCAGACGTATTTTTTTACGACATAACGCACGACTCTCTTGCCGATATGATAGTCATAACCCCTCTTTACGATGAGGAAACAGGCAAGGATGTGGGCAGGATAATTCAGCTTTTCACAATCACGCAGGAAAACACCGTTACCGAAATTTTCCGCGATTTCGGCGGAATACGCTCCTCGGGCAACGGTATAAGCTGCTATGTCACAGAGCGTGACGGCAAAGACTGCCTGCTGATTGTTAAGGATGAACTTGACGGAAGCGTAGGCAAGCTTTCCTACAGCGTTTTCTATGTCAGAGAGGACGGCTCCGTTATAATCCGTGCCTCCGGCCAGTATTCGCAAAGCGAGGATATGGACTACGACAGTGAAGCCGCCTTCAACAGCTATTCCGAGCAGGCGGAGGCACAGGTCAGCGCCGCACATACCGTGCTGTTTGACTACCGTCACCCAAAAGCGGTGTCGTCAAAAATTGATGTTGCGTTCAAGGGATATCTTAAATAATGCAAAATGCAAAGTGCAAAACGCAAAATTAAGGGTCACTTCGCTCCGATTTTAATATAAAACTTTATGGCGTGTCATCCTGAGGCGAAGCCGAAGGATCTTTTGCTTAGGCTTTAAGATTCTTCGCATTCGCCAGAATGACATCGCTTTTTTGTTTGCAATTAATTACGAATTGCCTACAGCAAAATACACATAAATTTTCTGTTTGTTTTGTAATATCTTTACAAAACGCAGAAATCGTTTTTATTCGTTTTTTCACCTTGAAAACTGTATTACAGCAGGAATATAATAGGTGCTGTAAAAATTTGAAAACAGGTGAAAGCGAATGAATACACTCAAACCGAAACTTTTTTCGTGTATGAAAAACTACTCAAAGCAGCAGCTTGTCAAGGACCTAACAGCAGGCGTAATAGTTGCGATTATTGCCCTGCCCCTGTCAATTGCGCTTGCACTCGCTTCGGGCGTTGACCCCGAGCAGGGCCTTTACACCGCAATTGTAGCCGGCTTTGTAATCTCCTTCCTCGGCGGCAGCCGCGTACAGATTGCAGGCCCGACGGCGGCGTTCGCCACAATCGTTGCGGGCGTTGTTGCCAAAAACGGCTTTTCGGGGCTTGTGCTTGCAACGGTAATTGCAGGTATCCTGCTGATAATTATGGGCCTTTTCAAGCTCGGCAGCCTTATAAAGTTTATTCCCTACACAATTACCACGGGCTTTACCACGGGCATTGCCATTACTCTCGTAATAGGTCAGCTCAAGGATTTCCTCGGCCTCACCTTTACACATTCCCCCATTGAAACGATTGAAAAGGTTGAAGAGGTTATAAAGTGCATAGGCACGTTTAATTACGAAGCCTTTATAATCGGTGCGGTTTCGCTCGCCGTGCTTATCATCACACCTAAATTCATCAAGAAAATTCCGCCCTCACTCTTTGCAATCGTAATCAGCGCCGCACTTGTAAAGATATTCGATATGAACGTCAACACAATCGGCGACCTTTACACGATTTCTTCTGCCCTGCCGAAAATTACTCTGCCCGAGTTTTCGCTTGAAACGGTTTCGGCAATATTACCCGACGCATTTACCATTGCCGTGCTTGCGGCTGTTGAAAGCCTTCTGAGCTGTGTCGTTGCCGACGGTATGACGGGCAGCAGACACAACTCCAATATGGAGCTTGTTGCACAGGGCGCAGGTAACATTGCCTCCGCACTTTTCGGCGGTATTCCCGCAACGGGCGCAATTGCAAGAACGGCCGCCAACATTAAAAACGGCGGCAGAACACCTGTTGCCGGTATGGTACACGCCGTTGTACTGCTCGCCGTACTCGTTGTGCTTATGCCCTACGCCTCGCTCATCCCGATGCCCACAATTGCGGCTATACTCTTCGTTGTTGCTTACAATATGAGTGAGTGGCGTGAGTTTGTTTCAATCGTAAAGCACGCCCCCAAGAGCGACACGCTCGTGCTTCTGGTCACCTTTGTGCTGACGGTTGTGTTTGACCTTGTTGTGGCAATTATAGTCGGCATAATACTTGCAACGGTAATGTTTATGAAGCGTATGTCGGACGTTACGGATGCATACGGCTGGAAAGAAATTGATGAAAGCAGCGATGACCAGCATATCCGCTTAAAGGTTATCCCCGAGGGCGCTATGGTTTACGAAATCACCGGCCCGATTTTCTTCGGTGTATCGCAGAAAATTGCAGACGCCATCCGCCGCTCCGATAAAAAGGTGCTCGTTTTAAGGATGAGAAGCGTGCCCGCAATTGACGCAACGGGTATACACACCTTTGAAACAATTATTAAAACGTGTAAGAAAAACGGCTCAACACTCATAATGTCACACGTAAACGAACAGCCGATGAACGTACTGAAAAAATCCGGTATGTACGAGGAAATTGGCGAAGAGAATTTCTGCGAGCATATAGATGCCGCACTTGAAAGAGCAAAAGAGATACTTGCATAATAAGTAAAAACCGCTCAAGCACCAACGGCCTGAGCGGTTTTTATCATATTAAAGCGTGTAGGAGACACTTTCAGCTCCGAAAAGGAAATTTAACTGAATGTCACTTCGTTACGCTTATTGGAGCGGACTGCACGCCGTAGGCAGTTTCGGCAACGACCTCAATTTTGGCTACATCACCCTCGATTTTGCCGAGGTCAAGCACTATTTCGTCCTCGCCGTCAACAATATAATATTCGGGCATAGTCCATGTCTTTGCAAGCAACGTGCCGTCTGCCGAATAGGCAAAGGCTCTGTAAAGGACAATCGGCATACCGTCGGAGGACTTTGCCTCGTCAACCTCAACGGTGTATTTGCCGCTTCTCACCTTAAGCGTGATATCCGCATCGTCTTCAAATACGGGTGCGGCGGATTTTGCCGCCTGCTTTGCAGGGGTGTATTCACGGTTTGCAGGGTCGGCAGGGTTATCGAGAATATACTCAATAATAACCTCACCTGCGTTCATATCAATACCTCTCAGGCGGATGCGGTTATTTGCATCAACCTCAACAACCCAGAAGGTTACAACGTTGTGGTTGCCGTCGGGGTGGTAGGTACGCACGTCGTCAACCGTAAACTCCGCATAGTAGAGTGCGCCCGTGCCGACTGCGGTAAACTCGCCCTGCCAGATTGAACGGGGGTCGTTGAGCGGATAGTGCGAGTGACCCGAGAAGTTTACAACCTGCGGATACTTGTTGAGAACTGCTCTGAAGTAGTCCATACCCCAGCCCTCGAAATCGGAGCTGCCGTAAACGGTATTTGAAATATGCTCGTGCTGGAAAACGAAAACGGGCTTCGTCGGATCCTCAGCGGTTGCGGCGGCAAGCTGCTCGTCAAGCCATTCACGCTGATATTCGCTGTAGTGCTCACCCTCGGTTTTTGAAACGGAAAGGCCGATAAAGTGGTAGCCGTTGATTACCTTGTGAATATCGGTGTCCTCGCCCGTAACACCGCTGAAATAAGCGTGTGCGCCCTTGTCGAGTGTTGAACTGTCGTGGCTCCTTGCGATTACGGCAAGCAGCTCGGTTTCCTCACGGAGAACGGATTTTGCCGCAACCGTAAAGCCGAGGAACTGATCCTCTCTGCCGTTGTCGGTAAGGTCGCCTGCAAAAAGTGCAGCATCGAGCTTATTGTATTCCTCATCGCTGTCGGCCATTGCATAAGCCATTTTCAGAGCCTTCTGCATTCTGAGGCTTTGCGTGTCGCCCATTGCACCGACGTGCGAGTCACTTGCGGCAAAGAAGCGGAGCACGGGGGTGAATTCGCCCGTATCCTCGGGTGTCTTGACGGTAATGAATGAGCCGAAAAGACTTGTAACAAAAATTGCGAAAGAGATAAATGCGGAAATAAATGCGGTCATTTTTCAGTTCTCCTTTAAACAAACAGTATACTCAGCGCAAACAAGGCCTGCGCAGGGAAATAGGTCGGGTTAATCAGAGCACCCGTCATACGGTGGAAGAATTCAAGCGGCGCTTTGCCGAGCACGTGAATTGCAATGCAGGTGTCCGAAACGATAAACAGTGAGCTTGCAACGACAAGGCAGATTCCGTAAGCCGTATCACCCTGCGTTAGCGCAACCATACCCCTTGTGAAGGCCACGAGGAAGGAAACGATAAGCACGAGTGAATAAACCGCAACCGGCTTATACTTGCCACGGAAATGTATCTTGTTGAGCAGCAGAACGATAACGCTCATAACAGCCAGACCGGCCGTAATAAAAGCAAGCTGACCGAGATAGGGCTTAACGAGAATATCGGCACCGCTGTGGGAGAGAATTGCTATTATGTACAGCACGTGTCCCATTCCGAAGAAAAGCGTTCCGGTTATAAAATACTGCTTTTCCTTGTAATCGAGGAAAAAGTCACCTACTGCGCCGAGCAGCAGGCCGCCGAGCATAAAAGCGCTGTAGGGTCCTATACCCGCTGCAACAGCGGCACAGACACCCGTGAGCACAAAGCTGCCCGAGCACATCATTTTAGCGGTAAGCCTTTTACCGCGAAGCGGCGGAAGCTTTTTAAAAACGAAATCGCCGATAAAAGCCAGAGCCGCAAAAACAAAAGCCGCTGTTCTGAAAACCATTTTACCACCCCGTATGTATTTTCTTCATTATAACATTTCCGTATTATTTATTCAATCCGCAGAAAAGAATTTTACGGTTATTTTATTTTCAAACAGATTATTTACGGCAAAAATATTGTCGAAAGAATTTTTAAACTTTTTTCAAAAAAGACTTGATTTTTTTAAAACAATGTTATATACTGATAAAGCTGTCAGTCAGCACCAATTAAATATCGCGGAGTAGAGCAGTTGGTAGCTCGTCGGGCTCATAACCCGGAGGTCGTGAGGTTCAAGTCCCACCTCCGCAACCATAAGAAACTCAATCATCCTTTTAGATGGTTGAGTTTTTTCTCGTTGTTTAGCGGGACTTGAACCTGAGAAGGTCTGAGCGTTAAGAAAACAGTCCTGTGGACTGTTTTCAGCGAGGAGCGTGAGGCGGGTACCAAATGCGGAGCATTGGGTCGCCGAGCGAACAGTATGCGGAGCATACGTTCAAGTCCCACCTCCGCAACCATAAGAAAATCCGTTCTCGAAAGAGAATGGATTTTCTTTCTATTATTCACTATTCATTGTTCATCATTCATTATTCATTTGTGACAGAACGGATTTCAAATGAATAATAAAAATTGAAGTCTCTTCACTGATGAATAATGAATAATCCCTACCAAACCACAAACCCACCGTTTTCCGTTTTGAGGATTAGAGTGCAGCGTAAAAACTGCACTCTTTATTTTTTGTCTGCCTTGCTATTTTCCAATATATACGCTATACTTATTTTAAATAAAGCAGCAACACTTTTACATACAAAACATGAGGAGAAATAACTATGCTCAGGAAACGACAGGTACATCTTGATTTTCACACAAACGGCACCTTGCCCGTGGGCAAGGATTTTTCAAAGGAGCAGTTTCAGGCGGCGCTTAAAGAGGGTCACGTCAACTCGATAACCGTTTTTTCAAAGTGCCACCACGGCTGGAGCTACCACCCGACCGAGGTTAACGAAATGCACCCGTGCCTTGATTTTGATTTGCTCGGCGCACAGCTTGAGGCGTGCAGGGAGATTGACGTAAAGGCACCCGTCTATATTTCAGCAGGCTTTGACGAAAAGGAATACTTAAAGCGCCCCGAATGGCATTGCATTGTTGACCCGAACGAAGAAGGACAGAGAGAGTACGAAAACGAGGTTCACTTCCACCTGCTCTGCTTCAACACGGGATATCTGGATTTCCTGTGTGCACAGATTGAAGAGGTTATGGTCAAGTACGACCCCTGCGGAATTTTTCTTGACATTATTTCGCCGAAGGTCTGCTACTGCGACAACTGCCTTGCCGATATGAAGGCTATGGGGCTTGACGTTGAAAGCACCGAGGACAGAGAGAAATTTTCGCATATAGTTTTTGATAAATACGTAAAGGCAACCAACGCCGCCGTCAGAAAGCACAGCGGCACGGCAACGATATTCCACAACAGCGGCCATATCTTCAAGGGCAACTACGGCTTTATAAACGCCAACACCCACCTTGAGCTTGAAAGCCTGCCCACGGGCGGTTGGGGCTACGACCATTTTCCGCTTTCTGCCGCCTACGTACGCACGCTCAAAAACACCGAATTTCTGGGTATGACGGGTAAATTCCACCGAAGCTGGGGCGAATTCGGCGGCTTCAAGCACCCGAATGCACTCATCTACGAAACCTCGCTGAGCATCGCAAACGGTGCAGGCTGCTCAATCGGCGACCAGATGCATCCGTTGGGCGAAATGAATATGGCTACGTACTCGCTAATAGGCAAGGCTTACGCCCTTGTTGAAGAAAAAGAGCCGTGGGTAAACGGTGCGGTGAACGTTGCGGATATTGCCGTGCTCAGCGCAGAGGCAACCACGGGCGACCGCGATGTAAAGGCTGATATCGGCGCAAACCGTATGCTGCTTGAAGAAAAGTACCTTTATAATTTTGTCGACGGCACAGCCGATTTTTCGCAGTATAAAATGCTCATCGTTCCCGATGTTGCAATTGAAGACGAGGAAACAATCAAAAAAATACGTGCCTTTGCAAACAGCGGCGGCAAGGTAATTGCAACCGGTGAATCAATCGTGAAAAACGGTGAGTTTTTCCTCGACACGGGTGCAGACTTCCTTGGCAAAAACGAATTTTCACCAACCTATTTCGTGCCCTGCTTTGATACGGTAAACGGCACGACGCAGTACATAATGCGCTGTAACTCATATAAAATTAAAGCTGAAGACTGCGAGACCGTGGCATTCCGGCAGAACCCCTATTTCAACAGAACGCTTGAACACTTCTGCTCACACGCTCACGCACCCAACAACCCCGACGAGAGCTTTGCAGGCGCGGTAATCAAGGGCAACGTTGCATATATTTCTTGGGACATTTTCTCCGCCTACGCTCAGCACGGCCACCTTTGCTTCAAGGAGCTTTTCTCCTATATCGCAGGCAGGATGATGGCTGAGGAAAAAACGGTTTCGGTTTCCATGCCCGACAGAGCTGTTATGACGTTCACACGGCAGGAAAAGGAAAACCGCAGTATTCTCCACCTGCTTTATGCGCACACGACAGTCAGGGGCGAGGACACCGAGGTTATTGAGGACACCGTGCCGCTTTACGGCGTTGAATGTACCGTCAGGTGTACGGAGAAGCCCGTTAAGGTTTATCTTGCACCCTCCGGCGAGGAAATACCGTTCACCTTCGGCGGCGGTAAAGTTAAATTCACCGTACCGCAGGTTGATATACACCGGATGGTTGTTATAGAATGATATAATATTATAATTATTAAAGGCAGTACGGTTTTGTGCCGTACTGCCTTTAAACGCTTTTATCTTCTTTTATGCCGCGGCTGAATCTGACTCTGCAACCGCTCTTGTGTAGTTTGTTGTAACGCCGGTACCGTCGTCCGTAAGGCTGAGTGTGTTTTCGGTCAGCACAAAGGTTTTGGTGTCCGTGTAAGAAATGCTGTAAAGTGAGTAAGTAATTGTAAGCTTGGACGTTTCCTCGTCAACCGTGTAAGTGCCGTTGAACGAAACCGTACCGAGCAGAGGCACGTCAAGATTGCCGCTCGCAGTGCCCTCTTCGGTAAATACAAGCGAGTAGATATTATTAGAGGTTTTCCATTCGCCTACAATAAGGTTTTCGGGAGCCATAATAACTTCCTTCTCGTAAACGTTCCAGCCGATAAGGCCTGCGCCGGCAAGCACCGCAATAACGAGAACCGCAACAATAATCTTCTTCATAATTCAAACCGCCTTTCTTTACTGTTCGTTTTCTTCTTTCTCTTTGTCTTTATCGCTGTTTGAATGGCTGTGGCTGTGGCCGTAACCGTAGCCGTAGCCATATCCGTAGCCGTAACCGCCGTAGCCGTAACCGTAGCCGTACTTATACTTACCGTATGCGCCTCTTACGCCGCTTGTGGAAGCGTAGTTGTAAACGCAGCCCATAAGCTCTGCCTTGTTCTGGCTGATATCGTCAATAACGCCTCTGATTCGGGCACAGGCCGCAAAGTCTTCACGGACAACGAGTATTGCCGTATCGGCAAAGTTGGAAAGAATGTTTGCATCGGCAACAACGGAAGCGGGAGCCGTATCCACAATAACGAAGTCAAACTCACTGCGAGCAGCCTTGATGAGCTTATTCATCTGCTGTGAGGAGAGAATTTCTGTAGGCTCATCGTTAGCCTGTACCGTTGCAAGTATAAAGAGCTTGTGCTTTTCAACATACTTGATAGCATCGCTCAGCTCCGTCTTGCCGCTGATAACGTTTGCAAGGTCGCACTCGGGGCTTACTGTAAGATTGAGGAACTTACATACAGCAGGCTTACGCATATCCGCGTCAATTACGAGAACGGACTTACCGTTCTGCGCGAGACTGAGTGCAAGGTTCATTGCAAAGGTTGTCTTACCTTCGTTTTCGTTGGCACTGGTAACCATAATAACCTTGTGCTCGTTACGGCGGCAGTAGGTTTCTACCTTTGTTCTGATTGCCTTGTAAGACTCTATGAAGGAGAAGCCGAGAGTTCTGTCCGTAATGAGAAGGCGCTTGATTTTGTTCTTACCCTTGCCGGTTTTGATTGAATCCACAGAGCCGAGCAGGTTTGCATCAAGCTTGAGCTGAATATCGTCCGCCTTCTGTACGGTGTCGTGCACGGCATTGGTGATTACAATTACAACGAAGGCAATCGCAAGGCCGATAACAACGCCGACGAGAGAGAAGGTCATAAGAGAGGTCTGCGAGTCCGCCTCAGCGGGCATAAAGGGCTTTTCATACATCTGGAGAGTAGCGTTGGGGTAAGCGTAGTTGATAATTTCACCGTAATTTGCCGCAAGTCCCTTTGCTATTTCGTAGGTTTTTTCCGCTGATTCGGTGGTAACATCAACGATAATGATGTTTGTGCCCTCCATAACGGTTGCTGTAATTGCTTCGCTTACATCGTCGGCAGATATATCGGCACGGCAATCCTTGGAAACCTCATCACAAAGCGTACGGCCCTGCAAAATGTAGCGGAAGGTTTCCGCAACCTTGATGGAGCTGTTAATATCCGCACTGTCGTCAACATCGTTGGCGTTTTTATTGTAAATAACAAAGCTGAGGTTTGTAGTGTAAGTGGGTGTGGACGTTATAAACGCACAGCCAAGGCCAAGCACGCCCGACAAAAGGGCTGAAAGCAGAAGCACCCACCATTTTTTAAGCACGGATTCAAGAAGATAGATAATGTTAATATCTATACCCTTGGGTGCCGATGTTGTGTTTACATTCATATCCATTTTATATCGTCCTCTCTCACTTTGTATCTGTTGTTTCTGTTCAATGACGGCGGCCGCCGCAGACTGTTGTCGTATGCACAGACAAACATGAAAGCCACACTTAAGAATACCATTGCATAAACCGAATAATACAGCACTATTCCGTACTCGCAAATAAGTATTACCGTCATAACCGTAAGCATCAGCTTTGCACCGCCGTTTTCGGAAACGACAACGGCCTTTATGAGCTTTGCAACTATATACGCGTACATACCGTAGTAGAGCATAAAGCCTACAATGCCGTAGCTTACGAGGATTTCGTAATAATTGTTGTGGGCATAGTCCGATTCGCCGAGTATGTCAACTATCCTGAGTGCAAAGCTGTTTGGCCCGTTTCCGAGTATCGGGTGCTCTGCAAAAAACTGCTTTGCGTAGTATATGAACATTCTTCGCATATACATACTGTTGTCAACGTCGGTATCGGTCAGGTAATTAAGCATTGATTCAAAGCGCTGTCCTATAGCCAGATAAAGCTGGGGTATATTCATTATAGCATAAATCACCGCTATGATTGCCAGAGTAACGAACAGTATTCTGAAAAGCAGCTTTACGCTTCTGTCCTTCAGGAAAATCAGCATAATAAAGCCCATGCAGATTGCAACGAAGGTTTTTCTCGAACTTGTAAGAAGCGCCGCAAAAACCTGTAGGGCCAAAGAAATATAATATACCCTCTGCTTGCAGTAATAGGCAAAATAGGCGGTGATCATCGTCGTCACCGTAAGAATCATACCGATAACGTTGGCGTTCTGACCAGTGAGCTCCATTCCGAAATAGCCGTTGAACCACTCGTCCGGCGGTGTCATTATAAAAATATACAGCACGTCCAGCGTAGCCGCCCAGGAAACCAGCTTCAGACAGCGTACAATTCCCTGCTGTGTGGCATAGGTCTGCGAAATGCAGAAAAGCAGAAGAATTATCTGGAGCATTCTTACTGCCGCTTCAAGCAAAACCTCGGGATAATCGGACCAAAACGAGGTCGCCGCCGAAAACAGCGCAAACGCCAGGTACCAGAGAGTTATGCCCGACAATTTGACCGTGCCGTCAACCCGTATTCGCACAAGCACCTTTACGAAAGTAAAGCCGACAAACAGGAAGTAAGAAACGTAGTACAGCGCGCTTAAGCCAACCTCCGCATGGTCGAAGGTAAAGAGCATAAAAAGCAAAAGCAACAAAGCCGCATCAATAAAATGATCCAGCCCGAGTTTTGTAAGCCTTATATTCAACTTTCCTTCTCTGACTGCAAGCATCTTTTCCTCTTCGGATGAGGCTGTCTATATAGTTGCCAACGCACGCACAACCCCAATATGATGGCATTATAACACAAATATTTGAAATTGTACATATATTTTCAGAAAAATAAAAATATGTAAATAAAGGGCGAATCCGCCCGACTCACCGCCGGACGGATTCACGAAGGGTATGTGCGCTAATGTGTCAACACTCAGCAGCAGCCGCAGCTGTTGGAGTTGTTGCAGCCGCAGCTGTTGCAACCGCAATCGTTGTTGCTGTAGCTTGCACCGCAGCCGTTGCCGCCGCAGCAGCAAAGGAGAAGGATAAGAATGATAATCCATGAGCAGTTATTGCCGCCATTGCAGAAATTGCATCCCATTGTTGTTTCCTCCTTTCATTGTTTACAACACATACTATGCAAAAGAGGCAAAGCAGGTTACAATTATTTTTAAATTTTTTATTCTTGCCTTACCCCGCTTTATTTGGTATACTTAAAATGGCATATTCTAAAACAAGGATTAATGAAAAAGAGGAACAAAAATGAAAAAGAAACTGCTTGATGCTTTGACAATTGAAAAGCTCATTCAGCGCTTTATTGCCGTGTGGTGCTGTATGAATCTGTACACGGTGCTCATAAGCGCCATTCCCTTCACGGACAAGGCCTTTGCCTTCAACGTAAATCCGCTTGTGTATATTCCCATTCTTGCGGCGCTCTTTGTGTCCTTAACCATAATCAGCGCAACGTTCAGCGAACACAGCGTGGATTCGTGGGCTTTTGCGCTCAGCTTTGCCGCCTTCACCTCGTATACGCTTACTCTCAACCGTGAATTCTGGTACTGCCTGAGCCTTATCGCGCTTGCCGCCGTTGCTATAAGCTTTCTTGTCAAGGACGACAAGCTTCAAATAGGCAAAATCAAGCTCGGCAAAAAGGTTACGGTGCTGATTGTTTCGTTGTGTGCCCTGTTTATTTTCGGCATAGTTTCGGCAATCTCCTGCCTGCGCTATGCAACGTACAGCTCACCGAATTTTGACTTCGGTATATGGTGCAATATGTTCCACCATATGAAGGAAGGCTTCCTGCCGATAGTTTCAAGCGAAAGAGATAAGCTCCTGTCCCACTTTGCGGTACACATTTCGCCTATATACTATCTGCTTCTGCCGCTTTACTGCATATTCCCCTCACCCTACACCTTGCAGATAAGCCAGGGCATTATTCTTGCAGGCGGCATTATCCCCTTCTATCTTCTTGCAAAGCACAAGGGCCTTTCAAACAAGGTTATCGTTCTTCTCAGCATTGCCTACGCCTTCAGCCCTGCTCTAATCTGCGGCACCACCTACGACCTGCACGAAAACTGCTTCCTCGTGCCGCTGCTGCTGTGGATGTTTTATTTCTTTGAAAAAGAGAAATATCCCCTTATGTATTTTGCTGCCTTCGGCGTTTGCATGATTAAGGAGGACGCCTGCCTTTTCGTGCTGTTCTTCGGTATTTTCCTCTTCCTTTCAAAGAAGAAGTATATGCACGGAATTATTCTCGCCGTGCTTTCCGCCGCTTATTTCGCACTTGCAATGTTCCTGCTGACAAAATTCGGAGACGGCGTGCTTTCCGACCGCTTCAACAATTATATGTACGAGGACAACGGCCTTGTCGGTATGGTCAGAATAATTCTGGCCGACCCTGCCTATGTATTCACGCAGACCCTCAAGCCCGAAAAGCTCGTTTACCTGCTGAAGCTTCTCCTGCCTCTCGGCTTCCTGCCGCTTGCAACAAAGAAGGTATCGCACTTCATAATTCTGCTGCCGTTTATGCTTATTAACCTGATGACGGATTACGAATATCAGTACTCACTTGATTTCCAGTATTCCTTCGGTGCGGCCGCCTGCCTGATGTACCTTGCGGTAATAAACGCCAAGGAGCTTGGCGACAGGCCGAAAAAGTATATGAGTTCACTCGCCGCAGCTGCCGCTGTTATGATATTCATTATTACCGCAGGCGGCAGACTCAACGCACTTGAAGAGAGGTACGAAACGGGTGCGGAGGAATTCGCAACACTCAACAGTGCGCTTGAAACCCTGCCCGAGGACGCTTCCGTAAAGGCAAGCACCTTCTTTATCCCCCACATTGCCGCCAGGGACGAGGTTTATGAAATACGCTCCGTCAACGAAACGGACTATGTCGTTTTCGATATGCGCCCGTCACTCATACACGAAACCGATGACCTTCGCGTGCTGTATGCCGCCATGGGCTACACCACCGAGCTTGATATACCCGACAGAATAATGATAATGAAAAATCCCCAGGCGGATTATTGAGGTAAAAAATATGTCACACAGCTTTTTTGCAATGTTTTCACGAATGAAATACATCGACCGCTGGGCGCTTATGCGCAACACCCGCAAGGAAAACCTGTGCGAGCACAGCCTTGAGGTTGCCGCAATCGCCCACGCACTTGCGGTAATAGCCAACGAGCGCTGCGGCGCTTCACTCAACACCGAAAGGGCAGCCCTGCTCGGCATTTACCACGATATGCCCGAAATCATCACGGGCGATATGCCTACACCCATCAAATACGGCAACCCCGAGCTTAAAGCGGCGTACAAAGCGGTAGAAAAAGAAACCGCAAGCAGGCTCGTATCTCTGCTGCCCGGTTATATGCAGGACAGCTACAAGGGCTTTTTCGTTAAGCAGGACAGCGACCGGGAGCTGTGGAAGGCAGTCAAATCGGCGGATAAGATTTCCGCACTGATAAAATGCATCGAAGAGGAAAAAGCAGGCAGCCGTGAATTTGCCGGCGCAAAAAAGGCAGTTTCCGCACTGATTGATGAGCTCGATTACGCACCCGCAAAGATTTTTCTTGAAGAATTCATCGATGCATACAGCCTAAATTTAGACGAATTGCAACAAATGAACTAATATTTTTCACCCTAAAAAGCCCCATTTGTAACATTTAGATAAATTTTTAGCAAAAAAAGAAAAAAATATATTGACAAAAGAAAATTAATCAAGTATGATGAATATACTTGTCCGAGTGAGAGGGGTGTTTTGAAACGGACGTTTCTGTTTTCGATGGCTCTTTCTACAGCTCATTTTCCGAGGCTGAACTTATTTCTCAGGCAAGGCAGGACGCTTCGGGCGGCGCTATGCTCGAACTGTTAAGGCGCGTTTCGCCGTTCATCCTCTCAAAAGCCAAGCGGTTCGGCTCCACGGAGCAGGACAGGCAGGACTATTATCAGGAGGGTGTGGTCGGCTTCCTTTCGGCGGTTTACGGCTACAAGCCCGACTGCGGTGCAACCTTCAAAACCTACGCCTGCACCTGCTCACTCAATAAAATGAAAGACCTGCTCAGCCGCAGGAACAAAGAAATTGCCCTTCAACTTTTCGATTCCGTTGTATCCGAAACCGAATACGTCGAAGACCCTGAAGAGGCACTTAACGCCGCCGTTAAGGCGGAGAACATAATCAAGGCAATATCCGAACGCCTTTCGGCCTTTGAAAAGAAGGTGCTTTTCCTTCACCTTCGTGGAGAATCATATTCTTCCATTTCCAAAATAACAGGCAAATCCGTCAAATCGGTTGACAACTGCTTACAGCGCATACGCCGTAAGCTGCGCCCCGAGAAAGACGATTAGCAAATATATGCCCGATAAAGAAAAAGAACGGTGCAAATCCGTTCCGGGTGAAAAAATACTTATTGTTTTAGCGAGGTAACCAAAATGTACGAAGACAAGACTCTCATCTGTAAGGAATGCGGCAACGAATTCGTTTTCACAGCCGGCGAGCAGGAGTTCTATGCTGCAAAGGGCTTTGAGAATGAGCCTCAGCGCTGCAAGACCTGCCGTGATGCACGCAAGAACGCAAACAAGCCCGAGCGTGAAATGTTCGACGCTACCTGCGCACAGTGCGGTGCAGAATGCAAGGTACCCTTCAGACCCCGTGAGGATCGCCCCGTTTACTGCAGCGAGTGCTTTGCAAAGATGAGGGAAGAAGCATAAATTTATAAATAACCTTTCTATTTTTATGCACAACCAAACAGCCGTCCCCTTTCGGGAACGGCTGTTTTTCTTTTATTCTTTTTATTTTGTAACTATTGATATCTGTAGCAAAGCCTGCCGTAGGGTGCGCTGTCGCCTTTTGTGTAGAACGAATAAACATCGTTATCAGCATAGTTATCCGCCCATTTGAAATCGAAGCTTTCTCCGAAATCAACATCTGCTTTACTGATTTTTATCATCATTTTGTTATCCTCAAAGCGAATATCAGCCTCAGCTATCCTTTCATAGCCACTGTCGGTAACAACCTCAACTGCAGTCTTGCCGTTTTCGGGCGAAGTTCTGTTGACAACATAAAGTTCATTCACAAACAGTGTCATCCAGTTTCTGTCCGTTGGTGCGGTCAGGTTTTCAGCAGTATCAACATAGAAATAATAGTTATTGCTGTCCTTGGCAACCTTCATATTGACAATGTCGTTTCTGCCTGAAGTATCTGTTATCACATTCTTCGCAAAGTCAACCGAATTCCTGTCGGCAGTATCGTTAATGTAGTCTTTATAAACTGCTGTAATTTTTTCGTTATCCCACTGGTCAAAGCTGCTGTCAATGTTGATTGCGACATCTTCGCCCTTTTCAACTTTCGCAGTGCTCTTTTTGAATTCTGCGATATAGTTAACCATCTGCAAATAATAATTGTCGCCCAAAACACCTGCTGACGGCTCAACATCACGGGAAGTGTTCTCGTCAGCACAGTCAACAAATATAATCGGATAATTCTCCTCCGGTAACTGTCTTTGGGCAACCCACTCATTGAAGCCGGTTACAAATATTATATCGGGATTCATTTTAATTGCAAATTCCCACTGTTCGGCAAAGTTATAACCGTACAGCATTGCATTTTCTGATGTATCGTTTGCTCCGTCATGCCACGAACGGGTACGGTCATTAGCGCCATACCACGCCGTTTTGCCGAAAGCACAGGTATCGGAATGCTGAGCAACGGAAACGTTCATAATACTCACACCGTCTTTTTTGAAAACAGCCTTGTAAGTAAGTGAACGGTCAAACTCCATCCACGGAAAGCCGTCGCTTTTCTTGCTCTCATTCGGCCACTGGTTTGCCTTAATTCTGAAATAAGCCTTAACATCCTCACGCAATGCCGCATCGCTGATGTCGCCGATTATCATCGGCTTGCCGTCAAGCTCAAACCACAGCTCATCAATACGGGGATATTTCGCCTTCAGCTCGGCATTATTATATATCTCATCGTAGATTCTGTTCATCGTATCACCCGATGCAGAATTGGTATAATACGCAATTCGGGGCACACTCCAACCCTGAAGCATATATTCATACCACACGCCAATCAGCTTCTTGGCCTGCTCGGAATATGTAAAGGCGTTTGTTGTATCGATAACTACAAAATCAACTGCCGCATCGGTGAGCATCTGTACATGCTTTCTGAAAACCCAGTCATCGTTTGCGGAATAGTAGCCAAGCAGAGGCTCACCCCAAAAATGAAACTCCTGCTGTTGTCCGCCGCCTGCCGCAAGCCATTCCTCTTCGGAATTAATTGCATAGGGATTTTCTTTGACAAGCTTTGTGTTATCAATAATTCTGTTGCTGCCGTGCTGAGAGTGCCAGAGAAAATAGAAAACACCAACCAGCTTTTCGCTCTCACCTGCAGAAACAACACTTCTGCCCAACGCATCGGTACACACAAGTGAACCGTTAATTTCAGCAACGGTTTCTTTAACTTCTCCGCCGCCCGTAATAAGATTTAAAAGTGAAATAAACGCAAGAATAATCGCCGTAAACTGTTTAACAAAAAACAGTTCAAAACCGCTCATACATATCATTCCTTTTATTTATATTCTTTTGCAAGAGCTTCAAAAGCAGGAAGTGAGCGTTCAATCATTTCTGTAGAAACGCAGTATGAAATGCGGACATAGCCGGGGAAGCCGAAGCTGTCGCTTGCCACAATCAGCAAATCGTGTGCCTTTGCCTTTTCGCAGAAGGCACGGGCATCGCTTTCAAGCGCCTTTACAAAGAGGTAGAAGGCGCCGTCGGGCTTAACGACCCTGTAGCCGTACTTGGTAAGAGCACTGCACAGGATATCCCTGTTCTTCTTGTAAACGGAAAGGTCCGCCGTTTTGCCTATGCACATAGGAACGATTTTCTGGAAAAGTGCGGGTGCACAGACAAAGCCGAGTGCACGGCCGGCACCGCACACGGCAAAATAAACCTCGTCATGCGCCTTTACTGCAGGCGGAACAAGGATATAGCCTATACGCTCACCGGGAAGAGAAAGAGACTTGCTGAACGAATAGCAAACGAGCGTATTGTCGTAGAATTTCGGGATAAAGGGCACGACGGTTTCGTTATCGTAAACAAGCTCACGATAGGGCTCATCGGCAATAATAAAGATGTCCTTGCCGAATTTCTCCTGCGCGTTATTGAGAATACCGCTGAGCTTCTCAATTGTTTCCTGAGAGAAAACGGCACCCGATGGATTGTTGGGAGAATTGATGATTACCGCCTTGGTGTTTTCGTTGAGTGCGGCTTCAAAGGCAGAAAAATCAACCTGGAAATCCTCCTCACTGCACTTTACTTCAACGCACTTCATACCGGCCTGAGTAATGAAAACCTTATATTCGGGGAAATAGGGTGCGAGCACTATAACCTCGCCGTTTTCGGCCGAGAGAGCATTGAGAGAAACGGTAAGAGAAGCGGCGGCACCGCAGGTCATATAAAAATCGTCCGCTGTACAGCTCATACCGTGGGTTTCGTTTATGTAGTCGGCACAAGCCTTGCGCACGGCGGCATCGCCCTGAGCAGAGGTGTAGCCGTGAAGCGCAACGGGGTCGCCTTCGAGCACGAGCTTTGCAAGAGCCTCCTTTACGCAGTCGGGTGCAGGCACACTGGGATTACCTATGCTGAAATCAAAAACATTTTCCGCACCAACCTCGGCTATCCTCTTCTTTCCGTACTCAAAAAGCTCTCTTATTTCGGAGCGCTTGCTGCCAAGCGCATACATTCTTTCGTTAACAGTCATTTTTCTTTCTCCTTAAAAGGGTAAATAATAATGTAATTATTATAATACCATCATAATTTAATGTCAACAAAAACACCTTTGTCCGTGTTGACAGATAACCTTCACGCAATTATAATTAAAACATAATATTCCAAGGAGAGATAATTATGCTTACTATAGAAAGAGCCAAGGAGCTGCTTACAACGACCACAACAGAGCCGCACCTTTTTCTTCACGCAATGAACGTTTCCGTCGCTATGGGCGGTCTTGCTGCACATTTCGGCGAAGACAAGGAGCACTGGATGGCTGTGGGCTACCTTCACGATTACGATTATGAGCAGCACCCCGACGACCATCTTGACTACACGGCAGAACCTTTGAGAGAAGCAGGCGTTTCCGAAGAGGAAATCCGTGCAATACTTTCCCACGGATATACGCTAAGAAACGATGTTGAGCCCGTTACAAATATGGAAAAATCACTCTTCACCGTTGATGAGCTGACGGGTATTATTCAGGCTGCAGCAAGAATGAGACCTGCAGGAATAACCGATATGGAAATTTCCAGCTTTATGAAGAAGTTCAAGGACAAGAAGTTTGCCGCAAAGTGCAACCGTGAGCTTATCAAGCAGGGCTGCGAAATGCTCGGCATGGAGGTCAAGGAGGTTGCCGCAATCTGCATTGAGACAATGAAGGAATACGCCGACGAGCTTCAGATAGGCGCAAAATAAAAAGAGGATTTGTGTATGAAAACTATACTTATACTTGTTGACGGTATGCGCCCCGATTCCATCAGTGATATTGAAATTGCGCAGAAAATTATAAGTGAATCCGCTTGCACAATGACTGCCCGCACCGTTTATCCGTCGGTCACTCTCCCCTGCCATATTTCGCTTTTCCACAGCGTCACTCCCGAAAGGCACGGCACGACGACCAACACGTATATGCCGCAGGTGCGCCCGATAAACGGCCTTTGCGAGGTACTGCGCCTCTACGACAAGCACAGCGCGATTTTCTACAACTGGGAAGAAATCCGCGATGTTTCACGCCCCAATTCGCTCACACACGCCTGCTTCTATGCCGGCAGACGCCTCGGCTACAAGGAGGCGGGCGAAATATTGACGGATGAGCTTATCCGTTATCTCAAAGAATACGATACGGATTTTTCGTTTCTGTACTTCGGTCACACGGATATGGAAGGCCACCGCTACGGCTGGATGGGCAAAGAATATATGCAGGCAATCCGTGATTGTTGGGACAACATTGAAAAAATCATTGCCGAATTAGGTGACGAATACACCTACATAATCACTGCTGACCACGGCGGACACGACCGCACGCACGGCAGCGATATGCCCGAGGATATGCTCATCCCCGTTATCATCAGAGGCAAGGATTTCGAGGCAGGCAAAAATCTCGGCGAAATCAGCATTCTTGACATAGCCCCCACGGTAGCAGTGCTTGCGGGAGTAAAACCGGACAGCGAGTGGGAAGGCACATCCTTAATCTGAAGAGGTAGTATATGAAAACAGCTGAAAAAATCATCTCAAGCGAACAGAGTAAGCTTGCAAAGCTCAAGAAGATGCAAAGCCGCAATTCCGGCGGCAAATACTTCTTTGTGCTGCTTGTGCTTATTGCAATTGTAAATATCCTGGATGAGGTTACAAGCAACCTCACCGTTACGGTGCAATCCTCTTTTGTAACGGAGTTTTTCGTCAACAACCCGTTTATGGGCAAATACTACACCTACGAGGACGGACTTGCCCTTCATTCGGGCATAGGTGTTTTCACCTACGTACTCGGCATTTTCACCCCTTTCTATAAGGCGCTTGCCGACAAATGGGGACGAAAGCCGCTGTTTGTAATTTCAACGGTCGGTATGGCAGCAGGCCTGATGATAATTCACCTTTCCTCAAGCTACATAATGTTCCTTGCGGGCTTTGCGGTAATCAGCTTTTTTATGGGCCACGACATACAGATTATCTATATTCTCGAAGAGGCACCCGACAAGCACCGTGCAAAGATTTACAGCCTTCTCAAAAGCTTCGGCATACTCGGCGTTGTGCTGATTCCGACACTGCGTGACATCCTTATGGGTGACGATGCAACGAAGTGGCGTGACATTTTCCTCGTACCTGCGCTGATAGGCTTTGCCGCAACTGCGCTTGTAATCGTTCTTGCAAAGGACACAAAGGTTTTTATCAGCGAAAAAACGGAATACCTCTCGCGTCCGTACGAAGAAAGACAGAGGGAAAAAGCGCTCAAAAAGCAACACAAGCAGGCACAGCGAAACCAGGCCGGCGTTTTCAACGGCGTAAAATACATCTTTTCAAACAAGGATACAAAGTCGCTTATAATCGCACACATTGTTTTTGATTCTGCCATGCCTGCAATTGCGCTTTACTTTGAATCCGCAATGCACCGTGCGGGAATGAGCACAAGCAGCATTACAAAGGCACTGTTTATGATACCCGTAATCTACGCCTCAATAACCTTCCTTTCAGGCTTCATTGCAGACAAGGCAGGCAGAAAGGCAACTGTTACGCTCTTTTCCTTTACTTGTGTGGCAGGCTACATACTGTTTGTGGCAGGTATTCTGCTGGGCTGGAATCCGTATCTTGTCGGCTCGTTTGCGGGACTCTATCAGGGCTCGTACTGGATTGGCAGAGACTATATGAACGTTATGATGACCGAAAAGGTACCCACGGATATCCGCGCCTCGGTTGTCGGTGCAGAGGGTCTGCTTGTTATGATAGGTCTTGCGCTGGGCTACGGTGTCACAATTGTCGGTATGACCGTTATGCCGATATGGTGGGCCTGCCTTGCCGTTTCGGTGCCGACGGTGAGCATAGCCGCAATTATGTTTGCGCTTAAGGTAAAAGAAACCAAGGGCGTAAACCTTGACACGATAGAATGAGGTGACGTTATGCGAAAGAATTTCGGTGTACAGCCGTGGGTATACCCTATGCCCGTGTTTATTGTTGCCGCTTACGACGGCAACGGAACGCCCTGCTGTATGAATGCCGCATGGGGCGGAATTTATGAAGAAAACCGGATTATGCTCTGTCTTGCCGAAAGCCACAAAACCACAAAAAACATCAAGGAAAGCAAAGCTTTCACCGTAAGCATTGCCACAGCAGAGTATATGCTTGAAGCCGATTACGTGGGCATTGTTTCGGGCAACAAAACACCCGACAAAATGGAAAAGGCCGGCTTCTCAACGGTTAAATCGGAATTTGTCAACGCCCCCATAATCGAGCAGCTACCGATGACCGTTGAGTGTAAGCTGATAAAATTCAATGAAGACGGTATCTGCATAGGCGAAATTGTAAATGTTTCGGCAGACGAAAAGATTTTAGGCGAAGACGGTAAAATAGACCCCGTAAAGCTCGACCCGATAGCCTTTGACCCCGTACACCTTGCATATTCAAGGCTTGGCGAAAGAACAGGAAAAGCCTTTTCGGACGGCAAGAAGCTACAGTAAAAAGCACGAAAGACCCGACATCAGACGACGTCGGGTCTTTTTCATATCTACTTACAGCAGACTTTCCCACTCTTTTTCTTTAAAGCCGACAAGCACGGTGTCCTCGGATATGAGCAGGGGTCTTTTGACAAGCATACCGTCCGTGGCAAGCAGCTCCAGCATTTCCTCCTGAGTCATATCGGGCAGCTTGGCTTTCAGCTCCATTGATTTGTAAAGCAGACCGCTCGTATTGAAAAACCTTTTGAGCGGCAGACCGCTTTTTGCGTGCCAAGCGGACAGCTCCTGAAGGGAAGGCTTGTCCGTTTTAATATCACGCTGTACGTAATCAATTTTATTGTCGTCAAGCCATTTTTTCGCCTTCTGACAGGTTGTACATTTGGGGTAGCAGATAAAAGTAATCATAAATTAACTCCTGTTAAAATTTCTATCAAACCGCACACAGAATATGCATATTGCGGATTGCGTTATCTTTTATCAAATCGTTAACAGCATAAGCCAGCCATTCCGTATCGGCACCGACGGCATCAACTATGCCCTGCTCTTTCAGCTTTTGCGAAATCGCGGTGCAGATGTTTTCAATTATTTCACATTTTTCCTTTGACTGTGCTTCATCGTTGCCGCTTGAAAGCAGATACTCAAGTTCCGAAGCGAGTGCTTTGTAATCGGGCGAAAGCTCCCGCAGCGCACGGAAGCTCCACTTATAATAGGGCATATATTTTTTGCTGAGCAGGAAAGCGGTATTCAGCGTGGCTTTGGCAAACTCGAAAATGCTCAGCTGTGCCGCCGCAGTTTCGCCCCTTGAAACACAGCGTTTGTAGTTATACTGCCCGGACTGTCCCATCAGCAGCAGATTTCCCGCAAGCTTTTTGAGCCGTATATCCTCGGGATAATGAGCTATACTTTCTCTGATTCGGGTAATTTCGCCGCAGTTGTCAAAGAAAATTTCGCCGTTCGTTGCCTCCGCAAGCGCATAATCGGGAAGCGAGAGCCACTCTTCGGCGGAAAGCTCACCGTCAGCCCTGCCGATTTTCGCTTCAAAGAAATCCGCTGTTCGGATTACGCCGTGTCTGCTGCCGCCTACGGGGCTGATAACGCTCCTTTTAAAGCCCATAAATTCTTTGGGAAGCTTTGAATATGCTCTCTCAAGCTCAAAGGCGGTTTTGCGGTCAACCTTCGTTTCATCGGGCAGAAAAACGCAGAAGCCCGGCTCAAAGTCGTGGTCCTGCGACACCTCGTCGTCGTAGCCGCAGCATTCCGAGCCGCTTCCGACAAGCCCCACCGAAATAAAGGGCAGAATATGGCTGAACTGCCCGCCAAGCATAGGCTCGCCGTGCTGCTCGTAAAATTTTCTTGCCAGCTCAAGACCCTTCATATATCCTCCTGCTTCGTTCGTTCAGCTCTTTTTTATAAAGAAAATATCCGTAGTATTCAAACACGGTTGCGCACTTTTCGCAGGCAAACGCGTAGTCACCGTCCGTTCGGTGCCTGCAGCTGTCCAGAAGCTCCATAGCCTTTTCGGCACAGCCCGAAATAATTTCCTGTGCGCCTTCAAGCCCGTACCGAGCCTCTGCGGCAGAAGCCATATTGAGGTAGGTTATCGCCTGCTCGGGCTCGGCGTTTTCGTTCAGCCTCATAACCGCAATTGCTTTTTCATAAAGCAGCTGCGCTTCTTCAAACCGACCCAAATCGGCAAACGCAAGCGCCGTATTATTGTAAAGTCCGCCAAGGCGTTCATCATCGGGCGCAAGATTATTTTCATAAACCGCTCTCGCCATTTCAAACAGCGGCACGGCATCCGAAGCACGGCCGAACGCCTTGTAAACGGTTGCGCTGTTAAGGTAAGTCGTAGCGGCGCCGACGTTGTTTTCGATACCCATTTTCTCAATCTGCCGCAGTGCGCTTTCGGCATAGCCTACAGCCTGCTCACCCTCACCAAGCTTGCGGCAAAGACCCATAAGCTCGTTGCTCAACAGCAATATTCCCTTGCCATCGCCGACAGCCTCAGCCTCGGCAAGCCAGTAAAGCAGGTGCCTTTTTGCGCCCGCGTAATCGTTTTTGCCTAAATATTCATCAAGCTTTTCAAGCACTCTGTTAGTCGGAATACCGCTCATACTTACCCCTCCGTAACCGTGGCGGTTTCGCCCGTCCAGTCAATTATACCGCCGAATTCCACAACGTTTGTGTAGCCAAGCTCAACAAGCTTTTCGGAAGCTTGCTTGCTTCTGTTTCCGCTTCGGCAATAAACAAGAATAAGCTGACCCTTGTCGGGTAAAGCGGAAATTTCATCCGTACCGATTGCTTCATTCGGTATATTCACAGCCCCCGGTATGTGCTTTTGGGCAAATTCCTCGGGCGTGCGCACGTCAAGAATAATATATCCGTCTTCTTCCTGCATAACGGATACCGCTTCAGCCATATCAACCTGACGGTAACCGTCAGCCTTTTCACCGCCTGCAGCACAGCCCGACAGCAAAATTAAAACCAATAAAAAAGGAATAAATTTTTTCATTGTATAATCCCCGTAATTATTTTCAGTATAATTTTATTATACCATTCCGACAGCGTGTTTTCAAGAAAGAATAAATAATAAAGGTGGGTGAGCTTCGCCCACACCCGATTGTAAATAACGAACAAAAAAAGTTATGTCATTCTGAGGCGTAGCCGAAGAATCTTAAAGTGTTATAAGATTCTTCACTTCGTTCAGAATGACACTCTTTAAGGTTGTATATTTATAATAGGAGCGAAGCGACCCTCAATTTAACAGCAAGCTATTCAATATTAACGCAATCGCCAATACAAAAAACGCACACCGCATTTAAACGATGTGCGTTGGGGTTTACCGGCTTACAGCTTGCAGATATCTGCGTTTGTGATAAGGTGGTAGCCTGCGCCTTCAAGGGCGGCTTCAGCGGCGCCGTTATCCTCAACACGAAGAACAACGTAGGCGTGCTTTTCCGTTCTTGCCATAAACGCATAGAGGTATTCAACGTCTATACCTGCCTTGTCGAGCACGTCAAGTGCGCCTGTGAGTGCGCCGGGCTTATCGCCGATTTTAACGCCGACAACGTCTATCGCCTTGATAAGGTAGCTGTTTTCTTCAAGGATTTTTGTTGCGGCTGTTTCATTATCTACAATAATACGAAGCAGTCCGAAATCCTCAGTTTCTGCAATGGAAAGGGCACGGATATTCACGTCGTTCTTTGCAAGAACATCCGTAAGAGATGCCATAGCACCTTTTTTGTTCTGTACGTAAACCGTTAACTGCTTGATTGCCATTGTTATTTCTCCTCTCAGATTAATTTACGCTTGTCGATAACACGCACTGCCTTGCCTTCGCTTCTTGCGATGCTCTTGGGAGCAACAAGGTGAACACTGGGATTGATGCCGAGCATCGTCTTCATTGCGTTTGCAAGCGATTTTTCCATAGCGATAATGTCGCTGAGCTTATCGGTGAACTTTTCGGCAGTCATTTCAACGTTGACTTCAAAAGTATCGTTATTGTTCACACGGTCAACAATAATCTGGTAGTTGGGCTCATAGCCTTCGTTAAGAAGAACTGTTTCAATCTGGCTCGGGAATACGTTGACACCGCGGATAATGAGCATATCGTCCGTTCTTCCCATGGGCTTTGCCATTTTGACAAGCGTTCTGCCGCAGGAACACTTCTTGCGTGAAAGAACACAGATATCGCGTGTGCGGTAACGAAGAAGCGGGAAGGCTTCCTTGTCAAGAGAGGTGAAAACAAGCTCGCCCTTGCTGCCCTCGGGAAGAACCTCACCCGTATCGGGGTCTATGATTTCCGCATAGAAATGGTCCTCATTAATGTGCATACCCGTCTGCTCACTGCACTCAAACGCAACGCCGGGGCCCGTTGTTTCGGTAAGGCCGTAAATATCGTAGGCCTTGATGCCGAGGGTGTTTTCAATACCTCTGCGCATTTCCTCTGTCCAGGGCTCTGCGCCGAATATACCCGCCTTAAGCGGAATATCCTCGGGCTTGTAGCCCTGCTCCTTGAGCGTTTCGCCTATGTATGCCGCATAGGACGGAGTACAGCAGAGAATAGTTGCGCTCAGATCCGTCATAAACTGAATCTGACGCTCCGTGTTACCGGAGGACATCGGAAGTGTAAGACAGCCGACCTTGTGTGAGCCGCCGTTGAGGCCGGGGCCGCCCGTGAAAAGGCCGTAGCCGTATGCAACCTGACAGACATCCTTATTTGAGCCGCCTGCAGCTACAATTGCACGTGCACAGCAGTCTTCCCACAAATCAACGTCCTTCTGTGTATAAAAAGCGACAACACGTCTGCCCGTCGTACCTGATGTTGACTGAATACGTACGCAGTCCTCAAGCGGCTTTGCAAGAAGGCCGTAGGGATAAGCATCACGCAGGTCTGCCTTTGTGAGGAAGGGAAGCTTGTGTAAATCTTCAATTCCCTTGATATCCTCGGGCTTTAAGCCCTTTTCGTCCATAAGGTTGCGGTAATACTCTACGTTCTCATAAACGTGCTTTACCTGCTTGACGAGTTTTTCCGACTGAAGCTTTCTCATTTCTTCAGCAGACATTGTTTCAATTTCTTTCTGATAGTAATTCTGTGCCATTCTGACCACCCTTTCTGAATTTTGAAGCTTCGGGAATGTGAAAGGAAACAAAAAACGTCCTCCGCATTCCGATTAAGAATACAGAGGACGAGAATTTTAAATCCCGTGGTACCACCTCAGTTTACCGCCATCTCACGGTAGCGGCCTTATCAGGTACTGACATACCTTAGTTCTGTAACGGGAACTCCCGTTGCATCCTACTAAAGATTACTCTTATTCAGTGCACTGCTAACAGAATGAATTCGTGAAGGACGCCCTCTTTGCCTCGCACCAACCGGCAACTCTCTCCAGATTCTTTCCGACCTACTGGTTTCTGCTCATCGCATTTATTGGATTGAATATAGCACTATGAAATTCATTTGTCAACACTTTTTCTGAAATTTTCCGAAAATTATCCGTTACAGTTTTGACTTTGAAGCTGATTTGTGTTACTTTTAAATACAGATAAAAATCAAACCCGATGTGAGGTATGAATATGACCACACAGAAGTGAATTTCCCCGACTACATAAAACAATAAAATTCAACAAGGAGATTTAACAAATGCAAGCATTCATAAAATTCCTGTTCACTGTTTTTACAACCGTCTGCGTATTTTTCTCAAATCTGCTCTTCCCGGCTACCGTTTATCCCGAAAGCGAAGGCTTTGATTTTTCGTTTCTTGAATACCCCGAAGAAGCGATAATCACCCTTGAGGAAGCGGGGCTCACCGAGCAAGAGCTTGTAGGCCGAGCTTCGGCGCAGCTTCCCGAATATGTGCAATCGGGCGGATATGATGACATAAACGGCATAACGGTATCGCCGTATTATACCGCCAAGGTCAGCGGCACCGAAATTCCCGTTTACGCTTCGGTAGTTTTCATCCGTGCCGATGATACGGGCACGCTTCATTCTTTTTCCGAAATTTATGTTGATGCAGACGAAGACTTTTCATTCAACATTGAAATAACGGGTGCCGATGTGACACTTAAAAACGCTGTTGTGCTTCCCGAATCACACGGCGTAAAGGCGCTTGGCGAGGATAACACGGTAACAGCATCAATCAATAAAACGGGCATCTACACCTTCCTTTTCAACGATGCAAATCAGTACTACGGCTACACGCTTATGGTGCGTGAAAAGGTTGACGAGGACAAAGAAATTGCGGCATACATAGAGGAATACGGCGAGGATAGCGTATGGGTACTTGATAAAGGTGTTTATCAGTATGATTATGTTAATCTCGTCGGAAATGAAAATCTTGTTATTTACTTGCGTGAAGGTGCTTATGTTATAGCAAACCACCTCTACGATATTGACTGCGCAGAGGATGAAAACAAATATTTTGAGCCGTCTGCACCCGGAGACAATAGCATAGGGCTTACAAGATATCCTTTTATCAATTTTTATAACTGCAACAACATAACTCTTACAGGCAGAGGCGTAATTGATATGACACGTCTTGACAGGCGGGAAAGAAGAGGCGTTGTTTTCACCAGCTGCAACAATGTAAAAGTCAGAGATGTAAAAATTATCAATTCACCCGAGTGGTCATTTATTTCCTACTGCTGTGACGGTGTGCAAATTGATAATGTTGATATCATCGGCAACCGTGGCAACTGCGATGGCTTTGCAATCTGCAACAGCCACAATGTAACCGTCGACAACTGCTTTGCAAGAGTGGCAGACGACACCTTCGAAGTAAAGGCACTCGGCGGCACAATGGACAGCAGAAACATCACTTTCACAAACTGCATCGCCTGGGGCGGCTATGCAAGGTGCTTCGGTATCACAGGCGAAGTGAACAAGCAGATTTCCGATGTCACCTTCCGTGACTGTGCGGTTATTTACCGTGACGGAATATGGGATAATGACAGAATAGGCTCCCTTGTCGTCGTAGCAGAGCAAACCGAAGGCAGTATTGACGGCGTACTTTTTGAAAACATTGAAATATTCCGTGACGAAGGCAGACCCATTCTCGTGAAGATTTACGACGAAGAGACGGAAAATTTTGAGATTAAAAATGTTGTTTTCCGCAATATTTCGTATACCTCGTATATGAAGCCGAAAATCGCAGGCACAGACAGCGACACAAACACAGTTCAGGTTGAGCTTGACGGTATCACCGTTTGCGGAAAGCAGCAGCAATTTCCGAAAACAATGTTCAGCATCGGCAAGCATTGTGAAGTAACATCTAAATAAAATACAGCGAAAAGCAGGGAGTAGACTGACTGTAAAAGGTACGGTCTGCTCCCTGAATATTTAATATTATTTGCCTTACGGTTGGCTTTTTGTTTGTTTTTTAGATAGGTAAAAGAACGGTAAAAAAGAAATAAACCCTTGGAACTGCAATGTGAAATTCCAAGGGTTGTTAATTTTATTATTATGATTTTAGTTTATATATGCGGTTTTTATTGTTTCCTTCCGCCACGATAATTTCATCTGAAATCATTTCGCTCAAAATTTCCTTAAGCCTTGAAATTTTCAGCCCGACAAATTCAGCAAGCTCTGAACTTTTTGCAGAAGTGTTTGTCGTCAGATATTCTACAATAGCTTGCTTATGTGCAAGGGTCTTTATCGCCGCTTTTTTATCGCCGCTTTTTATCGCCGTTTTTTTATCGCCGCTTTTTATCGCCGCTTTTTTCAGTGGAAGCAATAATGTTATGCGTTCAGGATCAAACTCTTCATTGATTACAGGTACAGACCAACGTTGCTTGTTCCAAACACTATAGATATTCGGAATACCGCTTCCGGCACGTTCGCCGATATCTATAAGGGTAAACATTTTCATAAGCACGGTATTTCTCGGGTCGGATATTCCGCCGGATTTGGCAGCTTCAAGCTCTATTCTGAAACCGCCCGGATTTGAAATTGTGATTTCGTCGGGTTTATTTATGATAACAATTCCTCTGGTTCCGTGATAATCGGAGTTTATAAGGCAGTTTGCCAAAGCTTCACGGAGCGCAATATGAACAGAAGTATCTTCAACACGTATTCCGTTTTCAATTTTAAAAGGCACCTTTATATTTTGCGAGATTTTGTTATATACCCTAAAGTAAAAATCGTAGATATTGCCGCTCCATTCTCCTGAAGATGAAACTATACGATCTGTCCAACGGGTTGTGTCGTCGTATTGTTCTTGATAATCCAGAAAATATGACGGGAATTCACGAACAATTTCATATTCGTGGCCAAACATCAGAAGACCCGCAACAGTGGGATGACGCCTACCGTCATCACCTCTGCCGACCGCTCCTAACCTCAAAAGAAAATCCTCATCCTCTAAGGCTTCCCAAACATGTCCGGGCTTGGAATGTTTCATACGCATACGGTAGCTATGAATGCTTTCAAAATCAAAAACATCCAAATCCATCTCATTTAAAACCAGCATATCTTGAGATTTGATTGATGCATCCCGTATCATTGCATTAATTTCTTCTTTTGTGCACTTATAGTCACCCTCACCGTTTCGGCGATAGCTGTTGCTATAATTGCCGTCAAGATAAACAGGACGGTCAGAACGTTGCGCTCTGGGAACATTTATGACAATTATATGATTACCGCCAACTTCTTTTACATAGACATCTTTATTTGAAAGGATGTTTGCACTGACTTTCTGTGAATTATTAATTATATCCCAGAAATCTTTGATAAGCTTATCGGGATCAGGAATATTGATAGGGTGAAGGGTTTTGTCCGCATATTCTTCAACGCCAAGCAATATCACTCCGCCTATTGTGTTGGCAAAAGCTGAATATGTTTCCCAAATGCTGTGAGGCAATCCGCCTAAAGCTTTTTTTGCTTCAATGCGATTGTTTTCTTTGTATTTTTCAAGACTTGAGAAATCAAGCAAATCTTTCACCTCTATCACTACTGTGTGTTGTTTTTTAATTCAGTATAGCACACTTTTGTAAATATATCAACGCTATTTATTTTCAAACCAAACTTGTGTTTTTTCTTAATTATTGACACTTTGCATTCTTGAATTATTACTAAAAGAAATAAACCCTTGGAATCGTTGAGATTCCAAGGGTTGTTGATTTTCGCCGATAGGCTCTGATTATCTCTTTGAGAACTGGGGTGCACGGCGTGCGCCCTTGAGACCGTACTTCTTTCTTTCCTTCATTCTCGGGTCACGAGTGAGGAAGCCTGCCTTCTTGAGTACGGGACGAACAGCTTCGTCGTACTGAAGGAGAGCACGGGAAAGGCCGTGACGGATTGCGCCTGCCTGGCCTGTAACACCGCCACCGCTTACGCGGCAGATGATGTCGAACTTCTCGGTTGTGCCGGTGAGCTCGAGGGGCTGGCGAACAATGAGCTTGAGTGTATCAAGACCGAAGTAATCGTCGATTGAACGGTCGTTGATGATGATTTTACCTGTACCTGCATAAACACGTACACGGGCTACAGACTGCTTTCTGCGGCCTGTACCATAGAAATAAGGATTAGTTTCGTACATTATTCATTTGCCTCCCTTCGATTAAAGAGCCCACTCTTCGGGCTTCTGTGCTGCGTGCTTGTGCTCTGCGCCCTTGTAGATACGAAGGCGGCCAAGTGCGTTGCGGCCGAGAGTGTTTTCCGGAATCATACCCTTGACAGCGAGCTGCATAGCAAACTCGGGCTTTGTCTTCATAAGGGTGCTGTACTTAACTTCCTTCATGTTACCGATGTAACCTGTGTGGTGGTAGTACATTTTCTGGTTGATTTTGTTGCCTGTGAGAACTGCCTTCTCAGCGTTAATGATGATTACATGATCGCCGCAATCAACATTGGGTGTGAAGATAGCCTTGTGCTTACCGCGAAGAAGAACAGCGGCCTGAGCAGCTACCTTACCCAGAGGCTTGCCTGCAGCGTCAAGAACATACCAGCTGCGTGTGATTTCGCCTGCTTTGGGCATATAAGTTGACATTAGCTTTTCCTCCGAATTAAGATTTTTAATTTCATTGCTCGAATATACTACCACAAGACCCGAGTGATGTCAACACTTATTTTCAAAAAATTTAATTTAGCAAACGCAAGCTCCGTTTTTCTCGTTTTTTCTCGCGTTTTCATACGATTTGCTCACTTTTAATTTTCAAAAAAGTTTGTGCACACTCACAAATTTCCGCTTGAATTTTCGTCTTTATGACAAAAGAGCGGCGGCAGAGCCGTAACCCCGACAGCCCGTTGTCCCCTATTAATATTGTTATTGAATCACGCTAAACCGCAATTGACAACTAAGGCAAAATATGTTATTTTTATTTCTGCACCGACCGTGTTAAGGTGCAGAAAAACTTTAAAGAAAGAGGAGACGGACATAATGATGACAACTTTATTCAACAAAACTGAAATTCGGGTAGCTGTGTCCGTTTCTGCTTGCTGAAAAGCAAAACACGGTAAATGCGTCAATCCCGAAGGCTTTATGTTTTCGGGATTTTTTGTTTTTTAGCAGGCGGATACGGCCGACTTAATTCAAGGAGATGTAACGTGAAACAAAATTGCAAAAAACAAGGCGGAGAGCGTTTCAGAGCTCTGAAGGATACGCTCTATGCCGTTAAAATCTGCGTGCAGTGTGCACCGTTACTGCTCACCGCATTCATTATGACCCAGACAGCCTACTGGTTTTTTACGGGCTTTATTCAGGAAATACTCTTTCTTAAACTCTTGCTTGAGCTTATTGAAACGGGCGGCAGCTACAAGCAGTACGTTATTCTCGTGCTGATGTTTGCCGGTGCAGGTCTGCTTGCAAAGGCAACGGACTGCATTACGGACTATTTTGTCTGTACCAGAATGAAGTATTTTTACAAAAATCTCAACGACCGCATATTTAAAAAGGCGGTTACAGTTGATATTGCCTGTTATGAAAACCCCGATTTTTACGATAAGTACAAGCGTGCAACCGAAATAATTACGAGCGAGCATTTTTCGGAATTTACCTGGCGGCTTTCAAACGTTTTTGCAAGCTCGCTTACGGGTGTTTTCCTTGTGATTTATATTGTTTCGATCGACCCGAGGCTGCTGCTGATACTTTCAGTCGGCATATTCGTGGTGCTGGCAGGTATCGCAATCGGCAAAATTGACGTAAAAAAAGACAAGGAAATGACACCGCACAAGCGTTCAAAGGAATACGTCAAGCGTACGGTTTTCCTCAAGGATTTTTCCAAGGATATGCGTACCTCGGACATATTTTCCGTTATGCTTGAGCGGTTTCAAACGGCGGTTGAAACCAACAGGGCAATAATCAAAAAATACGGCGTTAAGGTAATGCTGCTTGAACTGGTTTCAGGTCTTTTCGGCAAGGCTGTACCCACTGCGGCGGCCTACGGCTATGCGGCATACCGCTTCGTTGTAAAAAGAAACCTCGCCTTGTCGGATTTTTCCGTTATCGTTACGGCTGTCAGCAACCTCAAGGATGTGCTCAAGGATTTGAGCGACTCCATATCCAACGTCAGAAAGGAAGCCGCTTATTTCGGCAACCTTAAAGAGTTCTTTGAGTACGAGGAAAGAGTTGTCGGCGGCAATAAAAAGGCGGAAGAATTTGAAAGCCTCGAATTCAGAAACGTCTGCTTCACCTATCCCGGTGCAAAGGCTCCCTCGCTCACAAACCTCAGCTTTAAAATCAGCAGGGGCGAAACCGTAGCGGTGGTCGGCCACAACGGTGCAGGCAAAACAACCTTTGTAAAGCTCCTGCTTCGCTTTTATGACCCCGACAGCGGTGAAATCCTGTACAACGGCAAGGATATAAGGGAGTACGATATTGCCTCCCTTCACGCAAGGCTTGCAACCGTTTTTCAGGATTACAAGGTCTTTGCGCTTACCGTCGGCGAAAACGTGCTGTGCCGTGAGTGCGAGGGTAAGGAGGACAACGCCGCCGTAGATAAAGCGCTGAAAGCGGCAGGCGTTTACGAGCGGATTATGTCCATGCCCGAGGGCAGGCAGACCGTGTTTACCCGTGAGTTTGACGAAAAGGGCACAGGACTTTCGGGCGGTGAACAGCAGAAGCTCTGTGCCGCCAGAATGTTTGCCAAGAGCTTTGATTTTGCAATTCTTGACGAGCCCTCGTCAGCGCTTGACCCCATAGCCGAATACAAAATGTACGAAAGCCTTATTGAAGCAACCGAGGAAAAAACGGTTATCTATATTTCGCACAGGCTGTCTTCCGCCGTGCTTTCGGACAGAATTTATGTCTTTGACGGCGGTACGATTACCGAGTGCGGCACGCACGAGCAGCTTATGGCGGCAAAGGGCGGCTACTGCGAAATGTTCACGCTCCAGGCTTCAAGCTACAGAGATGAGGAGGGGAGCGTGGAATGAAAATGAAAGCAAAAATAAGGAAGAAGCACAGCACACTTTCCAATATAATCTATATGCTCTCGCTTATGTTCAAGGCTTCGCCGTGGCTTGTAATCGGCAGCATTTTTGAGCAGATTGTCAGCGCAATGCCGGGCAGGCTCATATCCGTTATAGGCCTTAAATACATAATTGACGAGGTGCAAAGCGGCGGTGAGCCGAAAAAGATAATCACGGGCATTATAATTATGCTTGCCGTAATCGTTGTGTGCGAAATTTTCTCAAATGTTTTCTATGAGCTTTTTGTTCACCGTGAGCGTGAGAAAATGGATCTGATAATTCAGTCGATGTTCTACCGTAAAGCGGCAGAGCTTGACCTTGCCAAGTACGACGACCCGGGCTATTACAGCGATTTTATTCTGTCTATAGAAAATGTGTCAGATAACCTCACAAACATTCTCAGCATTATCAAGGGCTATGTTGAGCAGATTCTGTCCTTTGTTGCGATAGCGGCAATCATACTCACCATTGACCCGATGTGCCTTCTGATAGTGCTCGGTACGGTAATTCTTTTTATTCCGCTTGGCAAATATACGGGTAATCTGCAGACAAAGCGCCGTGAAGCGGTAACCGAAAAGCACCGCAGAAGCGACTATTTTGCAAGGGTGTTTTACCTGCCAGACTATGCGGGCGAAATCCGCACGAGCGGTATTTACCCCCTGCTTCACAAGCGTTTCAACGAGAGCGCAGACGATATGATTAAAACACAGAAGGGCTTTATCAGAAAGCTTGACGGGCTTTTCTTCGTGCAGGAATTTTCCGTTCAGGTTGTCGGCTTTATGCTCATACTCAGCCTTTATATCGGCTACCAGACCATTGTCACGGGTAAGATGAGTGCAGGCGATTTCGTTGCCACCTTCAACGGTGCCACGCAGATTGGTGCGAGTGTGCTGTACCTTACAGTTTACAGCCTGAGAACCTTTACCGAGCGGTCGAAGATGATTGAAAAATGCCGCAGCTTTATGTCAACCGAAAGCAAGATAAAGGACGGTGCTCACACGGTAACCTGCAACAAGCCCGAAACAATAGCTGTAAAGGATATCAGCTTTACTTATGAAGGCGGCGAAAAGGAGAGCGTAAACGGCGTTTCCTTTGAAATAAAGCCCTGCGAAAAGATTGCTCTTGTCGGCTACAACGGTGCGGGTAAAACCACGCTGACGAATCTTTTACTCAGGCTGTATGATGTTGATTGCGGCTTAATCGAAATCGGCGGACGGGACATTCGTGACGTAACCGTTGCCTCCCACCGCAACCGCTTTTCCGCAGTTTTTCAGGATTTCCGTATTTTTGCCGCAACCGTCGGCGAAAACGTGGCACTCTCGCCCGTTTATGACAGCGCCCGTGTGATGAAGGCGCTTGAGCTTGCAGGCTTTACAAAGGAGCTGCCCCACGGTGCAGACACAATGCTGCTGCGTGAATTCAGCGACGAAGGCGTTATGCTTTCGGGCGGTGAGCAGCAGAAGCTTGCAATTGCAAGAGTGTTCTACAAGCAAAGCCCGTATATTATTCTTGACGAGCCGAGCGCTAACCTTGACCCCGTTTCGGAATACGAGCTGAACAAGGCGATAAGCGAAAGCTGTACCGATTCAACGGTTGTGTTCATTTCCCACCGCCTTTCCACCACACGCCACGCCGACAGAATACTTATGCTTGAAAACGGCAGAATTATCGAGTGCGGCAGTCACGACGAGCTGATGGAAAAAAACGGCAAATACGCCTATATGTTCCGTTTACAGGCGGAAAAGTACAAGGATACCCATTTATAAATTTGGAGCGTAGCGACCCTTAACTTTGCGTTTTGCATTTTGCACTTTGCATTTAAATTACAGTTTTACATTGCGCTGACAGCTGAATTTTTGACAATTCTGCCATTGGAAATTTGCGAAATAAGGTATATAATAAATAACCGTGATTTTTATATATATTGGAGTTATAAATATGGAGCGCAGAGATATAAGAAATATTGCCATTATCGCTCACGTTGACCACGGCAAGACAACCCTTGTTGACGAGCTTCTCAAGCAGAGCGGTACCTTCCGTGAAAACGAGCAGGTTGAGGACAGGGTTATGGACTCAAACGACCTTGAGCGTGAAAGAGGCATTACAATACTTTCAAAGAATACGTCCATCCGCTATATGGACACTAAAATCAACGTTGTCGATACCCCCGGCCATGCCGATTTCGGCGGCGAGGTTGAACGCATACTGATGATGGTTGACGGCGTTTTGCTGCTCGTAGATGCGTTTGAGGGCTGTATGCCGCAGACTCGCTTCGTGCTCAAAAAAGCTCTCGGCCTTGGCAAAAAGGTGCTCGTTGTTGTCAATAAGATTGACCGTCCCGGCGCAAGACCGGCCGAGGTGCTTGACGAGGTGCTTGACCTGTTTATCGAGCTTGGTGCGGATGATGACCAGCTTGAATTCCCCGTTGTCTACGCCAGCGCAAGGGACGGCTATTCCTCGCTTGATCCCGATGTGCGTCAGGGTGATATGAGACCGCTTCTCGATGCTATTCTTAAAAACATCGAAGCACCCAAGGGTGACGTTGATGCACCGCTTCAGATTCTTTTCTCCTCGCTTGAATATGACGATTACGTAGGCAGAATCGGTGTCGGCAGAGTGGAAAGAGGCACGGTTAAGAAAAATCAGCTTGTAACGCTGTGCAAAACTGACGGCACACAGAAAAACGAACGCATCACAAGGCTTTACCAGTTTGAAGGCCTTAAGAGAGTTGAGGTTGAGGAAGCAAAGGCGGGCGACCTTATCTGCGTTTCGGGCATTCCCGAAATCAATATCGGTGAAACTGCCTGTGCGCCGGACTGTATTGAGCCCCTGCCCTTCGTCAAGATTGATGAGCCCACAATTTCAATGAATTTCATCGTCAACGACAGCCCGTTTGCAGGTCAGGAGGGCAAGTTCGTCACCTCACGCAATATCCGTGACCGCCTTTTCAAAGAGGTTGAAACAAACGTCAGTATGCGTGTTGAGGAGACCGAAACGACCGACACCTTCAAGGTTTCGGGCAGAGGTGAACTCCACCTTTCAATTCTTATCGAAACAATGCGCCGTCAGGGCTACGAATTCCAGGTTTCCCGTCCGAAGGTTATTCTCAAGGAAATCAACGGAGAAATTTACGAGCCCGTTGAGCTCCTTATCGTAGAGGTGCCCGAGCAGTACGTCGGTGCGGTTATCGAAAAGCTCGGCTCACGCAAGGCAGAGCTTGAAAATATGGGCGTGCGTGACGGCGGCTCAACCCACCTTGAATTTAAAATTCCCTCCCGCGGCCTTATCGGCTACCGCTCCGAATTTCTCACCGATACAAACGGCAACGGTATTATGAACCAGCTTTTCCACGGCTATGAGCCCTATGCAGGCGACATCCAGACAAGGGAAAGAGGCTCAATCGTTGTTCACGAGGCCGGCGAGTCAACAGGCTACGGCCTGTTCAACACGCAGGATAGAGGCAGGCTCTTCATCGGCCCCGGTGTTCCGGTTTATGAGGGTATGATAGTCGGCGAGTGCGCAAAGAACGAAGATATCGTATGTAACGTCTGCAAGAAAAAGCAGCTCACAAACACCCGTGCCGCAGGCAGCGATGACGCCCTGCGCCTTGTTCCGCCCTCAAACCTTTCACTCGAGCAGTGTATGGAGTTTATCAAGGATGACGAGCTTCTTGAGGTAACGCCGAAGTCTCTCCGCCTTCGCAAAACGATACTTTCAAAGGAACTCCGTCTTAAAAAGCAGTTCAAAAAATAAGCGTACAAATAACGAAACCTCTCCGCGTCTGACGGAGAGGTTTTACTGTTATATAAGGAGTATTAAAGATTGAAGTACTTGTCAAATTCTGCCGGATGGGGAATAGCGGAAAGCTGACGGCAGTCTTCGCGCTTAGACTTGATGAAGTTCTTGATAAGCTCTTCGGGGAATACGCCGCCCTCTGTGAGGTAGTCGTGGTCAGCCTCAAGTGCGTCAAGTGCTTCCTCAAGAGATGTGGGCAGACCCTGAAGCTTTGCCTTTTCCTCATCGGAAAGGTGGTAAAGGTTGAAGTCGTAGGGACCCCAGCCGTTTGCAGACGGGTCAATCTTATTCTTGATACCGTCAAGACCTGCCATAAGAATTGCGGCATAGCAGAAGTAGGGGTTACAGGTTGCATCAGGGTTACGAAGCTCAAAGCGGCGCTTGTCGGGAGCCTTTGCATAAGCGGGAATACGGATAACGGCGCTGCGGTTGGAGGTTGCGTAGCCGACTGTAACGGGTGCTTCAAAGCCGGGGATAAGGCGCTTGAAGGAGTTTGTGCTGGGGTTGGTAATGGCACAAAGTGAGTGGATGTGCTTAAGCAGGCCGCCCATAAACCAGTGTGCTTCCTTGCTCAGGTGTGCATAACCCTCATCATCAGAGAATACGGGCTGACCGTCCTTGAAGAGAATCATGTGCACGTGCATGCCGCTGCCAGCCTCACCCCATACGGGCTTGGGCATAAAGGTTGCGGCCTTGCCGTACTTGAGCGCCGTGTTGTGAATGATGTACTTTATCATCATTGTAGCATCAGCCATATGTACTACTTCGCCGAGCTGAGGTTCAATTTCAAACTGACCCGATGCGGCAACCTCGGGATGGTGGTAGTTGATTTCAATGCCGGCATCCTGCATAAGCATACACATTTCGCTGCGGCACTCGTAAGAAATATCAAAGGGCTTTGCAATGTGATAGTTCTTCTGCTTGGGAACAACAACGCCCAGACCCTCTGTGTCGGAATTCCAGTAGGACTGCTGTGCATCAACGTCAACGGCAATCTGTCTGCCCTCAACGTTCCATGTAACATTGTCGAACAGATAGAATTCAAATTCGGGAAGAATTTTCATTTCGTCGGCAACACCGCTGTTCTTCATATATTCAACAGCAGCCTTGATGATGTTACGGGGATACTGTGCAAGGGGACGGTTTTCGGGGCTGTCGATAATCATTGCGTTACCTGTCATTGACAGCGTGGGAACAGAGCAGAAGGGGTCAATAACCGCCGTATCGGGGTCAGGAATAAAGACCATATCGCTCTTTTCAACAACGGCGTAGCCGTAGTTGGAGGCATCAAAGCCGATGCCGCTCTTCATTGTGTCTTCCGAAAAGTTCTGTGCAGGGATTGTAACGTGGCGGTACTGACCGTTGATGTCAACCATCTTGAAGTCAACCATCTGAATACCGTTTTCTTCAATCATTGCAAGAATGTCTTTAACGCTCTTACTCATAAACATACCTCTTTTTTGTTTGGTTAATTTTAGGTTACCGTTTCAATAATACAATATCTTCCCGAAAATGACAATAACCTAACCAAAAATTTTTTAGCATAATATTAACAGAATAAATTTGTTTACAACGGATATTGTTATATGGTAATATAAAAATATAATATTTGAAAGGAGCTGAAACCGTTGCCGGGTGAAAGAATAAACGCCTTTATGCACCGCCGCAACAGAGATAAGCACATGAACACCGTAACGTTTATAATGTTCATATTGCTCGCGGCAGAAAAGGTTGCTTCGGGTGCAACAATGCGCCTTGAAGCAGGCAAAACCTTTTTCGATTTCACCTTTTCCCTCACCGATATTGTCCAGCTTCTTATTTACATTTCAATGGCGGTGCTCATTTCGCAGAAGATAAATCAGAAATTTCTGCTTGTGCCCGATTTTTTCCTGCTTTGCATAAAGCTTTATGCGGCCGTTTCGGGGCTGATAACTCTTTTCGGTGTGCATTACAGCAACCTGCTCGGTGAACTGTCCGTGCTTGAAAAAACGGTGGAAAGCCTGCTGTTTTCAGCGTTTCTGATTTTTCTGTTCATCGGTAAGCTCTCTCACGGCAAACGCCTGCCGTTATATTGCCCGATAGCCTGCCTTACCGTGCTTTCGCTTTGCGTGCCCGTAACGGTCGTTTTCGAGGTGCTCAAATTCTATGCCGAGGAGCAGATGAATTATCCCCTGCATATGGAAATCTTCATCTTCCTCAAAGGCGTAATCAACGAAACCTTCCTCGACCTGCCCTACGCAATGCTCATTCTGCTCGTGTTCTATTGCCATACGGACGAGGAATGCAAGCTGTGTTAATATCAGTTATAAGGAGTAAGATACCATGTTTAATTTAATCAAGAACTTTTTCGTTGCGCTGTTAGCTCTTATTACTGCGGCCGCACCCTTTGGCGAGGCTCAGCCCGCCGAGCGCAGGTGCAAGCCCGAATTCAACGGCACGTTTCTGCAGTCCTGGCTGAGCAGCACCTGGGATGAGGCACGCTGGGCAGCAGAGGTTGAGGCTATGCAGGCGGACGGTATTGAATACCTCGTCTTGCAGGATTTGGCGAATATGGATTCTTCCGGCAACTGGACCGTTTACTACGAAAGTACGGTACCTGCCTTTGAGGGTGCCGTTTTCGGCGGCGACGTTGTAAAGGCAGCACTCAACGCCTGCAAGGGCACGGATATCAAAATCTTTATGGGCCTTGCAATGTTTGATTCGTTCTGGCTGCTGGGCAACTATACGGGCGACTATGCAAAGGTGTGCGATATTACCGCGGATATGCTTGCCGATATATACGCTTCTTACCATTCCGTCAGCCCGCAGAATTTCTACGGCTGGTACTTCACACCCGAAATCAACAATCAGCTAAGCTGCGGTCCGATAATGGGAACGATGACCAAAGGGCTCAACAAAGTCCTCGGCAAGGCTACGGAGGTTGACAAAAATCTTCCCGTGCTGATAAGTCCGTTTACGGCAAATTACCTCGGTCTGGGCAATGCCGCAACCTATGCGCAGTGGCTCACGTTTTTTGAAACCACAGCCTTCCGCGACGGCGATATCGTTGCTCCGCAGGACGCAGTAGGCGCGGATTGGGTAGAAGAGGACGACCTTGTCGGAATATGGGAAATGTACTCTGCCGCCGCCAAAAAAGCCAAGGCGGACATACACCTCTGGGCAAACTGTGAAAATTTTGATATTGCAATCGGCCCGAGCATCCTCGGCGGTACGGTTCTCCGCCCCGAAACGGAAAATATCGAGTCCGTAACGGCAACGCTTGACCGCTTCGTAATGCAGATGGATATCGCCTCACGCTACTGCGAGAATATTCTTACGTTTTCATATTCCCACTATTTTTCGCCCACACTCGTCAAGAGTATGTACATAGAAACCTACCGCGACTACGTTGCAAACGGCTACGCGCTTGAAACTCAGGCACCGTCCGCACCCACGGTCAGCACCTCGGCAGACGAAAACGGCGTTACGGTGAGCTGGACACAGTCCGCAGATAACTTCGGCGTTGCCTATTACAGAGTGTGCAAAAACGGCGAGTTTTTGACGAGAGTAGAAAACTATAAATGGGATTATCCGCTCACCGTTACCGACCCCAACGGCACGGCAGACGATGTCTATACCGTCACCGCAGTAGATGCCGCAGGCAATATGTCGTAAAAAAAAATTGTTCATCACAAAAAGCCCCGCTTCGCAATGAAGCAGGGCTTTGATGTTAATTAATTTTGAAATCCTAATTCCTGATTAGTTTTTCGCTGTTTTTCTTTGAATGAGCTTTACGACCTCGACAATCGGAATAATCATAAACGAAAGTCCGAGAGAGATGAGGTATGCCTTGAGGTCAAGGTGTGCAAAGCCGAACATATTTGAAAGGAAGTCGATTTCAACAACGGCTGTTGTGAGGACGAAGGACAGTGCCATTGCGCCGTAGAGAAGGATGTTGTGGCTGCCCTTGAATACCATAGCAACGGCTGAACCACGCTGTGAGCGCATATTGAACGAATGGAAGATTTCACACATAGCCATTGTGAAGAATGCCATTGTCATACCCTCGCTGCTGTCAGCAATATTTCTGAATGCAAAGTCTGCAACAGCGCCTTTTTCGACACATTCAAGGAACTCACCGATATAGAAAGCGGCAATTGTAAGAACTGAAACGATGATACCCTGGTAAGCGCAGTCAATACCGAGACCGCCTGCGAAAATGCCGTCGTTCTTGCTTCTGGGCTTTCTTCTCATAATGTCAGCCTCGGGTCTTTCCGTGCCGAGTGCAAGTGCGGGCAGAGAGTCCGTAATAAGGTTGATGAAGAGAAGGTGCGGTGCCTGAAGAATTGTGAAGTTCATAAGGGAAGCGAAGAAAATCGAAATAACCTCGGAAAGGTTTGAGCCGAGAAGGAACTGGATAGCCTTACGGATGTTGTCGTAAATTCTTCTGCCCTCGCCTACTGCGGAAACGATTGTTGCAAAGTTATCGTCTGCAAGAACCATATCTGCAACGTTCTTTGTAACGTCTGTACCTGTGATACCCATACCGACACCGATATCGGCACTCTTGATTGACGGTGCATCGTTAACGCCGTCACCCGTCATAGCGGTGACATAACCCTTGTTTCTCCAAGCGTTGACAATTCTTGTCTTGTGCTCGGGCTGAACACGGGCATAAACGTTGATGTTCTCGACAATCGCCTCGAACTCTTCATCGGTGTACTTGTCAATATCAACACCCATCATAGCCTGTGAGTCGTCGGAGAGAATTCCGAGCTCACGGGCGATTGCCTTTGCGGTGTTGATATGGTCGCCCGTAATCATAATCGGCTTGATGCCTGCCGTGCGGCATTCTGCAATAGCAGCCTTAACCTCGGGGCGTACGGGGTCAATCATACCGGTAAGGCCGATGAATATCATATCGTATTCGAGCGAAGCGGAATCGTAAACTGCAGGCTCGGCATCGTACATCTTATATGCAACGGCGAAAACACGCAGAGCCTTGTTGCCCATTCTTGTGTTTTCTTCGGCCGCCTTTGCCTTGATTTCATCGGTCATAGCCACAACCTGACCGCCGACAAAGGCGTGGGAGCACTTCTTGAGAATTTCGTCGGGAGCACCCTTTGTAAACTGAACGAATTTGCCCTCAGCTGAGTGTACGGTGCTCATCATCTTTCTGCCGGAGTCAAACGGAACTTCGCCGACTCTGGGAGTTTTTGCAACAAGCTCCTCCTTGGCAAGGCCGAGTGTCTTTGCGTAGTTGATAAGCGCAACCTCGTCGGGCTCGCCCGTGGACTTTCCGTCGGGCTCAACCTGAGCGTTGGTGCAAAGAGCCATAGCGGTTGCAAGGCGGATTTCGTCCTCTGCATAGTGGTCAACAACGGTCATAACGTTCTGGGTGAGAGTACCCGTCTTATCCGAGCAGATAATCTGTGTACAGCCGAGCGTTTCAACCGCCGTCATTTTACGGATAATGGCGTTCTTCTTGGACATATTCGTAACGCCCATTGAGAGAACGATGGTCATAACGGCTACAAGGCCTTCGGGAATAGCGGCAACGGCAAGTGCGATAGCGGTAATGAACGAATCAAGCGCAATCGGGAACAGCTCTGCACCCTCGGGGCCCATAAAGTATTTAGTAACAATATTGAACGCGAAAATGAATACGCAAACGCCGATAACGAGCTTTGTAAGGATTTTGGAAAGCTGCTCAAGCTTGATTTCAAGCGGAGTTTTGCCTTCCTCTGCAAGGGTTATTGCGTTGGCAATCTTACCCATTTCGGTATCCATACCCGTTGCGGTAACAACAGCCTTACCGCGGCCGTAAACGAGAGTAGAGCCCATATAAGCCATATTCTTGCGGTCGCCAAGCGGGATTTCGTTGCTGTCGTTCTTGCCCATAAGAGCCTTGACGAGCTTTGTTACGGGAACGGATTCACCCGTCAGCGCCGCTTCTTCAATCTTCATGCTGGCGCACTCGAAAATACGGCAGTCAGCGGGAATAGCGTCACCTGCATCGAGAAGAACAACGTCACCGACAACAAGGTCTTCGCTCTTGACGGTTTCAACCCTGCCGTCACGAAGCGTTTTGGTGGTTGCGGCTGACATCTTCTGAAGTGCTTCAACGGCCTTTTCGGCCTTGCTTTCCTGGAGAACGCCGAGAACCGCGTTGATAATGACAACCGTGAGAATGATAATTGAATCAGTCGGGGTCGTCCAGCCGCCGTGCTCAATCATTTCCGTAGCGGCAGAAATAACTGCGGCAACGAGAAGAATGATAATCATCGGGTCCTTCATCTGATTGACGAAGCGTTTGAGCATAGAGTCCTTCTTGGCCTCTGCGAGCTTGTTTTTGCCATTCTTTTCAAGACGGCTTGCCGCCTCCTGCGCAGACAGACCGGTTTCGTTGCTGCCTACAGCTGAGAAAACATCCTTGATTTCCTGAAGATAGAATTGCATTTTTTCAACTCCTTATTAAATGAAATAAAACAAGGTCTTGCCCGTTAAAAAAAAACTTTTATCGCAACGGATGTAAAACTCTGTGCGATAAAAGTCTCACTCTTTAAAATATTGGCGGACTCTGCGTAAGAGTCGTGGATGACGCCCAATATTACACCCAGGGTGCGAGCTACTCCCCTTTATTTGTTAGGTATTATACTACAGTTTCAGCCGTTTGTAAATATTTTTTCCTTAATTTTACATTGTCGCAAAATTTTTGCAAACATTTCCTTTTCCGCACCTATTTATTATATTATTATACTCAAAACTATATATATTCATCTTGCATTGAAATATCCGTTGTGTTATAATTACATTAACTGTTTTGATTCGACAAATCGACAAATACATAGGAGGAGTAACACCATGAAAGGAAAAGCACTCATACCCCTTGCAATACTGCTCGTTGCCGCGGCACTGATTTTCACCGCCTGCAACAAGCAGAACGACGGACACACGGGAATCAACGTTTTCGTAACCGATGAAAACGGACAGACGGTTTTAGGCGAAAACGGCGAGCCTCTCACCGAGGAATGGATTACAAGCGTTGTTTACGCAACGGACGAAAACGGCGAAACCTACACAAACGCCAACGGCGAAAAGGTTACCGTAAAGCAGACATGCCCCGTTGTTACCAGCGTTGTTTACCACACCTATCCCCTGCGTGACGAAAACGGTGAGCTCGTAACTGACAAAAACGGCGAAACCACAATGGTCAACCAGACCGTTGAATACACGGTAGCCGTAACTGACAAAAACGGCGAAAAGGTAACACAGCCCGTTACAGACAAGGACGGCAACTCAGTCACCAAGGAAAACGGCGAAGCCGTTACCGAGGTTGTAACCGAGAAGCGTACGGAAAACGTTACTCACACGGTTGAAATCACACTTGAGCACCAGGTTACAAAGCACTACACCACCAAGAGAAACAACAAGGTCACCACGACCGACGTTATTGACAACCCCCTTTACGCACCCACAACAACAGAAAAGGAAAAGCCCTCAATAGATCTTCCCGAAATCAACATCGCTTCCACGGTTGATTGGCTCAAGGGTATCGGCGGCAAGAAAAACGATAAGTTTGTCAAGGTTCTCTCAACGGGCAAGAACAGCTTTGCTGCGCTCGGCAACACGGAATCCACCGATGCCGAATTTGCAGACTTCAGCCAGACGGGCTTCTATTCATTCATTGCCAAGTACGATTCTGACGGCAGCCTCAAATGGATTTGCCCCATCGGTACTTCGGGCCACACAAGAATGTACGATTTTGCACAGCTTTCCGACGGCAGCTTCATTGCCGTAGGTGAGTCCAATGCGGCAGACCTCGGCTACGAAAACGCAGGCAAGACCTACCTTTCCGTTATCGCAAAGATTTCCGCTGACGGCAATCTTCAGTGGTACAAGCATATCGGCGGTACTGCTACGGACTATTTTGTTGCCGTTACCGCAACACCTGACGGCGGCTTCGCCGCAGGCGGTAAGTTCCTTTCAACCGACGGCGATTTTGCCGACCTCGGTCTTCAGGGTACTGATGCCGTTGTTGCAAAATTCTCCGCAAACGGTACGGTAGAGTGGGCATACAGAATAGGCGGCACGGCAAACGAAACGCTCCGCGGCATTGCCTGTGATTCAAACGGCAACCTCTACGTCACCTGCCACTCCAACTCCAAGGAATACAATAAGCTCACACCCGTTTCACAGAATATTGTCACCGCAAAGTATTCTTCCTCGGGCAGTCAGCTTTGGATTAAGACACTCGAAGGCTCACGCACGGAAGAAGTAAATGACATTTACGCAGACGGCAGCGGCTGTATTATCGTAGGCAGATACGCTTCTCCCGACGGTGCGTTTACCGTCAACCGAGGCGGCTACGATGCTTACATGGCACGCTACAGCGCAGACGGCCAGCTTGAATGGCTTCGCACCTACGGCGGCCTTGAAAACGATGTTATCAACAGCATTGCCAAAACAGAATTCGGCTATGCGGCTGTCGGTATGACCGCTTCCTCAAACCGTGATTTCGGCGATATCGGCAACAAAGGCGGTACGGACGGATTTATTCTTGCAATCAATACCGACGGTGAAGTCGAGCACGTCAAGTCCGTTGCGGGCACGGGCAACGACTCCTGCAACGATATCTGTGCACTCGACAGCAAAACATTCATCATTGTCGGCGAAACCTACGCTACCGACGGCGCACTGGCCTCGGTAACACCTGCGGCAAAGCGCAACAACGGCACGGCATTCTACGGCAGATACAAAATTTATTAATCATAAAAAGAAAGTTGGCGGCATAATGAAACCTTTAACGAATAAACTTATAAGGGCAATCGGAATTGTACTGTGCGCAGGCTGTATTTTAAGCGCCTGCACACCGCAGTCACAAAAGGAGCCACCCACCGAAAAAACTACAGAAGGCACTACTGCCGCCGTAACAACGACCGCTCCCGCGGAAACGACAACCGAGGAGCCCTCGACACAGGAAGCAACAACGGCTGAAAGCACGGCAGCACCCACCACTCAGCCTGCAACAAAGCCCCGCCCGCAGACAACGGTACCGACAACGGCAATACCCGAAACGACTACCGCAGCCGAAGTAACCACCCTGCCGGAGCAGAGTGATTTTGAAAAGGTTATGGAAGGCACGGCAACGATACTCGGCTGTTACTTTATGACACCCGAAAAAATCAACGAAACCGCTGCGGACATAGCGCAGAAGAGTGATGTTTACTACGTACGCCTTCAGGACGGCACGAAGACATACTACATCGCAGTTGATTTGCAGACAGCTCAGGCTTTAACGCTTGCCAATCCGCAGGTGCTCCGTGCGCTTTGCAAGGAGCTCGAAGCAATACAGCAGGAAAAGGCAGATGGCGAGGACTACGTGCTTATGGACTACACTCACCTTGTCGGCGAGCTTGAAGTTCACTTTGTCGGCTACCTGCTCACAGGTGCGCTCGGCGGCGAAAGCGGCCCCCTTGCAAGCTTCTACAACTCCTGCAAGGTTGCCGACCTTAATATTGACGAAAGCCGTTTCGGTCCGATAATCGACGTAATCGGCGCAATCTACGGTTAATTATTCCACACGGGAGGTCACATATAAATGAACGACATCAACAAACTTTATGAACTCTGGCTCAAGGAAGCCACTCTCGACGCTGACCTTGTCGAAGAGCTCAACGGCATTGCAGGCAACGAAGAGGAAATTCTCGACAGATTTTACCGCTGCCTTGAATTCGGCACGGGCGGTCTGCGCGGCGTTATCGGCGCAGGCACGAACAGAATGAATATTTACACGGTAGGTCAGGCCACGCAGGGCCTTGCCAACTACCTCAACGAGGCTTTTGAAAGCCCCAGCGTTGCCATCGGACACGACTCCAGAATAAAGTCCGATGTTTTTGCCCGTGAGGCAGCAGGCGTTCTTGCCGCAAACGGAATTAAGGTTTATTTCTATCCGACACTCGTGCCTACACCTATGGTTTCCTTTGCCGTACGCAGATTCGGTTGCAGCTCGGGTATCGTTCTCACGGCAAGCCACAACCCCTCCAAGTACAACGGCTACAAGTGCTACGATGCACGCGGCTACCAGATGACGGACGAGGCGGCAGAAAGAACTCTCGGCTACATCAACCGCACGGATATCTTTGCAGACGTAAAGCGAATGAGCTTTGACGAGGCTGTTGAAAGCGGTATGATCGAATTCATCGGCGAAGAGGTTTTCAACGAATTCTACGATGCCTGCGACCTACAGCGCCTCGACAAGGATATCTGCGAAAAAAGCGGCCTTAAAATTATTTACACTCCCCTTAACGGCACGGGCAACATCCCCGTAAGAACAATGCTTGCAAGGCTCGGCCTTAAGGATGTCAGAATTGTAAAGGAGCAGGAGCTTCCCAACGGCAATTTCCCGACCTGTCCTTTCCCGAACCCCGAAATTCAGCAGGTATTTGAGCTTGCAATCAAGATGACGGAGGAATTCCCTGCCGACCTTATTCTTGCAACCGACCCCGACTGTGACCGCGTAGGCATTGCAGTACGCCACAACGGCGAATACAAGCTTATGACGGGTAACGAAGTCGGCGTTATGCTTGCCGAGTATCTCCTTTCTCGCAGAAAGGCTCTCGGTACGCTCCCCGAAAAGCCCATTGTAATCAAATCCTTCGTTACAACCGACCTTATTCAGGCGGTTGCCGATAAGTACGGCGCTCAGGTACGCAACACGCTCACGGGCTTCAAGTATATCGGCGAAATCGTCACCGAGCTTGACGAGGCAGGCGAAGCAGAGCGCTACGTAGTTGGTATGGAAGAAAGCTACGGCTACCTGAGCGGCACACACGCCAGAGATAAGGACGGCGTTGTTGCTTCAACAATGATTGTTGAAATGGCGGCTTATTACAAGAGCCTTGGCAAAAATCTCGTTGAGGTTATGGAAGACCTTTACGCCGAGCACGGTATGTATATAAACACTCTCATCAACATCGGCTTTGAGGGCGCAAGCGGTATGGAGAAGATGAAGAACATTATGGATTCTCTGCGCAACAATCCGCCCGAAAACATCGGCGGTCTTGAGGTAACGGAGGTTTCCGACTACCTTACAAGCGTTTCACGCAAGGTTGCCACGGGCGAAGAGAGCGCAATCACCCTGCCCAAGTCAAACGTGCTTCAGTATAAGCTCCCCGGCGGCAGCAGTGCTATCATCCGTCCCTCAGGCACCGAGCCGAAAATCAAGATTTATGTCACAGCCTGTGCCGCTGACAGAGAAAAGGCAACCGCCCTTTCCGAAAAAATCGGCGGCGATATGAAGAAGGCTCTCAGTTAAATTCCCGTATCCACTCGGAGGAAAGTGAAAAATGAATCAGAAATTTGTAAGAATTGTGGCTATCATCCTTGCGGTTATTATCGCAGGCGGTGTGCTTGCCACGGCATTCACAAGCGTTTTTGCGGCGGATGCGGCTGTACTTGCCGCATCTGCCACACCCGACACAGGCACGGACGGTCCGCCCGTTGTGCCTATTGTCGTTGGCGTAGTTGCAGTGCTTCTCATTGCCGCTTGTGCAATCATACCCAAGGTTTCAAAAAAATAATGTGAGGGCAAAGCATTGAAAAAAGGTAACAACAAACCGCTCCGCTTTGACACTCGGAAGAACGTCCGCTCAATGCGTGTTAAACGCTTTGCTGCGGCGTTTTCCTGCTTTTTCGTGTTGCTCGGAGGTATCTCATTTTTGCTCCTGCTTCGCTACTATAACTTCGATTTATCCGCTATAGGCAGCCCGGCAGAGGAAACCACCGTTGAAGAAACCACTCTCAAGCCCGAGCCTCAGGTGAGCGGCAGCTACCGCTGTCTGCTGCTTTGCACGGCAGATTCAAGCAACGAGGTGCGCTTTGCGGCCATACTGCACGCGGATATGGAAGCACTTGAATTAAGCGTCACACCGCTTGACTCCTCCAAAGTATTAAACTACGGCGGCTGTAATGGGAGTCTTTCGGCACAGCTTGATTTCGGCGGTGAAAAGCAGCTTGTCTCGGCACTTGAAGCGGCAGACTCAATTAAAATCGACAAATTTATGCGCAGCACCGACAGCTCCTTCAAATCGCTCATCAACAGCTTCGGCGGCTTTGAAACAACGGTTGAAGAGGCTATTGACGTGCGCTCCGACAAGCTGACCGCAATTATCGGCGCAGGCAAGCAGTCAATGACCGGAGATACCTTGCTCAAATATCTGCGTTACTACGAGAATGAACCGAACAAGCAGGCCGGGATTATTGCAGATATTATCGAGCAGGAAATCACACCCGCCAACTTCAAAAAGGCCGACAGCCACTACACGAGGGTTATCAACCTTGTAAAAAGTGACATATCGGTAGTTGACTTTGCCGGTGTCAAAACGGGAATTGACGCCCTGCTTTACAGCGGAGAGGCAGTAAAGGTAAACGTGAAATGAAAAGGCTGAGTAAGGTTCTTATCTGCCTTGCGGCAACCGCCGCTGTAGTGCTTTTTTCCCGTGTGCTTTTCGGCACGGGGCTGTTGGATTTTACAAAGCTGCCGGAATTTGAGGAAGGCGCTTACACCGATTACTACTACCTTGAGCTTGACTCAACGCAGAAAAAGGCCTATACGGCAATACGCGAAGGCATTTACACATTCCCCGCACAGATTGAAATTCCCGCAACCGAATCGGGCTCACTTTCAGACGTGCTTGACGCTTTGCTTTGCGATGACCCGTATCTGTTTATGTTTGACAGCGGCTCGCTTATGACAGCCGGCAAGCGCAACTACTTTGTGCCCGACTACCTTATGGGCATTGAAAAATATGAGCAGATAAAAGAGAAAGTCGATAAAGCGGCAGACGGTATGCTTGCAGGCTTACCCGACGGCACAGATTACGACAAAGAGCTTTTCATACACGATGCCATAATAAATTCCTGTGTTTACAGCGATGAAGATATTCTCAGCGAAAGCACGGTTGAAGGTGTTTTCGTTGAGAAAAAGGCCAAGTGCTCAGGCTATGCCCGTGCGTTCAAGCTCTTGCTCGAAAAGGCAGGCATTGAAAGCGTGCTCATTCACGGCACGGCAACGGATTACGACGGCAATGCCGTAAAGCATATGTGGAATGCCGTTAACCTTGACGGAAGCTGGTATTTTACCGACATAACCTGGGATGACCCCGTAAGCGATGACGGCACTCAGTTTTGCCGCCACATATTTTTCAATATGAATACGGCGATGCTTAACCGTACACACAGCGAATACGCTTTTACATACCCCTGCACGGACACCGAGCATTATTACTACGCACACAACAATGCTTATTATAATGTATATAATAAAGATACTATATTAAATATAGCTGAGCTTATTGCAAACAGCGAAAACGGCGAGGCAGAATTTATGTTTGCCGATGCCTCGGTTTTTGAAACTGCTTCACAAAAGCTTTTCAAGGGGGAAGAAATTTACCGCTCGCTTGAAACGGCAAACCTGAAAAAAGACGGCAGGCTTGTAACAACCTCGGTACGCTACAGCCTTGATGCCAACGCAAACCTTATCACAGTATATTTTGAATATAAGGACTGATTTTATGGATAAGCCACGCATAGAAGCGGCAATCAGAGAAATTCTCATAGCCATAGGTGAAGACCCCGACAGAGAGGGGCTTATTGAAACGCCCGACAGAGTGGCAAGAATGTATGAGGAGATTTTTTCGGGCCTTGAAGAAGACCCCGAAAAGCACCTTAAAATATTTACGGAGGAGGATAACGATGAAATGGTCGTTGTCCGTGACATTCCGCTTTATTCAATGTGCGAGCACCATCTGATACCCTTTATCGGCAAGGCACACATTGCCTATATCCCCGGTGAAGGCAGGGTTATAGGTCTGTCAAAGCTGGCAAGAATTGTCAACTGCTTTGCCCGCCGCCCCCAGCTTCAGGAAAGGCTTACCTCGCAGGTTGCGGATTTCCTGTACGATAACCTCAAGCCGCAGGGCGTTGCCGTTGTTGTTGAGGCTGAGCACCTTTGTATGACAATGAGAGGCGCACGTGCTTCGGGCAGTCAGACACGCACCTCCGCTATGAGAGGAATTATGCGAAGCGATGCAAGGACAAGGGCAGAGGCTATGTCCCTGCTTTCCAAGTAAGAGGATGCTATGATTTTTGAAGCCAAAAAACGGGCACTTGTAATGGCGGTTATCAACCTTACGCCCGATTCATTCTATGAAAACAGCAGAGTTACAGCCGACAGGGCTGTTGAAGCCGCATTGAAGGCCGTTGCAAACGGCGCGGATATTCTCGACCTCGGTGCACAGTCCACCGCACCGGGCAGCAAGGAAATCACTGCCCGGGAAGAGCTTGCAAGGCTGATTACACCGCTTAAAGAAATACGCAAGGCCGTAAATGTACCAATAAGTGTTGATACCTTTTATCCGCAGGTGGCAGGACAAGCCCTTGAAAGCGGTGCCGATATCATCAACGACGTCAGCGGCAGAGCTGACCCCGAAATGGCTCGGCTTGCTGCAAAGCATAACGCAGGCTGGGTCGTAATGCACACGGGCAAGCTCAATTCCTCACAGGAAGGCAAATACGAAAGCGGTGTTATAAACGACATAAACCTGTTTTTTGAAAAAGCAATCGCAACGGCTGAGGCGGCAGGCCTTTCCAAAGAGAGCCTGTGTCTTGACCCAGGCATTGGCTTCGGAAAAAGCAGGGAGGATGACCTTGAAATCGTTTCACGCTTTGCCGAATTTCAAAAACACGGCTGTGTTACAATGGGGGCACTCTCGCGAAAAAGAGTAACACGCCTTTGCGGTGACGCACTCACGGGCACAATTGCGCTGAATACCGTGTGTATTCTCGGCGGTGCAGGAATAATCCGCGTGCACGATGTTGAGCAGGCGGCGGCACAGGTTAAAATGCTTTCAGCTTTAAAAGGAGAACATGCTCTTGGACAAAATAATTGTTAAAGGTCTTCGGGTTTTCGCCTACCACGGTGTCAACCCCGAAGAAACCGATTTCGGGCAGAATTTTGAGCTCGACATAACGGCAGGTGTCAATATTGATGCCGCCTGCCTCACCGATAATATCGAAGAAACCGTAAGTTATGCGGCAATTATAAAGACGGTAAAAAAAACAATGACTCAAAAAAACTGCAAGCTGCTTGAACACGCCGCACAGCGCGTTGCAGATGCTCTGTTTAAAGAGTTCAGTCAGATTGAAACGCTTACGGTAACGCTGAAAAAGCCCGAAGCCCCTATGAAGGCGGACTTCGGATATGTTGCAATTGAAATAGAGAGGGTAAGAAAATGAGCACAGTAGTACTGGGGCTTGGCACGAATATGGGTGACAAGCTCAAAAACTTAAACGAGGCAGTTCACGCAATTTCACTGCTGCCCGACACCGCCGTTGACAGAATATCCGGCGTTTACATAACAAAGCCCGTCGGCTTTGCCGAGCAGGACGATTTTTACAACGCCGTGATTACTGTGGAAACAAATCTTTCTCCCAATGCCGTGCTCGGTGCGTGCCTGGGCATAGAAGCGGCAATGGGCAGAGTACGCAGACTGAAAAACGGCCCGAGAATAATAGATATCGACGTGCTTCTTTACGAAAGCTATTTTTCCGACTCTTTTGAGCTGACCCTGCCCCACCCCAGAATCAAGGAGCGTGCCTTCGTTATGGTACCTTTGCTTGAGCTCTTTCCCTCGGGCAGAGCACCCGGGCTCTATTTCTCGCCTTACCTTAAAGAACTCGGTACTAACGGCGTAATAAAAACGGAGCTTGAAATCAGACACCCGTGATTTATGAAAAAATTTTTAATGAGCTTTTTAAAAAACAGGTCGTTTTTTTGTCTATTTTAAACAATCAGCACGAAGTATATATACTGTTATTTGATGTTTTTTAAAAAATGCTAAAAAATATTTGACTAAATTATGAACATTTGATATACTGTATATATTCTTGTAAGACTTTTAAATATTATATATTAAGGAGACGCACAATGAAGAAGAATATTATCATCTACATCGTTGCAGGTGCCATTGTTCTTGCAGGTCTTGCTACGGTAGGCGTTATCGCTCTCAAGAAGCACAACGACAACCAGGCAAACTCCACAACAGACGGTTACTATCAGCAAACCGAAGAGGATTTCAACCAGGACGGTTACACAATCGTTGAGCCCTCTTCAATCGACGATGAGCCCCTCACCAACGAAAAAGGCGAGCTTATCGAGCTTGTTACAGACGAAGACGGCAACATTTTTGAAGCTGTTGTTGAAACAGACGTAAACGGCGAAGCTGTTACCGACGGCGAAGGCAACAAGGTTACACAGGCTACCAAGCCCGCTTCCACCACCAAGAAGCCTTCCACCACCAAGAAGCCCGGCTCAACAAATAAGCCCTCCGCTACCAAACCCTCCAGCGGCGGCATCTCCTCCGGCGACAAGGTCAGCGACGGAAGCAGCAACACTGTTGAAATCGATAAGAACGGCAACGCAAATATCGTCAAGCCCGACGGTACCATTGCACTCAGCTATTCCTATGATGCAACCGGCAACTACTTCTACACGGACGACGATCCCTGGCAGAGAAACTTCGGCTTCAACCGCCTTTACGATATCGGTGCCGTATTCACCTTTATGTTCCTTGACACAATCCACGTTCGTTACAGCTACGGCGATTACGACTGGATGGTACAGCTCTGGAAGGGTCAGTACGGTATGCTCTTCGTAGGTTCCGAAATCGGTCTTTACTACAAAGAGCCCACCAAGTCCACGGCACACTACAACTGTGCTGAAGATGACATGGAAATTATGATGCAGATGACCCTCTACAGAGACGGTTACGGCGAGCTCTTCACACGCCCCTATAAGTCACACTGGTGGATTACCGCTTTCGTTCCCGGTAAGCTCGTCAAGTTTGACGACCGCAGCGAGCTTACAATGGTTGCAAAGCTCACCTTCAAGACAGAAGAAGAATGTATCCTCTTCTGTAATGCACTCAAGAACATCAAGGACGTAGACGGCAACCAGTTCAAAGAAGCAAGCAGCATTTCCAAGAACAGACCCGAAACCTTCAAGCGCAGCGGTGCAACTGTTGACCTTGTATGGCGTAACCTTGACGATGACCGCAAGAACCCCACAAAGCCTGCAACAACCACAACAAAGGCTGACGATACCACTACAACTACAAAGGCTCCCGCTACAACAGAGCCCACAACTCAGGCTCCCACAACAACACAGCCTGTAGTTACAGAACCCGTAGTAGTAGGTTAATATCAAAAGAATTAATGCACTGATGTTCCGAACGAGCATCAGTGCATTTCTTTATCTGCCGAACATTCTTGACATTCCGCTTTCAAGCTCCGTAATGCCTTCGCTTACCTTCTCGCTGAGGCCCTCTCCCGTTCGGGAGGTGTCAGACTGCGTTGTTCTCGTGCCGGTTGACGGCGCGGTTGTTGAAGTGCCGCCGGCAGTTGTGGTTGTCACCTTGCCGTCCTCGGCACTGCCGCAAGCCGCCATAACCGTTGCCATAACCGCAATAAGTCCTGCTATTGCTGCTGTTTTTAATCTCATTGTCCTATCCCTCCCTTACCTTATAAATCGTCCGCATCCTGTTCGGGCACAAGGTCATCCGCATCATACGGCACACCCGTATAACTGCCCAGTACGTCAATCGGACTTGACTCATCTGCCGTTTCCCAGAGATTGACCATACGCTCAACGATATGCTTGTTTTTGCTGAATTTCTGCCGTGAGTCGTTTTTGTTAAAAAGCATTGTGCCTTTCCCCTTTCGGCCCGTATGACAGCCTGCTACATCAGTATTGCGGCTATCACAGCCGTTACTCCTGCGCCTGCACCTGCTGCGGCGGCAAGCTGTGCAGCCAGAACCATACGGCTTCTTCGCAGCTTTGTTGCAGGCGGTCTGTTATCCGTACCTGCAATCAGGTTTGCTCTTTCCCTCAGCTTACCGTCACTCACGTTTACGCATTCAGGCTTAACGAAAAACATTACCTTTTCAAAATACTCGCAGTCGGTCTGCGTAATTTCGATTACCTGTCTGTTAGTACCTTTAAGCATATATAAATCCTTTCCTCTTGCCCGTTTGCGTTTTCATTCGGTTTTAAGCGCAAAAATATTTTATCCCCGAAAAATATATCTATTCCGCTTGTCCTTTAGGAAAACTTTTCAACTTTTACAATCTGTATAGTGAAAAACATTTATTCTATGTGGAAAACCGTGTGAAAAATGTGAATAAGTGCCCGTTTTTCCCCAATTCTGCGCACTTTTCGCCTTGGAAAGCTAAAAGGTTTACAGTACGTAAAATTACTTAAAGTTATTTTGCCCTTACAAAGCGAGAAGAAAAAGGCAAATTTTTGTCGTTTTTAGTTCTTTTTAAGAACTAAAAACATATAGTAAAATACTATAATAAAAGCATAAAAACACGAATATTTTTGGTGATTTTTTTGAGGTTTCAAATGAAAATTAAAAAACTGCACAACTCAATAGAAATTGAAGATTTCGGCTCCTTTGATTTAGGCTTAAGCGTTGACTGCGGACAGTCCTTCCGTTGGGCACAAAAAGCCGATGGTCGCTGGTGTGCCGTTGTCGGCAGCAGATACCTTGAAGCCGAGCAACACGGCGATAAGCTGATTTTTTACACCGACGAAAGCGAATTTGAAGGCTTCTGGCGTGATTACTTTGACCTTGACACGGACTATGCTGCAATCTGTAAAAAATTAAGCACCGACCAACACCTCAAAGCGGCTACAGCCGCCTGCCCCGGCATACATATCCTCCGCCAAGAGCCTTGGGAGGCACTGTGCTCTTTCATAATTTCGCAGAACAATAACATACCGAGAATCAAGGGTATTATTGACCGCCTTTGCGAAGCCTTCGGCGAAAAGACCGATTTCGGCTGCACCTTTCCGAGCGCCGAAAGGCTTGCCGTGCTTGAACCCGAGGACCTTGCACCGCTTCGCGCAGGTTTCCGTGCAAAATATATTATTGACGCGGCACGCAAGGTTTCAAACAACGAGGTCGATTTTGAAAAAATAAAAAAAGAACCCATTGAATTCGGCAGAGAAGAGCTGCAGAAAATCAAGGGCGTCGGCGCAAAGGTTGCCGAGTGCACGCTGCTGTACGGCTTTTATAAGGTTGAAGCCTTCCCCGTTGACGTGTGGGTAAGACGGATAATGGAGGAAATGTACCCCGACGGCTTTCCCGAATGTGCCGACAAGGTGCAGGGAATTGCACAGCAGTATCTGTTTCACTGGAGAAGGACTTGTTTTTAATCGACTGAAATATATTTTTGTACTACAGTACAAAAAACTCTTTACAAAATAAAAATTATGCTATATAATAAAAAAGAAAGAAAAAGAAGGTGAATTATGGAGCAGACAAGGCGTTCACGAAAAAAAGAACAGACCCACCGTGCCATAATGCACAGCGCAAAGGTGCTCTTTGAACAAAACGGCATAAACAACGTGACGATTGACCGCATAGCAGAAGAAGCCGACATTTCACGCTCCACCTTCTTTACGCACTTTGAGTCGCTTGACGCTCTGCTCGGAGAAATTGCGGCAGAAGAAATCAGCGACATTCTCTCCCCTCCTGAGGGCGGCGGCAAGCCCACGATAGAAACCGTTTTTTCACGTCTCAATGCAGACACCTACCCTTACCCCTACCTTATGGGCGAGCTTTTTATGCGAAGCATAATCAACCAGGGCACAAGCCCTGCCGCCCGTGTAGATGCTCTGCTGCGGCAGGAAATTGAGCAGGGAGACTACGCAAAAATGCGTGAGCAGTTTTCAAGCAAGGACATTTCCGCATTTATTTTCGGCGCTTATTTCGGCCTGATTTTCCAGAAGTTTATGAATGACGAGCCCTTTGAAAATCCGGACGAAACCAACCAAAAAATACAAAAACTTATAAAGTTTTTTAAGAATTAAGGAGGAAACCCAATGAGCAACGGTTACGCAATCAGCAACTGGCAGGATGCAAAGGACATTTATGCACGCCTTGCCAAACTCACGTCACAGCCCATCTACAGCATTTCCGATGACGAGCTCAAGAGAGTTCTCGAACACTTCGACACAAAGTGCGCAAAATCAAAGGAAATCACAACCGAGGCAAAGAAGTACATCCCCGGCGGTGTACAGCACAACCTCGCATTCAACTATCCCTTCCCCATCTGCGTAACTAAGGCAGAGGGTGCATACCTCTACGACCTCGACGGCAATCAGTACATAGACTTCCTTCAGGCAGGCGGCCCCACAATCCTCGGCAGCAACTACGCTCCCGTTCGCGAAAAGGTGCTTGAGCTTATCAACACCTGCGGCCCCGTAACAGGCCTTTTCCACGAGGGTGAGCTTCTTCTTGCAAAGGAAATCAACAAGCATATGCCCAACGTTGAAATGTTCCGTATGCTCGGTTCAGGTACGGAGTCCGTTATGGCAGCAATCCGTGTTGCAAGAAACGCAACAAAGGCAAAGAGAATTATCAAGGTCGGCGGTGCTTACCACGGCTGGTCCGACCAGATGGTATACGGTCTTAAGATTCCGGGCAGCCGTCAGTTCCTTGAATCCCACGGTATTCCCGGCAGTGCTTACGGCACAACGGACGAGGTTCGTCCCAACGACCTTCACATGCTCGAAAAGATGCTCAAGCGCAACAAGATGCGCGGCGGCACGGCGGCAGTTATCGTTGAGCCCGTCGGCCCCGAAAGCGGCACACGTCCCGTTGACAAGGACTACAACAAGGGCGTTCGCGAGCTTTGCGACAAGTACGGCTGTCTGTTCATCTTCGACGAGGTTGTTACAGGCTTCCGCGTAGGCCTCGGCGGTGCTCAGGGCTACTTTGATGTCAAGCCCGACCTCACCATCTTCGGTAAGGTTGTTGCAGGCGGCTATCCGTCAGCAGGCGGTGTCGGCGGCAAGAAGGAATTTGTCAGCGGTATGGCTGCAGGTGTCGGCACAATGATGAAGCGTGCATACGTCGGCGGTACACTCGCTGCTAACCCGCTTTCCTCTTATGCAGGCTACTGCGCAATTCAGGAAATTGAAAAGACAGACGCTTGCGTCAAGGCAGGTCAGGCAGGTGACAGACTTACAGCAGGCCTTCAGAGTCTTGTTGATAAGTACGCTCTTCCCTATGTTGTTTACAACCAGGGTTCAATCGTTCACCTTGAGTGTACAGGCGCAATGAGCTACGACTTCAGCTCAATGAACCTTCTCGGCTCCGTTATTCCGCTTCTCAAGGCAAAGCCCGAAATGCTTCGCCGCAAGGTTGCTATGGAGGAAATGGGCGCAGCTTACATGGCTCACGGTATCGTTACCCTCGCAGGCAGCCGCCTTTACACTTCACTTGCAGATACAGACGACATCATCGACGATGCACTCAACCGCTTCGAGGATGTATTCAAGAACGTCAAGGTCTGCACAAGAAACCTCGATAAATAAGCATATATTTCAAAAGAGCAAGGCACATTTCGCCTTGCTCTTCTTGTTTAACCCCGAAAATTTGACACCCGTGCTTTGGTGTGATATATTAAAATGAAACCGAAAAACGGAGTGTCTGTTATGCTTTTTAATTCATATATATTTATTCTTCTGTTTTTACCGCTGTGCGTAATCGGTTGGTATTTACTTAACAGAACAAAATCAGAGTGCCTGCCAAAAGCATTTCTGTTCGGAATGTCATTATGGTTTTACGGTTACTTTAATTACAAATATCTGTACATAATCATCATCAGCATAATTGCAAATTATCTGCTTTTCAAGCTGTTGAAGAGTAACGCTCATACGGTTCTGCGAAAATCAGCCTTTGCTGCAGGTATGGTTCTGAATATCGGACTGTTATTTTACTATAAATATCTGGGCTTTTTTACCGAAAACATAAATTCCATTTTCGGTACGGATTTCGTTGTTACCAAACTGCTTCTGCCCTTGGGCATCAGCTTTTTTACATTCCAGCAGGTATCCTTTATTATTGACAGCTACAAAAAGACCGTTCCCGACTATTCGTTTATTGATTACGCCTTGTTTGTCAGCTTTTTTCCGCAGCTTATCGCAGGTCCGATTGTGCTGCACGATGAGGTTATTCCGCAGTTTGCCGACAAAGCGAACAAAAGCGTAAACTACGAAAATCTTTCCAAGGGTTTGTATGCCTTTTCTTTCGGCATGGCAAAAAAGGTACTTGTTGCAGATACCTTCGGTAACATAGCCAATATCGGCTTCGGCGCCATTCCCGACCTTGATTCAACCAACGCCGTTCTTGCAATGCTCGCCTACACATTACAGATTTATTTTGACTTCAGCGGTTACTGTGATATGGCGACCGGTATTGCACTTATGTTCAATATAAAGCTTCCGATAAATTTCAATTCACCCTACCGTGCACTCGATATGGAGGATTTCTGGAAGCGCTGGCATATTACGCTTACGCGTTTTCTTACACAAAACGTTTATATTCCACTCGGCGGCAACCGCAAGGGAAAATTCAGAACTTATCTGAATCAGATGATTGTTTTCACCGTCAGCGGTATTTGGCACGGCGCAAACTGGACGTTCATACTGTGGGGTGTGCTTAACGGCATATCGGTAGTGCTTGCAAAGCTTTTCAAAAAACCGTTAAATACACTAAAGCAAAAATATAAATTTGTCCCTTGGCTTTTCACTTTCATTTTTATAAACGTAATGTGGATTTATTTCCGCGCGGACTCAATTTCTTTGGCCAATCAAATGATAAAAACCGTATTTTCGTTTGATTTCGGTGCTGTGAATCCTGAATACCTTTCAGCGGTAATGACAGCCGAATTCCAGGCCGTATCGTGGCTGCTGGGTAAATTCTCTCAAAGCATTTCCGAATTGTACGGCTATATCCTTTTTGCCGCGTTCTTTATCTTTGCCGCTTTCGCAAGCGTGAAGCTGAAAAACACAAACGAGCGTTTGCTTGCCTTCAAGCCTGACACAAGGCGTTTGATTGTTTCCGCATTGCTTCTTATTTGGTCAGTTATTTCCTTGTCCGGCGTAAGCACCTTCCTTTATTTTAATTTTTAAGGAGAAATTAAATCAATGCATAAAAGATTTTTCATAAAATTTCTCTCTTTGTTTTTAACCGTAATATTAATTCTGGGCGGCTTTGTTTTTGCCATCGACCCTTTTAATCACTACAGGGCAGAAGAGGATTTGACCAAGATTATTCACCATCAAACTTACTATCAGAATATCGGCATTGCCAAAAATGCCAAATACGATACCTTAATAATCGGTTCATCAATGACTCAGAATTTCAGGGCCAATTGGTTCGATGAGAAAATGGGTTGTCAAGCCGTACGCCTTCCGTTTGAGGGCGGAATATTATCAGATTACACTACATTAATAGACATTGCCATTGCCAACAATCCCGATTTAAAATATATTTATTTCGGCCTTGATAACTATATAATCACAACTGACAGTGAACTAAATGATGAAACCAACCGCATACCCGAATATCTCGCAGATGACAACCCGCTTACCGATGTAAAATATCTGCTGAATAAAGATGTTATTTTCACTTATATGCGAACATACTTCGGAAACAAGTTCAGAAGTGATTACGATTTTTATGAAATGCAGGTTTGGGAAAACTCCGGAATCAACTTTTCGAAAGAAGCTGCAATAAATAACTATATTATGCCCGATAAAGGTAGTGAACAAAGTATTTATTTGTATGAGGAATCAGCCTCCAACGTCTCTCAAATATTATGTGAACGGATAGAGAACAATCCCGATATCAATTTTGTGTTTTTTGCACCGCCTTACAGTATTATTCACTGGCATGCGGCAATCTACGCAGGCAAGCTTAACGCTCAGATTCACGCACTAAAAACCGCCTACGCAGATTTACTGAAATATAAAAACGTAAAAATTTTCTATTTCCAGAACATTCCGGAATTAATAACAAATCTGGATAATTACAAAGACCCTACTCACTACCGTTCAACTTACAATGAATATATGCTTGAATGCTTTGTGAACGGAGAAAATGAAATAACCGAAGAAAACTATGTTGCTGTTCTGGATGATATGAAACGGCTTGCCGCAAGCTACGATTATAATGCTTTACTTAACAACTAAAAAATCACCGTTGTATCAGAAAATCTGATTCAGCGGTGATTTTATATATTCCTTATTTATAGTACCCCTTATACCACTCCGCAAACCTTCTGAGGCCTGTACGGATATCGGTTTGGGGCTTGAAGCCGAAGTCCTTTTCAAGCTCGGATATATCGGCGTAGGTGCGGTAAACGTCACCCGGCTGCATCGGGAGATACTCGATTTTTGCCTTCACACCTATCGCATATTCAAGTGCGGCAACAAACTCCTTAAGCGCAACGGGCTTGTTGTTTCCTATATTATATACCTTTGCCCTTGCACCGTTTTGCTCCTCGGGCACGGTGGGAATAATTCTCATTATGCCCTCGATTATATCATCAACGTAGGTGAAATCACGCTCAAGCTCGCCGTAGTTGAAGAGCTTTATCGGCTCACCGGCGAGAATTTTTTTTGTAAAGCTGAAGTAGGCCATATCGGGTCTGCCCGCAGGGCCGTAAACAGTGAAGAAACGAAGACCCGTTGCAGGAATACCGAAAAGGTGGCTGTAGGTGTACGCCATAAGCTCATTTGACTTCTTCGTAGCCGCGTAAAGGCTGATGGGGTTGTCCACCCTGTCATCAACGGAGAAGGGAATTTTATCGCTGTTACCGTAAACAGAGCTTGACGAAGCATAAACAAGGTGCTTGACAGGATAATTACGGCACGCCTCAAGAATATTGAAAAAGCCGATTACATTGCTGTCGATATACACCTGCGGATTTTCAATGCTGTAGCGCACACCTGCCTGTGCGGCGAGGTTTACGACAACGTCTGCCCTGTGCTCTTCAAAAATTCTGTTCAGCTCATCCTTTTGGGATATATCGCAGCGGATAAAGGTGAAGCCTTCATACTTTTCAAGCTCGGAAAGCCTGTGGTATTTCAGGTTGACATCGTAATAATCGTTAATATTGTCCAAGCCGACAACTTCGGCTCCCGTTTCAAGCAGACGCTTTGCAAGGTGACTGCCGATAAAGCCTGCCGCTCCTGTGAGAATTACCTTACTGTACTGCATCCTTGTTCTTCCTTCCTCGTTTTTTCTTCTTGCTCTCCTTGGCAAGCTGTGCTTCAAGCACGGGGTCATAATCTTCTTTCAGGGGTTTCCACCCGGTGTACAATACGGAGCTTTCCTTTTCGCCGCAGAAGCGTATCCGGCTGACGGTACAGAAGCTGTCACCTACCGCAACGGTATACGGACGGCGGCTGTTATCGCCGACCGAGCTGACAAGCAAACGAACTTTACACCATTCGCTTTCGCCGTCCTTATTTATGCTTGAGCGTATTGCAAACTTCTTATCGGGCTCAACAAAGCTGAGCGACACCACGCCGTCCTCGCGCACAGCAAGCGAAGGCGCTGTTCCATTGATATCAAGCGGTTTAGGCACAGTCCAGCGAGTGCCCATATCGTCTGAATACGAAGCAAAAAGCTCACCCGATGAGCATAGCACGGCAAGCACTCTGCCGTTTTTGAGTTTAGCACAGCCGGCGTGAGAATATGTTCTTCCCGTCTCTATCTCGGGCACATTTCCGACAAGCGAAAAGCCTTTACAAACATCCTGCGTTCTGTATGCAAGTGCTTTGCCGTCTTTAACACCGAGCCAAAGCACTTCACCGCCCGAAAGCACTGCTGCACTCTGCGAAAACAGGGCAGGCGCTTCGTACGCTTCCTTTATTTCTTCACCGTTATCAGGGATAAGGGCATAGTGCATACCGCCCTGCTTTTCCTTTTCGGAAAGCAGCATTGTAAGAGCCGTATTGTTTGATTTGAGAGTATTGAAAACGGGCTTTTCAAGGCGTGAAGGATAGTGAAGATAAGCGTTGCTCCTCGTACGCCAGCCGAGCAGAAGACCTTGGGGAGTCTGCGTAAGGGTGACGTTGCCGATTTGAAGCGGTGAGGTTATTACAAAACGTTTGCCTGCCGTTGCAATCTGTTTGGGGTCAGCAGATCTCATCAGACAGATTGAAGAAACAAGAGCTTTTTCCTTTACCCTCGTGCAGGCAAAGGCAACGGCTATACTGCCGTTTGAACACACCGCAACAGCAGGCGACCCGCAGCCGCCGACAATCTGCTCGCTTTTGCGGCAGACAAAGCCCTGCTCCTTTAAATCAATAAGCGCAGCAGCATCCTCATCCGTAATACGGCGGACAATGCCTATGACAAGCGCAATTATATAAGGCATCATCTTTGCAGGTGCCTTGAGGAGCTTTACAAATGATAACAGCTTTTTAATTGCTTTTTTATTCACGAACTCACCACATTCCTATTATTGCCAATAATCGACCTCGTGAGGAAGGCCGATATCCTTCGCTTTGAAAACAGGTTCGACACCTGCCCTGCGCTGTTCATCGTAATTTTTAAGCGCACGGAAAACATACTTGCCAAGGTACAGAATTACGGGCATATTGATAAGCGCCATTCCGCCCATAGTTATATCTGCGATATTCCAAAGCAAATCGGCGCTCAGGCCTGCACCGACAAAAATCACCAAAGAAGCCGTTATATGATAAACAGCCATAATTTTCTTGCCCGGCTGTTTTTTCAGAATATATATCAGCGCCTGGTCAACGTAATATAGATTGCCCAGAAGTGTTGTAAAAGCAAAAAGTATCATTGCTACAGTTATGAAAACCGGGCCGATTTCGCCGAAAGCGGAGGAAAGAGCCGCCTGTACGTAGGGCGCACCCGAAAGCTCCTTCGTCGGCTCAACGCCTGAGCACATGCACATAAATGCCGTTGCAGAGCAAATCAGAACAGTATCGAGAAAAACGGAAAGCACCTGAACAAGCCCCTGCTTTACGGGGTGTCTGACCTCGGCAGAAGCGGAGGCGTTGGGCGCAGAGCCCACACCTGCCTCGTTGCTGAAAAGGCCGCGCTTGATGCCGAACATTATACACGAGCCCGTGAAGCCTCCGAATATGGCCTTAACGTCAAAGGCTTCGGCGAAAATCCGCTCGAAGACACCGGGCAAAGCCTTGAAATTCACAACCACCATTATGAGCGCAACGAGAATATACGCAACGCCCATAAACGGTACCATAAAGCTCGTTACCTTGATAACACGCTTGCCGCCGCCCATAAGGCAGTAGCAAACGATTGCGGCAAGTATAAAGCCGATAACCCACGGCGAGGTTTTTTTATCGTAGAAGCCGTAGCCCGAAAAGGTGGACTGCAGGTTGTAGGAAGCGAGCATATTGAAGCCGAAGCCGAATGTGGCAATCAGAAAGCCCGTAAAAACGAGCGCAAGCGGACGGCTTCTGAGTGCCGCTTCAATATAGTAAGCAGGGCCGCCGCTGCAGCCGTCGGGCGTTTTCTTTTTGTAAATCTGTGCCAGCGTGCTTTCCGCAAGCGCCGATGCACTGCCTATAAGTGCAATAAGCCACATCCAGAAAACCGAGCCGAAGCCGCCGAGGCAGAGTGCGGTGGAAACACCGACAATGTTACCCGTGCCGACACGTGAGGCGGTTGACACCATAAGCGCCTGGAAGGACGAAACACCCTTGCCGTCGGCAGGCTTTTCCGTGACCGCTCTGATTTGTTCTTTAAAAAGTCTGAACTGAGCAAATCCTGAGCGCACGGTAAAATAAAGACCGCCCGCTACAAGAAGAATAATAAGCACGTAAGTGTACAGCGCATCACTTACCGCCGAAATAATGCTGTCAAGCATGAGGAGCTACCCCTGTTTTGTGTAATTATTTAATGTATTTTTCTATTGCCGCATTAATCATTTCAACGGCTTCGTCGACAATAACACCGTCTGCTTCAACAAGGTTTGCAAGGGGTGCACGTACACCGCCGAGTTCGAGACCCTCACGCTTTTTGAGCGTTGCCTTAATTACGGCGTACATATTGCCCTTTGCGGAGCAGAGCTTATAAATAATATTATTAACATCATTCTGTAATTTCCTTGCGGTTTCAAGTTCGCCGTTTTTCAGAAGCTCAACCAGTTTGAGGAAAAGCTCGGGCATTGCGGAATATGTGCCGCCGATACCGCCGTCCGCACCGATGAGCAGGCCGCTGATAAACTGCTCGTCCGGACCGTTGAACACAACGAAATCTCTGCCGCCGAGCGTGCCCTCGTGCTTGAAAACCTGAATATCCATTGTGGGCATTGAGCTGTTCTTAACGCCTATCATTTTCGGGTTTTTAAGCATTTCACGAAGCAAAGGCAGAGTAAGTGCAACACCTGCAAGCTGAGGTATGTTGTAAATAATAAAATCCGTGTTGGGTGCGGCGGAGGAAATATCGTTCCAATACTTTGCAATTGCGTGCTCGGGGAGTTTGAAGTAAATGGGGGGAATTGCGGCAATTGCATCAACGCCCAGGCTCTCTGCGTGAGCGGCAAGAGCCATACTGTCCCGTGTGTTGTTGCAGGCAACGTGAGCAATAATCGTAAGCTTTCCTTCAGCCGCCTTAACAACATGCTCAAGTACGGTTTTGCGTTCTTCAACGCCGTGGTAAATACATTCGCCCGAGCTGCCGCCAACGTAAACGCCCTTTACGCCCTTTTCGATAAGCCAGCGTGTAAAGGCTTCCACTCTTTCGGGAGAGATATCTCCGTTGTCGTCATAGCAGGCATAAAACGCAGGGATAACACCCTGATACTTTGTAACATCCATTTTTAATTCCTCTTTCTTATTTTTAAAATTATTTTACCAATTCATCAATCATTTTGTCTACCATTACGAGCATTCTCGGCAGGTGGAAGGGGCCCTTAAAGGTTGAGCCCTTGCAGGGAGGCATAGTCGGCTTACCGTCACGGCGCAGATAGCCGTACCACTCGCCGAACTCTTTATCGTAGAAAACTTTCATACAGTAATCAAAGGTCATATAAAATTTGTCCAGATATTCTTCCTTGCCCGTGTCGCGGTAGAGCATAAGCGCAGAAATGAGAATTTCGTTGTGCGGCCACCAGAGCTTCATATCGTGCTCGTAGCTTTCGGGGGGAAGACCGCACGCATCAATAAAATAGAGCAGTCCGCCGTATTCCTTGTCCCAGCCTGCGTTGAAGGCCTGATTGAAAATCAGCTCGGCTTTTTCGACAAGCGCCTTGTCGCCTGTACGCTTTGCGTGTTCAAGCAAGAACCAAACGCCCTCTATATCGTGGCCGGGGTTAATTACTCTGCCCTCGGTGAATTCAAGCCTTGCTTCGCCGTTGGGGCCAACGTTTTCAAGCAGACAGCCAAGCTCGGGGTGAAGGTGATATTTTAAAATATCGCTGACACAGCTTTCTGCTCTTTCCTCATAAAGAGCCTTTCTTTCGGGGTCAACGCCGAGCATAACGGCGGTCATATTAAGATAAATCATCGGGTAGCCGAAGCCCCTGCCCGTACGGGTTTCGGGAATTGTCTTTGCACCAAGACCCGTCGGGTCGGGCATACCGTGCCAGAGGTTCCAGTACATATCATATGCCCTGCGTGCTCTTTCAAGGCAGACTTCTTCACCCGTTACGCCGTAGTATTCGGCGTTGGCAATGGCATAAAAAGCCTCGGAATAAAAATACCTGCGCTGACGAAGCGGCTTACCGTCACCGGTGACGGTGAAATACATTCTGTCACCTGCCTCACGGTTGATGCAGCATTTTTCCATAAAGTCAAGGCAGGACTTGCTCGCCTCAAGCCACTCTGGCTTTACGCCGTAATTTTTGCAAAGCCAGGCAAACGTCCACGCACAGCGGCCCTGCATCCACACGCTTTTGTCGGTTGAGTAAACCTTACCCTCACGGTCAAGGCAGGTGTAAACGCCGCCGTTTTCCTTGTCTATGCCGTTGTTCAGCCAAAAATTCACACAGCCGTCAAGCTGTTCCCTGACGGATTTCTGAACTTCAAGAAGTTTTGCCTTATCCATAAATTATTCTCTGCCTTTCTTTTGAATAAATCTGATTATGTTCAAAACAATTACAAACAGTAAAGAATCCCACGAGCCAATCCATAACTTTTTATCTTATATACCTTATTAAAAATTAATATAACATTTTAATTGAAAATTGTAAAGAAAAACACATTAAATAAACTAAATAAAAAAACAGTTGACAGTCCACCCCGACGGGCTTATAATAAGGCTAAAGTGAATATTCTTTGGGGCGAGGTGAAAATCCTCACCGGCAGTGATGAATCACGTATTCTTAGTCTGCGAAGGACAGCGCACCCGCGCTTTCCCCGAATCGGTGAAATTCCGATACCGACGGTAACAGTCCGGAAGGGAAAAGAATGTGCAGCACATAAGTTCCGCTTATACGAACATTTTTTTCAGGTTTTTAAGAACCGCCCGCAAAAGGGCGGTTCTTCTTGCTTAAAGAATATTGCTTAATTTAAAGTTAAGGTGGTATTTTTATGTCAGAAATCAAAAACGAAGGCAAGACCAAAAAATTGACAACCAAGCGAATCGTCTTTATTGCGCTTTTCGTGGCACTCAGCTACGCTTTGAGCTTTTTCTCGTTCCCGATTTTCCCTGCAACCCCGTATTTTAAGCTCGATTTCAGCAACGTTTTCATTCTGCTGACAGGTCTGCTTTTCGGCCCTGTTGAGGGTGTTATCGTTTGCATACTCAAAGAAATTATAGGCGTTACAAACAGCTCCAGCGGCGGTGTCGGCGAGCTTGCCAACGCTATTATGACGACCTCGTTCATTCTTCTGCCCTCAATCGTTTACCGCAAGAAGAAAAAGACAAAGGCGGCAATTATTTCGTTTATTCCCGCCTGCCTTATCGGTACGGCTGTTGCGCTTGTAACAAACCGCTTCATTATTTTCCCGATGTATATGGGCGAGGGCGCCGCGGCGGTATTCGAAAGCGCCTTCTGGTTTGCGGTTGCGTTCAACCTTATCAAGACCTCTTCAATCAGCCTTATTACGGGCGTTATGCTAAAGAGGCTTGCCTACTTTGTGAAGAAATACAGAATTTAAGGGTAGCTTACAATGTTCAATTTTTTTGTTGATGAATCAAAGCGTCAGGGCGACGTGTTTTATATTGAAGGTACGGATTTTAACCACATAAAAAACGTGCTTCGTATGAAGGCAGGCGATGAAATACTCGTCAGCATCGGCGGTGTCAGCCACCTTTGCATAATAGAAAGCCTTGACGGCGATACGGCAGCCGTAAGAATCGCAGAAGAAAACTATCAGAATACGGAACTGCCCGTGCAGATAACACTGTACCAGGGCCTGCCCAAGGCGGACAAGCTCGAACTTATCATACAGAAAACGGTTGAGCTGGGTGTAACCAAAATCGTGCCCGTTGAAATGAGCCGCTGTGTTGTAAGATTAGACGAAAAGAAGAAAAACGCCAAGGTCAGCCGCTGGCAGTCAATTGCCGAAAGCGCCGCAAAGCAGAGCAAGCGCACCCTCATTCCCGAAATCGGCAGCGTGCTCACCTTTAAGCAGATGCTCGAAGAAGCAAAGGGGCTTGACCTTTTCCTCGTGCCGTACGAAAATAAGGACGGTATGGCGGCAACGAAGGCTGTGCTTGGCAAAATTAAAAGCGGTATGAAAATCGGCATACTCATCGGCCCCGAGGGCGGCTTTGAGGAGAGCGAGGTTGAAGCGGCGGCAAGCGCAGGCGGTGAAACGATTTCGCTGGGCTGCAGAATACTGCGCACGGAAACCGCCGCAATTACCGCGGCGGCAATGTGTATGCTTCATATTGAAATGAGTGAACAAAAATGAAAGAATTACCGCTTGAATTTACCGAGCGAATGAAAAGAATACTCGGCGACGAGTACGAAGCTTTTGAAAAAGCCATGCACGAGCCGTGTGTAAAGGCATACCGAGTCAATACTGATAAAATAAGCCTGCAGGATTTTGAAAAAATCAACCCCTTCGGCAAGGAAAGAATTCCTTACGCTGAAACCGGCTGCTACCTTGAATACGACAAAGCGGGCAACCACCCCTACCACCACGCAGGTATGATTTACGTGCAGGACCCCGGTGCAATGGCAACGGCGGAATGTGTTGAAATTCAGCCCGATTGGTATATTCTCGACACCTGCTCCGCACCCGGAGGCAAAAGCACGCAGCTAAAGAACAAGCTGGGCGAAAACGGTGTGCTTGTTTCAAACGAAATCATAGCCTCGCGCTGTAAAATTCTCACGGGCAACGTTGAGAGGCTGGGCCTTAAAAACACGGTCACAACCTGTATGGACACGAAAAAGCTTGCAAAGACTTTCCCTAAAGCATTTGACCTTGTTATGGTTGACGCACCGTGCTCGGGCGAGGGTATGTTCCGCAAGGACGATATTGCAATTGACGAGTGGAGCGAAGACAACGTAAAAATGTGCGCCCAAAGGCAGGCGGAAATACTTGAAAATGCGGCAGTCTGTGTCAAAAACGGCGGGTATATAGTATACGCCACCTGTACCTATTCACTCGAAGAAAACGAAATGACGGTGGATGCGTTTTTAGCCGGCCACCCCGATTTTGAAATAGTACCCGTTAAGCAGGAGGTCAGAAGTGCTACGGCACAAGGCATAAAATTTGACGGCTGCAGATGTGACAATATACATTTTGCAAGGCGTTTTTACCCCCATAAATCCAAGGGCGAGGGACAGTTTATGGCTGTTCTGCGCAACACCGCACCCGAGGGAAACGCCAAATCCGCACCGACAAAGCCCGAAAAGCAAGACAAAGCTGTTTTCGATTTTCTGGACAGTGTGCTCACGCACTTCAACAAAAGCCACGTCAGAATGTACAACGGCACCCCCGTTTACTTTACGCCCGATTTTGACGTGCCCAAGGGTACGGCGTTTTGCTGCGGCGTGACGATAGGCGAAATCAAGAAAAACTATATTCTCCCCCATCACCAGTTTTTTATGGCTATGGGCGATAAATTCAAGCGTAAGATTGAACTGACCGCTGACAGCGAGGAAATAAAGAAATATCTCCACGGCGAAGAAATAAGCGTTGACTGTGAAAACGGCTGGGCTGTCGTTACGGTTGACGGCTGTGCCGTAGGCGGTGCGAAGGTGTCAAACGGTACGGCAAAAAACCACTATCCCAAGGGACTGAGAACGAAATAAAAAAGTGAGCTGATATTATGCGATTTGCTGCCGACCACGATTTTCATATCCATTCCACGGTTTCAAGCTGCTGCAAGGACGAAAAGCAGACGCCCGAAGCACTGCTTCGCTATGCCGAAGAAAACGGATACAAAAAAATCTGCCTTACCAACCATTTCTGGGACGAAACGGTAAAAAGCGAGGCCAAATGGCTTGACAAGCACTATTTTGAGCCCGTGTGCTCCGTTCTGCCCTTGCCGCAAGGTGAAAACACGCAGTTTCTTTTCGGCGCGGAAGCGGATATGGACTACAATTTTGTTTTCGGCATCAGCCCCGAAAGGCTCCCGAAATTTGACTTCATAACCGTTGCAACAACACATATGCACCTTGACGGCAACACGGTGAGGACGAAAATTCAAACGCCTGAGGAAGCGGCAGACCTGTGGTTTGAACGCAACGAAGCACTGCTGAAAAAAGACCTGCCGTGGCACAAAACGGGCATAGCGCACCTGACCTGCGGACACATTCTCAAGGAGCGCACACCCCGGGTTATAAAGTTGCTTGACGAAAAAAGGATGTACGCCTTTTTCTCCGACTGTGCGGCAAAGGGTGTCGGAATTGAGCTGAATATGAAAACGCTTAATATGAGCAACGAAGAAAAAGAAATTTTACTTCACCCCTATCACGTTGCCAAGGACTGCGGCTGCAAATTCTACCTCGGCAGTGACTCGCACAAGCAGGCTGTCCTGGCAGATGTCAAGCAAAATTTTGAGGATGTAATAACTCTGCTTGATTTGAAGGAAACGGACAAATTTGAGCTTTGCAGATAAACATAAAGACGAAGCAGGAGTCGTTCTTGCTTCGTCTTTTTTATCTTTATTTCTTTTTCCGTTTTTGCTTTGTAAGCTTGTAAAGCTCCTCTGCCGCCATTCTTGTTTTGGCAACGGGCGTATTGTCCTGCGGAAAGCAGTAATAAAGCACATCGTTGTCGCCTATGCATATTACATCGCCCAGCTCGTACCAGAAATAGTCGGCATACAGTCCGTAGCCGGCAAGGGGAGACTGCGTGTAGTCGAGCTTTCCGTCACAGCCCGTCAGCCTAAAGCCCTCAACGGTATGAATCAGCTTGCCCGTACCGACGCTGTAAACCGCTTTGTAATCCACCATCATTCTTATTATAACGTCGGCTTCAAGCCTGTAGGTGCCGTTTTCGAGCTCCTCACGCACACAGTCCCTTTCCCACGCATACCAATCGGGAATATGTGAAAACCGTGTTTTTCCGTCAACCGCTTCAAGCTCGCCGAGCGGTGTAAGCTCCCACTTTTTGCCGCAGTTACCGCAGTAAAGGTGTACACCTTTACCTTCCGTATTACCCTCACTGCCGCACTCACAGCACTTGTACAGTATTCTGTGAAGTCCGTCGGCACGGAAGGGCTCATCAACCTCAACGCCGCTTGATTTCTGCCACGCAAAATTATCAAAGCTGAACTCCCTGTCCAGAAGCTCGTCAAGCTCCTTGGTGGATTTTTCCTTTATCTCCTGCGGTGTCAGCAGGCATTTGACGTGAGCACTAACCCTTACCTTGCGCTTTTGAAGCATATTGTAAAGAGGGTCGCGGGCAAAAGCGCCCTTGGTGATTACCGTAACAACGGGTACACCGAGCTTTTTTAAAAGCACGCCCATTTTCCTCGGCAGGGCGGTAGCCGTACCGTCAAAGGAATAGCTGGCTTCGGGGTACATCAGCACGCTTGTCTTTTTTTCTTCGAGCATATATTTTATATCCTCTATAAGCATAAAATCGCTGACGAATTTGCGCGTGGGAATACAACCTATCATACTCATAAGCCATTTCTTTCCCACAAAGCCGTCCGAAGTACAGACTATACCGTAAGGCTTGGGGTAAAATATTTTCGACGCAATTTTCAAATCAATAAAGCTCGAATGATTCATCAGGATAAGGCAGGGCTTACCCTGTGTTTCCTCCATACGCTCCGTAGTATACGTGAACTTCGTTGCAAGCAAATCGGGTATTGCCGCAAGGCGGATAACGCTTGAAAGAAATATATTCGGCTTTTGCGGCTTGAAGCGTTCGCCTCGGGGCAAAGCCATAACCTTTTCGTAGCTCAAAGCCTTTGTTCTTATTTTCATATAATAATCTCCTCAGCACATGTTGAGTTAATATTATTATGCTAATGAATTTATTAAAAATAAGTAACAAATAAACTACAAAAAAGTTAAAATTTTACATCTGCTCCAGAATATACTGCTTAACGTCCTCCAGCTTGCTCTTTTCCCACGCCTTTTGCTTTTCCTTTTCGGCAAGGGGAACGAGAATAAAGAAATCCAGCGTTTCGCCGGGCACTCTGCCCGTTCTGAGCGGCTCGGCAAAGTGCTCTGCCCACTCCTCCTCGGTGGCATTCTTAAAGCGTTCGGGGTTTAGAAAGGCCATCTGCCTTTTCGTTGCCGCAATGTGCATTTTAGCCGAAAGCGGTGAAAGAAGCTTATATTCCTCCTCCTGCACATCGGTAAAAATCCTGGGCAAAGGCGCTTTTACGATTTTTTCTTCTCCGCGTACAATTTCCAGCCCCATAGGCTCCCACGAAAAAGCGTTTTCGGTAAAATTGATTTTAACAAGCAGGCCGAACTCGGTATTGAACTGTGAACGCTGATACGGCGTATCAAAAATAAAATTGCCCAGCGAATAGAAAATCACCTTATCCCCTACCGTCTCATAGTTCATCGGCACGTGCGGATGATGCGCCACAACTATATCCGCACCCATTTCAAGGTACAGGTGATATCTCTCCCTCGTATACGGCGAGGGCAGAGGCGTAAATTCCTCGCCTGCGTGTGCAACGACAACGCACCAGCGGCAGGTCTTTTTAATCTCATTTATCGTGTTGCGGATTTCGTCAAGGTCGCTCCAGCTGTAACAGCCCGCCTTGTTTTCGTCCGCCTTACGGCACGCGCGCTGATACCCGACGCCGAACAGACCTATTCCGCCTGCCTCGTCTAAAATCACGGGCTTACGCGCCTCAAAAATATTCATACCTGCGCCGATAGTCTGCACACCGTTTTCCCTTGCAATTTCAAGAGTGCTTTTAATACCGTACTCGCCTTCGTCCATAATGTGGTTATTGCAGATATTCCATATATCGGCGTGACAGTTGTTGAGTACCCTTACCGCCTCAGGGTCAATCGTGTGAAGCAGCTGCTTTGCACCGGCGGTCGTTGAGTTTTGTTCACCCGGCGCAACCGGCCCCTCAACATTGGCAACGACGTGATCTGCGCCGCGCATAAATTCCAGAACTTCGCCTGAAATAAGCTCCTCGTCGTTCCATTTGCCGTACATAAATCTGTCAAAGCCTATATCGCCCGTAAACACAAGGCTCGTTTCGTTTTTCATAGCGTTTTCCTTTCAGCAGGATATTAAAATTATAATAACACAAGCGGCAAAAAAGAGCAAGCACGGCGGAAATTTATGCTTGATTTTAATTTTAAAAAACAATAAAATAGAGTCAAATAAAGCAGAAAAGAGGTTTAAAAATGGAAACCTTAAAATTCGACCTCAACAAAGAAGGCAAAAAATTCAAGCTTCTCAACGCCACAAACGGCGGCCCGTGGCACAAGCGGCACGCAAACGACCAATACCGCAGTAATTTCGCCGACTACAAGGCGGCCGGAATTCCCTACAGCCGAAACCACGATTCTGCCGTGTGCGGCATTTACGGCGGGCCGTACAGCCACGACATCACTTATATTTTCCCGAATTTTGACGCTGACCCGTACGACCCGAATTCCTACGATTTCCCCTGCACGGACGAAAGCATTCTGGTCTGCCTCAATGCAGGCACTCAGACCTTTTTCCGCCTGGGTCAGACGATAGAGCACCAGATTAAAAAGCACGGCACGCTTCCTCCCAAGGATTTCAAAAAATGGGCAGTAATCTGCGAGCACATAATCCGCCACTACAACGAGGGCTGGGCAAACGGATATGAACTCAATATGCCGTACTGGGAAATCTGGAACGAGCCCGACCTCGACCCCGACGATTCACCCAACAAACGCACCTGGGGCGGTACGAGGGCACAGTTTTTCGATTTGTATGAAATCACCGCAAAGCACCTGAAGAAATGCTTCCCCCGCCTTAAAATCGGCGGCCCTGCAATAGCCTATAACGAAGAGTGGGCAGAAGCCTTTCTCTGCGAAATGCAGAAAAGGAACGTGCCGATTGATTTCTTCTCCTGGCACATTTACTGCACCGAGCCGTGTCACATGACAGCCAAGGCAGAGCGTATGAAAGCCCTGCTTGACAGGTACGGCTACGGCAAAGCGGAGAGCATACTCAACGAGTGGAACTACGTCAGAGGCTGGGAAGACGACTATGTATATTCGCTAAAGGCAATCCACGGTGTAAAGGGAGCAACCTTTACCATGGCGTGCATCTGCGAATCTCAACAGGCACCGATAGATATGCTTATGTACTACGACACCCGACCCTCCTGCTTCAACGGCGTGTTTGATTACTACACCTATGAAAAGCTGCCCGGCTACTATCCGTTTTATTGGTACGGTATGCTTTACGACTGTGAAAAAGAAATCAAAGCGGAAAACACAATCAACAATATATATTCCCTGTGCGGCGTTGATAAATCGGGAAAAGTCACAGCAATCATTGTCCACTACAGCGAAAACGACAGCACCGAAAGCAAAAGAATATCCGTCGATTTCGGTAAAGAAAGCACATACGAAATATACCTGCTCGACAAAAACCGCCTCGGCGAAAAACAAGAAACTGCCGACCGGTTGGAATTTGATATGGAAGTATTTACTGCAGTGCTGATAAAAGAGGTGTAAATGCAAACGCCTTTACACCTCGCGCAGATATTTCATTGTAAATGCAGCTTGCAAATGCCGTGTATTTTATACTCGTTTCCGTAGTCGAAATGAATGTTTACCGTGTTCAATCCGCTATGAAGCTCATAGCCCGACTGCCGCACAAGCTTTTTTCCGTGGTAAACTGCGAATCGGATTTTTCTGTCATCCTCCCACGGAGCTGCTTCAACAAGCTCAAACACGGGCTCGGTATTCACTTTTCTCCCGAACAGCTCATCTATATTCACGTTGAATACATCCGCAATTTCGGGCAGAAGCATAATATCGGGCAGGTTTATTTTCTGCTCCCACTTTGAAACCGCCTGCGCAGAAACTCTTAACCGCTCGGCAAGCTCCTCCTGTGTCATTGCGCTGAGCCGTCTGTAATACGCAATCCGTTCTCCGATATTAGTTTTCATTTTCGGCACACTCCTTTTATCAATGTTTTGTTGTTTTCATTATACAAAACAAAACAGACAGTTTAAAGATATCAAGCGTAGTTTTATTGACAGCAACGGTTGATATTGAAAGGCAACATTAAAGAGTACCTGCTTCAAGCAAGTACTCTTTCTGTTTCAAATCACGGTACTCCCCAAGTCAAAACGACCCATTCTCCGTTTTCGGTTCGGGCGAGATACCAGCTCCAATCATATCTGAAATTGGAGTTAAAACCACCTCCGCCGAATATGGGAGACCGAAAGCTCATTCTGAACACGATTGCTTCTGCATAAGTTATTCCGTCCGGTGCCAATGTGTTGCAATACTCCAGTTCTTTTCGGCTGTAATCATCACCGGCATAGCTTATGGAATACAGCTTGCAGCCGTGCCAGGAATTGAATTCTTCTTTTATCAAATCTATTGCATCGTTCATTTCCTGTTCGGAATAAATTTCCGAAATCCCCAAATCGATAACCACGGGCCTGATGTTAGAGCAAAGAAAAACCGCTGCAAGAGTAATAATTACAGCCAACAGAACCGCCCGTATTCTCTTGCCTTTCAGTTTGCGTCTGTACCTTTCTACTATTCCCGTTTTTTCTTCATTCAAGATTTCTTCATTTGTATCCAAACGAAGCTGTTGACAGATATTATTGCACTGTGAACACATCTGCAAATGTTCGTTTACCATTTCCTTACTGGCTTGGCTGCAAACCTCATCCACATACAGCGGTAACAAATCCTGAATAATATCACATTTTTTGTCCATTATTCTCCGTCATCCTTTCTTGAATTTTTAGCTTTGCCCGATGATAAGTAACTCTTGCCCACGATTCGGTTTTCCCAAATATGGCTGCAATCTGCGCAAAGGACAATTCACCGAACACACGAAGCTGAAACACCTCTTTATACGGTTCCTCCAAGCCGTGCAATATCAGATGTATGTAATAAGCCGTATCGGAATTCTCAACACTGCTTTCTACGTTCTGCGGTGAAACAGCTTCGTCAAGCTCACTTATGTCCGCAGTATGCTTATGCTTTTTGAATTCATCACTGCACAAATTTTTTGCAATACTGCAAAGCCACGTGAATTCATTTGATCTGCCGCGGAATTCAGCTTTTGTTGACATTGCTTTGTAAAAAGTGTTTTGCGTTATTTCTTCCGCTGTTTCATGATTTTTCACAAGTGTAACAACATACGAATAAACTCTTAAGTAGTAAGAATTATACAGCTTTTCATAATCCATACTCATCATCACCACCTTCGCCTTTATAAGTAAGACTGCCGATTTGCGATTTTGTTACAAACATTATAACATATTTTCGGCTATAAAAAATTATAAAATGAACACGTACCCATAATACTGTGAAGTTATTACAAAAATCCCTTGAATTTTCTTTGCACAGCGTTTATAATAGTAATGTTTTCCGCCCGTAGCGAAGCTGGATATCGCAGCAGATTCCGATTCTGAAGGACGGGGGTTCGAATCCCTTCGGGCGGGCCAAACAAAAATCCGTTCACATAAGTGGGCGGATTTTTGTTTGTATTATTCATTATCAATTTCTTCAGATCGGCTTTTTAAATAAATAATGAATATTTAATCCGCTTTGCTGATGAATAATTATGGGTGGTATATCCTCAACCGATTGTAATTCTTCAATATATGTGACAGGATTATTTCATAGGAGGTACGATAAATGGTAAATGTAAACATTGTTTTTGATGATGTTTTTGATGATGCTGATATTATTGCTGTCCCTGCTGAAATTGCACCTAAAATCGAAGAAATCGGGCAGGAATTTCTGGAGTGGCTTTCTGCTACAAAAGAAAGCGATTACAGCACAATCATCAAAGGTCAGCATTATGTTGTTGCTGAAACTGACGGATTTATTAAATGGTTAAACGCTTATCATTGTAAAGGCTCCGAGAAAACCCGTATCATAGCCCAGAACACAAATTACAATCCCGAACTGAAAACAATTCAGTTTTAGATAGACTAATACGCACATAGCGGTATAGGTGCTATGCGTTCTTTTTATATCCAATCACCTTTAAAGTCTTGTTTTAATTATAATTTTGTGATAAACTTATTAAGTTAAATTATCTCTATTACGAAAGGCAGATATTATGAGAGCGGTTATTACTGTTGTTGGCAAGGACACGGTTGGTATTCTTGCAAAGGTTTCAACATTCTGCGCTGAGCACGACGTTAACGTTGTTGACGTTTCGCAGACAATTCTGCAGGATATGTTCTGTATGATTATGCTTGTGGACACGGCCGCAATGAAGCTTGAATATACGGAGTTTTCCGACAAGCTCAAGGCATACGGCGAAGAGAGAAACCTGAAAATCCACGTTATGCACGAGGATATTTTCAACTCCATGCACAGAATCTGAAAAGGCGGAATCCGACTATGATGAACACAGGCGATATACTCGAAACCATTGCGATGATTGAGGAGGAGCACCTCGACATACGCACGATTACTATGGGAATTTCCCTGCTCGACTGCTGTGACAGCGACATTAAAAGAAGCTGCGACAAGGTTTATGACAAAATCGCCCGCAAGGCTGAGCACCTTGTCAGCACGGGTGAGAAGATAGAAAAGGAATACGGTATTCCGATTATAAACAAGCGTATTTCCGTTACGCCGATTGCTATGGTTTCCGCCTGCTCGGGCGGCAACCCCGTTGAGTATGCAAAAACGCTTGAAAAAGCGGCACAGACTGTAGGCGTAAACTTTATCGGCGGCTATTCCGCACTCGTACAGAAGGGCTTTGCCGCAGGCGATGAGGCACTCATACGCAGTATTCCCGAAGCACTTGCAATTACAGAGCACATCTGCTCAAGCGTAAACATAGGCTCAACAAAGGCCGGCATCAATATGGATGCCGTTGCACTTATGGGCGAAACGGTTGTTGAGGCAGCAAAGGCTACGGCAGACAAGGGCTGTATCGGCCCCGCAAAGCTCGTTGTTTTCTGCAACGCACCCGAGGATAACCCCTTTATGGCAGGCGCATTCCACGGCGCAGGCGAGCCCGACTGTGTAATCAACGTCGGCGTTTCGGGCCCCGGTGTTGTAAGCAACGCGCTCAAAAAAATTCCCGACGGCAACCTGACCGACGTTGCCGACGTTGTTAAGAAAACCGCTTTTAAAATTACCCGTGTAGGTCAGCTCGTTGCCAAGGAGGCCTCACGCAGGCTCGGTGTGCCCTTCGGCATCGTTGACCTTTCCCTTGCACCGACACCCGCTATAGGCGATTCGGTTGCGCATATTCTTGAAGAAATGGGTCTGGAGCAATGCGGCTGTCACGGCACAACCGCCGCGCTTGCACTGCTTAACGACGCGGTCAAAAAGGGCGGCATAATGGCATCGTCCCACGTCGGCGGTCTTTCCGGCGCATTCATTCCCGTTACCGAAGACGCAGGTATGATTGACGCCGCAAGAAGCGGTGCGCTGAGCATAGAGCGCCTTGAAGCAATGACTGCTGTCTGCTCCGTCGGCCTTGATATGATTAACATTCCGGGTGATACCCCGGCTGAGGTTATCGCCGCAATAATTGCAGACGAAGCCGCAATCGGTATGATTAACAGCAAGACTACTGCCGTACGAGTTATTCCCGCCATCGGCAAAACCGTCGGCGATGAGCTCGATTTCGGCGGCCTTCTCGGCGGCGGCCCTGTTATGGATATCAGCAAAATTTCACCTGCAAAGTTCATTTCCCGTGGCGGCAGAATTCCCGCACCGGTACAAAGTCTGAAAAATTAACGGAGGTCACAATGAAAAACAGCAAACTTGAAAGCAAGCCCGTTTCCGTATTTTTACTTATCTTCGGTGTTCTGGGCTTACTGCTTATGGCGCACCACATTTTCAGCTACGAGGCAATTTTACGCCCCCGTATGGATTACCTGCTTGAAAACAAAATTATTACAAACGGTGTCAGCGGAGCAGCATTCCTGAGAATGTTTACGAACGAATCGAACATATTCGTTGACATTTTCCTGATTCTTTTTGCGCTCGGCAACCTCGGTGTAAAGCCGCTTTACAAATTCACACACAACGAGCTTTTAAGAGGCGCAATTACCCTTTACATCTGCGTTACGGGTATTATTTATTTCACCGTGCTTCTTCCCTTCAGCCAGTCCTTCCCGATGGAAAAGGGAATATGGTTTTCAAATATAATCAACGTCTGGAACCATCTTATAGTACCCGTTGTATTTACTGCGCTGTGGTTTTTCCCGGTTGAAAACAAGATTCTTCCCAAGGTTAAGAACTCCCTCATAAATCTTATTTTCCCGATACTCTATTTTATAATGTGCATCATCCTCGGTGCAATTGACGGCTTTTACCCCTACCCCTTCCTCAACGGTCAGCAGATGTGGGAAATGCTGTTCAAGGATAAGCCGTACGATTCTCTTATAGGTACGCTTATGCTTGTTGCCGTTGTAATTATTCTTTCCGGTGTGTTCTTCGGCGTATCAACGGGATTGATTGCTATACATAACAAGAGAGTAACCAAAGGCAAAACAGAAAAAGCGCCTGCAACGAGCGTAAAATAATGTGATTAACAACAAAAGGAACTGTCCGTTTGGGCAGTTCCTTTTTATATGGTCTTACGTCTTTATTCAATCCTTAAAAACTTAAACCTGACGGAACGCTCAAGAGCGTTCCCTTCGTTATCATTTCACATTGATATATCGGTAATCACGGGACGTCGACGCCGTCCCATACTACCTTGTTTCATCTTAAAGTTGACTTTTTGTAGGGGCGGATATTATCCGCCCGTGTTGATAACGCTCAGTTTGCTGGCGGCTGATCGCCGCCCCTACTGTGAAGTTTTAGGTGAAACAAGGTACTACCGCTCGCCGTAAAATTGATATAATATTTCAAAATGGCGCGACGGGGCGTCGCTCCCTACGGAAGAAATTATTATTT